>JARJMZ020000036.1 GCA_029335875.2 Thermoprotei archaeon | reverse complement strand
CCTCCTCGGAGCTGAGGGATCCGTTATGGCGAAGGTCACGAAGAAGTCGGCCCCCACCCCTCCCACAATGAACCTCTTCTGGCCGTTCAATATGAAAGAGCCTCCCTTCTTCACAGCAGTCGTCCTCATCATCCCGAAAACATCCGAGCCCCCCGAGGGCTCCGTTATAGCCTCAGCCCCATAAAGCTTCCCGCTCGTAATCCCGCGAAGATACTTCTCTTTCTGCTCTCGAGTCCCAAAACGGTAAATAGCCTCACCCACAATAGTCCCAAGAGCATACATGCAAGCAAGCGTGTAGCCGAGCCTACCCATCTCCTCCACAGCAACCATGTCTGCCACCCAGCTCGCCCCCCGCCCCCCATACTCCTTTGGGAAACGCAGCCCAACTATGCCAGCACTCGTAATAAGATCAATAAACTCCCTAGGAAACACCACCTCCTCCGACTCCATTTTCCGGATAAGCTCGGAAGGAACCTCCTTCACCACTCTCCTCACTTCATACTTAATCTTCTTCTCCTCCTCCGTAAGGAGTATGTCCTCCACCCCCATCACCCCCCAGACCCGGCTCTATTCAGGTTCATAATTACTTAAATAATTGTAAGCCTCAACTCCTAGAGCTACCCCTACATGACATAGAGTTTTCCCACTACATTTGATAGCCTGAAACCGGAGAATACTGTAGGCCTAGAAATTAAGTTAAAGAGGTTCGAGCGGATATGCGCTATGATAGAAACGCTTCTTCAACTTAGCTTCTTAAATCCCCCCAGCAGGAGGGTTCCAGTGGGCTGGCTAGGTTCTCATGTATGCATAATCTAACTCCACATAACAGGTATTAAACCATTGTAGAGGTGGGGGTCTTGTTTATAATCTCCAGGTATTCTCATTATTTTGGTGTCTAGTGTTTGTTTCGTTAAGGGGGTTTACTACGAGTTTATAGCTTTTCCGTGCGGCCACAAGTATAGTATGCCTTTAGGCTTACTCTACATGGAGAAGCCTAGATTCAAAGTCTATAAGGGTACAGGCCTCTGGGGTCTTTTGAGGGGGGGTGTGGGGGGTTTAGTTCTTTTAGCCCCCAGGGATCCCCTCGACTTCTACCTTAGCCTGATTCATAGTCTTGAACTTGAGGTTTCGTGGGGCTCTGACGGCTGCCCTGTTGTTGACGAGTTTAAGGGTGCGTGGTTCACATGTGCTCCTCGTCTTCTGGCTTCTGGCGGGGATTATGATGAGTATGAGTGTTCCTCCTTCACCCATACTGGGGGGTCTCCACCCCCATATAGTAGGGCTATGGGTTGTTTTGTGGAGCTCCTAATACTGCTCTCTAAGGCTAGAGCTAAGGTTGTTGACGCCGGGTCTTTAAGCTATGCTAGGTGGCTGCGCTGGTGTGTTGGTAGGGCTTCCCCGGGTGATGAGAGGATTGTTGGGGTGTCAGACACCGTTCTGCGGGAGCTTGAGAAAGTTCTGGGAGAGGGCTGAAAAGCTTATAGGAATATACTATAGGCTAGTGGAGCCTGTAATGGAATACCCCAGGCACAGGGAGGGGATCGCAGCCCTCATAGGCCCCCCAACATGCTATGGGGAGTGCGCGGCTTTAGAAGAGCTTGAAAGCGAGATCAGAGAGTCTACAGTATGCATAGTAGGGCCCCTAGCAGGGGAGCCTTTAAACATTGAAGGATGCGATGTTATAGCAGCCCCTGAAGGGGGGCTCCAAGCCTTGATAAATAGTGGAGTTAAACCCCTCTACATAACGGGGGACCTAGATGTTGAACTTAAATATTTGACGATGGGGCTGAGGCTAGCCAAGTTCTATGCGATCCACGTACACGGCGATAACATGGAGAGAGTCTCCTGGCTCCTGAGCACTGTGAACACTGAGAACATCATATTCACATCTCAAGTCCACACTGTCAACTGCACACTAAGCATAGGGGGCTTCACAGACGGGGATAGGGCCGCAATACTAGCAATGCTACTAGGGGCCTCACAAGTAAAACTAGCAGGCTTCAACTTCGAAAAACCCACGTTCAAACACAAGGGAGCCACCCTAAACGATAAAGATAAAACTCTGAAACTAAAACTAGCCAGGGAGATACTAATAGAAGCTTCTAAAACACTGAGCCTCACAATGGAAGAAGCTAGTGGAGAGCTCAAGATATTAAAGCCGGGCGTTGCCAAATAACTGTTAAAAAGTAAGCTATCCGACAACCGCGCCTGGATAGTTTAAAGGGCACACCGTAATTACATAACTAGGGTTGAAAGTTTGGCTGGCAAGGCTTACGGTTTAGCTGCTAGGCTTGTGGGCGAGGTTGCTAAACCTAGGCTTGTTTCAGTGAAGCCTGAGGATCCTATAGAGTATGTTAGGAGAGTTATGAGGGACTATGGTTTGAGAGTCGTGGCTGTGGCTGAGAGAGGGAGGCTTATAGGCGTCATATCTAGGTCTGAGATTCTCACTGTTACCGGGACTAAGAGCGAGGCTAAGGCTAAGGATTTAGCCGTTCAGCCTAAAGTGGCTTTGAGCCCGGACTACCCGTTGTTAAAAGCTGTTAGGGAAATGCTTAGTGTCGACGAATGGTATGCTCCCATAGTTGAGGGGGGAGTGTTTAAGGGTTTTCTGGGGCTTGAGGATGTCATAGAGCTCGCCCTAATCGAGGAGAGAAGCCTGTTAGAGTCTTTGAAACTAGAGGATGTAATGAGCAGGAACCCTATAGCTGTGAGGATCCACGACAGGGTTAATAGTATTTGGAGGCTCATGAGAGAGTACAGGTATGCGGGGCTCCCAGTAGTCGATGATAGGGGAGTCCTCGTGGGCATAATAACCCAATACGACCTCCTCAGGAAGGGGTATTCTAGGATACACTTAGAGGCTGCGAGAGGCCATGCTAAAAGCCCTAAAGTCTCCAATGTCATGACGAGACCCTGCACATACCTATACCCCTGGAGCACGCTCCTGGAAGCGTCTGAAATAATGGTATCGAGGAACATAGGCAGAATCCCCGTAGTAGACTCGGAAAAGAACAAGCACTTGATAGGCATAGTTGATAGAGAAGACGCTGTTAGAGCACTCCTCAGATAAAACACCCTAAAATCCCAATAGTTTGAAAGCTTTCTAGTAGGGTAAACCAGGATTAGTGTGGCCCGGCGCTTGGCACTCTGTGGAGGCCGAGACCGGTAAGGAGCAGGGGTAAACCTAGAGTGGAGAGAGGCATTCTTCCCCGAAAGCCCTCTAACGGCACTAGGGCGGCTAGCCCCTCCATATATGCTATAGCTTTTTAAAACTCCTGGAAACATAAAACTATAGTGTGTAGCGGTGGCCTATGGTGGGGAGCAGGCAGCCTAGGCGCGTGTTTAAACCCGTTATATCCGCTAGGTCGAAAGTGCGGGAGGGGGCTATAGTAGTTAGGAGCAGGCCTGAAGGGTTAAGGTGGCTTAGATCTGATGGGACGCCTAATTGGAGCCAGAGGGTTAGGGAGCGTGTTAAAAGCGTTGGAATAGTAGCTAGTAAGCCCGCTATCACAGTACGTAAGTCCTCTACAGTGTTGGAGGCTGCGGAGCTTATAGCTTCCAGGAACGTTAGAGGCCTTATAGTGACGGAGTTTGACAAGGTCGTGGGGGTTCTCATGTCTATGGATATAGTCAACTATCTTGGGGGAGGCGAGTATTACAGTATTATAGTTAGGAGGCATGAGGGTAACATTTATAAAGCCCTTAGGGATGAGAGGGTTTCCTCTATAATGAACCCGTCGCCTATAGCCGTTAATGTCAATGAGGATCTCGAGAGGGCCCTAGAGCTTATGATCAGTAGGGGTGCGGGCTTTATACCGGTAGTAGACGAGTATGGGGAAGCTTACGGGGTGATAACAGAGCATGACATAGTGAGGCTGCTTTCAGAGAAGAAAGTGGGGGTTAAAATATCTGAAGTTATGACCTCAACAATAGTCACAGTAAGCCTTGAAGACAGCCTAGCTAAAGTCGCTGAGACCATGGTGAGACACGGTTTCGGGAGGCTGCCCGTAACGTTTAACGATGAAGTTCAAGGGTTTGTGTCCGCTAAGGGCTACGCCTCCTTCTTCGGCTCACACAGGGCATTCAAACACCTTTCGGGGACTAGTATAGAGGAGATTTTGACCCTCCCAGCCTCAATAATAATGGAGGAAAAGTTCGCGGTAATAAGCGGGGAGGCTGATGTGGGCGAGGCCTGCAACATCATGCTTGAGAGTGGGGTTAACTGGCTTCTAGTAGTTAGAGATGGGGAGGCTGAAGGTATAATAACCGAGAGGGATATCCTGGTAGCTCTAGCTCTAGAGCGTGGTTAAAATGTCGGCTAGGATCTCAACATATATGAACTCCCCCGTGTACGCCGTCAAACCTCAAGACACTCTAAGCTACGTGAGGAACATCATGCTAAGCAGGAATGTTAGCAGAATAGTTGTTGTAGACGACAATGGGAGGCCTGTGGGCGTAGTTACAGTTTCCGATATAGCTGACATCATAGCTAGGAGGGTTGAAAACACCCTAGACGAGATACTAGTCAGGGATGTTATGACTAAAAACCCCATAGTGATAGAAGAGAATAATACTATAAAGAAGGCGGCATACATACTTTTAAAGAACAAGATAGGGGGGCTGCCCGTAGTAGATAAGGAAGGGCGCCTGACGGGAATAATAACCAGGACGGACATAGCCAAAGCATTCTCAGAAAGGTATAAGGGAGTGTATACTGTAGAAGACATAGCTAGGAGGGAAGTCTCCACAGCCAGGAGAAGCCACAGTATATCCTACATAGTCAAGCTCATAAACGCTGACCCCTCAGGTAAAGTCGTCATAGTTGATGAAAACATGAAGCCCGTAGGGGTTGTAGCTAAGAGGGATATAGCGCTCTTAGAACCCCTCATGATCGCGAGGAAAGGAAAAGAGGCTTACAGAAAATATAAAACTGAAACCCCTAAAATTGAAGGGAGAACGGTGACTGCAAGAGCCTACATAATACCTACAGCTGAGGATGTAATGACGCCCAACCCTATAACAGCCTACTTGAGGGAAGATGCTGCCGAGGCAGTCTCCAGGATGGTTAGCAATTCTATAGGATGCCTCCCCGTTATCGACGATAACAGAGTACTTAGGGGGATCCTGACTAAGATAGAGGTTCTGGCTGCCCTGGCTCTCGGAAAGAAGTTCCTGAAACACGTTTAATAACCTCCTTCAACCCATTTAATACCCCGGGATTGTCCTCTTGAAGTTCATAATAATAGTTGGGCCTGCAGGATCTGGTAAGAGCACTTTGACGGGGGAGCTAGCTTCCCATATAGAGTCTTTCGGGCCCGTTGTAGCTAGGCTTAACTTTGACCCTGCAGCGGAAGCGATCCCCTACGATGTAGACGTTGACGCGAGGAGGTATGTGACAGCCCAGGAGTTTATGGCTAAGGGTCTAGGCCCTAACGGCGCTCTAATATCCGCCGTGGACTCCCTCATAAACTATGTGTTCGACATTAGAGAGCACATAGAGGATATTAAGCCCGACTATGTAATAGTGGACACTCCAGGTCAAATGGAGCTTTTCGCCTATAGACACGGCGGCCCCATAGTCTTAGACGCTTTAACCTACGGGTATCCTTCTCTCACAATATTCCTCGTGGACCCCATGTTTCTAGAGAACCCGTCAAGCATAATCTCCATATTGACCCTGGCATCAAGCGTGGCTATTAGGCTGAGGAGACCCCAGATAAATGTTGTTAGCAAAGCCGACCTCCTAATGCCCGAGGTTATAGAGGGTGTTGTGGAGAGGCTTGGCGAGAAGGGGTTCCTCGAGAGCCTTGTCGAGGGCGACGAGAAGATAGACCCCTTCACAAGGTCTCTCATGTCGAGCCTCGCCTCAGCACTTTACGAGTCGGGGTTCATAGGCGAGGTCATCCCCGTGTCCGTGAACTCCCCCGAGACTCTAGACGCCCTCTACGGGAAGATACAGCAGATACTAAGTGGAGGGGAGGAGTACAAGTATTACGACTTTAAGATTGAAAAATCTTAACATATAAACTTATAAGCTTAAAACCTAAAGTTGAAACTAGGATCATTACAAGACAAGGTGCAAGATTATTGACAGGGGGGGTCAACACTAAAGAACAAGACTTGCTAACAAAGGTTGAGGACCTCAGGGAGAAGATCATCGAAGTAAAAGAGGAAAGGAGAAGGCTAATAGACACGACTAGAAAACTGAGGGACGAGAAAAGAAAACTGGTAGAAGAGAGGAGGAAACAAGTGGAAACACTGAGAAAACTAAGAGAAGAACTCAAAACATTGAGAGAAGAGCTGGCGAAAATAAGAGAGGAAAGAGATAAGGTGAGGGCGGAAGCCCTAAACAAAAGAGAAGACCTGAGAATAACAAGACAACTAGCAGAGAAAGAAGGAGAAGTAGCTAAAGTCAGCCTGAAAAGACTCCAGAGGAGGCTAGAAGAGCTGGAATGGAGGCAGATGACCACGGTAATGAGACCAGAAGAGGAGAGGAGAATGATAGAGGAAATAGCTAGGCTCGAAAGCATGATAATGAGAGTTAAAGAAGCGAGGAGACATGTCATCTCCGTCCTAGAACTCGAAGCGGAATATAAGTCCATACTATTAAAGCTTAAAGACTTAAACGCGCAAATCTCCGAGAAAAGATCGGAAATTGAAACCCTCAGAACCCACCTAGAAGCCGTCATCAGAAGACTCGAAGAACTCAACACCAAGATAGAAGCCCTCTCGAAAGCAATAGAAGAGAAAAGCGCCACTATAGACGAGCTAACAAAGACCCTAGACAACCTCTACAGCGAGTACAGAGAAGGCCTCGTAAAGATGAAAGAAGTAAAAGAAGCTATGAGGCTAGGAGTACAACTAGAAATACTAGAAAAGAAGAAGAGAGAAGTGAGGGAAAAAGCGGAAAAAGGCGAACCCCTAACACTAGACGAGCTAAAAATCCTCTACGGAGAATTGGACCTTTAAAATAGACCAGGACTGTTTTTCTAGAGTAAAATCTTTGGGGTCTTCTGGTTAACATGTTAGTATAATACGGTGCCTGAAAGCTATGAGGATTTAGAGTTAAACTTTAAGGCCCCCTAATTTATTGAGCCCGCTTCTATGATTGACATTTAGAGGCCGGGGGCTGGGCGGCCCCGGTAATGCCAGCCTATAGAGCCCCCAATCGGTTAAGAGGGTCATGTCCAATGCCATGAATATCCGTGATATTGGGTTCTGGCGACCACCAATTACCTTTAAACCACGTCCTCCCATAATAGAAGCTAGACTATTACCCGAGAAACATCACTATTAACAGCCGCTTCGGCGGCTACGGTTTAAGCGTTCCTCTCTATTGTTTGATTTACGATGGCGGGAGCCTCTAACCGTAAGGCTCCTGGCAGGTTCTCTTGCGAAGTGTGGGGGCTCGGGCTTTGCTGTTTTGAGTTTACGGTTTTAAGGTGTTAGTTTCTTGTAGAGTCTGTATTCTGCCCCCGCTACTGTAAAGCCGAGGTTTAACAGTTCTCTTATTATGCTTCCTTTGCTCCCATCTACTGGTATTATTATTTCTTTAACGTTTGTCTTCGACGCTTCTCTTTTTAAGGCTTCTATTAGTGCTTTTATTGATTCGAGGGGTTTCCCGTAGGATACTGCCATGTAGTCTACTAGGATCCTCTTTCCGGGGGAGAACTCTGCTAGGCCTCTAAGTTTCGGGCCTTCGTAGACTAGTATTGTTAGCTCGTCTTTCAACTTATCGTACGCCCTCCTATCCACGTACTCTGTTAGGCTGCTCCACCATGTTGTTGGGAGGACTTTGATCTTCAGCTTTCTGATGCTCCCGTTAACTATGACGTGCCTGAAGCCGTTTATAGGGGTGTTCTGGCCGTTCTCCCTCTTCAAAGCTAGTAGGAGCACGACTCCTTTCACGGAGTAGCCGTTTTTTATGTAGAATTGGAGGGCGCCGTGGTTGTCCTTTTTCACGCTTAAGCCTATTTCCTCCACGCCCTCAGACTCTAAGACCTCCTCTAGGGCTTGTAATAGTCTGCTACCCACGCCTAAACCCCTATACTGGGGGTCTACAGCTAGAGAGTCTATGTAGGCCTTGTTTCTAGCTTTGTAAGCTACTATGAAACCCGCTACTCTTCCCTGGATCTCGGCTACTAGGACTTTCACCCTCCTAGATTTAAGCCCTATTATGCTTGAAAACCACCCCCTACTCTCCCTGTCTACCCCCGCCAGGCTCTTCAAATGTATATCATATATGGCTTGAGAGTCTCTAACGCGAGCCCTCCTAATAAAGACGCTCGAACTACTATCGCTAGAATCCTCACCCTCACTATCCATAAGGTCTTATCCTCCACCAGTAGGCTAAAGCGTAATCTAAACCTTATTTAGCTTAATTAAACCCCACGACACCCAGTATTAACGTTAAATTTAAACTCCCGAAGAAGAGCAATCCACGGGTGCCGCCTGCTTGAAAGCTATAGTCCTAGAGGGAGTAGGGGAAGTGGACCTCCTAGTTGAGAGGGAGGTGGAGACCCCCAGGGTAGGCCCTGGGGAGGTTCTATTGAAAGTAGCTGGCTGCGGAATATGCTATAGGGACGTGCTGGCGAGGAAGGGCTTTATGAAGACTAAAACCCCAGTGATCCCGGGGCACGAGGTTTCAGGCTATGTGGTAGAAGTTGGAGAAGGGGTCGACAGCCTGGAGAAGGGGGATCTAGTAGCGTCGCTCATATACTCTTTTGACGCTAGGGATCCCGAGTGCAGCGAAGGTAGAGAGAACATATGTAGGAGCACCAGGTGGCTTGGAGAAGATATGGATGGATGCTACGCAGAATACATAAAACTACCCCACTGGATTCTAAAGAGGGTGGGAGACCCGGGGGAAGCGCCCCCGGAAGCCTATAGTTTCGCCGCCTGCGTTGTTGGAACTGTTCTGAGGGCTTTAAAGACCCTTGGAGGGGCCAGGAAAGGCGAGTGCGCGCTGGTCACAGGAGCTTCTGGCGGCGTGGGCATCCACGCTGTCCAGGTAGCTAGGAGTTTAGGCTTGAAAGTGATAGGCGTTACTAGGAGTGAGGAGAAGGCGAGGTTAATAGAGAAGTATGGGGCTGATAATGTTATAGTCTACAGGGACAGGTTCTCGGAAGAAGCTAGGAGGCTGACTGAGGGTAGGGGCCCAGAAATTATAGTGGAAACCGTAGGGGGCCCCACACTAGATCAGAGCTTAAGGTCTGTGGCTAGGGGCGGGAGGGTCATGGTTATAGGTAACGTAGACCCTAGACCCCAACAGGTTCTACTAGGCCTTATAATACTCAGGGAGGTTAAAGTTCAGGGAGTCCTCAACTCCACACTAAGAGAACTAGAAGAAGCAATTAACATTCTCAAGAGGGGCGAGGTCAAGCCTGTCTACAGGCCCATAAAACTGGAAGCGGGCGAGGTGAGGGAAGCCCACAAGATCCTGGAAAGAGGGGGCTCAATGGGCAGGATAGTTATAAAACCCTAATAACCCCTCTCCCTCATAATCCTAATCCACTCTTCCACAATATCATACCCGTACATGGCCTTAAACTGCTCCCTACCCTCCTTAGTTATCCTCTCAGGAGTCCACGGGGGGTCGAACGTGATCTCAATGTTAACCTCAGCGCCCGGAACCCTATCTCTCACAGCCTCCTCAACATAGGCGGCGAGAAGCCCAATAACAGGGCATCCTATGGCTGTCATAGTCATCAATATTGAGATCACAGGCTTACCTTCCTCGTTTTTAAACACGTGAATCTCATATATCAAGCCGAGGTCATAGATGTTAACAGGGATCTCAGGATCGTAAACCTCCTTCAGGGCCTCAATAACCTCCCTCACGACTTCTTCATCACCGCTAACTTTGACAAACCCGCCAACCTCGGAACCCAAAAGACAACACCCACGTAAATAGGGAAAAGCAAGCCTAAAGTATGGGAGTACGAATTTCACATTCTAGCAACGCCCCAAGCTAACCCTAGCAATGACCCCCCGGCTGGGGCGTTTGAAATGATCGAATGAGCGTGGGGGCTGTTGACCATGTTAGGAGTCTCCTCTACTATTGAGAGTTTAGTATGCGCTTTCTCAAGGTTTAGCTGGACGGGTTACGCGTTTATTCATGTTTTGACGTTGGGGTTCTGGGTTTTACGTATTCTTTGGGGGCTTTTTCGAAGGGTTCTAGGTATTTTCTTAGGGCTTTAGGTATTACTACTGTCCCGTCTGGTTCTTGGTAGTTTTCTAGTATTGCTGTTATTGTTCTCGTTGAGGCTATTGCCGTGCTGTTGAGGGTGTGAACGTACTCTCTCGTCATTCCTTTCCTCCTGATCATTCTTATGCCCAGCCTGTATGACTGCCAGTCTGTGCAGTTGCTCGCGCTCACCATCTCCCTGTATTTGCCTTGGGCCGGCATCCACACTTCAAGGTCGTATTTCTTTGCTGCGGGGGCTCCCAGGTCTCCTGAGGCTATGTTTACTATTCTATAGGGTAGCCCTAGTTCCTGGAACATTTCCTTAGCGTTGCCTATTATCTCCTCGAGCATCTTCCTGCTATCTTCGGGCTTTGAGAATACGAATTGCTCCACCTTGTGGAACTGGTGTACCCTGAATATTCCTTTGAGGTCCCTGCTGCCGGCCCCGGCTTCTTTCCTGAAACAAGGGCTTATGCCTGCGAGTTTTATGGGGAGCTCGTCGTCATAAATTTCCTCTCCATAGTATAGGGCTGCCAGGGAGTGTTCTGACGTGGCTATGAGGTATAAGTCTTCCCCCTCAACCTTGTATATAGCGTCTCTGAAAGCCCCCAGATCCACTACACCCCTCATAACCTTATACCTGAGCATGTAAGGGGGGAGCACTAGAGTGTAACCCTTAGATGTAAGCTTGTCAATAGCGTAGAGGAGGAGGGCGAAGTCGAGCCACACGAGGTCGTCGAATAGATAGTAGAACCTGGACCCGGCAACCTCCCCAGCCTTAACAGTGTCCCCCAACATTAAAACTTCCTCGAGCATGTCAGCGTGGCCCCGAGGCTTCCAGTCTATGAGCTCGTATTCCACCTTGAAACCATACCTCTCAACCTGGTCCCTAAACTGCTCCAAATAGCCTGACCAAACCCTAGGCACGCCCCAAAACTCTACGGGGACACTAGCGTTCTCATCGCCTACAGGCACATCATCTTCAACAAGGTTAGGCAGGGAGTTCAAAACCTCAAACCTCTTAGCTTCAACATCAGCCAGCCTAGCCTCCCTCTCCTCAATGACTTTAAGGAGGCCCTTAGCCTCCTCCAGGAGAAGCCTCCTCTCCCCCTCACTAGAAGCCTTAGCAACACTCCTAGTTATCAGGTTATGCTTATGCCTAAGCTCGTTAATCTCCGTCTGAAGCCTACGCCACTCAACGTCAAGCTGGTAGGCTAAATCCACTATACTAGTATCCATAAGCCTCTTAGCCACGTGCCCCTTAAGCTCCTCAGGGTTCTCCCTCAAGAGAGCTAGAACACTCCAAACAGCCAATAAACCACCCTTTAACACTACACTTAGCAGCCCACCTTAAATTAGTTTCCCCCACGGCGAGGGCACACTCGCAACACTAAAATAGTAAGAGGCGAGGTCGGACTGTGATCCACACATCACCATATCAGCCTGGCTAGGAGCCCTCATCCCATAAAAGAAGTTTAAACCAACCTTTTAAACTACACATTCCAGCTTAAACAAAACCCACCCCTTATGGAAAACACTAGCCCCACCATAGTTTCAAATAACCGGCTTTACATGAACCCCTCTATAGTGTTAAAGGCTTTGAAAGTATTACCCCAGCGTTTAACTTAAAGTAAAGCATGCTAGGATAGCGATATAAAAACTACTCGGACGACGATCGTGTGGTGCGTTAAGCATTAATTATAAGCGCGTCCCCTTCAACCGTTCGCAGTCCCGGAAAACCCTCTTGACCCCGAGACTTAAACCCCTAATTAACGAGGAAACCCCGGGCTTAGAGAGTAGTGTACTCGACGTGTGACGGGCTCGAGGAGGAAGCGTTCAGCCTCTAATATACTGTCGATAGCAGGCACTTAAGGAATAGGGTTCAGCCCATTAAATGAGATCTCTGGTGAGGCGGGGGTCTAGTGTTAACGCTGTGTTTGAGTTTTGGTTTTATTGTTGACGGTTTTAAAGGCTTCTCTTATTATTTCTTCGACTTCAGAGTTCACAGTTTCCGGGCTGAGCTCTAACGGTTCCATTATGAGGTTTCCGTATATGTTTTCTAGGGATTCTTGTACTTCAGTTATCGCATAGTGGGTGTGCGGGGGTGCGTGTATTTTAAGTGTTTCCAGGGCTTTTGATAGCGCTACCAGGGATTTAACTGCCTCCCCGCTGAGCTGCCTGGTCACTATTATGGTTTCAAGTCTTAGCGATATTCTTTCGAGGATCTCGCTTAGAGCTGCTAGCCTGGAGGCTGCTTCAAACTCTTTGATAGCTTTGAGCCTCTCTATGGCCATGTTGACTTTGATCTGCGCTTTCCTAACGCTTGTGAGGGCTCTAACTAGATCCATTCTCGGGTTCTCGGAGCCGCGGCGCAGCAACTAGTTCAGCCTCCGGAGGGGGTTTAGTTCTCTAGAGTTTATAGGAGGAAAGCTCTGGTTGTTTAAACGCTAGCTGGCGGCCGCCGGAACCCGAAACCGTGGGTATTTTGGTTTTCCCATGATATTGGGCCCGGCTTCCCCCAGCCCGTTCAACGCTCATGGGCTCGTTGGGGGCCTTAAAGGTTTAACCTTTAAGTTCTCATAGTTCGCAGGCACTATGATGATCTCAAGCATCTCTAAGTAGCCATATTAACCAAAAAGCTGGAGATAGTACTCTAGCCTGTCCATTTGAACATGAACACTATGACGGCTAGGTCTTGAGCGTAGCCGAGTCCTATCTCGCTTTGGAAGCATGAGACGAATATGGCTTCCGGGGTGAACCTTCTAGTCTCTCCTTGGAGTCTAAGCTCTAGTATGGAGCGTGTTGCGGGGTCGTAGAATGCTGGTATAGTTGTTGTCGCGTTTGCTAGGGCGTTGCACTGTCCCGTCAGGATCCCCTTTGAGGGTATGTGGTTTAAGCCTTCTACGCTAAGCCTGTATATTAGAGAGTTTAGAACGTTTTCAGCCTTGGACCTGGGTTCCCCTATGAAGCCTGGGAAATAATGGTATATGTTTCCGCCCATGACCCTCTGGGTGGAGTACTCTGTCCCGAAGGGTGAGGGGGCGAAGGGGTTTATCCTATAGCCTATCCTGAGCATCTGGAATGACTTGGGGAAATCCGCGGCCCCGTATATGATGGAGTTAGCTCCTGGGGGGGCGCTGAAAATGGGGAACACGTAGGCTGTCGTAAGGTTCTCGGGCCTATATATTATGTACGCCTCGTAGAACACTATGTAAGTGTTGTTGGGCTGGGCTCTGAAGAACCTCAGAAGGTATGAAGCCTCATCCTCGTTCCCAGTCAGTATCCTGGCGAGTATCCTGATCTGTGTTTCATTGTATGTGGAGCCGTCGGCCACACTCCTCCTCTTACCATCCACTGATATCCAGTATCCGTAGTCCCACCAGCTTACTATTAATGCGTCCTCGCTCGTGTTTGTCCTCATATATTCTAAAGCCCTGATCCAAGCATCGTTCAACGGGACCACACTTTGACCCCCTAGCTGGAAAACCCCCAGCCCCGAAGTCAGTATTTGGGGCGCCCTCACTCTATTAACGTCGTAGCTTGACCTTGCATAGTACGCTGAGCTGAAGATTATGAGGCCTATAATGGTTAACGCTATGAAAAGCCTCAGGTCGTCAACTCTTATAGTGCCCCTGCGTTTACCCTCCTCCACGATCTTCTCCCCCGACATCCATAGCCCCACTGTTAGGCCCGCTGTTATCGAGGCGTAGTAGGAGGCCATGTGGAGGAAGTAGGCCATGTTTTTAGCGGCGTAAGCCATAATAATAGTCATGATGAACATGCCGGCTAAAACACTGTCTATAGAGCTCCTCCTACCAGAGTATAGCCTGTAAACGTAATACGAGAGGCCGAGGATCGAGAATATTAGAGGCAGGCCAAGCTCCCTCCCCATGTCACCCCAGGTTAGGGAAGCGTGCTCGGCAACACTCTCAGCTAGGGGGCTGAACTCTCTAACCCCTAGAGCTAACAGTATTCTGCCTGGGACTCTTAGAGTTCCAGTTACCACTAACACTAAGGCCGCCGCAAAAGCTGAGACCACAAGCCATAAGTGGAGGAGCCTCGTATAGGGGAAGAGGCGCTCCCCAAGCCTCAGGACATCCCAGTATGACTGGAGAGCGTAGAGGGCTAGAACCGCCGGTAACCCAGTGCCCAGGCCCCCAACAAAATAGTCGAAACCCACCCCTGGATAAGCTCCCGTCAACAATATGAATGGAACCGAGGCGGTAGCGTAGACTGCTAGCCTACCCCTACTAGCGGCCCCGAAGATTAGGGGGTCTACAAGGATTATTAGCGATAGAGAAACTACAATAAAATGATAGCCTCCCCAAGTGAAGGCTACAAAGCCCCCGAAAACCCCGGCAGCTATAGAGTAGGCTAGCCTAGCCCTCCCACCGGCTTTTAAGGCTAAGACTAGGAAAATGTAGAATAACGTTATGAAAACCCCCGCCACCACCATTTTCTCAACGAAACCCACAGTACTCCTAGCTATAGCTCCCGGCGTCACAGAGAAAATGGCTGCAGACAGTAGGCCCCCAAGCTTAGAGCCCGTGCAAACGTAAACAAGGATGAAAGCGAGGAGGGCTGTTAAGACGCCGGCGAAAACAGGGAATAAAGCTATCCACTCTCTTAGCGTGAGCCCGAACACGCTCCCTAAGGGGTATGTGGCTGCGGCTAGCCACGAAGTCCCTATATACTCCTGCCTCAGGAAATCCCTGCCTTGAGGGTACCAGAATAGGGTGTTCCTGGATACAGCTTTAAAGTTGAATAAGCCGTGCTCCCTGAACTGCTCCGCTACCCAGTACATTGAGAATGGGTCGGCCTCGTCTAGCTCCATCCCGTAATTTATTGCTGGGAGCATCCTCACATAAGCTCCAATAGCTAGAACTAAAATTAGCCCTAGAAGGATCACGTATGTGGATACTCTGGACGCCACGTATACAGTCTTAGACAGTACTTCACCCAACCCTTGCCACCTTGAAACCTAACCCTCTCTAGCAGGGTTTTAGGAGCCTTATAATATTTCCCTTATGAGACAACACTCCCATAATCTATTAGGTTCGAGCTCAAGCCATATATTTAAGTTACACTTGTAAGAGTTGATTAATATAAAAGTTCCGAATATTGAGGTTTAAACGGGGAATAGAAAGGAGGGTTGACCAGTGCGCAAGCCTATAAGAGTCGCAATACTCGGAGCTGGGGGGAGGGATTTCCATAATTTCAACATGGTCTTCAAGGATAACCCTGATTTCAAAGTGGTTGCTTTCACTTCAACGCAGATTCCAGGCATGGAAGGTAGAGTATTCCCCCCGGAGCTTGCGGGAAGCCTTTACCCTAAGGGGGTCCCCATAGTGTCCGAGGAGCGCCTTGAGGAGCTTATAAGGGAGCACCACGTGGATGTAGCAGTGTTATCCTACAGCGACTTAACCTATAACAATGTGGGGGCTATTATTAGTAGGGTTTTAGCGAGCGGCGCCTCCTTCATGATACTAGGTCCTAAGGACACTATGTTGAAGTCTAGAAAGCCTGTTATAGCTGTAACAGCTGTCAGGACGGGGGCTGGTAAGAGTAGTGTGTCTAGGAGGGTTGCTAGAATACTCTCTTCTAAAGGGTTTAAGGTAGCCCCGATAAGGCATCCCATGGCTTACAGGGATTTAAAGTCGAGTGTTGCCGAGAAGTTCGAGACTATGGAAGACTTAGACTTGAAGAATGTGACTGTAGAGGAGAGGGAGGAGTATGAGCATTATGTAAAAATAGGGTTGAAAGTCTACTCTGGTGTAGATTATAGGGCGGTCTTGAGCATGGCTGAGAGCGAGGCTGACATAATACTGTGGGATGGCGGTAACAACGACTGGCCGTTCATAGAGCCGGACTACTCCATAGCGGTTGCTGACGCTATGAGGCCCGGCCAGGAAATCCGGAGTTTCCCCGGAGAAGTTAATGTTAGGATGGCCGACCTAGTGGTTATAAATAAGGCGGACCAAGCCCCGAGAGACTCTATAGAGGCTATCAAGAAGAACGTTAAATCCTTAAACGAGAAAGCTAGAATATCAGTGGCGAGGAGCGAAGTATTCTTGAAAGACCCTGAGGCTGTTAAAGGTAAGAGGGTTGTGGTAGTTGAAGACTCCCCAACTGTAACCCATGGGGAGGCCGCCTACGGGGCTGGCTATGTGGCCGCCCTCAAGTACGGGGCTAGAGAGATAGTGGACCCGAGGCCTCACGCTGTGGGGGTCATAGCTGAAATGTATAAAATGTACCCACACATGGGGAAAGTTGTTCCGAGCACCGGCTATACCGAGAGCCAGTTGAGGGACCTAGAGGAGACCCTTAGGAGGGTCCCCGCTGACGTGATAGTATCTGGGAGCCCTATAGACTTAGACAGGCTTATAAAGGCGGGCAAGCCCATAGTCAGAGCATACTATGAAGTTGAGATCGTAGAGGGGCCGACACTAGAGGAGGCTGTTGAAGAGTTCCTGGAGAGGGTTAAGTTTAAGATAAAGGTGTAAGCTATGCTCATAGTGGTAGCCCTGGGAGGTAACGCTCTACAACCCAAAGAGAGTAGAGGATACCCGGAAGAGCAGTGGGCAGCTGTAAGGAAGGCGGCTAGAGCCCTAGCTGAAATCGTTAGAGAAGGGTTCGAAATAGTTATAACCCACGGCAACGGCCCCCAAGTAGGCTACCTACTAGAAGCCATGGAGAGCATGCCCCTAAAAAAGCCCAGGCAAACCCTAGACCTCGCAGTAGCCATGACCCAGGGGTGGCTCGGATTCCTCATAGCGCACAGCCTAGAAGAGGAGCTCGCAAGACTAGGGGTTGCGAAGAGGGCTGCCGTAATACCCACTAGGGTCCTAGTATCTCTCGACGACCCTGAATTCTTGAACCCCTCGAAACCAGTAGGCGGCTACTATGGGAGAGAGGAGGCTGAAGTCTTATCCAAGACTCTCGGGTGGATCTTCAAGGAAGATCCTAGGGGAGACTATAGGAGAGTTGTGCCCAGCCCCAGGCCCCTCAAAATACTTGAAACCCCGATCTTGAAAAGCCTCCTAGAAGAAAACATAGTACCCATAGCGGCCGGGGGCGGGGGGATACCGGTGGCTAGCGTGGAAGGCACCCTAAAACCCGTAGAGGCCGTGATAGACAAAGACCTAGCATCAAGCCTGCTAGCTGTGGAGCTCGACGCCGACATGCTAGCGATACTGACAGACGTGCCCGGGGTAGCCCTAAACTATCACACCCCTAAGAGGCTGTGGCTCAGAAGAGTCAAAGCACGGGAGTTAAAGAAGTACTATGAGAGGGGCGAGTTCCCCCCAGGCTCTATGGGCCCGAAAGTGCTCGCAGCCATAGAGTTTGTAGAGAAAACGGGGAGAAAAGCCTCTATAGGCCTCCTAGAAGAAGCTCTGAAAGTAGTGAAAGGAGATTCTGGGACGCTAATAGAAGCCTAAGCCCCTAGAAAGCTTGCCCCTCCCGAGCTCGGGCAGGGAAGAGAGTATCCATTATGGTTTTCCGAGGAATCCTACCGGCTCATGTTAGCCCTCCAATGTTTTCCCTATAGGGGGTTGAGGTAGGGTTTAAAGGTTTTAGGAGTGGTTAGTGCTAGTTGGGGGTTATTGTTTGGCTCAGAGGGAGAAGATTATCTTCCCCGTGATATACATGTTACATTATAGGCCCAGCTCTGGCTGCGAGTTTTTCAGGGTTCTTGAGAGGGAGGGTTATTTTGTTGGGTGGTGTCGCGTTCTTGAGAGGGCTCTTGTAAAGGATAGTGTTGTTAAGTGTGAGAGGTTTTGGCTAGCTTGCCCTTTTAGGAAGACCGGCCTCCAGCTCAGGAGTTAAACTATATGTATGTGGTCGTCGTCTTAGGGCTTCTCGCCCTGTTTTTAACCTTGGCTACAGCCTTTATGAAGTCTTCTCTGCTTACCGTCTTAGAGCCCCTTCTTAGGGCTATGTATGCTGCCTCTGTAACTGTGGCTTTGAGTTCCGCCCCACTAAACCCTTCCGTTAAAACAGCTATCTCTCTGAGGTCTACGTCGTGGTTTAGAGGCGTTTTTCTAGTGTGTATTCTCAGGATCTCAAGCCTCCCCCTCGTGTCCGGTAGTGGTAGTTCTATTAGCCTGTCTAGCCTGCCGGGCCTTAGTAGAGCGGGGTCCAGGATGTCTAGCCTGTTAGTGGCCGCTATTATTTTAACGTTCTGCAACGGGTTGAAGCCGTCTAGCTCCGCGAGGAGCTGCATTAGGGTCCTTTGAACCTCCCTATCTCCACTAGTTCCTAGGTCGAGCCTCCTAGCCCCTATAGCGTCTATCTCATCTATGAATACTATTGATGGAGCCTTCTCCCTCGCTAGCCTGAAAACCTCCCTCACGAGCCTCGCCCCCTCGCCGACATACTTGTTTACAAGCTCGCTCGCCACAAGCCTTATGAAAGTAGCGTTGGCGACCCCCGCAACACACCTGGCTAGCAGGGTCTTCCCAGTGCCTGGAGGCCCGTGTAGTAGAACTGCTTTAGGGGGCTCTATGCCCAACTCCACGAACCTATGGGGCTCCTTTAAAGGTAGGATTACAACCTCGTAGAGCTCCCTTATCTGGCTTTCAAGGCCCCCGACGTCGTCGAAGGTCACATTAGGCCTCTCCTCGACTATCATAGTTTTAACTAGGGGGTCATGGCGTTGGTGGAGCACCTCCACTATTGCCGAGCCCCTGCTGTTTAACGCCACTACAGCCCCGGGCTTGATCTTAGACTTATCAACGTTCTCCGAGACCCCTACTATGAGGTTTGGGCCCGAGCTGCTCCTTACAAGGTACCTGCCCTCCCCCAATCCTTCAACAACCACAGCCTCTATGTATGGGGGGGATAGTAGCTTTGCGAGCTCCCCCCTATAATACTCGAGGTCCCTCTCCAGGTTGACCTTAGCCTGGGTTAATAGTTTAACCTTCTCCCTGAGTATTTTAACCTCCAAGTTCTCGGGCTCAGCGTCCTGCCTCCCCCCTGAAGACAATCCCTGCTCCACCACTATTAATTAGCTACTCTAGGAATATAAACCAGGGAGACCAGTTAATACCCCAGTAACGACAATAACACTAGCCGAGCCTGCACCCTCCCAGCCAGCCTCCCCTAGGTTCGCTGGAGGCTTCATAAGGGGCCGTTAAGGCTGCCCCCACGCATATCTCTCCCCCTAGCAGCTACACGACGGTCAAGGCGAGCTTACCCGAGCTGGAATTCTTAAAAACTCTTACCCAGCTTATAATATGGGTGTCCTCCTTTGGGGGGCGTGTGCGAAATATGTGGTATGAGGGCCGGGAAGCTTTATAGAGTCAGTTTTGAAGGCGCGGAAATAAGCGTGTGCCCTGTATGCGCTAGTAAGCTCGGCCCCAGAGCTTCCCCCGTAGAGCGTGAACGGGTGGAGCCAAAGCCTAAGCCCCAAGCCCGCCCTAAGGTGGCTAGGCAGGGCGGCTTCCTGGAGAGCTACGATATAGTCGAGGATTTCGGGGCTAGGATAAGGAGGGCGAGGGAGGAGAGGGGGTGGAATATGGATGTTCTAGCGAGGAAGCTTAAAATAAGCGTGGACCTTCTAAGGAAAATAGAGTCTGGGAAATACAAGCCCCCCTTAAACCTCGCTAAAACAATAGAGGGGGTTCTAAAGGTTAAACTAATAGTCCCCACAGAGTATGAAGAGGAGGGTTATGGGAAAGGGTCTACAGGGGCGACTCTGGGGGACGTCGTGGTAGTGAGGAGGGGTGAAGAGTAGCCTGGGAGAAAAGGCTTACATGATCATACCTAGGAGCCTCCTAGACCACCTTGAGGAAGCCAGTGTCCTGGCGGGGGTGGCGGGCTACGATATAGTGAGAGTTTGGAGGACAAGGTATACTTGGAGGGTGGGGAGGGGCTTAGTGGACGCTATAGCTAGGGAGGCTGAGAAGGATAAACCTTCAACCATAATATTCTACGGTGACCCTAAGCCTTCAACAGTTTTCACTTTAACAAAAACTATGAAAGTTAGGGTAGTGGATAGGGTGGCCTTGATCCTAGAGATATTCGCCAAACACGCCGGGAGCAGGGAGGCGCTTCTACAGATAGAAATGGCTAGGATAAAACACGAGCTCCCCCTAGTTAGAGAGTGGATCAGGAGGAGCAAGCTGGGAGAACTCCCCGGGTTCCTGGGCCCCGGAGGTTACGCTATAGACAGCTACTACAAACACCTCACTTCCAGGCTCTCAAAGCTCAGGAGGGAGTTGAGGGAGCTGAGGAAAGTTAGGAGTGTAAGGTTGAAGGCTAGGAGGGAGTCCGGGATGATCCACGTTGCCATAGTTGGCTATGCTTCCGCGGGGAAGACTTCTCTTTTCAACGCTATAACCGGGGAGTCTAGGAGGGTTGGCGAGGAGTATTTCACGACACTACACCCTAAGCATAAAGCCGTCCAGGTTAATGGTGTTAAAATAGTGTTTATAGACACTGTGGGGTTCATAAGAGACGTGCCCCCGGAGATCGTTGAGGCTTTCCACAGCGTCCTCGAGGAGATAAGGATATCGGACGTTATAATGTTCGTGGTTGACGTCTCCGAGAGCGATAACATAGTAAGGGAGAAAGTAGCGGCGGGGATAGAAACCCTGGCTAAAATAGAGGCCCTGGGCCTCCCCATGGTCATAGCTGCCAACAAGATAGATAAAGTTGACGGCGAGGCTCTAGACTCGAAAGTTAAACTCCTAGAGTCAGCCGCTCTAAGCGCCGGGCTGAAGTTCAGGGTAGTGCCGACTTCAGCCTTAGACTATAGAGGGTTGAAGGAGCTCCTATCAGCCATAACCTCCATCATAGGCTGCTCCGGGGCCCGAGAGGAGATGGTGGAGCCCGGTGGACCCCGGGAGCGCATATTCTAAAGTCTATGTTTTAAGGCTAGGCCACAGGCCCGCTAGAGATAAGAGGATAACAACCCACGTCGGCTTAGTTGCGAGAGCCTTCGGGGCTAACGGTTTCATCTTGGAGGGTGTGTGCGACGAGGTTGTATTCGAGTCTCTCAGGAAAACCTTGAGGATGTGGGGCGGGTCTATGGTCTTAGAATGCGGCGTTAACGGGGAGGAGTATGTTAGGGAGTGGAGGAGTTCTGGAGGTGAGGTTATACACTTGACAATGTACGGTCTCAACATGGAAGACGTTATAGATGCTATTAGGGTGTCTACGAGGCCCAAGCTCATAGTGGTGGGCGCGGGGAAGGTTGAGGGGTTCTATTATGAGGCTTCAGACTATAACGTGGCTGTGGGGAACCAGCCTCACAGCGAGGTTTCAGCTTTAGCAGTGTTTTTAGATAGGCTTTTTAGGGGTCGCTGGACTAATATTATATTCGAGGGGGCCAGACTGAAAATAATTCCCCAGAGTAGGGGGAAGATGGTGGTGAATATTGGAGATCGGATCTAGGAGTGAAGACGTGAAGAGCCTCGAGAGGTTCATAGAGAAGCTGGCTGAGACCAGCGATGTCGACGCTAAAAAAGCCCTACACGTATTCAAGCTAATATCGGACCCCGGCAACAAGAACGGCTTAAGCGACGAGGACCTAGAAGAGCTCACAGGATACAAGCAGGGCGAGATTAGGAGGATACTCAGAGTATTCTATGACGCTAGGCTCGCATACTATAGGAAGGGGAAACACCCTAAGCTAGACACCACTAGATACTACTGGAGGATAGATGGGGACACTGCAAACTCAGCCCTCCTAAGGAGGAAGAAGGAGGTTCTAAACAAGCTGAAACTAAAGCTTGAATACGAGCTTAACAACACTTTCTACACATGCCCCAAAGACAACTCGAGATACACTTTCTCGGAAGCCTACGGGCCCGAGGGGGAGTTCAGGTGCCCGAGGTGCGGGGCTCTACTACAACCTGAGGATAACAGCCAGCTGGTGGAGAGCCTGGAGAGGGAGATAAAGAGGCTTGAAGAGGAGATAGCGGAGGATGAGAAGAAGCTTTACAGTGGCTGACCTGTTCTCCGGGGGAGGAGGGTATTCTAGGGGGTTCGAGGAGGCTGGCTTCAAGGTCCTGACAGCTGTAGACAACTCTCCCCCAGCGGCTAAAACGTTTAAGGCCAACTTCCCCCACACGAGCTTGATAGCTGAGGATATTAAAGAGGTCACATCTAAGACTATTAAGAGTTTTTCAGGCTCCTCCCCCGGCGATGTGGATGTAGTGATAGCAAGCCCCCCCTGCGAGCCTTTCACCTCAGCTAACCCCTTCAGGTTGAGAGACCCCCTCGACAGGCTATACAGCGACCCTGTAGGGGTCTTATTCCTGCACGCCATAAGGCTTATAGGGGAGCTGAAGCCTAAGGTTTTCGTTATAGAGAATGTCCCGGGCATAATGGAGGACCCCATAGACCGGCATATAAAACTTGAGCTGCGCAGAGTTGGGTATGAGAGCGTGTACTTCAACATTTTAAAAGCTGAAGAGCATGGAACCCCGAGCGAGAGGGTTAGAATATTCGTTTCAAACATAGAGCTCAAGCCCCCTAAAAGCCCGGGGCCCACAGTGTGGGAGGCTCTAAGAGACCTGCCGCCCCCAGGCTCGCAGTACCCGGCGAACCACGACTACCCCCAGGAGCCTCCTAGGAGGCATAGGGGTAGGCTGGCTAGGATGAGATGGGGTGAAGCCCTTGTAACCTTTAAGGGGGCCGACGGCTCCAGCCACCCTAACTATATAAAATTAAACCCCCACAGGAGAGCGCCTACAGTTATGGGTTCATCGAGGCTAATACACCCCTACGAGCCTAGACTCTTAACTGTGAGGGAGCAGGCTAGGCTTATGGGGTTCCCAGATCACCATATATTCCTGGGGAGCAGGGAGGCCCAATATGACATGGTTGGAGAGGCGGTCCCCCCACCCTTAGCTAGGGCCATAGCTGTTTTCATAGAGGGTGTTTTGAGGGAGCTCGGAGAATTTTAAAAGGCTGCTTCCAGGAATTTTTGTAGGAGGCGTGAGCCCTCTAGATGAGGCTATGGTGGATTGGGTTGGATGTTGTGCCCCTGATACATAATGTTAGCAGCGTTCAGAGGCTCCTCGACTTTGCGAGGCTCGTCTACAGTTTAGGCTTGAACACTCTAGTAGCTAGTAAGGTTTACGGTGCCGCCGCCCAGTCTGGGGTCCCGGAGGCTATGAGGCTTGCTTTCAAGCTTAACAGGGGGCTCCTTGTCCTGTCTGACCTGGAGGATGCTCTGGAGCTTTTAAAGCCCGATGTGACCCTCCTCGTTTCGGCCGAGCACGCTGTCGAGTACATAGACCCTTTCAACCCCCCAGTTTACTCTGGTAGGGTTTTAATAGCCTTCAATGGGGGGGATCCAGACTTCTCAGCTGGCGAGGCTAGGTTTGGGAGGCCCGTCTACGTTAAGGGGGTTTCAGGAAGGCTTGGAGCTATAGCTGAGGCATCGCTAATCTTATATCCCCTGCTTCTCCAGAAGAGATTGGGGGAGGCTTAGAGGGGTTTGAAGCGGGATAATAAGACTTCAACTATAAGGGACATACTGGTTAAACTCCGGAAATACTCTAGTATAGCCGTCGGCCTCTCCCTCTACTCTATGGCTTTCAACGATAAGCTAGCAGCCCTGGAGGTCTTAAGGATTGAGAACGCTGTCGACGAACTCTATAGAAGTTTAATAGCGAGGATAATAATAGCCCTCAGGTCTACAACATACCTCCCCACAGCGGTCAGCCTCCTATCAGTATATTCTAGTATAGATGAGATAACGGACGCCTCAGCGGATATAGCTGGGGCTGTTCTAAGAGGTTATAGAGCCCACCCCTACATAACAGCTGTAGCGTGCCGGGGGGAGGCTGTTGGTTTAATAACCAGCAGGAGTAATGTGAAGGGGCTGCCTGCCAGGGTTGACGTGCTCCTCCTGAAGAGGGGGGAGAAGTATGAGATAGCCCCTGAGATAGACTATGTGAGTGAAGGGGACCTCCTAGTAGTTAGGGGGCCTCTGGACGAGATACTCCAGCTCGCTAAAGCCCTTGGCGAGGAGCATTACGAGGCTAGATGCTCCGAGAATTTCGACGTTCTAGCACACCTCGGGGACCCCCTGGCGAGCAACCTTTTAAGGTTGAAGAGCCTCTCTCTCAGCATGTTAGACCTCGCTTTCTACTCTATTCTAAACGATGATGTTGAAATAGCGGAGGCCGTGGTTGAAATGGAGAGCTGGGCTGACAAACTCTACCATGAGATCCTAGAGCTCGCCCACAGCTGGAGCCGCCCCAGCGAGCCCCTAGAGGCTGTCTCCCTATTCATACTAGTTAAAAGCCTGGAAGAGCTTTCAGACGCCGCCACCAGGATAGCTAAAGTTGTAGTTGACAGGGAGAACCCTAAAGTCATAGGGGAAGCGCTGGGGGAGGGGGAGGAGGCTTACATAAGGGTTAGAGGCTCAGAGGGCCTGAAACCCTCAACAATAGAAGAGCTCGACTTTGAAGACAGGGGGCTAATACCTGTTGCTATGCGCAGAGGGGGGGACTGGATAGCCCCGCTAACACCCTCACACGAGGTGGCGCCCGGCGACGAGCTTATATTAAAATATTACAGGGAGAGCATAGAGGCAGGGGCTAAAGTCCTAGAGGAGCTACGCCAGCTGGGGTTCGAGAAGGTGAGAGTTGAGAGGTCTTGAAAATACCCCCCGAACTGTGCGCTAGGTGTAAGGGGTATAAGAGGCTTTGCAGCCTCCCAAAATGCCCTATACTGGAAGCTTTCCAAGCCCAGGTTAGGGCCTACATTAAAATTAGGGGGCTGGAGGCTCAGGGCTCCACGCCCCCCTCAATAATAGTTGGGGAATACGGCTACCCCGAGGTCAGCCTATACTACATGGTGCCCCCAGAAGTTTACGGGGAGGAGGCTAGAGTCTACGAGGACCCCGTGGGGTGGAGCGAGGCTAGAGCCAGCCTGGGGGATATAATAAGGTATAGGGGGGAGCTCCTCTCGGCGAAACTCGACGTTAGGGTTGACAGGCCTGAAACCCTCTATGAGAGGGAGGTGGGGCTGGCGGGGCTCTCAGAGAAGCCTGTCGACTCCGAGGTCCACCTTGAGAGGATGCCCGTGCCGAGCCTCAAGTTTGACGGTATAACTAAGCCTCTGGGGCCCCGGGCTCCAGCCAGGCTTATAAAGGTTACCGGGAACGCCTCCCTAAACCCTAACGTTGAAAAAACCCTGTGGGATGATGTTAAGGCTTCAGAGGCCATAGTTGAACTCTATAACCGGGGGGTTAACGTTTACACCCTACAGAAACTCCTAAGCCTAGGATTCCTAGGCAGGAAGCCGAGGAGGAGGATCGTGCCCACACGCTGGGCTATAACAGCTGTAGACGACACTATATCGAGGGGGCTCAGGGAGAAGCTTAGGGGGGCCCCGGAAGTTGAGGACTCCAGAATATACTATAACGAGTACCTCGGAAACAAGTTCCTCATAATAGTTAAGCCCGGACCCGGGAGGTTTGAGTGGCTCGAGATCTGGCAGCCTAGAAGCTTCTGGATCAGAGGTGTTGGGAACCCCGTAGTGTGGAGGGTATACGAGGATCCTAGGGGTAACGTTTCATCTATGGACGGCGGGTTTTCCGCCGCCAGGCTGGCTGTCTTGGAGCTGCTCTCCTCCCATGGGAGGAGGGCTGACGTGGTTATAATCAGGGAGATAACGCCAAGCTATTATGCTCCAGTGGGCAACTGGCATATTAGGGAGACTGTGAGGGGGGCTTTCACAAGGCGGCCCCTAGCTGTTAACCCCACATTAGGGGAGCTCTCCTCTATTATTGGGGAGAAGGTGAACTATGACCCTAACATTATAGAGTCTAAACTGAGGCTCTTGAAGCCCGGGAGGACCCTCGAGGACTACTGGAGTATTTAGATGATACTCCCCCTACCCTCCTAACACCCCAGCCGGACATAAGAGGAGGGGGGGCTAAACTGAGGGAGAGGGACGAGTGGAGCGTAGCGGAGGCTCTAAGCTTTGAATCGCGGAACGTGGGCCCGAGGAGCCGCGTAGTTGAGGCTATACTCGTAATGCTCATATCTAGGCCTATGAGGGCGAGCGAGATAGCCGGGGTCTTAAACCTGAACACTAGGTATGTTTCAAGCTACCTCTCATACTGGAAGACTAGGGGCTACGTAGACTACGATTCCGGCTTCTGGTATCTAACCCCGAAGGGGGAGGCTTACGCTAGGAGCGTATACGAGAGAGAGACGAGGAGGGGGTCTGACGAGTACACAATACTGGCCCAGAAACTCCTAGCAGAACAGGTTAAACAGACAATAAAAGACAAAACAGCTCAAGCTAGAGAGAGCAGCCCGGGACAACCCTTGCCGTTTATTGCCAGCTTAAAAGGTAAAGCAGACAATAAACTACAAAAGAAGGTGGAAACAGCAGCATGCCTCCTAAACAGCTTGAAAGGGTCGATAAGCGAGGAGGAGCTCGAAATACTCATGACGCTAACAGCACACTACACAAGATGGGGCACAACATACATGTACCTAGACCAACTCCAGGAAAAGATGGGGGCAGACTACGCATGGCTAATGAAAACCCTGAGAGAACTCCAAAGCAAAGGCCTAATATACATATACAGAGACCCTAAACTCGGAATAAGAATAGGCTTCTCGAGAAACCTAAAACAACAACTAGAAAACTGCGCCTAACACAAACAACAACTACAAGAGAGTATTATTGCCCGGCCGAACTATGTGCCCCTCAGCAATAACATAAATATATAATAATGGTTTGTATAAAGAGGAATGGTAGTAGTGAAAACAGCCCGAACAAAACAGGAGGAAACCTCTAAGGGGTCCTAGCATTAAAAGTAGTAGTAGCTCTTAGAGCCTCATTAACCGGGGAGTTAACGGGTCTTCAACTATCTACAAAGGAGCTCTCCTTAGGGAAAGCCTTAAGTTTTCCCGTGCACATAATATTTGATGTTGAGGGTGGCTTAGCTATTCTAGTGGATGCTGCTAGAATACTGGTTAGGGTGGCTTCCCCCGTTAAGGGCGGTAGTCCCGGTTATGGTGTTCACCATGTTATTAAAGCTTTAGAGATACTATCTCAGGGTCCCGTAGGCAGGGTTCATCTAGCTTCGAGGCTGGGCGTTGGCGAGGCCTCCTCGAGGACTTTGCTTGAGAGGCTTGAGGGTGAGGGTTTAATAAGGAAGGGCCGCTGGGGCGCTATAGTTACTGAGAGGGGCCTCCAGGTTTTACGGGCTGTTAAAGATAGTGTGAGAGTCTACAGGGTTAACCTCGAACATATAGGGTGGGGGGAGGCTCTTCTCATAACTATTAAGGGCCTTAAGCCCCCAAGGGACGTTGTTGAAGTATACTCTATCAGAGACTATATTGTAGCCGAGGGGTGTAGGGAAACGGTTATAGGAGGAGTTGAGGGGGGCTCAACAACATACCCTGGGATGCCCCCGGAGCTTAAAGAGCCCCTAGACAGGAGCATTCCAAGGGAAGCCCTAGAAGAGGGGGTTTTACACTTGATAGTTAAGCCTGGAAACGAGGATAAAGCAGTAAACGCCCTAATAAAACTACTAGCTAAACCCTCAATAGGCAAACCTGAGGCGTGGTGAAATGGAGACTGAAATCCTCAAAGTAAAAAAGAGGCTCATAGAGAAAATAAAGAAGAACATGAACATAGATGAGGTCATAGAATGGATATGGGAGGAATACGGAGTAAAAACTAGAAACTGGGAACAAGTAGAGAAGTTCCTATTGAAGAAAGAAGTGAGACTAAGTGAAATATTAACGTTAATGACCGAAAACGACATAGAAATCACAGACGAAGACTTAAAAGAACTCCTCTAAACACACCCCAGCCTCCAGCAAAACACTTCTCTCTACATAAAAAGCTCCGAGCCTCTCAGGGAATAGCCTCCTGACCTTATACGGAAGCCCTGGATGCGATCATCTGGAGATAAACGGTCAATCTCTTTCATCTTTTATAAGCTAGAGGGCAAAGTTAGTTGTGGGGTGTGTGCGAAGAAAATTTAATTATTAAAAAGTAATTCTATTTATAACATAAATATATAAGCTTTAGAAGAGCATTTTATTTGGATGGTGTTGTAAGTGGACGTAGAGCCTCTTTTGCGGTTAAGCGCTTTAGGGATATACTTTCACGCTATATACATATCGTTGACTTTCGGGCTTCCTGTAGCTATTGGGGTCATGCTGTGGTTGTGGGGGCGTACTGGTGATAGTGAATATTTGAGGGCTGCTAAGCTTATGACTATGGTTTTAGTTGTTAACTTTGCTTTAGGCGCTATCGCGGGTACTCTTGTGGAGTTCGGTCTTGTGCAGGTTTGGCCTGGAGTTAACCTTGCTATTGCTACTTTCGCTTTCGCCCCCTTGGCTCTTGAGCTTATAGCTTTCGCCAACGAGATCGCCTTCCTGATATTGTTCGTAGTTACGTTAGGGAGAGTGAGGGCTGTTGTGAGCATGTTAATCCTAGCTGTTTACGCTGTTTTCGCCTACTTCTCCGGTATGCTTATCACGACTGTTAACTCGTGGCTTCAGGCGCCTTGGGGTGTAGGTCCTCTAGCTAAAACCCTATACCCCTTCATGCCCGAGTATGGCCCCCTGGCTGTTGACGTGCCTAAACTGGTGGCGGTGAAAGCTGGGGCTATGGCCATGGGGCAGCCTCTTTCGATCCTAGTACAGCAACCGGGCCTAGCGGAGAAAGTGGGGATAGTCTTATATGACCCCCTAGTAGCTATGGTTAGCCCCTACGCTATCGTATCAATATTCCATAACATCCTAGCCGGTATACTGATCGGCATGGCGATAGCTGCGGCAGGCTGGGCTTACAGGTACTATAAGACCGGAGACCCTAAATATCTGAAGCTCGTGAAACCCCTCATCATAGTAATAGCGATACTTTTCGTCATCCAAACACCCATAGTATCCCACTTTATGGGGAGAGCTGTAGTAGAATATAACCCCACAAAATTCGCCCTAATGGAGGGAGCTAAGGAGACTTTCAACAACCCCATAATAGCTCTCATAGCATACCATGACCCCAACAAGCCTATACTAGGCTTCGACCACTTCTACGCTAAATGCGAGGAACTAGGCGAGACAACAATAGGCGATATAGCCTCCGCCCTCGGCCTCGGCGTGTATCTGGGAGCGTTAGGTGTAGACGCGAGCAACATAGCAGGGGTTAAATTGAAAGATGTCTGCATAGCTGACCTTCAGAAAGCGGAGCGCCTGATGCTAGTGGTACACTACGCGTACTACGCTAAAGTTATCACAGCCATAATCGGCGGCCTGGCCGCGGCGACTCTATTCTTCTATTTCATCAAAGTGCCAGCTCTAAACCCGCTAGCAGTGAGGGTTGCCTCGCTGCTCGGCGACGAGAAAAAGAGAGTCTTCTTGTTAACTCTCCTAGTATTAGCGGGCACTGTTATTCCGGCGGTACTAGGATGGTATGTGAGGGAAGTCGGCAGGAAACCGTGGACCGTCTACGGGCTATTATACCCGGAAGAGTTGGCGACCCCCGTGCCGTACGCCACCTCATGGCCTTTCCTGGCTTTCGCCTACCTGGTGATCCTAGCTGTTAACATTGGCGGGCTACTCGCATTGTACATTGTAGCTACTAGGGGGTACAAGTTCCTGGAACTCCTGAAGAGAGGGGTGTCATAGCGTGGACGCTGTATTCATAGGCTTCCTAGGGCTAGGCCTCTCGGTTACTTTTCACGTGCTTTTCACCGCTATGACCCTAGGTGTCGGCCTTATTTCTGCGTGGAGTAGGCATATGGCTTATAAAACTGGGGACCCCTGGTATGAGGTGTTCGCTAGGAAAACATTTAAACTGCTAATAGTTTCAGAGTTATTTTCAGGCGTGTGGGGAACTATAATCACCGTGTTCCTCGCAGGCTTCTTCACAGCCCTACTCACCCTGGCCACTAACACCCTGTTCATACCCCTAGCTATAGCTGTAGCCTCCATAATGATCAGGATCCCCGCTATAGCCGCGAGCTGGTATACTTGGGGTAAGATAAGCCCGCGTAGCCACACGATGCTAATGTGGATCATGGCCCTCTCAGGCTTCGGGGTCCCCCTAGGCTTTAGAGCTATCTTCGCCGAGATTAACTATCCGCACGCTATAACATATTACCTGCAAACTGGGAATAACCCCGGCTTCATGCCCTACACTAACCCGCTATTCTGGACTTTATACCTACACACTGTGGCGGCGGTGATCTCCGTAGGGGGCTTCGTAATAGCCAGCCTCGCAATCCTGGACAGGGACGTTAGGGGAGCCCAGTTAGGGGTTAAATTAGGGTTCACCCTATTAATAGCTCAGCTCGCCTTCGGCCCCCTATACTGGCTCAGCCTATCACGCTACTCTCCACTACTATTCAACGCTGTCAACACCACCTACGCCCCCATACTAGCAGTTAAACTAGTCACAGTAGCCCTCCTCGCCGTGTTAGGGTATAAAGCCCTGAAATCTCTGGAAACAAGTATACCGGGCAACGTCAAATGGCTGGGGCCTCTAGCCCTCCTCGCCGTGGCTCTGGGAGAAGTGCTCAATGACGGCTCCAGGTATCCGAACATGGTTTTAATGGACAATGAAGGCCTGCCCGTCTCCCTCTTCGCAAACTTCTACATGGACATACCACTCCCCATGGTATATATGATCCTAGCATTCCTAGTATTATCCATAGTAGTCTTCACTGTAGCAGCTTACTACGCCATATACAGAAGGTTTATAGCCGAGGTTCCGGAGGAGTTAAGCTGAGGTTAAACCCTACCATAACCTTCACTTCCCCCCACTCTTTTACAGCCTTCTTTACTGTAGGTTCACGTGGAGCTTGAAGGGTGCACGTGGAACAGCCTCCTGGCACTGTATCGTGGAGTATTTTGTTTAAAAGCGTTAAATACCCTCGGTTTAGGGGAGGAGCTCCATGGTGGTTGAAAGGCCGAGGAGGGCCCTCCTTTTCGGGAGGTTTCAGCCGTTCCATAGAGGCCATCTAGCTATAACCAGGTGGGCTTTCGAGATAGGGTTTGATGAGATAGTGTTCCTAGTAGGTATGGCTTCTGAGAACTATACCCCGAGGAACCCTTTCACTGCGGGGGAGAGGATAGAGATGATCAGGCTCTCCTTTAAAGACGAGGGGATACCTCTCGATAAAGCTATAACGGCAACTATAACGACTTTAGAGACGAGTATAGGTAGCGTCTACTACGTCCTATCATACGTCCCCAGGGTCGAGGCTATATTGACGCGTAACCCGGTAATCGCCAAGATATTCATGGACGCCGGGATAAAAACAATACAGCCCCCTATATTTAACAGGGAAGAGTGGAGAGGCGAAGTTATAAGGGCTAAGATAGCCCGGGGCGACGAGTCGTGGAAGAAAGCTGTTACACCTTCGACAGCAGAGTTTATAGAGGAGATTGGGGGGGTTGAAAGGATTAGGTGGAGCTCCTCGAGAGACTGAAAGCTAAATCCTCCTAGGCGAGCCTCTCCGAGGATTTGTCTAGGTCTATTTTAGAGTTTAAAATGAGATTTTATACCTTAAGACTCCAGCTAGGCCTTCGAAAGTCTCCATAAACCAGCCCGCTTCAGGTAAGCCTTCAGGTATAACTACTACCTTAGCCCCCCGAGCGGCCCCCTCCTGTTTCCACTTACCCACATCTTCTCTAGCCTGGTGTATTAGGAGTGTTTTCAGGGCCCCCGCTTCTAGCGCTAAGGAGACTTCTCGGGGCCCGTAGACGGCTAAGCCCGTCATAGTAGCTAGGTGGCCCTTAAACTCTTCAAGGGCCTCCGCAGCCTCCCTGTATATCTGAGCCTGTACTACGTCGCTACTCTTCATCACAGCTTCTTTGAGTCCCTCATAGCCCTGGTAGGCTACGTCTACGAGTTCTCTAGATAATAGCTGTTGGAGCCTATAGTCTAGGAAGCCCCCTTTAACGAAATCTATCTTAGCATACCCCGGGCCTCCCACTATTATACCTTTAAGAACACCCTTCTCCAGCATTGGGAGGAAATGCCTGTTAGCTGCTTCCGCCACTTTCTTGAAGAACTCTTCTACAAGTTGCTCTATAATCCTCTCATACCTCCTCTGGCTCTGGCCTCCCTTCTCGTGCTTGCCAGGCACATACCCTTCAAGTTCTTCGAGAACCTCCAACCTCCCCCCTTTCAATACCCCTATAGTCGCTTGATCCCTCTCAACTATTATTATGCCCACAACATCTCTCTTCTCTACCATATCCTCTAGGAAGGATGTCACGAAGTACTTCTCAGTCCTATAATAGAATACAGGAACTTTCTCGGGCGGGGACAGCATGTAGCATATGAAATCCCCGTTGTTAATGTTCTCGCCGCAGAAGACTACGAGGCCATTAGGCGGGACTTTAGATAAAAGCTGAAGCCTCTCTATAGCTGCCGATAGGGCCCTCTTAACAGCTTGCCTCGTCCTCTTAAGTTTAATGTTATCAGTTATAGCGTACTCCTGTCTTAAAAGCTGAAGTACGTCGCTTAAAGGCCTTCCCGCCGGAATATATAGGCTTAGGAGTACTGTCGCCGGGGCGCTCCATGACTTAAGCTCCTTTATAATCCTAGCTAAGTCTTCCCTGCTCACCTGTAACTTCTCTTCTAAACCCTCCACTTCAACCCCTCACATAATGTAATATTACCCTAAACGTTAATAAGCTTTATAACCTCCATATTAGCTGTTAGCGGAGTCTTTAAAACGTTAACTAGAAGGTTAAGGTATTAGCAGGGCTAGTATAGCTTTCTGTATATGAAGCCTGTTCTCAGCCTGATCCCAAACTATGCTCTGAGGGCCGTCTATAACATCGTCTGTAACCTCCTCCCCCCTCTTTGCTGGGAGGCAGTGCATGAACAACGCTCGATCCCCAGCAGCCTCCATAAGCCTACTGTTAACCTGGTAGTCCTTGAGTAGTCTAACTTTCTCCTCCCTAATAGCTTCTTGGCCCATGCTAACCCACACGTCAGTATAAACTATGTCAGCGCCCCTAACAGCCTCGAAGGGGTCCTCAATGAACTCTATAGTAGCCCCAGTATCCCTTGAGACCTCCATGGCATGCCTCAATAGGCTCTCATCAGGCCTCAGCTGACCCGGGGAAGCCACGACTATGTGGAGGCCCAGCTTAGAGCCTGCCACCAGGAGGCTGTTAAGAACGTTGTCGGAGCCGTCCCCGACGAAGACAAGTTTGACCCCCTCAAGCCTTCCCTTCTTCTCTAAAATAGTCATCATATCCCCCAGGGCCTGAAGGGGGTGGCTTAAATCGCTAAGCCCATTAATAACGGGGACACTAGCGTGTTCGGCGAGCTCAACAATCTTCCAATGCTCCTTAACCCTAGCCACAATGCCATCAACATACCTAGAAAGAGTCCTAGCAGTATCAGCAAGAGTCTCGCCTCGAACAAGCTGTAATTCACTCCACCCAAGGTATATAGAGCTAGCTCCAAGCTGCCTAGCAGCAACCTCAAAACTAACCCTAGTCCTAGTACTAGACTTCTCGAACAACAAAGCAATAGTCCTACCAAGGAGAACATTGATAACGCGCTCCCCAGCGTAAAACCTCCTCTTAAACTCCAAACCAGACTCAACAATAAACCTAACCTCCTCGGGAGTATAATCGATAAGTTCAATCAAATCCCTACCCTTAAACCTCAAACTGAACACCACTCTCTCCAGAGAATTTCAGATTATATAACTTAACCATTACCTAAAAAGCTTTACGTTACTGTTTCCCGGGTTTCATAAAGGGTTTGAAGACCGGCTAACTATTGATTACGTGGAGAATCTGCCCGCAGTGCGGGTATGCTATGGAGACCTGAGCGGGCGGGAACTTGAGAAGAGCCGATATGTGGAGTTTCTCCACAACTACGAACTCGATGGGGGGAGTCGTGTGTTGAGGGTTGCCCTGAACGGGTTGAGGCCTAAGATATTAGCCCCGATGAAAGGGGCCTTGAGGCCGGCGAAGCCGAGGGCGGATCTACTGTATACTAGCCGCTATGAAGCCCGAACTCCTTCAACTCCCTTATGTTAAAAGGAATGTTAGGGCGAAAGCTGCTATTATCAAGGCTGCCCAGAGGGGCTTGTTTAAGGCAAATATTTTAGAGCCGTCTAGGGGGGGTATTGGTAGTAGGTTGAAGAAGGCGAGCCATCCGTTAACCCAAGCTATGCCTCCTAGGAAAATGGACCACCCGGGGTAGATATGTCCCAAGGCTATGGCTATGGATGCTATGACTATATTAGTTAGAGGCCCGGCGGCTACAGAGTATAGGATGCCTTTAACGTTATACCTGTAGAAAGCTAAGGTCTTCACGTAGCCCGGCGCTAGGAACTTTACTGGTAAGAACCCAGACAGGAACGTTATTACCAGGCCGGGGACGAAGGCTACAAAGCTAGCCGACATCCCATAAGCCCTCGCAACACCCCTATGGGCTAGCTCGTGGGCTGTAAAGCCGGTTAAAATCCCTATGAAGAGCGGGGATAGTAGGAAGCTCGGGCTGAGAGACTTCAAACCTCCAAGGGCGAACGCTAGCACAGCTATAGCTAAAACCCAGGAAGCGGGCTCCTCAACCTCAGAGTATAAACCTATCCTGCCGCGCCTCAACATTTTAAATACCGAGAATTAAGGGGGGCTCCAGCCTTTTAAGCTGAAACCTCATCCCCCCCACAGAGGCTACTAGAGTATGCTATTAAGTGTAAGATCAAAACCCTGGGATGCGAGGTTAAATAGTGGTCTCCCCACCTCCTGAGCGCGGCCTCGGCGGCGCTCTTCAAGCTGCAGGCTTCTACTCTAGCTTGAACATGCTCGCCTTTCGAGAGGTGCCTTATAACTTTAGCGCACCCTGTTTCAAGGGTGGCTATCTGGAACTTCCAGGCTGTGACGTCCGGGTTTCCATTGTAGCTGTTTTGAGGGGCCCCCCTGTTTCCATTGAGCCTGTCGAGCTTCTCTCTATACTCTAGTAGGAGCTCGTAGACAGCCTCCAGCTCTTCTATGAGAGCAGCCACTGGAGCCCCGTTTGAACGTCTGGGCGCCCCCCAGTTAAAAGAGTGTAGACTCTAGTATAACCCTTCAATTTTATAGCCTCCGGTATACTATAAACTTGCGGGGCGTGTTCCTGTGGGTTCCAAAGAAGACCGTAACAACAGCTTTAGTTTAAAGCTTGCTAAAATATATGAGGACGACGATATCACCGTCGCCGTAGCCCCCAACGAGCACGAGCTTGAAACAATAATACTAAGTATAGTCAGGGAAAAGGGGAGTATAGGTTTCAGAGAGCTTAAATCCAGGTTCTCCGGCATAGTTAGCGAGGACAAGCTTAGGAGAACGCTAAGCAAGCTAGCTCAAAACAATAAGATCCACATAGACAAGGACGGGCTCCTATACCTTGCCGAAATAGATGAGAGCGAGTGGGCCTAAAACCATCCTATTTATTTCAACAAAACCATCCTGCCCTTTTAAACCTCTGAACACGCAAATTTTCGGGGGGTGAAAGCCTTTGAGCAGGCCACCCGATACTGCTGAGGATTCCCCGGAGAAGAGGTGGGTGGCCTTAATGGTTAAGAGCGCCAAGAAACAGCATAAACTCTGCCCCTATTTTGACAAGAAGACTTTACAGTGCCTCCTAATGGTCACTGTTGAGGGTAGGGTTGGGAGGTGTAATAGGGATGGGAGGTTTGAGGGGTGCCCCATATTCACTAAGTTCCTTGAAAAGGTTTACGGCTACTATACTGAGAGGGGTAAAACTCTTCCAAGAGACTTCCAGGATGTCGTTAGCCAGGCTTTCATAGTTTAAACAATAAAATCCTCTTCAGCTTCTCCGCCGTTATCCAGTAGGGGGAACCCTAGTAGGGTCTCCCCCACCTCTGAGCTTAACGCTTCAAATAGGGCGTCTAGGAGTTCTTGAGCTGAGGGGATTCTCCCCCTAACTACTGTCCTATTGTTAACCACTATTATAGGCATATTCTCAGCCTCAGGATCAGTGTCGCCCAGGGGAAGCTCCATAACATTAATTTCAACGTTAAACCCGTAGTTTGAAGCTAGGATTCTCTCGACCTCGCTTAAAATCTCCTGCGCGAGCCTGCTCTTCCAGTCTATTCCAAGGTAAACTTTAACTTCCAAAGCCCCAGAGTCCTCGTTCAAACTGTTTGAGCCTAATTTAGGATACTCCCTAGTATTTATAAGACTTGAAGGCTCAGCCCCTCCCTTGGAGGTATCAATGGCTGGGAGGCCTCCGACAGCGGCCGAGTATAGGCGTGTTTACGCGACCCTAGCATACCAGTTCGACGAGAAGGTGGCTAGGGCTTTAACCCACCCCCCTGAAGACTTGAAAGTAGAGCTTTCAGGGACTGGGAGGGTGAGGTATGTGTGGAGGGGGGATTCAATGATTTTAACCTTGAGAGCTTCCGACGGATTGTTCGCTTTAAGCATAGAGGCTTGCAACATAATAGTTAGGGCTGTGGAGCCTCCAAGGTTTAGAGTGGTGATAATGAGGGGGGAGGCTGGCAATATTAAGGGTAACATTATGAGGCCTGTAGTGGTCGACTTAGACCCTGGCTTAAGGCCCGGAGATGAAGTTATTGTTGTAGACGAGGATGACGTTGTTGTTGGTGTCGGTAAACTTAAACTCCCACCATTAACAGTTAAAAACGTGGAGAAAGGGGAGATTGTGAGGGTTAGGAGGTTAGCTGGAGAGGTTTGAGAGATGGAGGTGGTCCTTAGAGGGGTTAGGAAGGCTGACCTCAAAGGCTCTATAGTAGTAACTGGGTTTAGAGGTTTCGGCATGGTAGGGTATATGACTTCCAAGCACCTGGCGTTCGCCCTCAAAGCAGACAAGGTGGGCTACATTCTATTAGACTCCATGCCCCCATTTATTACCGTAGAGGAGGACGGCATAGGATACCCCTTTGAAGTCTACTATTTGAGGAAGCCTAGAACCCTCATAATAGTCAATAGGGCTGTGCCCGAGAGGGATTCAATAGAAAACTATACGCGGGGGCTGGCGGAGTGGATGGGCGAGCTTGACTTAAAGTTCTCAATACTAGTTGGGGGGCTTAGCAGGGACTTCATGCCCTCGGGGGACCCCTACGGGTATAGGTGGCTTAAAAACAGGTTTTACGAAGGCCCCATGCTGGAGGCTCCAGAGCTAGAATATGGGCTGGGCGTTATGGGCCCCCTAGCCCTACTATACATGTACCTCGACTATTTCGAGGTGCCCGCAGCCATGGTTCTACCGTATTCCCTCGTGGAGGGCGTAGACTATGATGCGGTCCTCTTGGGTGTTAAAGTGGTATCCGATAGGATACTGGGGGTGGAGGTGAGCCTCGCAGACCTTGAAGCGCTGGCGAGAACTCAGAGGGCTGAGATCGAGAGGATACTTAGAATAATAGAGCAGGAGAGGAGGGAGGAGAGGGAGGCTAAAGGCATCTACATGTAACTTCTACCCGCACTCCACCCTAACGTTAACTCCGAGGCTGGAAGCTTCCCCAGCTAGTATAGAGTGCCACCATATCCTATCGCAATATACCAGGGTCACAGGGACCCCCCGAGCTCTAGCCTTAGAATAAAGTACTCTGAGGGTGTTCGCTAGATCCTCTACCACAGGCTGGCTTAGGGTCTTCGGCGTTAGGTGTTGTGTTGTCGGGTAGGTGCCGCAGAGCTCTCTCGGTATTATGCCTATGAAAGGCTCATAATATATCTTCATGGATCTACCCACATCTATGAGGTCTGATAGGCATTCTTTCTCGTTACCCGCTAGGGGTGTCAGGGTTATCGATTCGACTGTTTCCAGGAGGCTGTCTAGAATTGTTAGAGTCTTAAGCCTAAACCTTAAAATTTTAGGGTTCCAGAGGCTCTCCACATCATATAGCCTGACCCCATAGATCCTCCCTTTAACCCTGGGCGTTTGAGCCTCAACATACTTATAGTATTTCCTAAACTTCCTTAAAGCCTCTAGGGCCTTGGGGTGCCTCCTGGAGACCTCCTCTAGGAGCTCCCAAAGCCTGCCCTCCCTTATCGCTTGTTTTACGTTATCCAGGCTCCTCCTTATAACATAAAGGTTATGTAAGGCTAGGAGGCGCGTCCTCTCAGCGTGGCCAGCCTCCAGCAAGTCCCCGGGGCTCCTCCTAGAGCATACAGGGCAGCTGCACGGCAAGTATTCAAGGTCTTCGAGCCTGTAAACGCCGTGGTCAACTATGTACCTGCCGTCTCTAGCATATAATATGTAAGATGCGGAGTCAAAAGTATCGACGCCCAGGGCTATAGCGAAGGGGAAAACCAGGGGGTGCCCGGCCCCAAACAGGTGGACGGGCTTACCTGGGGGGAGTATTCTCTTAGCTGTGTGAATCATGTCTAGAACTGTGGTCAGCTCGTATCTTTCGAAGAAAACCGTGGGGCTACCTATGCCGTAGATGCTATAGCCCGGTAACTTGGCTGCCTCCCTGGCGCTTAAAGACACTAGGTCCAAGTACTTACCGCCCTGTATTGGGAGGACCCAGAGGGGCTTAGTGTCTTTTATAAGCTCTAGGGCCTCCCTGGCCCTCCTAAGGGTCTCTTCTACGGTTAGCTTAGCCTCCTCATAGGCCACGTCCCCCGTTGGCACATCTAGTATTACGGCTATGTCGCTCCCTATGTTCTTCTGGTACTCTATTATTGTCTCCTGGCTGTATTCTATGTCGCCATACTCGAGTATCTGGTATGCCCCAGAGTCTGTCATTACGATTCCTTTAAACCCTAATACTCCATGTATGCCGAGGTCTACAGCCTTGCCCCCGAACCTCTTAAGTATAAGGTACGCGTTTGTTATAACCTGGTTGAACCCCGCGCTTTCAATATCAGATAGTGGGAGCTCCTGCCTTGCAGGGTCTATTACAGGTAAAAAAGTAGGGGTCTCTATAGGCCCGCTCTTAGTCTTAAGCAGCCCGATCCTCCCAGCTAGGTCTATGTCTTTAACTGTGAACATCGCCTCGCGTCACACTTTCAAACCCTTAGACCTCAAGTACTCCATGTAGAGGGTGTGAATTTTCTGAGCCATGGGCCCCGAGCCTTCGACGCCGCTTGCAGATATCTTTATCATCTTACCCACCTCTACAACGTTAATGTCCTCGTAGACTTTAATTAGGTGCCTCCCGATCCCGCCTTGGGATGCGAGGAAGTCCGCGAATTCTTTAGCGTCGAAAACAGAGCCCTCCTCTAGTATGATCTCAGAGACGTAGCCTCCCCCCACGAAAACAATGGGCCACCTCTTGCCCTCGTTATCCTCAGCGTCTTCCAGGACCAGGTTGAACGAGCCTGTATCGAAGCCTCCAAGCTTACCCCTATAATACCTGCCACTACTCAGCTTAACAACGACGCTCTTCTCTAACAGGCTGTTAAGCTTCGCTACCAGCCTCCTAGACGGCTCTGCGGCGACAGCCACTCTTAAACCCCCTTATCCCGCAAATACTAGCTATCTCTAAGCTCCTAAATACTTATATACTCCAGCCCTGAAGGGGGGCGCAGCATGTGAAATCCACATCTGAGGGTTGAGAAGCCGCTAAGAGCTTCAGCCTACCGTTTCATTCTTGCTGGCCGGCCACTATATGTGGGCCCCCATTAACTCGTAGAAAACCCTTGTCGTGTGGGGGCTAGATTGAATGTAGGGCGGTGCGGCTATAGGATTTAAAGTTTAACTCTAAACTCCAAGGTGGGGTGTCAGGTTTTGGAGGCTTTCAAAGTAGAGTTTAAGGCTAAAGTTGAGAAGGTGAGGAGTGGGAATGTGGAAGGCCAGAGGATAGCTTCATGTAGGCTTAAGGGGGGCGGCGTGCTGGAGTTTGACGTGATCGGCAACTTGATCCATGTCAGTGAGGGCGACGAGTTGAAAGTAGTTATAAGCGAGGAGAAGCCGAGCAACTTAGACGCCTACGAGTTCTGCGGTCACGGGTATATTGTGGCCCCCGAGTCTAAGTTTAACGCTACAATATTCTCCATGTGGGGTATAATATTCAGGTTCAGCCCCCCCGTGGGCTTGGAGCTGGATAAGAAATACTATCTATGCATGAAACACTAACGATCACCGCCGCTAAACATTTTAAACAAACGCTCCAGCCCCTCCCCAACTAGATTCCAGGCTGTAGCCTGGGGCTCTGGGGTGAGCGTGCTCGACGAGACCCCTAAAATTTTAAGGGTTCTACCGGCTCTCGCGTCTATAGCTTTAGCTCTCTATGTTTTGAACGTTATCAGCATGTTGGAGGCGCTGGTTTTATCTCTAGTACTCGTGGCGCCCACGCTAGCCTATGTTATTTGGGCCAAGCTACCGGCGGGGGGCTTCCACTTCCACCCCTCAAGCCGGGCGGGCGGGGATGCGGGGGCTTTCTACAGGGTTTTAGATGTTGAAGTTAGAGGTGATAAGAGGGAGCAGGCTGCTGCTAGCCTGGCTAAGTTTATAGGTGAGAGGGCTTCTAAAGGCCACGTTAGATATACAGTGGTTTCCATAGCTGAGGGGGATTATAGGAGGACCCTCATAATCCTGACTTCGAGGGAGCCTAGGAGGGTTGACGTTGAAGCTGAGGTTCTAAAAACACTCCTCACAGGCCTAGTCGACGGTTTAAGGCTCTCAGACGTTGACTCTCCAGAGTTCCAGTTTATAGCGGGCTACCTTGAAAAACTAGGGCTCAGCTCTAAGAGCGCCCTAATAGTGCCCGATAAGGCTCTAGCCGAGAGGGGTCAAGGTAGCAGAAATTTTCGTGACGACTACAGGGGACTATACCTTGGAGAAGCCATAGACAGGCAGTATCCTAGAAACTTCTATCTTAAGAGTGGAGATGTTGAGGGACATATTGGAGTATTCGGGTCCACGGGCTCCGGCAAGTCTACAACAATATCGCTAATAGCGGAGAGAACTTGGAGAATCATGGGGACACCCGTGGTGATCCTAGACTGGACGGGGGAGCATTCTATGCTGCTCAGGTCTAGGGGCGCCCCTTTCAAAGAATACAGTCCAGCCGGTGGGGAGGCTTCAATAAACCCCCTAGACCTTAACAGGGATCCCGACTATCTAGTCAGCGTTATGATTAAAGCCCTGTCGCTAAGCCCTCCTCAGGCCTACATACTCCTAAAAGCTTTAGAAGCTAGTGGACCCTCTAACCTCAGAGAGCTCGAGGAAGCCGTCGAGTCTCTCCCCGACGAGTCTAAATGGGATAGGGAGGTTAAGAGGGCCCTCATAAGGAAAATAGCTATGTTAACTAGAGGCTCCTATAACGCTTTCAGGGAGACGAGGGGGCTACAGTTTGATGGGGTCTCCGTCATCAGACTGGACTATGTAAAGAACGTTTTAGCTAGAAAATCCTACGCCCTCTTCTTCCTGGCAAAACTGTTCATGGAGAGATCCTCTGGAGCGGGGGGTGCGAGGATAATGGTTGTTGTAGATGAGGCCCACAACATTTTCGGGGGCGAGGAGGCTCCATTCATAGAGCAGGTATTCTCAGAGTCTAGGAAGTACGGCATACACCTGGTTATAGCGACGCAGTCGCCGGCAAGCATCCCTAACGGTGTTCTACTCAATACTAACGTTAAAATAGTCCACGCTCTCAGGAGCGCTAGGGATAAGAGTGTGATAGCTGAAACTATGAGCCTACCGAGAGACTACGTGGATATACTGGATAAGCTAGGCCCTGGGGAGGCAATAGTTCAGTCCCCCTCAAACCCCGAGCCCCTCCTTATACAAGTCCAGCTCGTGGACGAGCCTGGTGACGAACTCCACGATCTCGGGGTTTACGCTCATCCAATCTATGCTGATGCCGACACTCCACGCCTCTAGTTTTTCAAAGACCTCCTCCAAGACGAGGCGGGGCTCTTTATAGCTTGTTTCAACCTCCAGCACGCAATCGCCCCATTCTAGGAGCTCTTCAGCTATGGTGTTGAAAGCTTCCGACAGCACGTTCTCCAGTATCTTAGCCCTACCCCACCCTCTTTCACTAAGCCTTTCCATGAGGATTCTAGGGTCGCTTCTTAGGAGGATCACTAGAGCTACGTTTTCCCCTAGGGTTTCAAGCCATAGGGATGGGTGTAAAGTGCTCACTACATAGCATGCTCCTCTACTCGACTCTATGAAACCCCTTATAACTTTCCTGGCTTTATCCTCTACTATGATCATAGTGTCCCTACCTGTAGGGTCTCTGGCTGCCGCCTTCCCCTCCACTAGTAGTGTTGATGACTCTACGTGGGCGCAGCCTAGCTCCTCTGCTAAGAGCCTTGATATGATGCTTTTACCCGTTCCCGGGGTCCCCGTGACTAGTATGAGCGCCGGCTCCCCCATAACTTCTCAAGTTTAATGGTTATGGGGGGAGTTAATATAGGCTCTAATTCTGGAAGCTTTCAGTGTTGAATAGAAAAGCTTATATAGAAGTAGCTCTAAAATAAAACCTGGAGTATCGAATGGAGGGGGGTGATATAGGTAATGGCTGCTAGGGTTCCCACTACAGAGTCCGTGGGGATCCCGGTTATAATACTTAAGGAGGGGACCTCGAGGACCTATGGTAGGGAAGCTTTCAGGACAAACGCTATGGCTGTTAGGGCTATAGCTGAAATATTGAAGACGACATACGGGCCTAAAGGCATGGATAAGATGCTTGTGGACAGCCTCGGCGACATAACGACAACAAACGACGGGGCTACAATACTTGACAAGATGGAGTTCCAGCACCCTGCGGGTAAAATGCTAGTTCAAATAGCTAAAGGCCAGGATGAAGAGGCTGGCGACGGCACTAAGACCGCAGTCATATTCGCGGGCGAGCTTATAAAAGAGGCCGAGAAGCTTCTAGACAAGAACATTCACCCTACGGTTATAATTGAAGGCTATAAGGCTGCTATGGAGAAAGCTTTAGATCTTGTTAACAAGCTTTCAGAGTCTGTTAGCATAGATGATGTTAGCCTGCTCGAGAAAGTAGCCTTAACAAGTTTAAGCAGTAAGGCTGTTGGCGAGGCTAGAGAGCATTTCTCCAAACTCACAGTGGAGGCAGTCAGGTCTATAGCTGAGAGGAGGGGCGACAAGTGGTATGTCGATCTAGGGAACATACAGATTATAAAGAAACATGGAGGAAGCCTCATGGACACCCAGCCAGTTAGGGGTATAGTTATAGATAAGGAGGTAGTCCACCCGGACATGCCTAAGAGGGTTGAAAACGCTAGAATAGCCCTGCTAGACGCCCCGCTCGAGATAGAGAAGCCTGAGATAGACTTGGAGATAAGCATTTCAAGCCCGGACCTCATAAGGAAGCTCATGGAGAAACAGGAGAAAATACTCTCGGAGAAGGTTGAGAAAATAGCTGCCGCCGGGGCTAACGTTGTGATAACACAGAAAGGTATAGATGATATTGCCCAGCATTTCCTAGCCAAGAAAGGGATACTAGCAGTGCGCAGGGTTAAGAGGAGCGACATAGAGAAGCTAGCTAGAGCGACTGGAGCTAAAATAGTGACCGACATAGAAGACTTGAAACCGGAAGACCTAGGCTATGCGGAGCTCGTAGAGGAGAGGAGGGTTGGAGAGGACAAGATGGTCTTCATAGAGGGGGCTAAGAACCTTAGGAGTGTCACTATACTGATTAGGGGAGGATTCGAGAGGCTTGTAGATGAAGCCGATAGAGCTTTACATGACGCCCTAAGCGTTGTAGCAGACGCTGTTATGGACGGTAAAATAGTTGGGGGCGCCGGGGCTATAGAGGCTGAGGTGGCCAAACACTTGTACGAGCATGCTAGGACTATGCCCGGCAAAGTTCAACTAGCTGTTGAAGCCTTCGCCAGAGCTTTAGAGTCCCTACCACAGATAATAGCTCACAACGCCGGCCACGACCCCATAGATGTCCTCGTCAAGATTAGGAGTGCCCATGAGAGCCTTGAGGGTAAATGGGCTGGAATAAACATAGAGACTGGGGGGATCCTAGATGCTATGAAAGCGGGCATAATAGAGCCTGCAAGGGTTAAAGCTAACGCTATAAAAGCCGGCACTGAAGCGGCTTCCCTAATCCTGAGGATAGACGACCTAATAGCTGCTAAGAGGACAGAGGAGAAAGAGAAAGGTAAGAAGGGAGAGGAGAAGAAAGAGGAAGAGTAAAGAGCCGCAAGCTTAACAGCCCCCGGTATTAGGGCTCTACACGCTCTTTTTCCTCCTTTGAAATCTCAAGGTTTACTTGAAAGTCCTCGAACTGAAGTTTTTAGGCTTCCTCCACATACTTGAGTTTTTGAGGGGAGGGTTTATGGGGAAGGTTAGGAGCTCCCTAGTTAAGAGGACTGCTAGGAGGCTGCTCGAAACATACCCTGACGTGTTTACCGGTGACTTCGAACATAATAAGAAAGTGATGGGCCAGCTGGTCGAGTATAAGAGTAAGAAGTTGAGGAACCAGGTTGCCGGCTACATAACCCACGTTGTCAACGCTACTATTAAGAGAAGGGCTAAAGCCGAGGGAGAGGAGCCTGTAGAGGAGACAGTCTGAAACGGTGCTACTCTATGGTTGTCAGAGTTAGGCTACTCGGCCACCTTAGGGAAGCTGTGGGTAGAGATGTTATTGAGGTAGACTCTGAAGACTGGGTTGAAGCTTTGATCAAAGTTAGAAGCCTGCATGGGAGGCTGTCTGAGGCTATAGATGAGAGGGGGGAGCCTAGACCCGGCTATCTAGCTTTCGTTGACGGTGTTGACTACAGGATCGCCGGGAGGGGTAGGGCTGGCGAGGTCGCTATTCTACCTGTGAGCCATGGGGGTTTAAAGGAGAGGTTCCTAAGCTGGGATGATATTGTTAAAGCTTCTTTCGAAGTGTCTATGAAGGTTAAAGAGTCTGGGTTTAAAGTTGAAACTATTGTAGGGGTGCTTAGGGGGGGCATTATACCTGCAACGTTAATAGCGGACGTTCTGGGAGTAGCGGATCTAGGTGTTTTAGACATAAAATTCTACCAAGCCCCGGGGGTTAGGCGGGACAAGCCGTTACTCAGGCAGCCCCTAACCCTACCCATACATAGTAGGAACGTCCTGATCGTCGACGATGTTAGCGATACAGGCTTAACGCTCCAGCTCGCCCTATCAGTTATAAAACACTACGCCCCAAGGGAGGCTAGAAGCGCCACCCTATACGTTAAACCTTGGACTAAGCTTATACCAGACTATTACGCTGAAATAACAGAAGAGTGGCTAGTATTCCCCTGGGGGGTATGGGAGCATAAGAGGTTTAAGGGGGAGGCCGGCCATTAAAGCTTCAATAGAAAGCTTCACCGTAGACGCTGGCTGGGTTAAAACAAGAGTAGCCCTATTAAGGCTTGAAAAACCGCTTCCAGCAGAGGCTGTGGCATCCCTAGAGCAGGGGGAGACGCTCGTAATAGGTTTACCCAGCGAGGCCTACGACCCGTGCTCTCTAAGCCTAGCATACTTATACACTTTGGAAGACGCTCAAATGGAGCCTAGAGTGAGGAATAGGGCTATATTGTTCCTAATGAACCTCATGGGGCTCAAACAGATTAGAGACGTTGTTGAGAGAGTTGAAGAAGCCAGGGCAATAGCCCTCATAGGCCTCGGAGACCTAACAGGGAAACTTGAAGATGTAATTAAAACCTTTAACATAGAGGTAGGCGAGGCCCACAGGGACTTTAAGCCCGCGCCCTGCGAAGTCGACAGCTTAGAGCATATCACCTTAGCTAGGCTCCAGAGGATTTGAGTGGGGAGAGCCCCTCTCAACAGCTTAATCAGATCATGTGGCTTAAGTCAGCCGGTATCCTCAGGACTGGCCCAGCTATTTTAGCCACTTTCTCCTCCCAGGCGGCTACTATAGATTCCAGGGCGCTGGCAGCATTGTGGGGGGAGTCGTAGTTTACCTTCTCAGTCTCCCTCTTGAGGGAGTCGTAGTTGAATATGCTTAGTGTTATGAAGTTTCTTTGAACCTCCTTAGCGCCTATGTATACTATTATGGGGGGCTTCATCGTGTACTCTATGTTTCTCACGTCTCCTGAGAGGCTGGTTTTAGTGGTTTCTTTGAGAGCCACTCTCATGCCTTTCTCTAGGAGTTTTGATTTAAGCGTTATAGACCTGTCCATTATTACCTCATCAACTTCCCTTTCTCCAGTCTTTATAGCCATTATGGCTATTTGGAGTGGGGCTAGAACTACCGGGAGCCTACCCTTGAAATGCTCCAGGTAGCCTCCCAGGAACCTCTCTATAGACCCTAGGAGGGCCCTGTGTATCACGTAAACGTTTAGATCCCCGTATATCTCCCTCACAGCATCGTATATCTTGAACCTCCTCGGTAGGTTGAAGTCGAACTGTATAGTCCCCATCTGCCATTCTTTCACCCCGCCCTCCCCTTTCAACACCATCATCAAATCTATTTTAGGCCCGTAGAAAGCCGCCTCCCCCACGCCCACGCTCCTCCTGATATTGTAAGCCTCCTCTATGTGCCTGCTAACCTTCTCTAAAACGCTCTCAGCCCCCTCCCACTCTTCCACAGTCCCCATGAAGTCTTTACCTATAAGGTTCTTGTCTGAGATGCTGAGCCTTATGTAGAGGTTTTCAGAGTTAACTTTAATGTTGAAGACCGAGTCTAACAGGGTTATCATCTCCTCGTAAACGCCGAACACTACATCCCTAGAGTCAGACTCCGGGGTTACAATGTGGGCGTCATCCTGAGTGAACCCCCTAACCCTCAGGAGCCCGTAGAGGCTCCCACTAGGCTCATACCTGTAAACCCTCCCAGCCTCGAAGACTTTAAATGGAAGCTTAACCTTACCCCTATACCTTGCTAGGTGGCTCATGAATATTAGGAGGTGGAAGGGGCAGTTCATAGGCTTAACAACATACTCTTTACCCTCAATGTCTAAGACGAACATGTTCTTCCTGTAAAAATCCATGTGGCCCGATAGCTTGAAAAGATCCGAGCTAGCTAAAATAGGAGTTTCAACTATCAAATAACCCCTCCTAGCATGAAACCCCACAAGGACCTGCTGAAGAACATGCCTAAAATACCCACCCCCAACACTAAACAATGGAACCCCGGAGCCAACATAGTAGCCAAGCTCCCTCTCAAGAAGGGGGACACTAGACTCAGGCTTAATCACAAGATCCAGCTCATGAGCATAATCCATATGGCTCTTCACGCTAGCACCCAAAACACACACCCTACACAACCAAAACCAATATCCAAAGATTAAAAGAGCATAACTTAAATCCTTATAATAACACCCTCACATCACAACCCGCAAGTCCAAAACCTCCACACCCGAGACAGCTACACCAGCATGAAACTATGCCAAAAACTATACGGCGCAACCTTAATATAAACGGGGAACATTATGGGAAGATGTAGCGGGATGGCTACACTACTCGCTCCTTTCAAGTCTTAGCTCTGTCTATAGCCACCATAATCCTAGCTTTAACCTCTATTGCCGCTTTTCTGTAGCATGCATTGTCATTGATGCTACTGCCCGGGAAGTAACTATATAGTGTCATAGAGCCGGGTACGGGTGGAACTGAGGGCGTGTACTTCACGCGCTAAGCTATCCCTATAAGGTTAGGGGTGAGGATTGCGTGGAACCAGTGATACCCTTAGCGGTTCTCAAGCCCGTGGCTGGTAGCCTCCACTATTCCTAGAAGTTCCTATTCCCACAATAACCCTTCAGTTTTCACCTGGTTGAAGGTATGCTTGACTCGCGCTATTGAAGGGATTTAAGCGTGTGCTCTCACTTCACTAGATGGGTGTGATGTGTGGTGACGGCTCTGAGCCTGTTGGGCTGTGAGCGGGCCTTAGGATCTGACCCTTAATTATAGTTTGCATGTGCCCCGCCTGACCGTTCCTCTATCATCTTCACCCCCTTCTAGGGTCTTCCGAGGATGTGAGACTGGCGGGGCCATATTCTTTATTAGGGTTCCGGGGTTTTTAGGTTTAACTTGGTGTCTTTTTGTCGGGTGAGGGCTCTCTCGAGGCTGTGGAGTATAGGGGCTCTATAGTGTATGCTAGGAGGGTTAAAGACGGTCTTTTAGAGTGTCCTATATGCTATGGCTTGTTCCAGACGGCTCCAGACTTAATGAGGCATATTGTCGCCCATGCTAAGGGGTATACTGAGAAGCGGGTTAAGAAGGCTTAGGGCTTTTCCCATAAGAGTTTGATTGAGGGGTTTGGGTTGCGGGCGCCCGGTTCCGTGTAGTTCAGCCTGCCAGCCATAGCGTTAGCGTTATCTTTTCCCCCTTCTCGTGTTCGGGTTTATCCACGGCTGGTATTGCGGGTTATACTGTGGCTGCGGGTATGGCGTGTTGTATTGTGGGTTGTAGGCGTGCGTTATGGGTGTCCATGGTGTCCACTGTTGTTGGTAGGGGTTGAATGTTTTCTCGTATTCCCTCTTCACGTCGTCCATTGTTAGGTGTAGGTATAGTTGGGTTACTTTTATGTCGTTGTGTCCGAGGAGTTTTTGTAGTGCTGACATGTTCATGCCTCTTCTTAGTGCTTCGGTGGCGAATGTGTGTCTTAGTATGTGGGGTCTCACCTTCTCCTGGGGTATCCCGGCTTTTAGGGCTAGTCTTTTAAGCCTCTTGTATAGTGCCTGGTATGATATGTCAACTATATTGTCCCCCGGCCTTTTCCCGGTTCTAGCAGTGTACTCGTAGAGTACGAGCCTGGATATGGGGCCTAGGAAGACTATCCTCTGCTTCCCATATTTCCCCGTTACTCTAACCCTGCCCTCGGCAAAATCTATGTCTGAGACTCTAAGGGATAGGAGTTCTGACGCTCTCAGGCCCGTCTCCGCTAGGAGGGATACTATGAGGAGGTCTAGGAGGTCCCTCGAGTTCTCCATCAGCCTCTCTATGTCAGCCCAGCTGAGGGCCTCGCTGAAGCCTTTCCTCGAGCCCGGCACTGCTGGTATGTCCCCGTCGACCCCGATCCATTTAAGGAACCTCCTGACGAATATAGAGTAGTAGTGGAGAGTGGTCTCACTAAAGTCTTTCCCAGCCTTCTTCATTTTAGAGAGCCACTCCATATAATCGTCTACTGAAACCTCTCTAGCAGGCTTCTCCCAGCCCGCGGAGGAGGCGAAACTGTTTAAGGCCGACCTATACGCTTTAACGGTCCTAGTGTTTAAGCCTATAGTGTATAGTCCGTTCACGAACATTTCAACAGCCTCACCCAGAGGCTTAGAAGTGTCTCTAAGCTGAGGCAAAGCCCACCTAGCCACTTAAAAGCACCTTCCCCCTTTTAACTAGGAGCCCCGCCTTCTATCTAATAGCTGGGAGAGTAACACCGCTTAAATACCGCCTACCACAAGCTTATGAGGGGCCTGGAGAGTTGGCAGGGCAGGCTCTAGGGTTGAGGAGGTTTAACAGCGTGAAAGAGCTCCTCGAACACTTAGACGGGGAGATTAACAGTTTGAAAAGCCAAGTTGAAAAGCTCGCCGCTAGAACAGCAAGCCTCAAAGCTAGGGTTGAAGCTATAAAAAGTATAGAGGCGCTCTTGTGGGGAGCCTCGACAACAACCCCTAAATACCAGGTTGCCGACCTCGGGGCAGTTAGGGTTACCGTGAATCCGGACCCGGAGCTTGAGCTTGGGGAGGTGGGGAGGGTGGTTGAAGAGTATAGAAAGAGGCTTGAAGCCCTAGTAAAAGTGAGGGAGAGCGTTTCAGCCCTCGAACCCCTAGGAAACTCCCCGTTAGAGCTGGAGGTTATAGAGGAGGGGGGAGTGCCAAGGCTAATAATTATAAAGGTTTAAACACAGCACAAGCCCCGGGGGGCTTTAATTGAGTAAGAGAATGGGGTTCGCCAAGAAAAAGGAAGATATAGAGAAGGTTGTAGAGGAGGTTGAGAGAGCTCACGGGCATGAAGAAGGACACCATCACCACGAAGGACACCATCACCACCATGACGTGGGCGACGCCATAGTAGCCCTTCAAACCCTAATAGACGCCTTAAACACTAGAACCTTAGGGCTTGAATATAAGGTGGCGAGCCAGGGGCGGGAGATAGCTAGGATCTACAAGATACTATCCCTAATAGTCGAAGCGATGGCGGCTAAGGAGGAGGAAGCAAAGAGAAAAGCGATCCTAGAAGCCCTAAAAGAGCTGGAGGAGGAAAGATGATGAAAAGGGGGGAAGCAAAAGGGGGACCTAAAAAAGCGCGCAGCACAGCAAACACCAGGAGATTCTCCCTAAAACCCTCGAACATAAAACCCGTAAGCTCTAAGATAACAGTTTACGAGAAAGAAGCCCTGAACATTATAGCTGAAGAGTGTAAACTATCAAAAAGCACCCTCATTAAAATAGCTTTAGACTCTCTAATAGAAAGATTCCTAAACAATAATACTGAAATAGACCTGAAATCAAAGCTAACGCCAGGCTACGATATAATACTGAAGAAAATAGCGGACGAGGCTCAAGAAACCCTGAAAAAATGCGTCAACCGCGCAACCCGCCCCCAATAACCCCCCAACACGCAATAGGCTAACAGCAGCGAGCATAACTATTAACAGCCTAAAAACGCCGGCACTAGCTTAACAACATTCAAAAGCCCCGGAGAAACAACGTTAAACCCCCAGACCTGCTAGCGTAAGCCTTAAGAGGAGCGTGGTTTCATCCTCCAAAGCAAAGCCCCACCACTTACAGTAGAGGAATGAGAAGACGTTAAACCGGTAATAGAAAACTTGGAGGAAAACCGAAAGTGAAAGGCATAATGGAAAACTTCTGGAACACCATGATACACAGCCAGCAGGATAAGGGGTTCTACGGGATGTAAAAGCCGTGAACACAAAGCCATAGCAACAAATATTATCACCAAAGATAGCTACAATGATTTTTCACCCAGATCATCTCTGTGTACTTAGTAGGTTAAACAGAGGTTTAAGGTGCCGTAGTTAGCGAGGAGGCATGCGATTGGGGAAAGCTAAGCGTGTTGTCCGCGCGCCTCAGCCTCATAGGTGTGGACTTTGGTGTTCGGGCTCTCTTCAGTGTTTTTGAAAGCAAGGTCACGGCTGAGCCGGCGGGGTTCAGCTGTAGGATCGCAGTAGACTCTGCTGGGCGCGCGACCTGTAAGAGTACTGTAATGTTTATTTATAACGGTTTTCCATATTGTCTGTTAGCGTGTGTAGGCCGCGTCTACGTTGTTGGGGTCCTCTAGAGACGGTAGTCTCTGTGTTAGCCTCTACGGGCTTCACGCACCTTAGGGTAGGTTTGAGGGTTGGGGCCGGCTGTCGTCAACAGGTTTTCATTGAATGTCAGTGTTTCAGGATGGTGGGGTTTATCGGGTGGCTAGTCTATCCAGTCTCCTGTCTGTATTTTTTGTGGTATGTATTGGAATGCTAGGAATTTTAGTCCTTTGCCTGCTAGCGCTTCTATTTCGAGTTTTACTTTTTTCTCTAGGAACATGTTTATCTCTTTTTTCCACTTGTTTGTTTGGAACCATGAGTAGTTCATTAGTTCTTTGGCTCTTTTCAGGTCTCGTTCTTTTGCTTTTATTATGAAGTTTCTCCTCTCTTCTTCTGTTAGGTATGGTTTTTTGTTTTTGTCTCCGAATATGTCTGTCATTGATACTCCTAGGAATTTGGCTTTGGGTGTTGCCAGCCGCTCGCTCTCGTAGCTTAGCGTTATGCTCCCCACTTTGAACACCGAGTATATGTTCCACCCGTAGGGGTCGCTGTCTGTTAGCACGTATACTGGTAGGCCTAACTCCTCGTTTAGCCTCCTGACGAACCTCCTTGTAGCCCTGTCAGGCTGGCCGGCCCCAGTTACTAGTATGCACTTATACTGTTTCCAGAAGCCTATCCTATGTAGCTGCTGGAATACAGCGTCCTTCTCAACTACTAGAACGTACTCGGCGTTATAGTCTAGGAACTCTATGAGGTCCGGGGTGGACTCTATAGCGTAAGCGCCGTGGCCGAGCCTCGACAAGTCTATTATGTCGCCCCCGCTCCTTATCCTCATATCGCCGACTACTTTACCCTTCTCCTTGCTGAGTATGAGCATGTGCTCTCTGAGCAGCCCAGTCATAACTTCCAGGTCCCTCAAGGCTGAGTCGCTCTCAGCCTGCTCATCCCAGGTATTCTCTTCTTTGAGGGAGCCCTTCAAGTCCCTGAAAGTTATAGTGTGCTTCCCCCTATAATACAAGTCTCTTATAGTTGGATACTCGTTCTCCACCAGAGCCTGATAGATTATTGAGGCCATGAGCAGAGTCTGCATGAACCTCCTAGTCTCCCCCATGTCCAGCATGTTCCTCTCGAAAACATCCTCCCCCAAAATGAGGATGCCCTTCTCAGGGTCGTATATAGTGTTGGATAGGGTCCTCTTAGGTATTAAGAGTTTTGGCGGACTAAGCTCCTCTACATCCCTGAGGACTCTCAACACATGCTCCCTCAAAGTCAGGCTGGCTTTCCTCCTAGCCTCGAGGTCTGTTTTATCGATCCTAGGCTCCAAGACTACACACCCCCGGCTTCAACTACTTCTTTGTAGTCTCGATAATGCTTCTGATAATGTCTTCGGGGTTGGGGGGTTCTTCAGGCGAGCCTCTAACTTTAGGGACGGCTACGTGCTTGGAAACTAGTTTTACAAGACGCTCCACTATGTGTTTCTCCTCCCCAGGCTCTAGGGGCTTCCACTGTTCAGGGGGCTTCTCCACGATTTTAAGGCTTCTAGCTATCTCAGGTATATACTTTGAAATGGCGAGGACCCTCCTCATAGCTTCAGCCTCCCTCTCTTTAGCTGAGAGGTAGCTCCTAAGCCTTCTAGCTAACTCTAATAATCCGCTTCTAATCTCAGCCTCCAGCTCGGGCACGTCGCTAATACTTTCTTTACCAACACCCTTATAGGGGACTTTAGTGCTCGCCACGTGGACTAAGACTAGGAGGGGTGCCGGGAAATCTATACCATACTGTTTCCAGTTAACTTCTGAGACAACCTTGTAAGACACGTCCTCCCTCTCCTCGTAAAGGAGGGGTATCTTATTAGCATACCTAAGTATGAGGGGCTCCTCGGAAGGCTGTATTGAGCCCCCGTAAGCTAGCCCCATCTCCACTATGAAAGAGTGGCCCCCGTATGCTCTAGCAGGCCTCCTGATAGCGTCAACCCACTCAGGGTCGTAGAGCCTCCTAATCCCCATCTCCACTAGATCCTCGCCTAGGGGGCTTAGGTGGCCGCTCCTGGGGGCTTTGAATTTAAACGTTTTCATCGAATCTACAAGGTTGACTAGTACACTCCCATCTCTAAGGAGGGTTTTAGGCTTCAGGGTAGGCTTCAAGCCGACGCTTTCCAGGAATTTCAACGCCGTAATGGTGCCTACGCTTTGGAACTCTGTTTCTAAGAGTTCCAGGAGGGTTTCAGCTCTAGTGTTTACTATTATCTGCTTTAAAGTTTCAACGTCGACCCCGTGGGGGTGGGGTTTAGCCTCTCGCGGTGGTTTAGGCATTTTCCTGGTAGTCCTAGGGAAATACAGTATTTCACCGTCAAGAGTCTCTAGTAGTATGTCGGCGTAGGGGGCTATGACAGCAGTCCTCCTAATATACTCTATTATCCTAGGTTTAGCCCTCTGCCAGTCGCACTCTATGACCAGGGATGTCCTAGTGCCGTGCCAGGAGTTTGTCTTCCTGAACTGAGCCTCCTCAACTACTATGGGCTCGTTCTTCTTCATGTCTATAAACAGTTTCTTCATGTAAACATAGCTGGACCCCCTAGTGGAAGATATGACCTCCACAGGGCTGCCAGTAGTGACCTGAGCGTAGAGGACTGCCGCCTTAACCCCCAAGCCGTACATGCCCCTAGTCTGCCTAATAATGTATTTACTGCTAAACAATACCCTGCCGAAAGCGTCGGGCATAACTAGAGGGGGAACCCCTATGCCGTTATCTTCAACTGAAACCCTACACCAGCTCCTCTCACTATTACCGTTAACCTTCTCTATTATAATCCTCACATCTGGCAGGATCCCGTGGCCGTCGGTAGCGTCTAGAGAGTTCTCAACAAGCTCCCTCACAGTCTGATAGAGGGCTCTCGCCGGGTTAGAGAACCCTGCAACCTCCCTATACTTGGCGAAAAACTCGGCCACACTCATCTGCCTGAATTTCTCGATCTCATTAGACACTAGAAGCACCCCCCCTCTTGGTTTTGGTTTAACCTATCTTTAGGGGTGAGCCCCCCGCTTGTAGCTTAGTTTAGTTTTAGCCTTTTATAATTTAGCTTTAACCTTTTATAGTTAAATGTTGGTTTAAATTAAATTCTAAATAGTTTATATATAAACATTCCTCTTTAACTTAGAGAGGATGCATGAAGCTATTATGGGCAGTATTATGGTTGCATCCCCATAGACCACTGTATACATGCTTCCAGCCTTTATTTTACCCCAGCTCACCGCCTCTCTGGGTCTGGCGCCGCTGAGGCTTCCATCGTATTCTAGGGCTGTGGTTATGTATACTGTGTAGTCTAGGCCTTCCTTGAACTGGGCCCACCATATTGTGTGGTGTTTGCTTATGCCACCCCCCACTATTAGGGCTGCTGCTTTCCTAGATGTGAAGAATATGTCGGAGAGCCTCTTCATGTCTATGAAATAGTCTACTGTTAAGCCCCCGAGCCTCTGGGACTCCATGAAGAGGGATGTGCCCCAAGAGCCGTCGGGCCATCCTGGGACGAAGACCTCGCACCCCGACCTATAAGCGTTCCACAGTATGCTGTTCTCGTCCCTAAGCATTTCCCCCGCCATCTTCAAAAGCTCGTATGAGCCCCACCTATCTTTAACCTTTAAAGCCCTCTCGACAAGCTCCCTTGTGAACTTCTCTATGAGGGGCCCATAGGAATCCACGGGTATGAATATGTTGCCCAGCCTCTGGAACCCCCTCCTCTTAAGCTCCACGTCGTCAACATCGAAAGAGCCTTTAAAATAAACCCCTCCCACAGCCCTAGCAATATCATGGTCCACAGCCCCCGTAGTCGTGAAGACAACGTTGAAAAGACCCGAGCCCGCAAGCTGGGCTAGAACTCCTCTAAGACCAGTGGCTACAAGGTTCCCTGTAAACGATAATATCCTCACATCGCTTGCAGCTAAGCCCTCGCTTAGAATGTCGAGAGCCTCGCCCAGGCTCGAGGCGGAGAAGCCGTGAATATTCCTGTAGAGTTCTATCAACTCGCAAACGCCCATATCAACCCTCACCCTAACATCCCTAACAGGCTCTAGCCCCAAACCGTACACCCCTAAGACCCCGCCTTTCCCGGAGCAGTGCCGTTGAAGTCTAAAATTTCAAAGCCGGCTCCACGCTCTTCTAGAGAGCTTAAAAGCTCTTAGGCCCCCGGCTGGGGGGCTCTAGGATAGTTGCGTCCGCTGAAATGTTGGGTTCGTCAAGGTCTCTCCTACGTTTTTATGATGATATTGTTGTCGGGCGTGAGGTGGTGTGAGCTGAGAGCTGGGAGAGGACTATCGCCCCTAGTGGCTACCATAGTGTTGATAGCTTTCACAGTAATAGGGGGACTGCTAGTCTACGAGTATTTCCAGAGGGCTTCAGAGTCTTTCATGGCCTCGGGGGAGGACCTAATAGTTTTAGCTCAGACGAGCTACGCCGGCAACTATAAGATAGTTCAACTCCAAATGACAAACGGCTACCGAGTCAACATAACCATAACAGGGTACAGTTACATAGCTGGCACGTCAACAACAACCACCCCAGTTAACCCGATGGCTGGAGGCGGCTCTGTAAAATTAGACTCCGGGGCTAAGCATTCGGCAATACTATCGGTCCCCCTTGATACTGAGGCTATAGTAATAACCTTTAAAGTCAAGAACTCAATACTCTATAAGACTGTTCCACTAGGTTAAGGAGAGGTTCAAACAACCCCCTCTCACAACATTTTTCCCTCCCCTCTGATAGGGTGTCCCTCATGTTCAAGCTGTCCCTTGAGAGCCTTATGAGGCGCGGCGTTAAGGAAGTTCAGCTGAGGCTCTCCCAGGAGCCTCCTGCCGAGTGGAGGGTTTCAGCCCACTACAGGGTGGGCCCTGTCAGCTACTATTTATACACGGGCGATAACGGCCTCCCCCGCCTCAGGTTTATCGAGCCCGCGGGTCCTGGACTCTCGAGGCTTAAGGATCTGGTGGCGGGCCTCTCTAAGCCCGTCAATGATGTTGAGAGGTATTATCTCTCTAAGGCTCTAAGCGGTTACGGCCACCTCTACCCTCTCATATTAGATCATAATGTTGAGGAGATAGCTTTCGAGGGGCCTGGTAGGAGCGTTTCAGTGATACATAGGCTCGCCCCAGCTAGGTGGGTTGACGTGGATATAGTCTTAGACTCTGAGGATGCGGACTCCCTATCACTCCAGCTCGCAAGGAAAGCGGGGAAAATAGTCAGCATAGCTGTGCCCTACGCTGAAGGCCAGACGGCGGACGGCTTCAGGGTTGCCGTTACGTTCCGGAGGGAAGTATCTAGGTTTGGGAGTAGCTTCGTGGTGAGGAAGTATCCTGAGAAGCCGATGATAATATCGGACATGCTGGCTGGCAGGGTGCTCTCACCCCTAGCGGCAGCCTACCTGTGGCTGTTAGTGGAGGCCCAGTCTTTCACCCTAATCATAGGCAGTATGGGGGCTGGTAAGACAACCCTCCTCCAGGCTCTTGCAAGCCTCATACCCCCATACTATAGGGTTATAACTATAGAAGACACTCCTGAACTGAAACTCTTAAACCCCCACTGGGACTCTCTAGTGACGAGGCCCTCAATACCCGGAGAGTCTCTCAGCGAAATAGGCCTGGAAGACCTCCTGAAATTCGCCCTGAGGAGGAGGGCGGAGTACATAATAGTGGGGGAGGTTAGGGGGAGGGAGGCGAGGCTCCTAGCCCAAGCAGCAGCCCTAGGCCACGGTTCTATGACAACCTTCCACGCGGACAGCCCTGAAGGGGCTGTTCTCAGGCTGCAGATGGAGCCCATAAGCCTCCCCCAACTATTCCTGAGGCTTGTAACCGCGATCATCCACGTGAGGAGGATCCCTGTTTTCGGCGGTAAAGTTAAGAGGAGAGTCTACAGCATTACGGAAGTCCACGAGGACGAGCTAATAACATTATTCCACTGGGACCCCCACGAGGACATGCTTAAGCCTCTACGAGCCCAGGAAATATTGAAGGCCAGCGTAAAACTAGAGGAGGCGTGGAGGAAGCTGGGGGTGCCCCATAACGAGCTTGAAAGAGAGATAGAGAAGAGAGCCGAACTCCTCGAGAAGCTCGCGGGGGCGAGCCCTGAAGAGTTCCAGAAGGCGCTGACAAGATTCTATACTCTCGAGTATGGGGAGGTTTTAAAGCCTTGAGGAGGACTGTCTCCACCCTAACATTGTCGGCGGCAGCCTTCATAGACAACTATGCTAGCACTCTATGGGATCCAGAGGTTTACGGGCCCGGGGTCAGCAGGGTTTTAAGGCTTTCTTTCTCTGCGGTCGCCCTGTCTTCGCCTCTACTATTTGTTATTGGGGCTGTTCTCGTCATAGTTTACAATACCCCCCTACTCATATTTTCGACCCCGCTGGTCCTACTTCTAGTGCTTTTCGCCGCTTCCAGGGTTTGGAGGCTTGCCTTAGGCAGCGGCGTCGACAAGGAGCTCCCGGCTGTGCTGGCTTACCTACTACCATACACTAGGAGCCCCGTTCAAATAGCTGACTTGATAGCTAGGCTTAGGGATGAGGAGGGCTATTTCTGGTTTAAGTTTGAGGCTTCGAGGCTTAAACTCCTTCTAGACCTGGGCTACGACCCTATAAGTGCTTTAAAGAAGCTCTCGGAGACGACTCCTTCCAGGAGGCTTGCTGAGGTTATAGATGATTATATACACGTTCAAACCCTCGGAGCCTCACGGGGGCAGGTCACAATACTACTCTTCAGGCACGCCATGGACTCTGTGAGGGACCAGTGGAGGGGGCATATAGAGTTTGGGAAGCTCGTGGCTGAGGGCATAGTGGCTGCTGTAGTATCTATGGTGGCGCTAGCCCCTGTAGCCCTCCTAGGAGGCGGCTACCCGGTAATCCTAGCCCTCATACCCCTCATAGTAGCCCCGGCGGGGGCTCTAGCAATGCTAGCCACGAGGCCAGCCCTCGGAGAATACAGGGTAGGCTATCCCGAGGCTATTATAACCTTGACCGTCCCCGTTGTAGCCGTCGCCTTAAACTTTAAACTCTCACTGGAAGCCGGGCTAGCCTACCTAGTGGGGATGACTATAGTAGTGGAAGCCATGGCGCTAGGCTTCAGGAGGCTCTCCTCAAACGCTTTCAGAGAGCTGAGAGCGGCGGTCGACGAGGCCAGGCTCGGCACAATACCCGAGGACAGGCTGGCCAGGGCTGAGAAGGCTGCAAAGGGGGTTATTAAAGCCATAATCTCCGCTTCGAGAGTAGCGGGGACGATGGGTGTGAGCGACGCCCTAAGCCAGCTCTACAGTCTCATAGAGGAGGCTCAGAGGCAGGTTAGAAGCGCCTCAACACAAGCAGTGATCCTCGCCCTAATATCTGTAGCCTCACTACCACTAGCCATGTACAGCCTAAAAATACTCTCAGCCTCAGCAGCCCCCCTAGGCATGGTCAACACAGCCAGCATAGAGGAAGTTCTCAGAATAATGGCTGCAACATCGCCCCTCATAGCGCTTTCAGCTTCAGTCCTGCAGAGGGGGTGGCTAATATCCCCCTTATACCCGCTTATAGCTCAAGCCCTCACAATGATGGTCTTAGCAGCCTAAACGCTCGTATAAGCAGCTAGCCGTGAACAGGGCTGTCCCGGACAAGAGCCTCTAAAAGGTCTAATATAATGCTCTTAGCCTTCTCAAGGTTCTCCGAGCTAACCTTATCGGCAGTATCACTATACCAGTGATAGTTGGCTATCATGCCGTCGGCGAAAGCCATTAAACTAGACGCCCTCAAACCCCTCCTCATTAGGGGGGTCACGTCTGTGGGTAACAGCTTATAGGTCACTGCCTGGATGTTCTTTGACAGTGAAAACTCCCTGATGATCTTCCTAAACTCCCCGCTTGAACACCAAGTCATAATGACCCCCTCGCACTCTGTGAAAGCCAGGCTCCCAACACCTGGGTTATCTATGTTGATAGTTATAGCCCCCCTCACCATATCCCAGTTTCCCCTATAAAAATAGTGGGAGCCTAGGAGCCCCACCTCCTCGGCGCCTGTAAACACCATGAGGACCCTAGCCTTACCTCCCACCTTTCCCGGGTCTCTAGCTAGGTGTTCCGCTACTCCGAGTAGGACGGCCACGCCTGAAGCGTTATCGTTGGCTCCAGGCACGTAGCCGTGGAATACCTCCCTATGAACTAGTATTAGGGAGGATACTATTAGAGGTGTGGATGCTATCACCGAGACTATAAGCGGGAGGGGGCTACCTAAAAGCGCCCCCGTCAAAGTTAAAGAAGCCACCGCTACGGACGAGATGAAGTTGAGTTTTATAGTAGGCCTTAAACTGTGAACCCTAGCCGGGTTAAACGAGAAGGCCGCCTTAGTACTATCATAATGGGCAGTTAAAACTATAGTCTCAGGCCCTTCACCCATATCAGCTATTATGTTTGCAGACCTCCTTCTCCACAGGGCTCCATAGATCCTAGTTACAACCGGGATGTAGAGTTCTTCTTCTAGAACGAGAAAGACTATCCCCGCCAGGGCTAGGAGGGCTCCTAGAACATTCAACCCTGCCAGAGCTAGTAGTGGTGATGCCGCCAGCATAACATAAATGGTTATGTACGTGTATGAGAATGAGGGTGGAGTGTGGAAGAACTGGAGTGAGGGCTTGTAGCCGTAGCTTTCCAACTCTCTAATGACATAGTTTCTAGCATCTTCCTCCTCTCGTGTCCCGGCCCCTCTATGTTTTTGTGAGAGTTTCTTAACGTGCTCGTATAGCTTTAAGGCTCCTTCACCTTCACTATTTTCACTTCTCTCCTCTCCAGCTCTCCTAGGAATTCTTCGGTGTCCCTTATTGACGCTTCGGGAGGCTTTATGCCGGGCTCTCTTATTTTACCCTCGGCTATTTTCACAGCCCCTAAGGCCGCCGGGATCCCGGTGAGTCTTCTCATCCTGTCTACGGCTACATAGGATACTCTACTATTATCCCCCAGGATATCTACTTTCAAGGCGCTCGCCTTTAAACCCCCCATTCTGAACACGCCTTCAACCCTATGGATTATCCTGGCTAGTCTTTCAGCTTTAGCGTCACTATTAATGTTTAGAGCTCTCAGTAGGAATTTAGCGAAAACGTTTTGCCAGGGGGGTGTTAGCCCTCCCCTAACGGTAACCCTATCTCTAACCTTAACATACCTGGGTATCGTTGCAGGCTCCGGGTGCCCCGTATAGTATAGTTTCAACCTCCCTATAGGGTCTGGGAACGAGACCTCAACCTCGCCACTACCAGCGTCAACCAGAGTCCACAACCCCCCGAGATACATGGGCACCTTGCCTATAAGAGCGTGGAAAAGATGCATTACAACAGCTAAGCCTTTAGAGTCTGCGGCGGAGCCCACCCAGTATATGTCTATAGCTTCAACCTCTCCGACTAGCTTAGAGCCGTGTAAAGCTAGAATGTTAGATAGGCCCGGCGTCCACCCTAAGCCCGTTATCCCGGTGACCCCGGCTTTTTCAGCCTCCCCACTCAGGCCTAGAATGTTTTCAACAGCGTCATAGTCGTCGCACACATCCACAAAGTTTAAGCCCAAACGCACGAGATTCCCAGCTATGGGGAGCCCCAGCCTATAAAAGGGGCCTATAGTGTTAACAACAACATCCACGTCTCTAGAAGCTTCCCTGAGGGATTCAATGTCTATAGCGTTTACCTTAACAGCTTCACAATTACACCCCACCCTCTTCAAATGATCAGATGCTTCTTTAGCAGCCCCATATCTAACGTCCCCCGCCACTACAGTGTCGACGTTCATGGAGCATAAAGCTTCCAAAACCCCAGACCCTATATCCCCAGCCCCCCCTAAAACCATGATTTTCAATTATCAAACCCCCTCTACAGTTGGGAACCCGAAGTTTTATCTCTTGTAGAGGAAAACTCCCACGAGCTTTAGGGGCTTACGGCTCGCCCTCCCATTTTAAGGAAGTTTCTGGGCTTCCCCAGCTCTATTTCCAGCCTGGCACAGTAGCCTCTCGGGGCCGCTATCGTTATGAGCCCTCTAGCGGGGGGCATTTCAAGCTCTTCCCTCGTGGTTAGGAGTTTAGCGTTTTTAACCGGGCTGTATAGGCGTATTTCCGCTATGCCCTCGCTGTTTGTAGGGTTAATTATAGACATTACTAGCTTGCCCGCCTCAGCTCTCAAGAGCGCCGGGAAAGCCCTGTAGCTCCTCACGTGGCCAACGGGCTTTTCGAGGGCTGGCCCTATGGTCCAGTCGACGCTCCTTTCTAGTAGGAGTTTGAAGGCTTCAAGCTCCCCCCCGTTTGAGGCTGAGAGCCCCTCCTTAGAGGATATTCTAAGGCTTCCTCTCCCGGCTTCCACTCTTAAGCCCCAGGGCGATGCTATGGCTATGGAGCCCCTCGGCCCTTTAACGGAGACAGCGTTAGACTCTAGGGTCTCATTATCCTCGATTCTAGTATCGTGGAATGCTAGCGCCCCTAGATAGCTTATAGAGTAATCGTAGTATACATGTTTAAACTCTAGCTCTACATCTCCGAGTAGCGTGAGGACCCCCTGAGAATATGCTGCTACAAACTCGCTATTCTGAAACACTGTTAACCCCCCAGAGGAGCCCGAAGACCCTTCAAGCTCCACGGCGAACGGGCCTAAGGATATCTTAACCAGCCCCCTACTTAATGTTAAAGACCCGCACCTGGCGGAGCTTTTAGAGTGGAGGGGCTCAATGTTAGTGGTGAAAAGAGCGTAGCCCCCCACATTATAGCATGGGGGCGGCCCCGAGCCCCCTTCAACTATTAGGGGGGAGGAGAGTCTCCACCCCAGCGGGTTGAACAAGCCCTCAACACCCTCCCCATAGTATTCTCTTAGACTCTCTAGGAGAGCTTCAAGGTTCAACTGTTTAACAGTGAAAACGATGTTTTTAAGAGGCTTGAGGGGGGTTGACGCTATGAGGCCCCCTCCATTAACTTTAACCTCGTAGAGTCCCAGGTGATCCCACGTTAAGCTGGGGGCGCCAGGGATCTCAATACTATTTAATCCCATGTAATATAGTATTATAGGGGCCCCTGGAACCCTGAGCAGGTCGAGACTCCCAAGCTTCCCCCTAACAGCTTCAACCCAGTCAGGCCCCCAACCTTCGACGCAATACACTTTATTAGACACCTAACACAATAAAAGCCTCGGAAGCTTATAGTTTAGTTGGCGGATGAAGAAGCTTGCCCCCAAGGGATTGGTGACGACATTATCGCGGACTGACGCTGTTAAACGAGGTTTACCCTTTGGAAGCCTGCTGGAAGGCTTGTAGTAGTTTATATTTTTAAAACTATATTGTCTCCCAGCCTACTACTATATAAGGGGGCTGGGCTGTAACTAAACTGTGGCCCCCTGGTGGTGTTGATGGCCAAGCTTAGACTTAAGCCTCTAGGGGCGGTTAAGAATGTTACAAACATGGGGTTAATAGTTGTCTCTATGTTGAGGAAGAAGCCTATACCTCTAGGGTCTAAGGTCTACTATAAAACCCCCTCTAGCAGCCACCCCGGTACTGGGGGGTTAATAGAGGCGGGTAAAGTTATAGACATAATTGGTAACGTGGAAAAGCCCTACGCTGTGGTTAAAATTACTAGTGACAGGTTTGAAGAGGTTAGCGTGGGGCTCGAACTCCTCTATGAGCCTTGGAAGCCTTCAAGGCCGAGGCGTGGGGGCCGGCGTGGGGGTCGATGACCTTTGGGTGAAGAGTTTCCCGGGCGTGTGGCGTGTGAAAAGATAGTCTCATCCCCGGAAGGCTTTAAGGTGTGCTATGATACTGGAGAGGTAATTGCTGAGGAAGTGTTCTCCGAGGATTTAGAGTCGTTTTATAGGTGGGATTACAAGTCCACCCCCAGGGTAGGCGATCCCATAACGTTCACCCAGCACGACCTAGGTGTTGGGGTGAACCTTAAGCCTAAGAGGTCTGAGAATCCTCTTAAGAGGACTGCTAGCGCACGGCGTAATATCATTAAGGAGGCTAGGGTGAGCAGGAGGGATATCCATAAAGTTAGCATCCTCCAGCTCGCAAATAACGTGGCGAGCAAGCTGGGCTTGCCGGATGTAGCAAGGGAGGATATGGGTCTCATACTTCAATCTTATCTTAGCAAGGAGAGGGTTACCGGGAATAAGGATATGAGGAGTCTCGTAGCAGCCGCCCTACTCAAGGTTATAGAGAAGCATAATATAGGTATAGCCCAATCTGAGGTCTTAGACGTGCTGGATGTGGAGCCTGAAAGTGTTTGGGGTGCCAAGATGAGACTCCACGAGAAGGGGGTTCTAGATATGTATAATAGAAGAATATATGACGCTCAAGACGGCGTGAAGAGGCTCTTGGGCAGGGTTGAAACATATGTTATGAGGCTCGTAAGCGAGCTCAACCTAGATAATGAAGTTAGAAGGGACGCCATGGACTTTATAAGGTCCACATTGAAATCTGGAAAGAACCTCTACGGTAAGAGGCCTGAAACCATAGCTGCGGCCGCAGTGTATCTTGTAGCTAGGCTCCACGGCTATGAAAACGTCAACCAGAACGTTATAGCCGAGAAGCTTAAAATAAAAGAGTCTAATGTGAGGAAACTCTACAGGTACCTCATGGATGGAATGGTTGTCCTTGTAGTTTTCTAGCTTATATGGCTCGTGGCTCTCGCCTCATAATAAGATATTACACCAGCCCTGTCAACAATAGCCACCATAGGCTCGTGGTTTGACGCTGAAGCCCCCCTACTCCATTCAGCTAGTTTTTCAAGTGTCATAGGCGTGCCCTCCTCTAAGACCAGGATCTCGGCCAGCCTTCCTCTACCCAGATCCACTATGAGGGTGCCGCTTCTAGACCCCCTCTTAACCCTCCTCCCTCTCCTCCTAAGGTCGTGGTACACTAGGAACATGCTGAGTTTTATGTTGAAGGCTCGGAGAACGTTTACTACAGCCTCCCACCCGGCAACATCGTCTACAGCGGCCCTGCCTAGTGCTGCTTGATGCGCCGCCTCTAGGGGCTCCACTTTACCATCTTCTATAAGGTTGAGTTTGGCCATGCTGGCGCATAGTTCCGGGTCAAGGCATTCTCCAACCTCTATGGTGTTCCCTTTAATTTTAAAGTGTATTTTCGCGTTTTTCAGCTTGGGCGCCCCCATCAAGCCCCCCGTTAACTTTATAGTGCTCCCGTGAGATTTATTTAGGTTTAGTGATCCTAGAGGGGCGGTGGGTTGTTTGAGCGGTTTAGGCTGGGTTAGGGGTGAACTCTCGAAGTTAGAGGGGTTCCTTAAGATAAAGCCTCTATACTTCGACGTTGACACTGGAGAGTTCGTATGGCTAGACACTAGGCTCATACCTTTCGAGGAAGTATATAGGAGAACTAGAGATTACAGGAGGGTCGCCGAGGCTATTAAAACCATGGAGATTAGGGGGGCCCCAGCTATAGGGGTTAGCGCAGCCTTCGCTATGGCTCTCGCAGCCCTGAACAGTAAAAGCGGCAGCATTGAGGGTCTCATGGAGGAGCTTCTCGAGGCTAAGAATGTGCTAGCCTCCACGAGACCCACAGCATACAACTTGTTCTGGGCTCTTGAGAGGGTTATGGCTAGGGCCCGTGAGGAGTCGAGACGAGGTTATGATAGGGTTGTTAATGGGGTTCTAGATGAAGCTCTGAGAATGTATCTTGAGGATATTAAGACAAACGTGGAAATAGGTAGGGCGGGCTCCAGGCTCGTAGAGGATAATATGAGGATATTGACACACTGTAACACGGGAGCCCTAGCAACAGCGGGGTTTGGAACAGCCCTTGGAGTAGTCAGGTACGCGTGGTATGAGGGGAAGAAAGTCACAGTAATAACCACGGAGACTAGGCCGGTGCTTCAAGGGGCCAGGCTTAACGTCTGGGAGCTGCGCAAGGAGGGCATACCCTTCAAGCTCATAGTAGACAATGCTGCAGCCCTAGTGCTAGCTAGGGGGATGGCGGACATGGTGCTGGTGGGGGCTGACAGGATAATATTTACAGGCCACACAGCCAATAAAATAGGGACGCTCCAAATAGCTATAGCGTCTAAACACTATAACAAGCCGTTCTACGTAGTAGCGCCTACGAGCACTATACAGCCTACGTGGAACCCTCAGGAGATAGTAATAGAGGAGAGGAGCAGCGAAGAAGTGACTAGAGTAATGGGTAGGATGGAGATAACACTGCAAGACATAGAAGTCTACAACCCCTCCTTCGACATAACGCCACCACAGCTGATAACAGCGATAGTAACAGAGAAGGGCATAGTAGAGAAGCCTTTCGAAGAAAACATACCGAAAACACTAAAATAAGCAGCACCACTCCCGGAAACGGGGGCGCGCTCGCCGAAGCATAAGAGGCCCCCAACTCCTATAGGGGAGTTTAAACTAAAGGATATTAGGGTTTCCCCACTCTATTTAAATGTTAGGTGCCCTTGGTTGACCGGTAGGTTTTACGTGCTAGACTTGAGCGAGGAGTTTAAGAGGGATTTAGAGGATACTCTCGCCTCCATGGTTAACCCTGTTACTGTCGATGTTTTCGTGGGCAGTCTTTGCGACGCGTGTTCAGACACGCTAGCTCTCTTAAGGCTCTTTAGGGATGCGAGCCCCTCCAAGAGCGGCAGGAGGATGCTTGATCTTAGAGTATTCGACTATGAGAATGCGAGCCACAGGGAAAAGTTTAGGGGAGCAGGTATTAGCAGGGTCCCCACTGTTAGCTTCATAGACGGCTATGTTAAGTGGCTCGGCATACCTGCAGGGGAGGAGATTAGAGCCCTCGTAGAGACAATTATGAGGATCAGCGAGAACGAGTCAGGCCTGGAAGAGGAGACTAAGAGGACTCTAGCCAGGCTCAAGGGTAGAGTACACATAGAGACTATAGTAACACCATCATGCCCCTACTGCCCCTACGCCGTCCTCCTAGCCCACATGATGGCGTACGAAGCTTATAAACAGGGCAACCCCGTAGTCATCTCGGACGCTGTGGAAGCCTATGAGAACCCTGATATAGCTGATAAATATGGGGTCATGAGCGTCCCAGCTATAGCCATAAACGGGAGCCTCGTCTTCGTGGGTGTTCCATATGAGGAAGACTTCATAGACTATATTAAGGCTGCAGCGGAAGGAAAGCTTAGAAAACACGGTAGGACATATGGGGAGCTCAGCGAGATTTAAACCTAAACTCTCTCGCATCGCACGTATTAAGCCTCCTGGGGGGATGAGGGTTTAGGGTTTGAACCTCCTTGCAGCCTTTGCGGTTCTAAGGCTGTCTACTATAGGCGTGCTAGTGGTCACATGCTCTGTGTTAGGTGTTTGGGTTTCGAGCTTGAGAGGGGTGTGAGGAGGCTTCTTAGGCCTTTAAAGGCTCTTAAGCCGGGCTCCCGCGCCCTAGTCCCTATAACATTCTTTAACCCTATAGCTTCTCTGGGCTTAGCCATCATAGTTTCACGTATGAAGATGGGCTACGGTAGCGTTGCAAGCATAGCTATACCGGAGGTTTTAGCTTTAGAGGATCCCAAAGGGCTCTTGAAGGGCCTTAAAACTTTCAAAGTCGGGATAGAACCGCTCCCGGAGACTGGGGATCCTTTCGCTATACTCAAGCTGGATAAGTTATGGTCTCTTAAGCTAGCTAGGGAGTTCAACTATAATGTTATCCTCCTACCCATAACATCTACAGACATTACAGTGTTAACCCTAGAAGCTTCCCTGAGAGGCGATGAGGAGCTGTGGGCGGACCTCGCATACTCTGATAACGTAAACGGGATCCTTATAGTAAACGCCCTAGCGGGGGTTGAGCTTGAAGCTATAATGGCTTACGCGGCTCTAAACGGTTTAAACGCCTTTAGGGTAGGTGGGGCTTTAAAACCTGAAACAGTCGCCTATAAAATACTCTACGCTCTTAAAAGGGGCCCTGAACTTGAATTCAGCTCCCACAGGGTCCTAGCGCTTTTCAGGGAAGGCGCTCTGGGGAGGCTGGGTTTCAAGTGTAGAGTGTGTGGAAGCCCTTCGAGGGAGCCTGGATATTGTGGGGTGTGTAGGTATATTAGAGCTTATGATTTGACCGTAACTTCTCGTAATGTTTAGCCGCATCTTTAAAGCTATGGGGTTCTGCAACGTTAGGGTTATGTTTCTCCATGTTCAGTAAAGCTTATATAGAAGTGAGACTACATTAGATTCTGGAGTTTGTAAGTGGTGGTTGTGTATGGCTACGGGAGTGCCCATACTAGTGTTAAAGGAGGGGGCCCAGAGGACTTACGGCAGGGAGGCTTTGAGGGCTAACATTTTAGCAGCTAAGGTTATGGCTGAGATCCTGAAGACTAGCCTCGGCCCTAGAGGCTTGGATAAGATGCTTGTAGACGCTTTCGGGGACATAGTCGTCACTAATGACGGCGCCACTATAGTCAAGGAGATGGAGGTTCAACACCCGGCGGCTAAACTCCTAGTTGAAGTCGCTAAGGCTCAGGATGCTGAGGTTGGCGACGGCACGACCTCGGTGGTTGTCCTAGCGGGGACTCTGCTCGAGAGGGCTGAGAAGCTCCTCGACGAGAACATTCACCCCGCTATTATAATTAATGGTTTCACTAAGGCCCTCAAAGAATCACTAGCTTTCCTCGATAAGGTGGCTTACCCTGTTAATGTTGAAGACGACGCTAGCCTTAGGAGGATCGTTGAGACTACGCTAGCCAGTAAGCATATAGGTCACGGGCCTGAGAGGGCTAAAATAGCTGACATGATACTTGAGTCTATAAGAATAATAGCTGAGAAGAAGCCCGACGGGACTTACAACGTTGACCTAGACAATGTTAAGATAGAGAAGAAGAAGGGGGGCAGCATATTCGACTCTAAGATAATAAGGGGTATAGTGCTCGACAAGGAAGTAGTACATCCTGGAATGCCTAGGAGAGTTGAAGGGGCCAGGATACTAGTCTTAGACGCGCCCCTAGAGATACAGAAGCCTGATTTAACGACTAAAATAAGGGTAACAGACGTGGAGCAGCTCGACAAGTTCCTTGAAGAGGAGACGAAACTCTTGAAGGACATGGTTGAGAAAATAGCCGCCACCGGGGCTAATGTTGTGATAACACAGAAGGGGATAGATGAGGTCGCCCAGCATTTCCTAGCCAAGAAAGGGATACTAGCAGTGCGCAGGGTTAAGAGGAGCGACATAGAGAAGCTGGCGAGAGCAACTGGAGCCAAAATAGTGACCAGCCTGAGGGAGCTTAAGGAAGAGTATCTAGGCTACGCGGAGCTCGTAGAGGAGAGGAAAGTCGGGGAAGACAAGATGGTCTTCATAGAGGGGGCTAAGAACCCGAGGAGCGTAACCCTACTAATTAGGGGAGCTAACGACATGCTATTAGATGAGACCGAGAGGAACATAAAAGACGGCCTCCACTCTCTCAGGAACATACTGAGAGAGCCTAAGATAATGCCCGGAGGAGGCGCCGTCGAGATAGAGTTAGCGGAGCACATGAGGGCGTTCGCCAGGGGCGTCGGGGGGAAAGAGCAGCTGGCCATAGAAGCTTACTCTGAAGCCCTAGAAAGAATACCGATGATACTAGCTGAAAGCGCCGGCATGGACCCGCTCGACGCACTACTACAGCTTAGGAGCCTGCACGCCAAAGGCTACACATACGCCGGTATAAACGTGCTTGAGGGTAAAGTAGCCGAGAACATGCTGGACATAGGGGTTTTCGAGCCTCTACTAGTCAAAATGCAAGTCGTAAAGAGCGCTACAGAAGCGGCAATAAGCATTCTTAAGATAGACGATGTTATAGCAGCGGCCCCTCCAAAGAAAGAAGAGAAAGGTAAGAAAGGAGGGGAAGAAGAGGAATCTAAGGGGCCAGGCGGGATCGAAGAATTCTAAAGAACACTCTCTATTTTTCCGGGTCTAATTAAATTTTTTATTCTAATAGGTTTACATACTAATTTATACTGGGGTTAGCCTTGGAAACCCTTAACGTCACCCTAGTCATAGAATGGCATCCTAACAGTGTTGGGGGCGTTCAGACTCATGTGAGGGACCTTGCCTCTAAGCTTTCAAAGACGGGTTTTAATGTGATTATAGTGAGTCGTAGGGTTGGGCTGGGTGATGTGGCATTCCAAGAGGCTGAAGGCTACCACACTGTTAACTCTCTGATCCCAGTGGATATTCTCATGGTCCCCCCGGATCCCCGCGATCTCGAGGAGGCCCTGCATGAAGCTAAGCCCGATGTAGTGCATTCGCACCACATATTTACTCTGACGCCTCTCATGGCTCTTAAGGTCGCCCACGACATGAACATTGGGAGGCTCGCCACAAACCACACTATATTCCTAGCCTACGACTTTAGGCTCCTCTGGAACACTGTGTCTATAGTGTTACCTACGAGGTATTATTTGCAGTATGCCCAGGCAGTCATATCTATAAGTAAGGCCGCGGATACTTTCGTAGAGAGTATAATGGGCTCTGAGTTCCCAGCCAGGAGATATGTGATACCTAACGGCGTCGACGTGGAGAGGTTCAAGCCCCCCACTAGGGAGCCTGATGAAGACTCAATACTGTTCATAGGGAGGCTAGTCTACAGGAAAGGCTTACACGTCCTCATAGAGGCTTTCTCTAGAATAGCGGATAACAGGGATGCAACCCTCTATGTTGCGGGCGGAGGCTACATGGAAATACCTTCAAAGATCCTAGCTAAAGCCTACGGGGTTGACGATAAAGTCAAATTCCTTGGAGTAGTGCCTGAAAGCGAGAAACCCAAAATATACGGGAAGGCTAAGATAGTTGTAGTCCCCAGCCTCTTCAACGAAAGTTTTGGGATAACAGCATTAGAAGCTATGGCCAGCGGGAGACCCCTCATAGCGACTAAAGTCGGGGGGCTCGAAGAGCTCGTAAAACATGGAAAAACAGGGATACTAGTTAACCCGGGATCCCCAGATGAGCTGGCGGACGCTATAGAGATGCTCCTAGACGATAAAAACCTCAGATCAAGGCTCGGCGAGAACGCCAGGAGAGAGGCTGAACTAGAATATTCATGGGACGTTGTTATAAATAAAATTATAAACGTCTATAAAACAATAACAGGGGGATGAGGACAGGTTAAACTCTGAGGAATGACGAGGGTCTCAAGCGCTGACCCACCATATTCTTTCATAGTAGCTTCTCGGCGGCCATAGCTATGTATGTAGCGTGGTCAGCTATCCTTTCCACATGTCTTGCTAGTAGGAGGGATGCTGCGCTCTTCCTATCTATGTATGGGTGTGAGGCTAGGATGTCTAGGTATTTATGGTATACCTTGTCTATGTTATCATCATCCTTGTAAACCTCGTTAATACTGTTTCTATCCTTCTCTATTAGCGCTTTGACAGACTTTCCCACCATGACTCTAGCTGTTTTCATAGCGTTTAGAACTTCATCATCCACGTTACCCTCGAGGCCTCCTAGAGCGTCGGCTAATATGGATATTTCTCTAGCGTATCTGGCTATCCTGTAAAGGTCGTAGGTCACGCTTATAACACTCTGGGCCATTATTAAGTCTCTGCCTAGGGGCTGGAATCTAGCTATGAAAAGTGTGGCTTCACTGGATATTGAGTCCCTATACTCCCCTGCTATTTTAGCTATAGAGTCTACCCTGGCCGAGGCGCCCCTCTGAAGGCTCGGGCTCTCTAAACCGCTCAAAGCCTCGTCCACAAGCCTGTAGAGTTTTAACACCATTTCGGAGAGCCTCTTCTCGGCCGCGTCTATAGCGACCACTCATATCTCACCCCTGAGGAACCTCCTAGTTACCTCATGCCTAGGGTTAATAGCTATTTCCCCAGTGGGCCCCTCCTCTACCACGCTCCCATCGTAAAGCATTATTATGTAGTCTGAGAGTCTCACCGCCTGGTGGGGCATGTGGGTCACCATAACTATGGTCATGCCCTCCTCTCTAAGAGACCTAAGGCTATCCTCCATTTTGATAGTATTCACTGGATCTATATTTGCTGTAGGCTCATCTAACAGTAGGAGCCTGGGCTTGAGGGCTAAGGCTCTAGCTAGGCACAGCCTCTGCTGCTGCCCCCCACTAAGCCTCCACGGGGGGTCTTTAAGCCTGTCTTTAACCTCATCCCATAACATTGCTTTTATTAGAGCCCACCTGACTATTTCGTCGAGCTCCCTCTTACTCCTAGCTACTCCGTTGACCTTAGCGCCTATGGATACATTATCGTATATGCTTAGGTGGGGGAAGGGGTTAGGCATTTGGAAGACCATGCCCATAGTTTTCCTCACATCGTAAGGGTCCATCTCTAGAACATTGTTACCGAAAACCCTAACAACCCCTGAGACTTCCACGTCATCAATAAGGTCTATGAGCCTATTTATTACTCTTAGGAGAGTGGTCTTGCCGCTACCGCTAGGCCCCATAATACTTGTTATAGTGCCTTCAGGAACTTTCAAGTTTACATTCTTCAAGATACTTTTGCCCCCTATTTTAACGTTCAAATTAACTATCTCCACCGCAGGCCTCGCCTGCACTAGTATTTCACCTCTTTAACCAGCACCCTAGTTACTATGAATAGGGTGAGATAACTTATTAATAGTATAAAGGCGCCGCCCCACGCCAGCTTTATCCAGTTATCGTAGCCCGTCTGTATAAACTGGAATATCATTAGTGGAAGCGCGTCTATAGGCTCTAAGGGCCCCCCAAAGAGGACGTTACGAGCCCCGAAAGCTGTGAATAAGAGTGGTGCCGTCTCACCCATAGCCTTTGTAACCCCTATCATGAGCCCCCTCACCACGCCCCTCCTCATAATCCTAAGCTTATGGTATATGACTAGGGCCCTGCTCATCCCCAGGCTGTAGGCGGCATCAACATAAGTCCGGGGTACGGAGAGCATAGCTAGCTCCACGTAAGTGTACACGTATGGTATCATGACTATAGCCAAAGCCACGGAGCCGGCCACAGCCGTGAACCTGCCTGTCGGCAGTACTAGTAGGGCGAAAACCAGCATCCCCACTATTATAGTTGCAACCTCCAGGAGAGACCTGGAGGCGGCCCTCACGACATGGGTTAACCGGCTCCTGGGGAACTCCGAGGAGAAGACTGCGGCTAGCGTAGCTATTGGTACGGCTATTATGGAGGCTGTGGCCGTTAAATACAGTGTTCCTATTATAGCTTGGGCTATGCCTCCCGGCTTCGGGTCTGTCACAGCGTTAGGTATGCTTGTGAAGAACTCTAGCCCGCTCTCCACGATTACTGGGAGCCCCCTGTATGACACGTAGATTATAATGTGGAATACGGGGGCTATGGCTACTATTGAGAGGGCTATTACTGTTATGGTGAAGATTTTATCCTTGAGTCTCCTAGTGTCCAACTAGAACCTCACCCTCCTCAAGTATATTATCCCTATACTGTTAACTATGATGCCTATAACGAGCAGCGTGAGACCCCCGGCGAATAGGGCGTTCATCATGTAGGGGAAGTCTTGGGCCTCTGTGAACTGGTTAGCTATAAGAGAGGAGATCGTGTAGGCAGGCTGGAAAATACAGTATCCAATGTTGAAACTGTTCCCGACGACGAGGGTGACAGCGGCGGTCTCGCTGGAAGCTCTCCCAAAACCTAAGAGTAGGGCTGACGCTATGGCAGGCTTTATCATGTTTATGTTAAGCTTCACATACTCATACCTAGTCATCCCCAGGCTCCACGCAGCCTCCTTAAGGGTCATAGGTATAGCTCTATAGCTCTCCTGTATTATAGCGACCATGAAAGGCACTATCATTACGGAGAGTAGAATGCCGGCAGTGAACACTGTGGCCCCCGAGAGGGGCTCACAGGAAAACAGGGGTATGAAGCTGAGGTGGGAGTGGAGGGGGTCCATAATCCATTTTTCAAGGGTAGGCCCTAGGAACGCTAAACCCCAAACCCCAAATATTACCGTCGGCATCCCGGCCATCAAGTCAACTATTGTCGAGAAAACCTCCCTAAACCTCCTAGAAGCCACCTCCTCTATAACTACAACCAGAGAGAGGGAGAGGATAGTGGCTAGGAATACCGCTATAACAGCCGACGTCATAGTACCCCATATAGCTGGGAGCAGCCCATACCAGGCTCCGTCGGGGGGAGGAGTGTATGAAGGCCTCCAAATGGTTGTTGTTAAAGTTGAAAGCCCCTGGACGCCGAAAACGGGGAGGCTTAAGCCTAGTTGTGTGGCGAGCATTAAGAGGAGTATGAGAACTACTATCGATGTGGGGGCTGCTAGAGAGTAGAAAACTATGAAGTCATGTCTCGAACCCTTAGGCCTCAACGTTATGCCCCAAACCCTTTATTAACCAGAAGACTTTATTAGCTGGAGGGCCCTCAAGTTGTACTGCCTGATGGACTCGGGTATTGGCACGTAGCCTTCAACAATGTTCTTCGGCTTCTGCCCTTCAGTGTTAACCCACTCTATGAACTTCTTGATGGCATCGACTTTATCGGGGCTATAAACCTTATAGAATATTAGGAACGAGAAGGAGGTTATAGGATAAGAATTCTTCCCCGGAGCGTACACTATAGCCTCCCAAGCCTTGTTAAAGTCATCTTCTAAACTTGGAGGTAATAGGGGGTAGGCGTTTTCAGCGGCCGCCATAATAGTTTCAGGCGTCGCATCTATAAATACGCCTTCAACATTCCTGACTAGAGCCCAAGGTAATCCTGTTAGAACGGCGTAAGCATACTCAACATACCCTATGGAATATGATGTTCTACGTACGAGCTCGACAACACCCTGGTTACCTTTACCCCCAAGGCCCCTCCCAGTCTTATCTACAGGCCACTCTATAGCTTTCTCCACTAGCTCCTTAGGCCATACGTGTGGGGCTGCCTTGTGGAGGAATAATGTGAATATATGTGTTGTCCCGCTAGAGTCGGACCTGTGAACCGCTACTATTTTCTGGTTGGGAAGTTTCAAGTCGGGGTTCAAGGCTTTAATGCGCGGATCGTCCCAGTACTCTATCTCACCCTTATATATCAGAGCTATAGTCTCACCGTCAAGCTTAAGCCTCCCCTCAAGGCCTGGAATATTGTATGCTATCACTACAGACCCTAATATCACAGGCATCTGGATTACCCCCTCAGGCCTCCCCCTAGCTTCAGCCCACCTACTAGCGGGTAGTGGAGGGTCGCTCCCCGCGAAATCTACAACTTTCTGCATAAACTGAGTTTGACCAGTACCGCTACCTGTAGGGTTATATTCTATTCTAATGCTAGGATATATCGCGGTGAACTCCTTAGCCCATTTATCTAGTTGGGGGTGTATGAATGTAGCCCCAGACCCTAGAAGAACCACTTGCCGCGGTGTTTCCGGGCTCTGTGCTGTTTCCCCCTCCCCTCCTCTCATTACTATCATGATAGCTGCTCCTACTACTACTAAAACTATGAGTACCCCAGCCACTAATTTAAGGTTTGCCACTCCGAGTTTCCACCTCGCTTTCTATACGCTAAACTCTCCGTCTATATTTTTTATCTAAAAACTTCTATAGAGACTATATTCGAGAAACGATAAAGGTTTAAACCTTCTCTCTCCCGGTGTTCATTGGGGGTTTTGACCATGGTTATCGCGCGTAGGGTTCAGCTTACTGGTAAGACGACATATATAATATCGTTACCTAAGGAGTGGGCGAGGAGTATAGGTTTAACTAAGGGGTCTAGGGTTTTCGTTGAGGTACTCCCCGATAATAGTGTTAGGATTAGGCCTGAGCCTAAACTGTCCAGCGTCAAGCTTAGCAAGGTTATCGATTTAAGGAGTGGCCTGGACGTTAACGCTGCCGTGCGCGAAGTCGTTTCAGCATACATGTCGGGGTACGAGACTTTCACCATAATATTTGATGATAGTAGCTTTGATAGATTTAAGAGCCTTAGGGCTATCCTAGAGTCGAAATTGTCGGGTTTAATACCTGTAGACGAGAAGGGGGATAGGGTTGTTTATAGGGTTGTAAGCGCCCCCAAACCCCTCCCCGTTAGGGACGCTGCTTCATGGATGTATAGGCTTGTTAACGCTATGTTCTCGGATTTAATCAAGGGGGTTAAGAGTGGAGACTATAAATTCCTAGACTTTGCTATTGAGAGGGACGACCTTGTAGATAGAGCCTACTTTATGATAGTTAAGAACGTCTTAACAGTCCTCCTCGGAGGAGCCCCCCTCGAATCTATAGGTGTTACCTCGAACGCGGAAACCCTACACTACTATCATGCTTTCAAAACCCTGGAGAGGGTGGCCGACCACCTGGCGGGCATTGCTAGGAGTTTCAAAGAGCTGAAAGCGGGTAGAGACGCGATCGAGGACCTAGTAGTCTTCCTCGAAAAGTGCATGGAAGCGTTCAGTGAAGCCTCTGAGAGCGTTATAAAACTGGACGCTGACAGGGCTAGGAGAGCCGCCTCTAAGGCTGAAGCTCTCAGGGGAGAGTGGAGCGACTTATTCACAAGTATAAGGTCGAGTGTTGAGGGCTTCAACATAGACTCTATACTGTTAAGCCTAAACAGGATATTAGCATATAGCATAGACCTGGCTGAAATCGTCTACGACATTAACGCTACCAAGAGCGTCATAGAAGCTGTTTATGGTGACTAGCCACTACCCTAAAGATAACCTTATATCGTCTGCTAGCCCGCTTATTATGAGGCTAGCGTCCTCGACACGCCAGCCCTCCAGGATGCTGGCTAGGAGTATCCTCAAAGCCCTCCTATGTTTACCCTCGCCCAGAGATTTCACCGCCGACGCTATGACGTCTGCTTTAACGGATTTGCGCCTTAAGGCTTTCTTCAAAGGCTCCACCTCTCCCCTCTCTACGGTTTCCTTAAGGGCTTCCTCCAGTTTCCTTAGGGCTTCTAGGGTCTCGTCTACGAGCTTTTCCCCTAAAGCCTCCCTCAACTTCTCAATTACAAGCTTGGACTCTGAAGTTAAGAGGAGGGCGAAAGACCTGGCGTCCATGGCTTTCGAGGCTTTAACATAGTCCTCGTAGAGCTCGGATTTAACCTCGTAGATCTCAGGGTGCTCCCTGTCCCCCCTCCCCAGGTACCATAGGAATATTGAGGGGTGCTCTACACTGCCCCTACCATAATCTACCATGTCCCCGCTTATGCCCAGCACCCTCCCAGCCATACTTTCAACCCCAAGTTTCTCAGCTATCCCAGAGGATGTTAGGGGATCCAGGAGGGTCCCGTCAGGCTCCCTAGCCGCTACGAGTATGAGCCTATAGCTCTCCACATAGTCCATGGGCGGGGGGCCTCCGACGAGGGTTGCAGGCTCCGGGCCCTCTATCATTAGCGTTAACGTCCACCCCTTAAACTCTCCAAGCCTATCCCATAACCCCAGCCTCTCAGAAACCCTTTCAGCAACAGCCACCACAGGGTTTATGGTGAGACCGTAATCCTCAACTTTAAGATCCCCCCTCACGAAAGCCATGTTATGGAGGACGTAGCGCGTGGAGAAAGCCCACCTCCCGAGAGCGGGGTCCCAGTACAGGTTAACCTGCCACCCGTCAATCCTCGGCGTCGCAAAACTCGGCCCCTCCCCGGGAACCTCAACCCCCCTAACCCCGAGGTCGAAGGCTCTATGGAGAGGGTAGGAGGCGAGCGCGGGCCCGCCGGCACCATAGAATATTATTGTGCCCCCCGCATCTAAAGCGGCGGGGAAATACCTCTTAAAAGCCCTCCTACTCCAAGAGTATATGCACATCCTACCCCCTCCAGCATCGCAGCACCTCTCCTCAATAACCTGCCCAACAACACCCCTATAACGCTCCAGGAAAACCTCAAGCCTCCTAGTAGGGCTACCCAACAAGCTACTAGCAAAATACACTTCATCCCCGCTCAAATCCCTCCCGCCAACCCAAGACTCGAAAACCCTCACAACCTCAAAGAGATAGTTAGCCACCAGCCGAACACCTAGAATAAAAGATAACAATGAAACTAAAAAACAGTGACAACATTTAGAACTATGACAACAACGTAAACACTCTTATAAACTCCGGGAAGCCCAATAAATAAAGGCAGCCGGGTCGTCTAGCGGCCAAGGATGCGGGGCTTTGGCCCCCGTGACCGGGGTTCGAATCCCCGCCCGGCTACCACCAGGAAAACCTCTCCTACACATATCAAACATGCCTAAACACGAGCTCACATCATTATCAGAATATTCGTTTAACCCTGACGCTCGAAGACTAAAGCACCCTCCCGCCGCCGGCATACTAGGAGTCTAATGCCTATCGAGGCTCGCCTCTAACACCATTATAGAGTTAACCATCTATGGACTGTTTTTCTAGAGTAAAATCTCCGGGGTTTCCCTGCTAACATGGCTGTTTAGAGGCATTTAAGGACATAATAATGTGGACTATGGAAGTTTAGAGTTTTAAGGCCTCCACGCTATGCGAGCCCTCCCCCATGATTGGCAGTTGGGGGCGGGCGGCCCCAGTAATGCCCGCTCATGGAGCCTCTGGTGAGCTGGGAGCCGGGCCCAATATCATGGGGAAGAACCTAAACACTCATGATATCGGGTTTCGGCGATCACGAGCTTTAATTGGAAGTGGATGAGCTGGCATAGGCGTGGGGAGTATGTTGTTTTTATTTGCTGCTTCTGTTTATCTGTATTCTATTTTTGTTTCTAGTTGTTTTGCTAGTTCTTCTAGTTTTTTCCTTTGCTCGCTTTTTAGGCTCTTCTTCTCTGCTATTATTTTTTGGGCTTTTTGGGGGTATGTTTTTTCTATTGCTTGTTTTATTGCATGGTCTGGTACTCCTTCGTCTATTTGGTGTTTTGATATTATGTGTCCTAGACATGTTTCTGTTTCTAGTTGTATTTTTGTGAACTTCTCCGGGTAATGTGTTCCCCCTATTCCTGTTGCCGGGCTGCATTCTGGGATTCTCCTGGATATTGTTTCGGCTACTGCTAGTGCCATTGCTATTCTTGCTCTCTCGTCTGCCCACTCTTTCTCCGTGCTCCCTATTTCTATGAATACTATGGGTTTAGATGGTTTTGTCGGGCCGTGGTGTGTAGCTTCTAGGGTTACACTGTATTCTTCTAGGTTATGCTCTAGGGCTGTCTTAGCGTATGATGTTAGGAGGGCCTTGCTGAGCGCCGGGTATGATGTTGAAAGCTTGTAAGGCTCTCCCCCCCACGCTCTCCCCGTAGGGTTTCCCGTGTGGTGCACGCTCAGGGTTTTACGTCCGCTCTCAGCTTTATGCCTTGAAAGCACTATGACAGCCTCAGCAGCGGGGTCCGGGCTTTCATCTAGGAACTCCATGTTTACAACGTCAACGTTGAAACCCGCTATTACAGCCTCTTCAGAAACATAGCATTCTGGGGAGCCCGGGCATTTGCCTGGTTTCGCTCTAAGAACCTCCACCAGATACCTGGAGGCTCCCGCCCCCGCCTGATCTCCATGGAAGTAAACTATGGAATACCTAGCCATGGGGGCTCTCCACCTTCAACCCTAGCTTGAGGGAGGCTGCCAGTATTAACGTTATAGTTTTAACGTCAGCTATTTCCCCCGCATATATCATTTCACGGGCTTTCCCTAAGCTGAGCTCCACAACTTTCTCTATGACCTCATGGGCCTCCCTCCTAGGCTCCCCCCTCCTCGGGTTCCACGCTATGTAGAGTTTCATGTACTCTGTAGAGTAGCCCGGGGACACATAGCCTCCGCCCACATACTCAAGGTTGTCGGTTGTGAGCCCCGCCTCCTCCTCTAACTCCCTCAAAGCAGCATCCCTAGGGTCTTCTCCGGGCTTCAAAGTCCCAGCTGGGGCCTCAAGAACCCATTTTCTAATCGTGGGCCTATACTGTCTAACCAGGAACACCCTCCCATCCCCGGTCAACGGTAGGGCGGCCACACTATCCGGGAATATAACCCTGTCTACTAGAACTTTAACACCGTTGGGTAAAACTTCATACCCATACTCGAACAAAACCCTCCTCCCCTTACATAGCCCCACGCTCAGCCACCTACAAGCCCTGTGGGGCTTTAAACTTATTAAGATCCCCGGTAGCCCCGGCTATAAGGGTCTCCAGGAGGGTCCGGGGGCTTGGAGAACCTCAATTATGACGTGTGGATATTAACTGTGGGCAACGAGCTTCTCATAGGTAGAGTAGTTAATACTAATGCTTCACAGTTGGGTAAAATGCTCACGCTCATGGGCTTCAGGGTCTCGAGGATCATAGTGGTCCCCGACGACATTGAAGAGATAGTTGAGGAAGTTAGGAGGGCCACGGGCAGGGTTAGGCTTTTAGTAACCACAGGGGGCTTAGGGCCCACATATGACGACTTAACCTTGGAGGCTATAGCTAGAGCTCTCAATAGACAGTTAAAAGTGAACCCTGAAGCTGAAGCTATGATAAGAGAGTTTTACTCGAGGAGGGGAATGCCGATGACGAGAGAGAGGCTTAAAATGGCTGTCATGCCTGAAGGGGCTATGGCCTTGAAAAACCCTATAGGGGCAGCCCCAGGCTGTGTTGTAGAGGAGGGTGGAACCATAATAATCTCCCTCCCGGGAGTCCCGGAGGAGATGGAGGCTATGTTTAAGAGCGAGGCCGCCAAGATCCTTGAAAGGATCGCCCCCCAAATCTCCATAGTTGAGTGCTCGCTGACAATCAAGGGGGTCCCAGAGTCCACCATAGCCCCAGCCATAGAGTCTACAGCGAAGAAACACCCCGAGGTCTACGTTAAAAGCCACCCTAAAGGCTTCGAGCTAGGAGCCCCAGTGTTAGACGTTAGAGCCCTAGCCTCGGATGTGGATAGAGGGAGTGCGGAAGCAGCAGCCCTAGAAGCCCTAGCATACATTAAACAGGAGGTAGTGAGGCTTGGGGGGTCAACGGATGAAGCACGTTGTGGTTAAACACGTCCTACTAACAGCTACAATAGCTTTAATAGGCGCTGTCCTGGCGCTCGCCGGGGGCAATATTAGGAGCCCTGTGACCCTAATAGGGCTAGCTATAGTGGCAGCCTCCCCCATAGTCTCCTACATAATAACATATATCTACTTTAGGAGGCTGTTCAAGGCTTCCTCAGGAGCCTCCTAATAAACCCTAGGAAGCTCCCCTCGCCCTTAGACTCGCCTTTGGAGCCCGTAGACCACGCTATAGACCTGGCTTCCTCATCGCTCATATAAGCGTATCTCCTAGCTGTCTCGTGTAGAATTTCCAGTTCCTCGTCGCTCGCATAGTCTAGGGGTATCCCTTGCCTCCCCTCTGATTCCCACTCTTCTATGAGCCTCCCCAGTATAGTTGAAACTCTAGGATCAGAGTAGAAGGCGGCCTTAACCCACGGGCTCCTATTCTCGTCTATAAGCTTTATTATGTCAGCTTTAACCTCCTCCTTCAAGCCGGACACCAAAAATAAGTTACAGCTTTGGGAGGTAATAGTATTGAATGGTTTAACGTGCCCTCAAAAGTTCATGGTGTAGGTAGGGAGGGGTATATTAGGGGTTTAGCTAGGTTTACTGCTTTATTAAGTCTGGCCTCTACATCGTCCCAGTTAACCACGTTCCACCAGTTATCCACGTAGCTGGCCCTGTCGTTCTTATACTGGAGGTAGTACGCGTGCTCCCACACGTCTAAAACTAGTAGTGGCGTCATCCCAGCTGTCATGAGCAGGTTGTGCTTCTCGACTTGGAGCACTCTTAACTCCCCAGTTAAGGGGTCGTATACTAGGACAGCCCACCCAACCCCTTCAACAGTCTTAGCTGCCTGGCTGAACATGCTCTTAAAGCCTTCAAAGCTGCCGAAGAACTTGTTAATGTAATCCGCTATTAACCCCCCGGGCGCCCCTCCACCCTTGCCAGGCGGGGCCATGTTGGGCCAGAATATTGTGTGCATTATGTGCCCTCCATAGTTGAAAGAGAAGTCTCTGAGTACGGCCCTAACATCTATTTGGATTTCGCCTTTAAGGTGTTTCTCCATTTTCTCCAATGCAGCGTTAGCTCCCACGACGTAAGCGTTATGGTGTTTTGAATGGTGCAACCTCATTATCTCCTCTATGATGTAGGGTTCTAGAGCCTTATACGAGTATGGGAGTGGGGGTAGCTCATACCTGGTGTATGAGACCATGGAATTCCACCTCTCTAAAGAGCGTAGCTTCATCTAGAGTTTAAAACTCTAAGTATTAAGCTCTAAATTTAACCATACACATTTTACTATTAGTTATTTAAGCTTGGTTTAAATACTTATACTAGGTGATTATAAGTGAATGTTACGTCAAAATTCGACATTATAGTAGTGGGCGCCGGGCCTGCGGGGTGCGCTTCAGCCTACCTGCTGGCTAAGGCAGGGTTTAAAGTCCTAGTCCTCGAGAGGGGCAGGGGTGCGGGGAGTAAAGAACTGTGGGGGGGTAAAGCTTACGCTCAGCCTCTAAGAGAGGTCTGGCCGGAGCTCGACAAGGAAGCCCCTATACACAGGTGGGTGTCGAAAGAGAGGTTTAGCCTAGTATGGGGCGAGAGGGCTCTAACAATAGAGTATAAACTCGGTAGGAAAGTAGCTTTCACAACATACCTAACAGAGCTCGTAAACTGGATGGCTAGGAAGGCTGAAAACGCCGGCGCCATAATAGTTGACGAGGTTAGGGTTGACGAGATCGTGGTTAAAGAGGGTAGAGTCTTGGGGGTTAAGAGTGGCGGCGACACCGTTTACGCCGACGCCGTCATAGATGCTGAAGGCGTTAACCGCCTGCTCCTCGAGAAGCTTGGCCTTGTTGAGAAACTGAACCCAGACCACATAGCTCTCGGGGTTAAAGAAGTTCTAAGCTTAAACCCTAACCTTATAGAAGAGAGGTTCATGCTAGGCAAAGACGAGGGGCTGGCGTGGTTCGTGACCGGCGACGTGACCCTAGGGTTGCCTGGGGGAGGCTTTATATACACGATGAGAGACTCCATAAGCATAGGCTTAGTGCTGCCTATAGGCCCCGCGGCTAAAGCTGCGGAAGCCGGTCTTTTGAAAGAACATGTTTCCAGCCTTGTGGAAGCGTTCAGGCTCCACCCATACTTTAGAAACCTCTGGAGGGAGGCTGATGTTATAGAGTATGGTGGTAGAATGACTATAGAGGCTGGCCTAAAGCTTATGCCGAGAAAGCTTTACATGAACGGGCTCCTAGTGGTTGGAGACGCTGCAGGCTTCCTCGTAAACACAGGGTATACCATAAGGGGTGTTGACACTGCGGTTACAAGCGGGAAGCTGGCTGCGGAAGCTTTAATAGAGGCTTTCAATAATGGGGGGCCAACAGAAGAGAATCTTAAGTCTTACGAGGAGAAGGTTAAGAAAAGCTATATTTACAGGGAGCTCAAAAACCATAGCAGCATAGGGGATGTTATGTCAGACCCCTTCTTCTTCCAGAAACTACCTCAGGTAGCTATAAGAGCTGCCAGCAAACTGTTCGAGGCTGATTATGAGGAGCCTAAACTTATAAGAAGCTTTCTAGACGCTGCGAGAGAGGAGGATGTAAGTTCGCTTAAAATAATATATAAGTTGGGGAGGGTGGTCGGTAAGCTATGAGCTCCCAGGCTTCAAGACTCAAGGTTATAAAATTAGGGGAGCTCCTTCAAAGGAGCATCTGGGACGTGGATGAGGAGAGGCACATAGAAGTATTAAAGCAGGAGGGCCTTAGAGTTAAGGCTTTAATACTCCTATGCCCCATGGGATGTTACAGCTTAGCGGGAGACAAGCTTATAATGAGCTATGAAGGCTGCGTAGAATGCGGCACGTGCAGGGTCTTAAGTGGGAGCGACCAGATCAGGTGGGAGTATCCTAAGAGCGGGAGGGGTATTCAGTACAGGTATATGTAGGAGGTGGGGGAGCTTTGAGGATAGCTGTGGGTATTAAATGGGTTCCAAACACTCAAGCTGTCAGGTTTGACCCTGAGACGGGGACTTTAATAAGGAAAGGTATCCCCTCAATAGTTAACCCTCACGACCTCCCAGCTATAGAAATGGCTTTAAGGTTGAGGGATGCTGTGGGGGGCGAGGTTATAGCTTTCACTATGGCTCCTCCCCCTGCGGTTAAAGGATTGGAGTTAGCTCTCGGAATGGGGGTTGATAGGGCTATACTTATTACTGATAGGGTTTTCGCCGGCGCCGATACTTTAGCTACTAGTTATGTGCTCGCTAACGCTATAAGTAAGGTTGAGAGGGAATACGGGAAGGTTGATTTAGTGGTTTTCGGGCAGGAGACTATTGATTCTAGTACAGCCCACATTCCAGGCCAGGTGGCTAGCTGGCTTGACTGGCCTTACGTCTACTATGTTAAGGATATCCAAGTTCTGGGTGATGGTAGGATAAGGGTTGTAAGGGAGCTTGAAGACTACATTGAAGAATACGAGATAGAGCTTCCAGCAGTCTTAGGGATTGCTGTGAGAGCTTTAAAGCCCAGGCCCGTCTCCCTCTACAACAAGCTTAGGGCTAAACTCAACAAGGATACCATCGTGGTATGGGGCAACTCTGAACTAAAGTTAGACCCTAGATGTGTGGGTCTCAAAGGCTCCCCCACGATAGTGGCTAAGACCATAGACATGCCTGAAGTTCCTAGGAAGAAGGAGGTTTACAAGCCCAGGGATCCTAGGGATGCGGCAAGATGGATAGTCTCCAAGATTGTTGAGGACGAGAAGCTTAGGGAGCTCCTAGTTAAGAAGCTTTGGGGTGGTTGATGTGAAAGTTGACTGTGAAAAGCTGTGCCCCGAGTGGCCGTGCGAGCAGCCGGAGGAGTTTAAGAACGTCTGGGTTTTAATTGAGGCTTTCGAGGGCTTCATAAGCGAGCCGAGCCTCCAAATGTTAACCTCGGGGAGGAAGATAGCTGATAAGCTTGGAGAGAAGCTTGTGGGGGTTCTAGTAGGCTATAGGGTTTCAGGGTTTGCGGAGGAGATTATAAAGCATGGAGCCGACGAGGTTATAGTTGTCGACGATCCCGGCCTGGAAACGTATTATCCCAGAGTATATGCCCATGTAATAGTGAGTTTAGCTAGAAAATATAAGCCATCAGTAATCCTAGCGCCAGCCACCAAGAGGGGGAGGGAGCTAGCCCCCTACATAGCCAACACTCTAAAAGCTGGAATAACAGCGGACTGCACAGACTTCGACGTAGACGAGAGCACGAAAGACGTCCTACTAATAAGGCCCCCCTTCGCCGCCATACTATTAGCCTTCATAAAAACACCTTTCAGGAGACCGCAAATAGGCACGGCGAGGCCCAACGTGTTCCCCATCCCTCCCAGAGACGAGGGTAGAAAAGGCGAAGTCATGTATGAAAATGTGGATGTCAAGCTTGAAGACAAGATGAAATTATTATCAAGAAAGAAACTCCACAGGGCAGAAGTTGGAGTAGAAAAAGCAGAAGTAATCGTCTCAGGGGGCAGAGGCCTCGGAAGCCCAGAAGGATTCAAACTCCTCGAAAACCTCGCAGAACTCCTAGATGGAGTCGTAGGAGCCTCGAGGAAAGCGGTAGACGCAGGCTGGATAGAAGAATACAGGCAGATAGGCCAAACTGGGAGAGCAGTAAAATCAATACTATACTTCGCCATAGGCATAAGCGGCGCGGCACAACACATGATAGGAGTCAGAGAAGCGGGCAGAATCATAGCAGTCAACATAGACCCCGAAGCCCCAATATTCACACAATCAGACTATGGAATAATAGGAGACTACAAAGAAATAATCCCAGCACTCATAGAGGAACTAAAAAAGCTGAAAGAAGAAGGACCAAAAGCCCTAGAAAAATACAAAAGCACATGAAACCCCCAAAGGAAAAACCAGCTAAACCCCAAGACACGCTGTTGCGGTCGCCGGACCCCAATACCGCAGGTTTTTGGTTTATCCTCATATTATCGGGTCTGGCCCCCCAGTCACGGGGGCGCTACCAGGGCCGCCTTGCATATTCCCGCCTATGATGGCTAAGCCCTCATAGTGGCGGGCTTACTGTGGGCGGGTATGGTGGGGGGATCTTTAAACTTTTCTCTAAGTTTTCATAGTTCTAGTTCACTATTATGGTCTCAGGCGTCTCTAAGTAACCATATTAACCAGAAAACCCTAGAGATTTTCCTGGAAAACAGTGCTAGAGGCTTGGGGGTATCTTGGAGTGAAGCCTCCCATGAAGGGGGAGGCTTCGGGCGTAACGAAAAATTTACGCTTGGGTAGGATATTATTGTGGGGAGGGGTTTGGTAGGGCGTTTTTCAGATTTTAAGGGGGGGTTCCCTTGTTGTCTCCAGCTTAAGGGGTCTTTTTATGGGAGGCCTGTCTACCAGGTTGTAGATCCTCTGCCGCTTGTGGGTCACATAGCTTTTGGGGTTATAGATAGGGGTACTAATATTATTCAAGTTAGACCCACCACGATTTGCCAGCATTCCTGTATATTCTGTAGTGTTGACGCCGGGCCTAGGAGCGTTACTAGGGCTTCAGAGTTCATTGTGGAGCCTCGGTGGCTTGTTAGGTGGACTGTTGAGGTTGCCAGGTTTAAGGGTGGGGGTGTTGAGGCTTTGCTTGACGGGGTAGGGGAGCCTCTCAGCCATCCCGATGTTTTATCTTTGATAAGGGGGCTTAAGAGTTCAGGATACATAGCTAGGGTTGCCGTCGAGACTCATGGGGGTTTCCTTAGTAGGAGGCTGGCTTTGGAGCTTGAGAAGGCGGGTCTTGATAGGATTAACTTGAGTGTTGACGCCCTTGACGCAGGCCTGGCCAGGACACTTGTGGGTGTTGGGTGGTATGATGTGGGCAGGGTCTTAGATACTGCCGCCTGGATAATTGAGAATACGAGTATAGACGTTGTGCTCACCCCGGTCTTAGTCCCAGGTTTCAACGAGGCTGAGATGAAGGCTCTGGTAGAGTGGGCTAGGAGGCATGGGGCTGGGAGGAAGAGTGGGTGGCCCACGGGGGTTCTAATACAGAAGTATGAGGTGCACAAGTATGGGAGGAAGGTTAGGGGGGTTAGGGAGTGGGGCTGGTCTAGGTTTTACTCATGGCTTAGGGGGCTTGAGAGAGATACAGGGTATAGGCTTATAGTTGAGCCTGAGGAGCTGGGCTTCGAGAAGAGGCCTAGCCTCGAGAAGCCTTATCGTGTGGGCGATAAGGTTAAGGTTGTAGTCGTAGGCCCCGGGTGGCATTGGGGCGAGACCCTAGCAATGGACGTTGGACAGTATAGGGTGATAGCTGTAATGGGCGATAAGGATTTAAGGCCCTCCCAGAAGCTTTCAGTGGTTATCGTGAGGGATGCGGATAACATTTATGTGGCTAACGTTTAACAGCTATTACTGGGGCGTTAAACCTCCCCTTTAATTCGTCTATTGCCGTAAACTTCTTTCATTTTTAGTCTAAAAGTTTAAATAGGGGATCAGCAGACTTCTAGTTAGGTGTAAAGTTTTGCCTCAACAGAGGCCCGAGACAGCTACTGGAATCCACGGGTGGGGCGTCTACATACCCAGGTTTAGGATTAAAATGGAGGATATAGCGAGAGAGTGGGGGTGGAGCGACAGCCAGTGGAAAGCCCTAGCCATGATCGAGAAAGCTATAGCAGGCCCCGACGAGGACTCCACAACTATGGGGTTGGAAGCTGCCGCTAACGCGATGAAAAGGGCTGGCGTAGACCCCGGGGATGTGGGCGCGGTCTTCTTCGGGACGGAGTCTAAGCCATACGCTGTTAAGCCCAGCGCTACTATAATAGCTGAAGCCCTAGGTGTGACCCCTGTAACTATGGCTAGCGACCTCGAGTTCGCCTGTAGGGCTGCTAGTGAGGGTCTTAGAGCCTCTCTAGGCCTCGTAGCTTCTGGCATGGTTAAATACGCTATAATAATCGGGAGTGACACTGCCCAGGCTAACCCTGGTGATGTCCTAGAGTTTACAGCTTCTAGCGGGGCTGCAGCCTACGTTGTGGGGCCTAGCCCCGGGTCGGCAGCAGTGTTTGAGGGGAGCTACAGTTATGTTACAGACACTCCAGACTTTTGGAGGCGCGAGGGGACGCCCTACCCAAGGCATGGAGAAGGGTTTACGGGGGAGCCGGCTTATTTCGCCCACATAATAGGGGCTGCGAGGGGCCTGATGAATACCCTCGGCCTTAAACCCTCAGACTTTAAATATGCGGTGTTCCACCAGCCTAATGGCAGGTTCCCCTTGAAAGTGGGGGAAATGCTCGGGTTTAAGCCTGAACAGTTGAAAGCGGGGATCGTGACGCCCCTCATAGGTAACACCTATAATGCGAGCGCTCTCATAGGTCTGGCTAGGATCCTGGATAACGCCGCGCCCGGCGACAGGATCCTAGTGGCGCCTTTCGGCAGCGGGGCTGGGAGCGACGCCTACAGTATTATAGTCACCGATGCGGTAGAGGAGAAGAGGAATAAAGCCCCTAAAGTTGACGAGCTGGTGTCTAAAAAGATCATGATAAACTACTCTACATACGCAAAGTTCAGGCACATGATCAGGGTGGTGAGAGAGTAGGGGTGGGCCCTGTGGCGTACATAACTGGAGTGTCTATGGTGAACGTGGATAGACACTATGATAAGGGGGTTAAAAGGCTTGCCGCCGAAGCTTCTTCTAAGGCGTTAGAGGACGCCGAGCCGGACACTCTAGACTACATAATAGTCTCCTCGAGTTTCACATATGCTAGCGACGTGCAGCTTGACATAGCATCTTACATAGCCTCCTATACCGGGTTTAGGGGGGTGAGGGCCTTAGCTGTAGAATCTGGGGAGGCTTCAGGACTGGCTGCTGTGAGTGTTGCAAAGTCTCTGATAGACAGTGGCTTAGCCTCTAGGGTCCTCGTTGTTGGTGTCGACAAGCTTTCAGAGTGGCCCACGTGGAAGGTTTACGGGCACTTCTCTAAATTCTATGACGTTGAAGGTGAAGGCATGTATAGTATAGGGATGGGGGGTATAGCGGGGATACTCATGAGGCTCTACATGGAGACTTTCAAGGTAGACAGGCTGACCCTAGCATACTGGCCTGCCCTCATGCACTCTAACGCTAAGTTAAACCCCTATGCGATGCTCAGGTTCGCTATAACTCCTGAAAAAGTCTTAGAAGCACCCCCAGTGGCCGACCCTATAACGCTCCTCGACTCGTTCCCCCTGGGCGACGGGGCGGCAGCTCTTGTTATTGAGGGTTCAGGTAGGGGTAACGTTCTCGCAGAGCTTGTCGCTGTAGAGTCTGCCACGGGATATCCCAGCATAGCTTTACCCGAGGACCCGCTCAGGTTCGAGTCTCTTGAAAGGGCTTATCAGAGGCTGACGCAGAGGGCTGACATTAAAGAGGTTGACGTCATAGAGCTCCACGACTCTTTCACAATAATGGGGATCCTGGAACTTGAATCTTTAAGGCTCGCGGAGAGGGGTAAAGCTGCGGAGGCTGTTTCACGCGGATACTTCTCCCTAGGCGGGGAGGGGCCGGTGGTCAACCCGAGCGGAGGCTTGAAAGCCAGGGGCCACCCTATAGGAGCTACTGGGGTATACCAGGTTGTGGAAGTGGCTCTCCAGCTTGGAGGCGAGTTCCCCGGGTTAAAAGTGCCGGACTCCCGCCACGGCCTTGCAGTCTCCGTCAACGGCTCTGGGTCGAGTGCTTACATAGCCTACCTTAGGAGTGTGGGGTGATAGGGGTTGGCGGGTTTCAGTGCTCCAGCAGTCTGGAGGGGTAGGACTCACAGGTATAGGCTTGTGGCCGGTAAGTGCACCTCATGCGGCAAGCTGCATTACCCACCCTCATATTCATGCCCCTACTGCGGCTCTAGGAGTATGGTGGAAGCCGAGCTTCCAAGGGTTGGCAGGCTTATGAGCTATAGTGTTGTATACTCTGTGCCTTTCGACTCCAAGAGCAGGGCCCCCGTTATTCTAGGTCTTGTTGACCTAGGAGTTGCGAGGGTTATAAGTGAGATAACAGACGCTAGCCCGGAAGACGTGAGCGTAGGGATGCAGGTTGAAGCTGTCTTCAGGAGGATAGCAGAGGATGGGGGGACGGGGCTCATAGTCTATGGGATTAAGTTCAGGCCAGTTAAGGGAGCGTGAGAGCATGCCTGGGGCTGTAGGGGCAGCGGCTGGGGAAGGCTTCAACCTGGAGGAGATCATGGGGAAGATTGAGAGGGGGGAGTTGAGCGTCAGCAGGCTAGAGGAGTATCTAGGCAACGCCAACCTGGCAGCTTTAGCTAGAAGGTCTTACATAGAGAAGGTTCTAGGCGTAAACCTTTCAGGCATAGCTAGCACCATACTAGACTTCGAGGAGCTCTACGGGTATAACATTGAAAACCCCATAGGAGCCGTCCAAGTGCCCGTAGGCATAGTGGGACCCCTAAGAGTTCTAGGCGAGTATGCTAGAGGAGACTTCTACGTGCCCCTAGCAACTACTGAGGGAGCCCTCGTGGCGAGCGTTAATAGGGGGGTGAAAGCAGTGACTTCCAGCGGCGGCGCTGTAGTTAAGGTTTTAAAGGATGGCATGGCGAGGGCCCCCCTAGTATGGACGCCGAGCGTCGTTGAAGCTCACCAGTTCGTCGAGTGGGTTAAAGCCAACTTTGAACAGCTGAAATCCAGGGTTTCAGAGGTTACAAGGCATGGGGCCCTCATAGACGTCCAGCCTTTCACTGTAGGGAACCTTGTGTGGATCAGGCTCGTCTACAAGACAGGGGACGCCATGGGGATGAACATGGCTACTATAGCCAGCGACAAGATATGCTCCTACATAGAGGAGAACTATGATGGCGACGCTAGATGCATAGCCCTCAGCGGGAACATGTGCACAGACAAGAAGCCAGCCATCATAAACAGGCTATTGGGGAGGGGCAAGTATGTAGTTGCTGAAGCCCTAATAGGGAGGAATGTCGCCGAGAACGTTCTAAAAGCCAAGATAGAGCTCATCCACTACATAAACACGGCTAAAAACCTCCTCGGAAGCGGGGCGGCGGGAAGCCCCAGCTTCAACGCCCACTATGCTAACATAATAGCAGCCATATTCATAGCTACAGGCCAAGACGCAGCACAGGTAGTGGAGAGCAGTATGGGCATCACCTGGACTGAACTCAGGGGAGAAGAGCTTTACATATCAGTAACACTCCCAAGCCTAGAAGTGGGCACCATAGGAGGGGGCACCAGGCTCAGAACTCAGAAGGAAGCACTCTCAATAATGGGGGTCGCAGGCGGCGGAGACCCCCCAGGCGTTAACGCTTTAAAACTCGCTGAGATCGTTGCAGCTACAGTCCTAGCTGGGGAGCTGAACCTACTAGCAGCCCTAGCGTCAGGGCACCTAGCCAGGGCCCATGAAAAACTAGGGAGGGGCCGTATTAGGGAGAGTAGGAGTAGGCAGGCGAAAGCCTAAGCCCAACTAAGTATATAAGCTTTTCCCCTCGAATTTCAATTAAGGTGTAGCTTTTGGAATCGAAAGGCGGCTGTAAGAGGTTTCTGGGGGCTGCTATTAGTGTATGCGATATCCATAGTGTTTTAGAGTTTATTAGCGAGTTTTAACGCTCTACCGGGCGGGTGGGTTCTAGTGATGGTCTCCGAAGCCTACAATGCATACCCTAGAGTGCCCGGAGTGTCCGAGGAGATACGCATAGGCCCCCCGTTCTTGACTAGGTATGAGAAGGCGAGAATAATAGGTATTAGGGCTCTCCAACTCTCCAGGGGAGCCCCCCCGCTAGTGCCCCCAGAAGTTGTAGGGTCGAACGACCCTGTTTTAATAGCCAAATATGAAGTTGAGAAAGGCATACTCCCGGCGTCAGTGCTTAGATACACTAGTTCCGGATTTAGGCAGAGCATACCGTTGTCGCTTCTAGTAAGCAGGACTAGGGAGGTTGTCGGGAGGCTTGAGTGAGCTCTGTAAGCTAGCTGTCTATGAGGAGTTTGAGGTTTTAAGCGAGAGCGTCTACGGGTCTAGGGCGGAAATCGTCCTAGGCATGCCCAAGAGGTTTTCCAGTGTAGATGAGGCTTTAACCAGGATCTACCCTAGGGTTGTGGAGGGGGGCTGCTATCCTTTATTGAGGAGAGATGAGAGGGGCTTAGTCCTACACTTATTCCCTAAGAGCGGAGACTCTAAGATAGCCTGGAATATAGCCCTAGCACTTGTCACCCTAGTTACGGTGTTCGTTTCAGGGCTAAGTTTCGGGGCTCCCCCCACAGGTAAAGCCCCCGGGTTCTCGTGGTCCCCTGCAGCTTACATGGTAGGCCTCCTAGTCCCCCTAATGATCCATGAGCTGGGCCACTGGATTGTTATGAGGGCTTATAGGACTCCTTCAAGCCTACCCTATCTGATCCCGGCGCCCCCCCTGCAGTTAGGGTTTCTAGGGACTTTCGGGGCTGTTATTAACTTGAGGTGGCTCCCGCCCAGTTCTGAGGCTCTATCACTTATGGCTATAGCCGGGCCCCTGGCAGGCTATGTTATAGCCGTCCCCCTAGCAGTGTACGGTATAGGAGAGTCTGTTGTAGTGTCTGAGGAGGCTCTAGTAGGGGTTCAAGTCATACCTCTCAATGTGGTCCCAGTGTCTATGATACTGGTCGGGCAGCTTTTGCCTAGGGCTTTAAACCCTTCAGACATACTCCTATTAAGCCCCCTGGCATTCGCCTCTTACGTGGTGTTTTTAGTGACGTTCCTCAACCTAATGCCTATAGCTATGCTTGATGGGGGTCACATAGTTAGGGGGATCGTTGGGTCTAAGGCTCACTCTCTCATTAGTAGGGCGTTAATAGCTACCTTAATAATGCTAGCTCTAGTGAACCCAGTGTTCCTAATGTTCGCCCTAATAGCCATATTCATATACTTCGTGTCCGGCGGAAGACACCCGGGGCCCGCCATGAGCGTTGAGAAAGCCTCAAAGCTCACGCTCTCAGTAGCGCTCACATATGGCGTTCTCCTCGTCTTAACAGCGCCCATGCCATTATTATAAGTGATGGTAGGGGGACGTGAGCTCTAAGGTTCCCTGCAGAATACCCCCAAACTATATCGCTGTTATAGCCGAGAAGCCTAGGGCGGGAGAGAAAATAGCTAGGGCTCTAGGCTCTCCTTCAAAGTGCAGTTATAATGGCATTCCCTTCTGGGTTCTAAACGTTGATGGGAGTAGCGTAATAGTAGTTACTAGTGCCGGCCACATGTTCGGCCTCTACACGGGGTCTAGAGGGTTCCCCGTTTACACATACACCTGGAGGCCCCTGTGGGAGGTTGAGGCTTCATCAAGGCATCTCAAGAAATTCTATGACCTACTCTCAACCATACTACCTAAAGCCTCAATGTATGTTAGCGCTTGCGACTACGATATTGAAGGCAGCCTAATATGTTACATGATAATAGAGAGGCTGGGCGACGTAAGCAAGGCTAAGAGGATGAAATTCTCGACCCTAACACCCCAAGAGATAAGGGGGTCTTACAGGAGGCTACTACCATTAGACAGGGATATGGTGGAGGCGGGCTTAGCCAGGCACGAGCTCGACTGGCTGTGGGGCATAAATATTAGTAGGGCCTTAACGGGGGCTGTGAGGAGCGTGGCTGGGGGCAGGCGGGTTCTAAGCGCTGGGAGGGTTCAAAGCCCAACTTTAATAGAAGCTGTCAGGAGGTGGGAGGATCTAAACCTTCACACTCCAAAGCCCATGATATCTATAGTTTTAACTCTCAGCGCAGGCCCGGGTAAACAGTTTAAAGCCTACCCTAAAGGCTGGAAGGTGGAAACGAAGCTTGAAGCTTTAAACGTTAAGAGAGAGCTGGAAGCCTCTGGAACACTGAAAGTCGCGTCTAAGAGCCATAGTGTAGAGAGTATAACGCCTCCCCCATCCTTCAACCTGGGAGACCTACAGCACGAGGCTTACAGGCTTTACAAGCTACCTCCCATGAAGACCCAGGAGATAGCTGAGGACCTCTATTTAGAAGGCCTCATAAGCTACCCTAGGACTAACAGCCAGAAACTGCCGCCCACACTAAACTATGAAGGTATAATTAGAGGCCTCAGCGGCATCCCAGAATACTCTAGTCTCACCAGGACCCTCATAGCTGAAACTGGAGGGGTACTCAAGCCGGTCCAAGGCAAAATGGACGACCCAGCACACCCAGCAATACACCCTACAGGGGAGAAGCCTGGGAGGCTCGAGGGAGGATATAAGGCTGTCTACGACCTGGTAGTCAGGAGGTTTCTAGCTACCTTCGCCAAGCCAGCATCAATAGCTAGGGCTAGGCTTGTCGTTAAAGATAGTTGGGGGAGGCTCTACGAATCCCACGGGGTCACCATTTTGAAGGAGGGGTGGCTTAAATACTACCCCTTCCTTAGACCCGAAGGCGAGCCCCTTCCAGACATTGTTGAGGGGGGTGTTGTTAGGGTTTTAGATGTTTTAGTTAACATTTCCTGGAGCACTCCGAGGGTGAGGCTCTCGAAGGATTCACTATTAAAATGGATGGAGGAGACCGAGATAGGGACTGAGGCTACGAGGGCTAGGATAATAGAGGTTCTCTATAAGAGGGGCTACATTATAGATAGAGACGGCAAGTCTATAGTCTCAGACTTGGGGTATGCCGTGGCATATGTAATCTCAGAACTCTTCCCGGAACTATCAAGCCCGGAACTCACTAGAGTCTTCGAGAAGAAACTCGAAGACATAAGGCTAGGTAGAGCTAGAAGAGAGGAGGTTAGAGAGGAAGCTGTGAAGACCATAGAGGCGCTACTCAAGGAATATAATAAAAGGCTCGACACAGTTAAAGACAGCATAGCTAAAGCCCTCCAGCTAAAGAAGCCTGACAAGCCATGTTTAATATGCGGAAGGGAATCAACAAGGCTAAACCTATGCAAATACCACTACAAGGCAGCCGTTAAACTCGGAGAAGCAATACCTGGAATAACTAAAACACTAAACACCACACCCGAGGAAGTCCTCGAAACACTCGCCTCTAAAAGAGGGCTCACAGGACTATGGGTCATAGAAGTCTCCAGAGAAGCCGTTAAAAACAAGACCCTCAAAGAGCTCATATTAAAGGGGGTGCCTCCCAGCTGAAACAACCGCCCTAGCCCAAGTGCTATTCCCATAAAGCCGGGCCTCTTCCAGGCGGTCGCGGAACCCGATTCCCACGGTTTTGCGCACCGGCCCCCAGCCCGTTGAGGGCTTCATAGGCTGGCATTACTGGGGCTGTCTTGCCCTCGCCCCCGACTGCCAATAATGGGGGCGGGCTCGCATAGCAGGGAAGCCTTAAAATAACTCTAAATTCCCATAGTTCGCATTATTATGCTCTTAAATACCCCTGAATAACCATGTTAACCAAAACTCCCAGAGTTCTTACTCTAGAAAACAGTCTGAGAGCCTCACCACGGGCAAAGTGTAAACATGCCGGAAAACCCTGTTACATAGAAGGGAAACCCTTGGTGTAAAGCGGGGGCGGCAGATGGGTGTGCTCCTAACTAGTGGTTAGACGGATTCCAAATTTGTAGCTAGACGAGTTGTTTGAGTGGTTTTATAAAGATTAAAAGCTTGTGAGCCTATAATCGGTAATTAGGGGTTAAGCTCTTAAATGCGGGTGGGTGCTTGTGGGAGAGTATGAGGGTTTGCTTGTAGACGGCTCTGTCATAATCTATGACATTGAGTCTGCGAGGTCCCTTTATTCAAGGGGGTTTTACGGGACCCCTATAGGGGTGGAGAAGCCTAAAGGGGCGGATTTTGAAACCCCCTTGAAGCTGAGCTTGATAGAAGCATTGTACTTAGCGGAGAAGGGTGTCCTGTCTATTAAGAGGGTTGATGGGACCAGTGTAACCGTCGAAGATCTTATAAGACAGGTTAAAGAGACCCCTAGGCTAGAACTCCTCTACACTGTTTATAGGGACTTGAGGGACAGGAATCTCATAGTTAGGTCTGGCTTGAAGTTTGGGAGCGACTTCACAGTCTACAGGGTGGGGCCCGGGTTAGAACACGCCCCCTTCATAGTTCACGTCCACGACGCCTGGGAAAAACTAGACCCTACGGACATTGTTAGAGCTGGCAGGATTAGCCATAGTGTAAAGAAAACCTTCATAATGGCCTTCCCCGAGAGGGGCGGGAAAATCACTTACATGATGTTCAGGTGGATAAGGCTCTAAGAGATCCCAAAAGTACCGGGCTTCCCAAAACTAGCCTGGAAAGAACTTATGTCTCCTCAAGGTGTTAAAGTTTAAGCCGGCGCTCTTAACATTATAGAGCATCATTACGTTTCACCATGTAATTTAATTAGGCTGGGCGGATGTTAATAGATAGTGTGGTGGAACTTTGAACTCTGAAAACCTAAAAGTAGAAGAGAATATAGTTGAAAAAATCCAAAGCATCTCCCGCCTATTTTTAAACAAAGACTACACACCACCAGACTATAGAGAAACCCTAACAGAAGTAATGAGAAAACTTAACCCAAAACCAGCACCCCTAGGGGGGAAATGTAGCAACAAATGCCCCTACCTCAAATGCTCTAAAGACTTCATCCAGGTTAATAAGAGAGTGACGAGAGGGATACAGGCTAGAGAAGTTATATGTCTACTGTTAGGAGGCCCCTGTAAAGGTTCTGAATGTAGATACTTCACATGCACACTCAAAGCCCTAAACTCAGACGGTAACTGCCTCCTTGCCCTGTTATTGAAGAGGGGGCTTTAATAGTTCTCCCCAGCTTTCAGCTGGAAACATCCGTGACAGGGAAGGCGTGGGGGGAGGGTAAACGCGTGTAGAGTAAAGGCTTACTATGATTACACTATGCTCAATTATCTGTTGACGGCTGCCCGCAAGCCCATGAGAATGTCTTCTAGAGTAAAATCTTTGGAGTCTTCTGATTAATATGGTTGCTTAGGGGTAATTGAGAACGCGATAATGTTTAAGAACTATGGAAGCTTAGAGTCGTTTTGACGCTTCCACGCTATGTGAGCCCTCTTCCGTGATTGGCCATTGGAGGCGGGGGTAAGGCGGCCCTGTGGTGTCAGTCTATGGAGCTCCCGATGGGCTGGGGCCGGCGTGTATAACCGTAGGATCAAGCCTATGGTATTGGGCTCCAGCGGCCACTATGTAGTTCCTATAAGCTTTAAGAACTCTAATGCTACGTTTTTATCGAGAGAGGCTACGACGTCCCCTACTACTTCTATGTTTTCGAGGCTTGAGTTTAGTATGGCTGATTTTGAGTCATAAGCTTCGCCGCCACATTCTCTCAGGAACCCTACTGCTGCCGCTATATCAATGTTCCTTAGTCTACCTCTGAGGTCCGCGAATAGGATGGCTCTGCCGGCGGCCACATAGCATATTTCTAGTGCTGCGCTTCCCAATCCTCTTATTTTGACTTCAGGTTCTATGTGTTTCACTGCATCTATGAGTTTTTGGGCTTTAACGGCGTCCTCCACGTAGGCGAATACTAGCCTGGAAACTGTTTTTGGCCTAGCCAGCCTCCTTCCCCCATAGTAGCAGCCTCCCCCTTTAGAGAACGAGAACGTGTTACCGTAAAACACTGGGGCTACAGCCCCCGCTACTAGGCTTTCCATAGTGTTGTTCAGGGCGAAAGCTATGGAGACTGAAGCCCATGATATGCAGCTAGTATAGTTTGTGCTCCCATCTAGGGGGTCTATGGCGACGAATATGCCCTCATCTCCGAAGGGGCCCTTCTCCTCTGAGATCCCCCTTACTTTCAGGTTCTCTCCCCTAAGCGCGTCTAAAATATAATCCTCTGAGATCTTATCGGCCACTATTGTTTCCCCCTTAACCTTCCTAGTATACCTGCTGTCGCAAGCATGATCCCTTAAGAGCCCGGCAGCCTCCCCAGCCACCCTTACAGCTATCCTCCTCAAATCTTCGTAGTCGTAGGCAGCCCCCACTCTAAACTACCACCCCGAACTCGCTAGCTTCCGCTAGGGGGTTAATGTTTAAAATCATGTCGACAACAGCTTTAGCGGCCCCCATCACTAGGTCCCTCTGAACCCCGGGGACCCCGCATAAAGTTATGAGAACATTCCTGGTCTCCCCCCTTATCATTGATAGTCTAGAGTCCCTATGGGGGTAAACGTGTATAACTAAACCCTTAGAGTCTACTATTATGGGAACCCCCCTACTTAAAACATCAGAGCCCTCAGAACCCACAGGTAGGAAAACCTCCCCTCCCCTCGAAAGTTTTAATGTTAGAGGAGGGCTTAGGGAATCCATGTCATATAACCCTATGGGTATAAGGGTTCTCAAGCTTACAACGTTCCCAATGTCTACAATACTGTTAATCCTAGGGAGGGGGGCCCCGCGAAGGACCCTCCTAGCTAGGGCTTCAGAACTGGGCCTAATCTTAGTGGGGTCTATGCCGAGCCTCCACAAAAACCTCCTATAAGCCTGTATGATAGGGTTATCAGTTAGCCTTGCGGGGGTTTCAAAGGTTGACCTAACCTTGGCCTCCTCCTCAGCCATAATGTTCGCCACACGCTCGGGAGTCTCTAATACTCTAACGTTTCTCACCACAGCATAAACTATGAAAACACCAATCCTAGAAAGCTCCGGTGACACTTCAAGGATGCCAGCCAAGCCCCTCCCAGCCCCCATAGATTGTTCATGCTTCAACCCTTATAGAAGCTAAAGGGGAACACCTTAGCCGGGATATTTAAGACCTAGTGAAACTTTTAGATTCAGGGGCTCACAGTTGAGGTTAACCCGCCAGGATAAAATAACGGTAGCATTAACAATAGCCCTTGTCGCCGCCTACATAGCTTTCAGGCTTATGGGCGGCGGTTTCGCCGCCGTAGACGGCAGGAGCATGGAGCCCCTGCTTCATACAGGCGACTTAGTAATCCTCGTAAAAAGAGATCCATCTAACATAAACGTGGGGGACATTATCGTTTACAAGAGTGGAGCCAAGTTCGTCATCCACAGGGTAATACATAAGTATGAGGTTGAAGGCCGCTACTGTTTCGTGACTAAAGGCGATAACAACTGGAGCCCAGATATGGGGGATCCTAGAAAGTGCCCCCCCAGTCCAGCCATGTTTGGGGTAGCCGGGCACCCTGAAGAAAACATTGTCGGTGTCGTCCTATCCGTTAACAAAGCCCCTATAAAAATACCTTACATAGGCGGGATAACTTTAATCTTAAGGTCTTAGAGTCCAGCAAACGCCCCCCATAGACAGAACTTAACGACTCCACCAGCTAAGTTAACCTTCCCACGGGATCGCAGGGTTCCTTCAGAGTATAAGATTCCTTTAAGTGGTCGCTGGAATCCAATACTATGGGTGTTCATGGTATTGGGCCCGGCTCCCCCCAGCCCGATCACAGTTCACGGGCTCATCGGGGGCAGGGCGGCCCCGTGATGTCAGCCTATTGAGCCTCCGACGGGCTGGGGGAAGTCGGGCCTAATATCGGGGGGAAGAACCAAAATACCCGTGGTATTGGGTTCTGGCGGCCACTCGCTCTCCTCATAGTTGTTTGAACTCTAGGCTGCTGTTTATTTGTGGCTTTACTTCCTAGGAGGGCTTCTCGCGGAAGGATATGATTATGTTCCCTAAATGGAGGGATAGAGAGTTCGTTTTTTGATCCAGTTGTCTAACCATAAACATGTGCCTGGCTCGTAGAAGTTCCCTGGACTACACTGGTCTATGTAAATGCAGGTTATGCAGGGTATGTTGAGGACGCTGTTCAGGCTTATGACTATTGGGGGGTTTTTCTTGTTTGACTCCGTTATATATAGCTTGTATGTTTTACGGCCATTGACTAGGGTCTCCTCCCTCTTAATGAGGCCCCTCTTGACGAGCCTAGCTACGAGCCTGGACCCCTCTCTGCTGTCTAACTTTAACTTTTTCCATAAGTCGCTTTGAAGCATTATCCCTCCATTATCCCTTATCAGTTTCAGGGCGTCGTTCTCCATATTAGCCAGTTGTTTGACCAAGCTCTTGCACCTTAATTTTAGGGTTTCCTATTTATAATAGTATAGTTGGAAGAGCTTAAATAAACGAATGTTAAGCATGCGAGCACGTAGGCTACTTTAAGAACGTCTCTGCGGCTTTCAGATGTTCGGCTTCACATGTTTACGTGGCTGTAAACGTGTGTGGAGAGACTGTTAGTGCTCACTGTCGCCTTCCGTAAATATAAGGCTTGATAGTGGCAGGTTCTAGCTATGGGAGTTAAGCTGTGAACGTAATGGTGGTGGGGGCTTTAAGGGAGTTTCAACATCTTTTACTCGAATTATCCCGTAAGGGTCACCATATTGTGGTTGTCGATAATAATGTTGAGAGGATAAAGGCTCTAGAGGAGCGCCTCGATATACCATGTTATAACGTTGACTTATTAGACTATGAGGCTTTAAACTCTATAGGGTTTCACAGGGCTGACGTGCTGATAGCCGCCCACCCTGAGGATTCTATTAATCTAGTGGTGAGCGTTTACGCTAAAACCGAGGGGATCCCGAGGGTATACGCTGTGGTTAGCGAGGAATCTATAGCTAAAGCTCTTGTAGGTCTTAACATAGCTAGGGGTATCGTGCTGAGGGGGGCCTCTGTCGTCGCTACTCTTAGAGAGTTGATCTATGGTGTCAGGATTTTAAACGTGGGGGGCTCCATGTCGCTAGTAGTAGCTGACACTAGAATCCTAGATCACCTAGTGGGCGCCCGAGTGGGGGAGCTTAGGGGGGGTAACCTGGAGGTTCTAGCTGTTATAGATAGAGATGGTAAACATATAACTAACGTGCCCGACGACTACGTAATATCTGAAGGGGCTAAGATAATAGCTCTAGTTAAATCTGAAAAACTGGAGGAATCTTTGAAGTTAGAGTTTTAAACACCCCCCGGATGTCTCGGGCTCCACAGCATTCACGCTCTAAGGTGAACATTACTAGTTAAGGGTTTCCCTTTCAACCCTTAGGGTTTAATGTAGGATTTGGTTGTTGATTAGTGGGACTAATCTCATATGGACACTAATCTTATGGCTTTTACACCCGGGGTTACGGGGATAAACACTACAAAAACTTAGCACAGTAACGAGGAACTCGGGGTTCACTCTTGAGGCTGGTAACTGTAAAGATGCCTGAGATGTACGTTAAAGGAGTAGACGAGCTTGTAAGGGCTGGCAGGTACTCTAGTAGGAGTGAGGTTATAAGGATAGCTATAAGAGAGCTGTTAAAGAGGGAGCTCTGGGGCTCGGCGTTCAAGAGCTATGAGATGGCTGTGGCGAAGGCGGAGATAGAAGCCCCCTTCACCCTACCCGACGAGGTTGAAGTCTAGAATAAGCTGTGGGGTAACATTTAACCCTACTTTTTCTATACTAGTTCTCTTCTCCTCCTAGACTGGAATTCTTCGCTCGTGCCCGCCACTATTATTTCATAGAGGACTGCCTTCTTCCCGGGGGCGGGTCTTAGAAGCCTCCCCAGCCTTTGTATGAACTGTCTCCTAGACCCCGTGCCTGAGACGAACACGCCTATGTTAGCGTCTGGGACGTCTAAGCCTTCATCCCCCACTGTTGTAACGATTAAGACCCCGGTTTTAGTTTCCTTAAACTGTCTTAGGATAGCCTCTCTCTCCTTGTCTTTAAGGTCTCCGTGTAGAACGTATCCCTTAACTCTTCTACCTATCTCCTCAGCCTGTTCCTTATACTGCGTGAAGACTATTATTTTATTCCCGTTTGCCAGCTCCTTTCTCACTATTTCCTCGACTGCTTTGAGCTTAGACTCGCTATACTGTATAATGTTTCTGAGGGTGGCGTGTACTTTAAGGGCTTCTACAGCATTCCTGTCACCTTTCTTTGCAGTTTCTAGAAGCTCCTGGAAGCTTCTCCCCCCCGAGAGGCTTTGAAACCTCCTCCTCAACGTTTCATATCTTTCCCGCTCCCCGTTTGAAAGTTTAACCTTGACCCTCCTTATTATGAAGGGGGCTAAATAGCCTTTTTCAGCGAGCTCCGAGGGGGTTTTAACATAGATCACGCCGCCCACCAGGGGGAATATCTCCTCGTGCTTACCGTCCTCCCTCTCGGGCGTTGCCGAGAGGCCCAGCCTGTAGGGAGCCGGCATCCTAAAGGCTATGGCTTTGAACTTCTCCGCGGGCAGGTGGTGGGCTTCATCGAAAACTATTAGGGGGAAATAGCGGGAGAACTCTCTGATCTTCCTGAAAGCTGTCTGGTATGTGGTTATAGTTATGTGTGAAAGCTTTTTCTCCTCCCCATAATATGCCCCTACAAGGCTTGAGGCGTCCGTAAACTTTCTAAAAGCCTCAACCCACTGCCTCACGTGATCCTTAGTATAGACAACTATTAGGGCAGGCTTACCCAGCATGGCGATGCCCGCGACAGCTATAACAGTCTTACCCGACCCTGTTGGGAGAGCTAGGACGCCCCTATACTCGTTGCCAGCCCAAGCTTCTAAAGCCTCCTTCTGGTAATCTCTCAGAACACCGTTGAAACCGGTTTTCCTCGGCAGGTTTTTATTTAGGAGGTTTAGCTCGTCTACAACGTTGAACCCTCTCTTAGCCAGCTCTGAGACGATCTTGTAATAGAGGTGGGCGGGGGTTTTGAAAGCCTTCTCAGAGGGGGAATACGGGGGGACTATTCCTATACTCTGGAAGAACTCTTTAAGGGGGGCCCTGCTAGACACTCTTAGAAGCCCGTCATAGCCCATCTTAACTTCTACAGAGAACTCTTCTAGGTAGGCTTTCCTCAAGGCTTCGAGATCCTCATCGTTAACGCTCTCTATGGATGAGAGTTTAGCGTAAACGTCTCTTAAAGTATAACTGTTCCTCCTCATCTTGAGGGGGTCGAGCTCGAAGACAGAGGCCCCCCTCTCTCTACCCACATAGTTGGAGAACTCTAAAAGCTCCCTAAACTCCTCGTCCCCAAGCCAGCCGCTAACCCTGAACCTAATCTTCTCAGGCAAAAAAGCAGCCACCAGCCCTCAAGCCCTTAGCAGCCTGTTAGTATTTTAATGTGGGGAGGCTATTTAAATACACCAGGTCGTACAAAAGCTTCACACGTTGAAACTAAACGTTTGAACAGGCCTGAAAGCTATAGCTCTAACCTCAGAGACTCCGAGTTTCTCGAGGGCAGCCTTCACTCTAACATGTGGGGTGGACGGTATAACAAGCTCTACACACTCCCCCTCGAAAGCTACCCTCGAAACCTCGGGCCACGATGAAGCGCTGAGAACACTCCCAGCATTAGAGCCGCACCCTTCAACCCTAAGCTCCAAGACTCTGACACAATCAGGGCTCGAGCAAACTCTAAGGTATACTCTAAAGCTCTCCCTTTCATAAACAAGGATATCGAACAAGGTCTCCTCCCTAATGTAGAGGGTAGAGGAGACTTCAAGAACATCCTCCTCCGGCATCAAGTTTAAACCCTCAAGGCAGGGGGCTCCCGGCGTGGGTTCGAGCTCATCCCCTTCAGGGGGGTCTGCTCTTAAAACCATTGTCACAGCCCCCATTTACCGGGAGTTATTGGGGCTTAATAAGTTCCTCAGGCTAGGGTAGCGTGGAGGCTATGAGCCTTGCAAACTCTAGGAACCCCTCGCCTCCAGGCTTCGTAGCTACATACTTGACTACCCTCTTAACAGCTTCAGCCCCGTCAGCGGGGGTGGCGGATATTTGGGCTTTAAGGAGGAGGGGTATATCGTTCTCCCCGTCCCCTATGGCTGCTGTCTCGCCCCAGCTTATATTAAGTTTTCTTAGGATAGCCTCAACCCCCCTATCTTTTCCTCCCCCTTCAGGCTGGACGTGGAGGGCGAAGCCCGACCAGTAGACCCTGTATTTCCTGGCCTCTAAGAGTGTTTTCAGCTCCTCCAGGCTCTCATGGTTTAAGTCTCTCGGCGGGTGGAAGGCTAGGTCGTGCTCCCTATACTTGTTCTGCCATGCTGGCTTGAAGCCCCTGCTAACCACTAGATCTACGACGTCTTCTCCAGGCTTCCCGCTGCAGAGGTGCTCTTCGCTCATAGCGTCTAGGTAGAAGATTATGCAGCCGTTCTCTGCGACCACGGGATCGCGGGCTCCAAGGTATAGTGACATGCTAGCAGCTACTGGCAGAGAGTTTCCAGTAACTAGGACTACCCTGAGACCTCTTGATTTGAGTATTCTGACAGCCTCTATACTATGGGGGCTGAGCTTCAGGCTCCTAGAAGACTCTGTTATGGTGCCATCCATGTCAACGGCTACCAGCCTAATCACTCAAACTCCACCATTGCCTAGCGTTAGGTTTAAGACTTTTAAGAGCTTAAGGGAATTCAATAACGGTGTTGGGGCATGCGCCACTGGCATTGGCTAATAGAGTGGGATACCCCAACTCTCGGGCATATTAAGGCTATTAAGAGGGTGGTTTATAGTGGCAGGTCTAAGTACCAGGATATAATAGTTATTGAGACATACGAGTACGGGCTAGCCCTAGTACTAGACGGTAAGACTCAATCCACGGAGTTTGACGAGTTCATATATCATGAGGCTCTAGTCCACCCGGCCATGATACTTCACGGGGCGCCCCGGAAAGTTCTAATCCTGGGCGGGGGTGAGGGGGCTACTCTGAGGGAGGTCTTGAAATATGGGAGTGTTGAGAGGGCCGTAATGGTTGATATAGATGAAGAAGTAATCAGGGTATGCAGGGAGCATATGAGGTTTATGAATGAGGGGGTTTTCGAGGATAAGAGAGTTAGCCTAGTGATAGGAGACGCCCTCGACTATGTTTTTAACACTAACGAGGCTTTTGACGTGATCATAGCCGACCTATCAGACCCGATAGTAGAGGGTCCATCATACAAGCTGTACACGAGGGAGTTCTACTCTAGAGTCGGCGAAATACTATCGCCCAACGGCGTCTTCGTGACCCAAGCCACTAGCCCCACAAACACGCCGGAAACCCACGCCGTGATATACAGCACAGCCAGGAGCGTGTTCCCCAAAACAACATACTACCACATATTCATACCGTCATTCGAAGCCCTATGGGGTTTCGTTATAACATCTAAAACCTTAGACCCTAGGGGTTTAGACCCCGAACGTGTTGATGAAGCCCTAGCCAGGCACGGGGTTAAGACGAGGTTCTACGATTCTATAGCGCACATCCACATGTTCAGCGTGCCGCGGAACCTGAGGGAGTTCATAGAGAGAGAGTCTAGGGTGTCTACTTTCGACAACCCAGTCTATATGCCCGCGTAGCCTCTAATTTTCTTCAAGAACATGTATATCCTACTGTAGTCCATATCCCCATAACCCATAGTGCTAGCTATCCTATAGAGCTGCTCCGCGTTCGAGGCTATAAAAATCGTTAAACCCTTCTCGCCAGCGGCCCTACGGGCATAGTCGAGGTCTTTAGCTGCAAGGGCAAGCCTAAACCCTACGGGGGCATCTTCAGCTACAAGCCTATTGTAGTATTTCTCTGCTATATCTTTAAACATAGTCTTGGAGAGTAGGTCGAAGAACGTTTTAACATTAACACCATAGGATTCAGCTAGAGCCATAGATTCGGCTAGGGAGGCCACGGTAGTTATGAGGAGGTTGTTATAGGCTAGTTTAAGGGCGGCAGCTTTACCTATATCCTCTGAGATGTCGAAAACCTCGGAGGCGAGAGCGTTAATAACCCCCCTAACACTCCTCACACAGTGCACAGGCCCAGACACGAGGATAACCGCCTTACCCTCTCTTAAAGCCTGGGGACCCCCCACGACAGGGGTTTCAACATAGCATACACCCCTACTCTTCAAAAACTCTGAAACCTGAACGCTAGCTCTCGGGGTTACAGTGGAGAAATTGGATAACACGAGACCGTCAGCCCTCGGTATTGTGGAGGCAACAGTCATTAGGGCTTCATCATCAGCTAGGAAAGCCAGGGCAGCGTCAACCTTGCTAACAGCTTCAGCTACACTCTTGGCAATCTCAACTCCCAACTCTCTAGCTAGCGCCTCAGCCTTCTCCAGGCTCCTATTCCATAATATGACGTTAAACCCGGATTCTACGAGCCTCCTAGCTGCAGAGCTGCCCATCAAGCCTAAACCTAAAACTGCCACCCTCAACGGGGCATCCCCCAGTTGAAACCGGTATTACCAAGATTTAAATCGCCTCGTTTATAAGATTTAGAGATTCTCAAGGCTAGGCGGGGGGGTTATTTGAGGGTAGGAGTCGAGAGCGGGGCTAGGCTCCACGCAGGGTTCTACTATGCAGGTGGGGGGTGGAGGGTTAAATGGGGGGGTCTAGGCTTCTATGTTGAAAGACCTAGGTTCCTTGTTGAAGCATGGGCGTGCGACAAGCCTAGTTTTGAGGGGTTCGGGGATTTTGAGAGTGAGGCTAGGAGAGCCCTCGAAGTTATTGGTGTTCAAGGTGTTTGTTTTAAAGTAGTGGAGCCCCTTCCAGCTCATGTGGGGCTTGGGAGCACTACTCAGACTCTACTCTCCGTTTTAACAGCTGGGTGTGCTGTTGCGGGCTCGAGCCGGGACCCTGTTGAGATGGCGAGGATTATTGGTAGGGGTCGAGTGTCTGGGGTTGGGAGTCTCCTGTTCAAGTATGGAGGGTTTATTATGGATGCGGGTAGCCCGGACCCTGGAGGGCCTAGAACTCTAGTCAGACTTGATATACCTGAGTCTTGGAGGTTCATAATATTAACACCCCATGTTGGGAGGGGCCTGAGCGAAAACATGGAGAAGGCCCTTTTAGAGGAGCCTTGGAAGCCCGGGGTTAAGCCGGCGCTCTATATGAGCCGGGGGGCTTTAAGGCTGGCCTTGGGGGTGGCTCGAGGAGACTTGGAGGAGGCGTTGGAGGGCCTCAGGGAGGTTCAGACTGGAACGGGGCTCTACTTTAGAGAGTTCCAGGGCGGCGTTTACAGGGGGGATTTGGGGGCGATCGTCGCGGAAGCTTCTAAAGATAGAATAATCCTAGCGCAGTCGAGCTGGGGGCCTACACTCTACACTATAGCCTTGGAGGGGGAGGCTGAGGGTCTCGCCCGGAAGCTTAGCCTACTAGTTAGGGAGCTTGGTTTTAAAGCCTCCATAACCGTTTCTAAGCCTAGGAATAGGGGGGCCTCTGTTACTTTTGAATAGTTAGGCTTTAGCTGTAGCTATTTTCTTTTCCAGCTCGTCGATCATCCTCCTCACTATATACACGATCTCGTGGCTAGCATTAATATCTATCAGCTTCTCATAAACGCTCTTGAGTTTTTCCAGGTCTCCAGCCCTGTAAGCCTTCCTAGCCTCATCGTATAACATTACGTCTTCGCCTGTGACTTTCATACACATTTAAACATCACCCTTCTAGGTATGGGGGGCCTACGTTTAAATGTTTTAGTCTAGCCTCTCTAGTAATCTTTATTAGGGTTTTAGGCGGATAATGTCTAGGGGGCCATTATGGGTTCCGAGTTGAAGTCTAAGATACGGGAGTTGATTAAGGCGAACCTAGACCCTTACATTGTAGCCTACTCTTTCCCTGTAACTATTGTATCTGAGGGGTTAAAGTCTAAGTATGGGGGTTTAAGCCCCGGGGAGGAGACTGGGGATAGAGTGTCTGTCGCCGGCAGGGTCTGGCATGTCAGGAAGCATGGTGGCATCACCTTCCTAGACGTCTACGACCAGACGGGTAAGATCCAGGTTATACTCAGGAGGGATATAGTGAGGGGTAACAGTAAGTTGGAGCTTCTCTCAAAGCTGGTAGACAAGGGGGATATTATAGGGGTTAGGGGTAGGGTTGTTAAGACTAAGACGGGGGAGGTCTCAGTACTAGCTGAAGACGTGGAGCTCCTAGCGATAGCCTGGAGGCCTATCCCATTCCACGAGTTCGGCCTGAAAGACCCGGAGCAGAGGTATAGGGAGAGATACCTTGATATAATGCTTAACTCTAAAGTTAGAAAGGCTATAGTCAACCTCTACAAGGTCGAGATGGAGATGAGGAGGATTCTTGATGAGAAGGGCTTCATAGAAGTTCACACCCCCAAACTACAGCCCATATATGGGGGCGCCCTGGCTAAGCCCTTCACAACAACGATCAACGCGCTGGAGAGGACTGTATACCTGAGCATAGCCCCCGAGACCTACTTGAAGAGGCTGGTAGTGGCGGGCTTATCTAAGGTATATGAGATAGCGGTATGTTTCAGGAACGAGGATATAGATGCAACCCACTATCCCGAGTTTGTGCAGCTCGAAGCCTACCAGGCTTATGCAGACTGGAACGACATGATGGAGCTCACAGAGGAGCTAATATCAGAGTCTATCAGGAGGGTTTATGGAGACTATAAGGTTGGAGTTGAGGCTGGCGGCGAGACCAGGGTTCTAGACTTTAGTAGGCCGTGGAAGAGAATAGTGCTAGAAGACTCTATAGAGGAGGCCCTCAAGACAAAGGTTAAAGGTAGGAGCAGGGAGGAGCTCCTGGAGATAGCTAAGAGCCTGGAAATAGATGTGAAAGACCCGAGAAAGGGTAAGATACTTGAGAAAATCTTTGAGAGAATAGTTGTCCCCAACATCTGGAACCCCACTTTCGTAACCCTATTCCCAAGGGACATATCACCCTTAGCTAGAACCTATAGGGGCGACCCGGAGTATGTGGAGAGGTTCGAACTCTACATAGGGGGGCTCGAAATAGCTAACGGCTACTCGGAGCTCAACAACCCCATACTACAATACTACTTCTTCGAGGAAGAGGAGAGGCTTAGAAGGCTGGTGGGCCAGGAGGAGGCCGAGGTCCACCCAATGGATAAGGATTATATTAGAGCCCTAGAGTATGGTATGCCGCCCACAGGCGGCGTGGGCATAGGGCTCTACAGGCTTATGATGGTTGTGGGGGGCCTCCCATCTATAAAAGATGTAATACCTTTCACTATAACAGCTCCAGAGAACATAAAAGTGCTAGGTGAGGAGTTCAGAGAACTCATAGACCATTATTTGAGCGTCAAGCCCGGTCCCGGGGTTTAGTGTTTTTTAAACTTTAGAACCCCCCCATTTTATGGTGCGCTGGTTGCCAGCTAATAAAGTTGAGAAGCTTAAGTACAGGATACTAGCTGTGGAGGCTTTAAGGGCTGTTAGGAGGCTCCTGCCCTACTCTTATAGGCAGTTGTCTAGGGAGATAAATTTCGATGAGACCCTGCTAGCCCGCTACTCTACAGGGATAACGGTTCCGAGTTATGAGCAGGCTGAGGAGCTTATAGCGGCGCTTCGAAAGTCCCTCGACCCTGCTAGGATAACTTTGATGAAAGCGGGGGAGTATAAGGGGCTCCTCGACCTGGTCCCTATACTATCGGATCCTTTCATGCTTAAACTTCTATCTTTGGAGTTCTATGAGAGGTTTAGGGGTAGGGATATAACTAAAATACTCGTTCCCGAAACCTCGGGGATAACGCTAGCCACAGCCCTAGCTCTCACTTTCGACTCAAGCTTGGTCATAGCTAGGAGGACTAAGGATAACCCTATGATTGAATACGTGGAGGAGCACATTATAGAGCCCCCGGCGATTAAAAACATTTTCTACATCCCTAAGGGTAGCCTGAAGAAGGAGGATAAGGTGCTAGTGGTGGACGACATTGTTCAGACGGGGTTCACGCTCGCAGTCATGAAGAAGCTTGTTGAGAGGGCTGGAGCTAAACTTCAGGGGGTTGCGACTATTGTTGTGGTAGGGGATGAGTGGAGGAGGAGGGTTGATATAGATAAGGTGGAGGCCCTCATAACCATATCTAAAGTGTAGCCTATATTGAAATGTTTAAATCAATAGACAACATGGGTTTTATAGATAGAAGCGTATATAACCTTGATTTGATCAATTAAAAAACGGTGTTCCCGATGCAAGCTGGAAGGAGGGATTTCCTGAAAATAGCGGGGGCCGGGGCTCTGGGGCTTATCGTAGGATTAGCGGGCGGCTATATGACTTGGGGGACTAGACCCCCTCCCCCTCCACAAGTTCCCGAGGAGAAGAAGGTTAAAGCTCTCTGGATATACGTGGGGCCTATAGCTGATGTAGGCTGGACTGCGGCCCACCACGAGGCTAAAGAGGCTGCAGTCAGGCTTTTCGGTGGGAGGCTGGAAGCTAGGCATGTGGAGAAAGTTAGTGAGGGCGAGGCTAAGAAAGTCATAGAGACGGAGCTCACTAGAGAGAAGTATGATGCTGTGTTCGCTACAAGCTACGGGTTCAAGTATGCTGTTAGCGAGCTCGCCAGGGACTTTAAAGACGTTAAATTCTATCATTGTAGTGGCGAGTGGGAGTGGGAGGGCTTTAAAGGCCTCCCCAACGTCTCAACGTATTTCGCTGAATTCTACCAGCTATACTTCCTCAACGGGGTGGCTGCGGGGGCTGTTACTAAGACTTGTAGAATAGGCTATGTGCCAGCATTCCTCATACCTGAGGTTGTAAGGCATATTAACGCTTACGCCTTAGGGGCTGTTTACGGGGCTAGGATAACTGGCAACTGTGGGGCTGGGGAGAAGCTCGAAGTCTACGTTAAATCGCCTCTTCTAGCCTGGTTCGCCCCTGACAAGGCTAAAGCTGACGCCATGTACCTGGTGGATAAGTATGATGTTGACGTGCTAGCCTACACGGAGGATACTACTACGGTGCTAGATGTGGCTGAAGAGTATACGAAGAAGGGGAAGCGCGTCTACTCCTTCAGCCACTATAATGATATGTTCACCTACTATAAGAGGAAGGGCATTACTCTAGAGAGCCACCTAACAGGGCAGATAGCAGACTGGACCCCCATACACGTATACCTATTGTCTAAGCTCTACATGGGCTTCTACGAGAAAGAGGATGTATGGGCTAGGCTGGGGGACTTCACCCCTGTGAAGTGGGCTAGGAGGCCTGAAGAGTCCCTAGCGGGGAGGCCTGAAGGAGCCGTCTACCTGGCTGAGTTGAATACTAAAGTGATACCGCCCGCTGTAGTTTCGGAAATTAAGAGGCTATACGAGGAGATGAAGGAGCTCCTCTACGAGCCGTTCACAGGCCCCATAAGAGGGTATAAGATAGATGAGAACGGCAGACCCCAGGAGGATGCGAGGCTCAAGGTTAGAGAGGGGGAGAGACTGGGGAGGGATGCTTTCTGGTATATGGACTGGTTCCACGAGAAGATAATATCTCCAGTGTGATTGCTGTGACCGAGAGAAAACCAGTGTTAGAGGCTCGCGGCATCACAGTAGTCTACCCTAACGGCGTAGCGGCTAATGTAGACGTTAATTTTAAAGTATACGAGGGGGAGATAGTAGCCCTTCTAGGCGAGAACGGGGCCGGCAAGAGCACCCTAGTCAGAGCAGTCGCGGGGATAGTGAGGCCTAATAGGGGGGAAGTCTATTTCCAGGGAAGGAAAGTAGCGATCAGCAATTATAGTGAAGCGTTAAGGCTCGGGATCTACCTGGTCAGCCAGAGCCCCCACGTTTTCGAGACCCTCACCGTAGCGGAGGATGTGGGGCTCACACTTAACAGGGCTGGGGTTAAGGTTAAGCTAGGGGAGGTTGAAAAGCTACTAGCTAGCGCCAGCTTAGAATATGATGTTAAAGTGAGCCCCCGCGAGCTGGGCTGGAGGCTTTCAATGGGCGAGAAGCAGAGGGTTGAAATAGCTAAGGCTTTACTGTTGAACTCTAAGGTCATCATGTTAGACGAGCCTACAACACACTTAACCCCTGTGGAGGCTTCCTCCCTGCTAGACATGTTGAGGAGGCTTGCTAGTAAGGGTAAGGGTATAGTCTTCATAACCCATAAAATTGGCGAGGCTATGGAGGTGGCTGACAGGATAGTTGTCATGAGAGGAGGCAGGGTAACCGGGGAGTTTAATGCTGGAAACGTTACTAGAGAGTCTCTGCTTGAAGCCATGTTCGGCTCCGGGAGCATAAACTTTGAGGGGGAGTTTAAAAGTCGCCCGTTAAAAGAGGACGGCAGTAGAGCCCCCCTTATAGACGTTGAGGACCTCTGGATCGTAGAGTATGGGGTTCCCCGCGTTAAAGGCGTAACTTTCAGTGTCAGAGAAGGGGAGATCGTGGGGGTTGCGGGGGTTGCTGGTAACGGTCAGAGGGAGCTTTTTGAAGCCCTCATAGGTTTGAGGAAGCCTGTGAGGGGTCGCGTGAGAATATCGGGGGTTGACGTTACAAGTTTAGGGCCTGGAGAGAGGGTTAAGCTGGGTTTAGCTGTTATCCCTGAGGAGAGGCTGGGCTGGGCTCTCGTCCCGGGCTTGAGTGTTAAGTTTAACGTTGCTTTCGCCCTGGCCTCTGTCAATTCAGGTTTGGGCTTCATAGTGGACTGGGCTAAAGTAGATAGGATCACTAGGGAGGTGATAGGGCTCACTAAGGTTAAAGTTGCGGGCGGGGATGCTCCTGTGAATTCTCTTAGCGGGGGCAACATGCAGAGGCTCATCATTGCCAGGGAGCTTTTTAGGAAGCCTAGGATGGTTATAGCTATGAACCCTACGGGGGGCTTAGACTACGCTACTAGCGTTGAAGTTAGAAAGCTGATAGTTAAAGCCTCCGGCGAGGGCGCAGGCTTCCTCATAATATCTGAGGATTTAGGGGAGCTGCTCGAAATATCGGACAGGATCATAGTTATGAGTAGGGGCTCTCTAAGGGGGGAGTTTAGGAGGCCTTTCAACTTCGACTCTATAGCTAGGAGTATGGCAGATTAAAGGGTTTCCCGGGATGCTCCTCCTAGAGGAGAGGGGTGGAGTGTCTAGGCTAATGGTAATTCTAGGAGCCGTAACAGGAGTCCTCATAGGCTTCTCTCTGGCTGTACTGTTAACCCTCATAGCTGGGGTGAGCCTGGCGGGCGCTTTGAACGCTCTCGCATACACTTATGCTAGCGGCCCTGCCATCGCATCAATATTGGCGCTTTCAGGCCCCATAGCATGCTCTGCTATTGGCTTGACGGTCGCGTATAGGGCTCGGCTCATAACGATAGCCTCAGAGGGCCAGGTGATAGCTGGGGCTATAGCAGCTCTATGGCTTCTAGCCTATTCAGGTCTTAAAATGGGGCCTTTGGAGGGTTTCATGGCACCCCTACTCCTCTCAGGCCTATTGGGGGCTACTATAGGTTTTCTAGTCGCCCTCTTGAAGGTTAAACTTCACGTTAACGAGATACTGTCTAGCCTCATGATCAACTATATTATCCTGGTGGTGGCTAACTACATTATCGGGGGCCCCTTCCGTGAGGGGCCTTTCGCCATAACTAGGAGCGTGCCGCACGAGTATAGAGTTAGCTACATTATAATACCCGCAGTCACAGGCCTTATAACACTGTTATTATGGTTCCTAATGTCAAGGACGAAGCTAGGCCTAGCAGTAGAAGCTTACGGGAAAGCCCCCAGGGCCGCTGAGACGTACGGTTACAACCCTTCGAGAATAATATTCTCTGTAGCGTTAATATCGGGCTTCACAGCGGGCATCGGGGGGGCTCTAATGATACTAGGATTCCAGTATAGTATGAGCCCTATGAGCGTGTTCCCCGGATACGGCTATATGGGCGTCCTAGTGGCGTGGCTGTCCGCCAACAACCCTCTAGCCGCTTTCGCAGCCTCCCTCTTCATATCGAGCATAGCTGTTTACGGTAGGCTTTTACAAGCTAGCGGCGTCCCCTTAGGCTATGTTCTCGGAGCTCAAGCGCTCATAGTCCTATCAGCTCTAACCGCGGTCACCCTCGTGAAGTATAGGGTTAGGTGGTTGTGAGTTTTGGTTAGCTTCGAGCTACTCCTAGCGGCTCTCTCAATGGCTGCCCCGATAATGATAGCCGCCCTTGGGGAGCTCCTCCTCGAGAGGAGTGGGAGGGTTAACCTTGGAGTTGAAGGCATGATGGCCTTCGGGGCATCAGTATCAATAATGGTAACGTCGATCTCAGACTCCCCAGTCATAGGCCTCCTAGGGGGGCTCGCTGGGGGTTTCATTATATCCTCCATTTACACTGTGGCGGTCTTAGCTTTAAGGCTTGACCAGATCGTAGTGGGGCTCCTCACAGTGTTCCTGGGGATAGGGTTGGCCGACCTACTAGCTGCGACAGGCCACACTATAGCCCCAGCTCTAACCCCATGGTCCCCAGCCCACATGACCATAATATTCCTAACCCTGGCGGCCCCAGCAGCCCTCTGGATACTACTATACAAGACATGGGTAGGCGTCGAGGTAAGAGCTATAGGCACAGACGAGCTAGCGGCGAGGGAGAGAGGGTTAAGAGTGGACATTATAAGAACAATAGCAGCCCTAACAGGGGGCGCAGCGGCGGGGGTTGCGGGGGCGTACATGGCTTTAACCATATATAACGGTAAATACTTCTCAGGGCTCACAGCAGGCTGGGGATGGCTAGCCATAGGCTCAGTCATACTAGGCTTCTGGAACCCCGTGGGGGTTGCGGTAGCAGCATACTCAATAGGCCTCCTCATACTCCTAAGACCCTACACTATAAGCCTCGGAGTACCATCATACATAGCGCACGCAACACCGTACATAGCCGTACTATTAGCCCTAATAATAGTGTCGAGACTGGCTAGAAGCCCCAGATGGAAACCCCCCCAAACCCTATAAATAAAAGCTCCACTATAGACCTAGAGAGCACATTTTCAGAAGCGAGAACCCTTAGGCAACGTGAAAGTGGAAATCCACACTACAAGGGGGGTTCAGCTTTTAGGCGGTGAAACTCGAAGTATGGGGGGTGTTGAGGTTTGGATGCATGGCTTATAGCATCCCTGCTGGTAATATTTATCTGGGGCCTCTGGGGTGTAATGCTCAAGTATGCGGGGCTCTACATGGAATGGTACTACGTGTATGCGGGGTCCGCCTTGGGGGCGTTCATTATATACGCTATTTTCATAATCCTTCTAACTCTAACCGGAAAACTATCCGTGTCGCTGCAAGTGAAGCCTCTAACAATAGCGGCAGCCGGGGGCCTCATGGGGGCCCTAGGGGGGATCTTCATGGTCTTAGCTTTAAAGATGGGGCAAGCATCAATAGTGGTCCCCCTAACAGCCCTCTACCCCCTAGTAACAGTACTCGCCTCCTACGCGATCCTCGGAGAGCCTATGACAGCCAGGAAAATAGCCGGCCTAATACTAGCTATTATAGCGGTGATCCTACTATCCACCTCCGAGTAGACCGCAACGATAAACAGCCCGCAGAAGACCTTTAGGAATGTCCAGACCCGCTTTAAACCATTTCAGGGGGTTTAAAGCCTCGAGGGTCTCCGAGCTCGCGGGTAGCTGGAGGGGCGATCTGCCTCATCATTGTTCAAGCTAAAACTCTAGGAGTCTCAAAGCCCCACCAGCGGAGGATGGGATGCCGCTAAGAGCTTAACGGTCTTGAAATGCTGCCTAAATGGAAATTTATATTCTCCCAGAAACATCATAAATTATGGGTGGCGCGCGGGAAGGGCCGGGGCCTCGCCGCCCCCCTAGCCCGTTAAGGGCTAGCCTGAATGGGCGTCAAGCAGGGGCCAGTAATCCGGGGGCTCGGAGGCCTGCTGGGGCGGAAGCCGCCTGGGGCCGGGGTGTTGAAGCCCGTCCCGCGGGGCCGGCGGAGGCGTGGGTGCCCGCTGGAGGGCGGGTGCTACCGTCTTAGCCGGGGAAACACGGCTAGGCCCGGAAGGGAGCAACCTAGCCCCGGACGCCGGCGTTCGCGGGGGCGCGGGCTGAGCCTTCCCGGGAGGGGCCCGCTCTAAGCGCTCCGAGCTTCTGGAGTCCGCGCGCCACCCTTTTAAATGGTTTTAAGCCTTCTCTCCTCCATTGTAGTTGGGGGGTTTAATGGTAGAGTGGAGTCATGTGGTTATGTTAGGGTTTGCTCTCATATTCCTCGGGGTTTTACTCGTGTTTGCAGGATTCTTCTTCGCTATTCTGGGTAAGGCTGAGGCTGGCAGAGTTGAGGGTGGGGGCGTTATCTTGATAGGCCCTATTCCCATTATATTCGGGACTTCGACGACCATGGCTATAGCGGCTTCCATACTAGCTATAATAATGATAGTGCTAATGCTCATACTAATGCTAGCCCTGAGGATGAAGGGGGGAGGCTAGCCCCTCATAATCTCGGCAAACTCCCTAACAACCTCCCTATACTTCTCCTCAACCTCCCTAGCCAGAGCCTCATACTTGCTAACTATCATGCTCCTCCTAGCCTCATATCTAGCCCTAGCCTCAGCCCTAAGCCTCTCAAGAGCCCCCCCAAGCTTATCCCTACTCAAACTCAAGGAGGCAGCCCCAAGAAGAACTCTCCAGCTGAAGCTTTATATATAAAGAACCTCCCGAGCCCTCGAGGAGCAAGCCGGGCAAAACCTAAGCGTGGAAAACCAGCTAAAACGCTTAGAGCTAACCTAAACACGTGGTGCGGCGGCCGGGATTTGAACCCGGGACCTCCGGCTTGGCAGGCCGGCGTCCTAGTCCAGGCTAGACTACCGCCGCCCACTCTCCAAATCTATGCTTAGAGCTTTAAAAATTTCCCTCGTCAAGCTGTGGGCGCCCCTTACCCTATATGTTAACAGCTGGCTGGGTCTCTCTGGGTTTAAAGCTTCCCGAGTATTATTGTAGGGTGGAGGCTTGAGCTTTGAGATCTACTATTGCCTGGGTTAAATGCGAGCTTTGCGGAAGGAGGGGTCAGACTTTCGAGTGTTTAGCTGGTAAAATCGTGGTGAACCTCTGCATATACTGTGCTACCGTCCTCTCCGCATCCCCTAAGGTTAAATGTAAGGCCCCTCTAGTTTCAAGTGTTGGGGGCTTTCCAGCCCCTAGCCCTCGTGAGGGGGCTTTAGAGGAGTTACCTAGAAAGAGCCCCCCAACTACTGGGAAACGCGCTAAGACAAGGTGAAAGTTCTTTCCGGCTTTTCATTTTTGTTTAAACCCCGCTAAAGCCTGGCCGGCGTTTTTGAGGATGTTTAGACTGTTTAGGAGCATTGCGGCTTGAGTGTTTCCTAGGGTGGTGTTATCAGGCTTTTACAGTCTACGCATCCTCTCTCTAGGTGGCCCGTGTGTATGCAGCATGTTGATAAGGGTTTCCCCTCGCTATCCTCTATACTTATAAACAATATGTCTCCTTCGACTTTGGCTTTAGCCCTTACAGGTTTCCTCAAGAGTTTCCTAACTTTTATCTCGCTCAGTTTATCCTTGTAAGACACTTGGATGCTCGCTGTGTAGAGGCCGCCCTCCTCAACTTCTACATTAGAGATCCTAACCCTAGCCATTGAGTGTTCACACCCTGGATTATTTGGTCGCCTGAAACCTATAACGTTAACTTTCAACTATTATCCTCCCTTGCGAGGTTTCAAGAGCGTGATTGCAGGCCCTCTTCAGGGGGCATGAACCGCATTTAGTAGCCTTAGCCTTACAGTATACCCTGGCTATCACCGTCATGGAAGAGTGTAGGAGCTTTAGCATGTAAACATCTCCCCCCAAACTTTCAAGTATCCCCAGCCTCACCCTCTCATAGGAGGCTCCGAGCTTCAACCCTACCCTGCCCAGGATTCTAAGAGTTTGCCTAGACACCGGCATGGTGGACTTATTGAAGGCAAATAGGAGTATAGAGTCCGCAGTCTCATAGCCTACACCGTGTACATTTAACAAGAGCCTCCTACCCTCTCTCACGTCCTCACGCGCCAGGTCATGGGATAGGAAGAGTTTAGACAACTCCTTTAAAGTCTGAGCTTTAGACCGCCAGAGGCTCACAGACTTTAAAGCCCCCTCAACAAGCTCCAAGCTAGCGTTAGCTAAAGCCCGGGGCTCGCCGAGGCCCATGCTAGTCAGCCTCCTGAGAGTAGCGTCAGCCTGCTCCCACCTGCTCAACTTAACTAGAACAGCAGTCACAGCTATGTGGAATGGGTCCCTGTAGCCCGCCCACCACTCTAAACTCTCCCCGGGCCCGGGGAACCATCCATATTTGGGTAACTCCTTCTTGAAATCCTCGAGGGCCCCCGTAATATCTCTAAGAGTCTTCTCCCCAGTCTCCAATAGCCTAGCATACCCCCTCTCTCAATTGATATAGTGTTAGTTTATATCGTTTTTAGGGTAATGTTTAACTTTCTAGATGACCTCCACGCTTTTAGTTTCTAAAGCCGTGGTAAACGTTAAGGTTACCAGGTTTATATTCGTGTTTTTTAACTTAACAGGTAGAACTCTATTCAGGCTGATATTGTGGAGTACATGTTTGGAGGGTATTCCTTGGAGGATTTAGGCTTCAATATTGAGGAGGCTCTAGGCTTACATAGGGTTATTGATGAGGATGGAAACGTTGTAGGGGAGGAGCCTAAGGTTAGCGGTGAAAAACTCCTTGAAATGTACGTTTTCATGGTTAGAGCCAGGATCCTTGACGAGTGGATCTTGAAGCTTCAAAGGGCGGGTAAAGTAGCGTTACACGCCCCCAACAGGGGCCAGGAGGCTGCGGCTGTGGGCGCGGCGTTCGCCCTAGACAAGGATGACTGGCTTTTCCCCAGCTATAGAGAGCTTGGAGCCTACCTGGTAAGGGGTTTGAGCGAGGAGGAGATAATTGACAGAGCTATAGCTAACGTGGACGACCCATTGAAGGGCAGCGAGTTTGCCGTATACGGTAACAGGAAATACAACGTTGTACCCGCCCCGGTCCCCGTGGGCAGCCACATACCGTTAGCCGTCGGCGCAGCTATAGCTGCTAAGATAATGGGTCACAAGACTGTTGTCATGGCAATATTCGGGGATGGCGCCACGTCCAGGGGGGACTTCCACAGTGGTTTAAACTTCGCCGGCGTTTTTAAGGCTCCGGTTGTTCTCGTTATACAGAACAACCAGTATGCAATATCACTCCATGTTTCAAGGCAGACAGCAGCTAGAACCCTAGCTTTGAAGGGCGCCGCCTACGGGGTTCCTGGAGTTAGGGTCGACGGTAACGATGTCCTAGCAGTATTTAGTGCTGCCTCGAAAGCTGTGGAGAGGGCTAGGAGTGGTGGGGGGCCAACCCTCATAGAGGCTTTAACATACAGAGTGGGCCCCCATACTACGGCCGACGATCCTGGAAGGTATAGGCTTCAGGATGAGGCGAAGGCTTTTGAGAAGCTGGACCCTATAGATAGGTATAGAAAGTATTTAATTAACAAGGGCTTACTGAGCGAGCTTGAGGATAAGAGGATTTGGGAAGAGTGGAGCTTAAAGGTAGAAGATGTGGTTAAGAGGTGCTTCAATAAACCCCCGCTCCCACCTGAAGTTATACTGCATAACGTCTACTCGAAACCCGGCTGGAACCTCTTAGAGCAGATGAGAGAGCTCAGAGAATCCCTCAGGCTTATAGAGGAGCTCGGGCTGGAGGTGGAGTAGGATGCCGGTAGTTAACATGGTTCAAGCCCTCAACAGCGCCTTGAGAGAGGAGATGAGGAGGGATCCGAGGGTTGTGGTGCTGGGGGAGGATGTGGGTAGGAGGGGGGGTGTGTTCCTCGTCACTGAAGGCTTGATAGACGAGTTCGGGCCTGAAAGGGTCATAGATACCCCCCTAACAGAGGCTGGCATAGTAGGGGTCGCTACGGGCATGGCCATGTACGGTTTAAAGCCCGTGGCTGAGATTCAGTTCATAGACTTCATATATGAGGCTTTCGACCAGATCGTGACCAACCTGTCGAAGCTTAGGAGGAGGACTGGAGGCATGTATTCAGCCCCCGTAGTTGTTAGGGGTCCCTGCTGCGGGGGGGTTAAGGGGGGCATGTTCCACAGTCAGAGTAACGAGTCCTACTTCGTTCACACATCCGGCCTCATAGTTTTAATGCCTTCAAGGCCCTATGACGCTAAGGGGCTCCTCAAGGAGGCTATTAGGGGTGAGGATCCAGTCATATTCCTCGAGCCTAAAATACTCTATAGAACTATAAAAGAGGAGGTCCCAGAAGGCGATTACACCGTGCCTATAGGTGAAGCAAGGCTGGTCAAGGAAGGCTCGGACGCCACCATAGTAACCTGGGGGGCTATGGTTTACCAGGCTCTTGAGACAGCCAAGTTAGCCGAGTCTAAGCACGGGTGGAGTGTTGAGATAATAGACCTCCGAACACTCTTCCCCTTCGACAAGGATTCTATAATTAAGAGTCTAGAGAAGACGGGGAGGCTAGTGGTAGTCCATGAGGCCCCGAAAACCCTGGGGCTAGGAGCTGAGATAGCGGCCTACGTCGCGGAGAACGCCATAGAGCTCCTCAAAGCCCCCATAGTTAGGGTTGCAGGCTTTGACGCCCCATTCCCCCTGGTTCATGAGAGGCTTTATATGCCTAATGTAGCCAGGATATACATGGGTTTAAGTAAGGTCATGAGCTATTGAGGTGGTGGTGATGCCCATAAAACAGGTTAAACTCCCAGACATAGGGGAGGGGATTAGTGAAGGCGAGATCGTGGAGTGGCTCGTAAAAGAGGGTAGCTATGTTAAACAATTCCAGCCAATAGTGAGGGTTTTAACAGCTAAGGCTACAGTCGAAATACCATCACCCTATGAAGGGGTCCTCGTGAGGATTTTAGCTAAGCCCGGCGACACGGTCCCAGTAAGGGCTCCAATAGCTGAAATAGAAGTTCCGGAGGCTGCTCCCGAGACTACCGGAACTAGGCGGATAACCGCTCAAGTAGAGGCTGTGGAGACTGAGAAGAAGGGGCCTCAGGAGGCTCTAGTTAAGGCGCCTCCAAGAGTTAGGAAGCTCGCCAGGGAGCTTGGAGTTAGCCTGGCTGAAGTTAAGGGTACAGGGCCTAGGGGGGTGATAACGGAGGCCGACGTTTTAAGGCATGTTGAGGAGGCTAAGGGTAAGGTTGAAGTTAAGCCAGCCCCACCACCTGTGGAGGCTGTTGAAGCTAGGGTTGAGAGGGTGCCCTTGAAGGGGGTCAGGCGTTTCATGGCCTCTAGAATGGTGGAGGCTAAAGCCAGAATACCTCACGCTTACATAGCTGAAGAGGTTGACTTCACAGAGCTTGTGAGGCTTAGAGACTCTCTAAAGGCTGAGGCTGAGTCTAGGGGTGTAAAGATCACTCTCCTACCTTTTATTGTTAAGGCTGTGGTTAAAACTCTCAGAGAATATCCACTGCTAAACTCTTCCCTCGACGAGGAGAGGGGGGAGATTATTGTCAAGAGATACTATAATATTGGCATAGCCGTAGACACCCCGCAGGGGCTCGTAGTCCCCGTTATAAGAAACGCGGACGCTAAAGGCCTGTTCCAAATTGCCAGAGAGATCTCAGAGCTCACCAATAAGGCTAGGGAGGGTAATCTGAGCCTAGAAGATGTGAAAGACGGGACGTTCTCAATAACAAACATAGGCTCCATAGGCACTGTTTTCGGCATGGCCATTATAAACTACCCTGAATCCGCGATACTAGGAATCCACAGGATTTTCGACGCCCCCAGATATGTTGAGGGGGAGGTTAAAGTTAGGAAAGTGGGCTACATAACCTTAAGTTTCGACCACAGGTTCATAGAGGGGGCTTACGCTACGCGGTTCCTCGTAAAGCTTAAAACCCTCCTAGAAAACCCTGTAATGATACTGGCTTCAGACGAAGAGTTCAGGTGAATGTTTTGGAGAGCTATGATATTGTTGTGATAGGTGGGGGTCCTGGAGGCTACCCCGCTGCTGTTAGAGCCTCCCAGCTTGGCCTTAGAGTCGCCCTGGTGGAGCAGGGGAGACTTGGGGGTGAGTGTGTAAACTTCGGGTGCATACCTACAAAGTCTATGGTTAAACCTGTTGAAATGCTCTGGAGCCTCTCTAGGATGAGCTTCATAAAGTTAAACTATGAAATGGACTTCAAAAGCTACATGGACTGGGTTAACAGCGTTTCCTCCAGGGTGTCGGAGGGTGTTGCGGGGCTCCTCAGAGGCTATGACGTTGATGTTTACGGTGCTAGGGCTAGCATTGCTGAGAGGGGTCTAGTAGAGCTTAGCGATGGCAGGGTTTTAAAGGCTGATAAGATCGTGGTGTCCACTGGTACAGACCCTGCCGCCCCCCCTAACATAGAGTTTGATGGGGTTCTCGTACACAGTAATAGGACTATATTAGGGCTCCGGAGGAAGCCTTCCAGGATAGTTATAGTGGGGGCGGGCTATATTGGCGTTGAGTTCGCCAATGTCATGGCTAAGGTTGGGGTTGAAGTCCACCTCGTAGAAGCTCTGGACAGGGTCCTCCCCATGATGGAGGAGGATTTCTCTAAACTATTATCTAGGAGGCTTTCAAAGCTTGGGGTTAAAATATACACCTCAACTAGAGTTGAAGAAGTGGGTAAGAGGGAATCCTATGTTAAGGTTAAATTGTCGAACGGGGCGGAGCTAGAAGCTGACCATATGCTAGTAGCTGTTGGTAGAAAGCCTAACACGAAAGGCATAGGCTTAGAAAAGGCTGGCGTGGAGCTAGAAGAGAGGGGCTACATTAAAGTAGACGGGTTTATGAGGACTAGCAACCCATCAATATACGCTGCAGGAGACTCCGCAGGACCGCCCCTCCTAGCCCATAAGGCTTTCCTCCAGGCCATAGTAGCGGCTGAAGCCGCGGCCGGGCTTAAATCCTTCTACGACCCCAGAGCTGTGCCATCAATAGTGTTCACAGACCCGGAAATAGTTAGTGTGGGCCTCACAGAAGCTGAGGCCAGAAAAGCAGGGTACAATGTTGGGGTAGCAAAGCTACCGCTAGGGGGGCTAGCTAGAGCTGTAATAGAAGACTCGCTAGACGGCTTCATAAAAATAGTCTACGAGGACAGCTCTAAAACAATCCTAGGAATACACATGGCAGGCCCCCACGCCTCCGAGCTAGCTGGCGAAGCAGCGCTAGCAATAGAAATGGGGGCCACCCTCGAAGACCTATCCCTAACAATACACCCACACCCAACAATATCAGAGGCGATACAGGAGGTGGCAGAGCTAGCCCTAGGCAAACCAAAGCATTTCATACTAAGAAAGAAAAAGCTTTAACCGAGGGGGCGAGCCCCTCTACTCTCCCACTTCCCCGAGCTCCTCCATATACTTTTTAAACCTGGATGCTATATCCCTCGCTGATATGACCCCTTTAATTCTACCCTCAGCATCCACGATAGGCAAATGCCTTATCCTATGTTCAACCATTATACTCACAGCCCTGAACAGCTGATCATCCTCCCTCACAACCAGGGGGCTCCTGGTCATGACATCTCCAACTTTAGTTGTCAACGGCAACCCCAACCCTATAACCCTCACCAAGTCCCTCTCCGTAAATATACCTAAAACCCTGTCCTCAGGGCTTGCAACCACGACGCTACCAACACCCTCCTTATACATCAGCTTTACGGCATCCTCAACAGTAGCAGTTGGCGGGACCGTTACTGGAGGTCTCTTAATCAACTCTGAAACCCTAGCTTGCACAAACCCCATTTTAACCACCTGCGAATCTAACACTATTCAACCTTAATATGCTTAAAGCAAGTTAGTTTGTGAATTTTCATATTTTCAACATAGGAGGGAGGTAGATGTGTTCAACATGAATAATTGGGGCGCCCAAAAATGGGCGTGGGCGGCTGCAATTCTCTGACGTTAATGTTCTATCGTGAAATATGCTATGTCTGTGAGGAGCCCTTTTCTCTCGTCTTTTGGTTTAAATACTGGTTTTACTCTGAGGCCTATTCTTATGGTTTTCGGGTCTATGTTCACATAGTGTATTAGTCCTCCTTCAGCGTCTTCAGGCTTTAGGAGGGCTATTATTTGGGGTTTCTCGAGTTTTCCACCGTACATGTCCTCGTATATTATGGTGTACGTTTCCACTGTCCAGGGGCCTTTAACCTCTACGAGCTCTCCTCGCGTGAAGTCCGGGCAGTATGTTTTAGCTGGGACGTAGACTTTGTCCCCGCATTTAACTCCCAGTATTTTGCCTTCTATTAGGGCTTTGGCTAGCTCGAGGCCAGCTATGCCGGGCGTGTACACGTATTTCTCTGTTTCCATCTTACCTTCAACGTGCCTAATATCTACTGTTCTACCTTTCTTCCACCAGGCCATAGTTAGACCCCCTCCGGCTCGAAGCACTCTATGTCTAGTATACTGCCCTCCCTGTCTTTCCTCCATCTAGGCTTAACCCTCATACCTATCACTCTACCGCTTTTAACATCATCTTCAGTCACGCCGCACAGCCTGTGGATGAGGCCCGCATAGTCGAAACTATCCTCCCTATAGCCTGGAGCGTCCAGTCTAACAACACCTATAACTATGGGCTTCTCAAGCCTCTCCCTCATAGTTCCAATATAGCTTACAACGGCAGTCTCAACCCTCCCCGTGCCGGGGACCTCAACCCACTCTCCTGTTGGTGTGAAACAGAATTCACAGTAAACCCTCGGGGGCACCAAGACCCTACCACATGAAGGGCACTTCTTCCCAAGTATTCTACCCTCCTTGAGACCCTCTAGAAACGTTGAAAGCGCTTGGCCAGCGCTGAAACTATATCTAGCCCTTGGAGTATACTCCACCAGCCCAGGCATAGACTTAAGCTCCCCTTCCCTCACATATTTCCCGGGAAGCTTGGGAGAGCCCACCCCCATCACCTCGAGAGAACAACTACAGTGCCAGCCTGCATCAAGTCACCCCAAGCGTTTGCGACAGCCTTGTGCACAGGCTTCTTAACCTGCCTAGCTCCAGCCTCATATCTGAGTTGCCAGAAGAGCTCTGCGACTTTCATGACCCCCGCTGCTGCTATCGGGTTGCCGACTCCTAGGAGGCCGCCGCTGGGCGATGTTGGGAGCTCCCCGTCTCTATCGAAGTAGCCTTCTTTAAGTAGTTTTGGAGCCTCGCATCTCCTCGCTAGCATTAAGCCTTCTATGTGGTGTAGCTCCTTGTAGTCGAAGGGGTCGTAGGGTTCCGCCACGTCTATCTCTTTCCACGGCCTCTCTATTCCAGCCATCTTATAGGCCATTCTAGCAGCATACTCTAAATACCTGGGGTATGAAAGGTCCCTGTTAAACCAGTGGGTGTTGTCCAGGGTGAATCCTACTCCTTCAACCCATACCGGGGTATCTGTAACTCTCCTAGCAGTCTTCTCCTCAGCTAGGACCAGGGCTGCGGCCCCGTCGCTAACAGGGCTTATATCCAGGAGCTGGACGGGCCAGACTAGTGTCTCACTCTTAAGCACGTCCTCAACAGTTATCCTAGCCGCAGCCTGGGCAGCGGGGTGGTCGAGGGCGTTCCTCTTATTCTTCACAGAGACTAGAGCTATATCCTCCTTGCTCGCACCACAAACGCTCATATACCTCCTCATTTCCAGGGCGAATATCCAGATGAGGTTGGGGCCTAAAGGCCTCTCAAGTATCGGATCCCATATGTAAGCGAAAACCCCCTGGGGATGGGGGTGCGCGCAGCTCATCTTCTCCTCAGCCACAGCTAGGACAGTATTGCAGAGCCCGCTGGCCACATGCCACCAAGCCGCCGCTGGAACCATAACCCCAGTGCCTCCCCCCACATATACTCTAACAACAGGCTTGTTGAACCCCCCGGAGCCGTCGGCTAAATACTCTCCCTTCAAATGGACGCCGTCGAAAGCATCTGGAGCGGATCCCACGACAACACAATCTATGTCTTTCAGGGTGAGCCCCGCCGACTGGAGAGCCTGGCTAGCAGCCTCCCAAGCGAGCTCCCTAGGTGTCTCCAGCATCCTCCTCCTGAATAAGGTTAAGCCCGCGCCCACTATCGCAACTTTATCCTTAACGAATATGTTAGGCTTCACCCCAACCACCCCCTATGAACTTGAAACTACCACAACCATGCTCGTGTACGTCGGAGGCCCCCTCCAAGAAGCTACTATAGCTCTTTTAACCCCCTTCAACTGGACACCTCCAGCCTCCCCTCTCAGTTGTAGTGCGGCTTCAAGTAGCCTTGAGAGTCCCGTGGCTTCGAGAGTCACCCCTAGAGATAGGCTGCCACCGCTAGGGTTAACGGGTAAACCCCCCTTGGGATGATAGTAGCCTGACTCTAGGAGCTTTGGCACGCCCTCTACACCTCCAAGACCTAGCTCTTCCAAGGCTAGAAGCTCCATGTAGCTAAACCTGTCTTCAACCTCGGCGAAATCCGCCTGTTTTAGTGGGTTTTCTATGCCGGCCTGCTTATAAGCCATGAGGCCCGCTGTCCTCATAGAGGGCATTCTACCCCAAGAGTGCCATTCTACAACTCCCGAACCCAGCTCTGTAGCCCAGCCCACACCCTCTATCCAGACGGGCTTGTCAGTGTAACTCTTAGCCTTAGACTCCGAGGCTATAACCATGTTTATAGCGACATCGGTAAACCCCGCTATCTCATGCCTGCCCATAGGGTATATGACTGTCTCCGACTCCATAATATCTTCAAGCCTCACGGGCGCGGCGTGGGAAGCTCTAGGGTTTAAAAGCCCCCTGTTCTTATTCTTGTATGCTACCAGGGCTAAATGCTCCCTTCTAGCCCCGCTCCTCCTCATGTAAGCTACAGCATCTAAACCAGCCTGGAACAAGGGATTCTTAACCTCTAGGACTCTCAACTGGGGGTCAAGCGCGAGCTCGTAGATCTCCTGGATAGACAATATGTCGCTGGGCTTAGCGTGAGCCTCAACAACAATAGTCTCGAAAGCCCCAGTCTTAACCATGGCGTAAGCCTGGCCAACACACTGCAGCCCGTCCCCAGCTATGGTCATTGTTGGCCTTAAAACCCCACCTATAGGCTCGGTGGCGAACTCGTCACTTATAGCTATACCCTCCCAGAAATCTTCCTGGCATGATATGAAAGCGTCAACGTCACGTCTAGGGTCTATGTTCGCGTCCCTATAAGCTCTCACGGCAGCCTCAAACATCATCTCTCTGAATGAGAGTTCCGGGGCTGAAGGCTTAAACCCGTACCAGCCAACCCCCACTATGGCTACTCTCAAGAGGCGGACACCGTACACCTGGAGCCTCCCGGGGGAGTTATTAAATCTTTACCGTGAAAGCAAATTCTAGGTGGAGAAAATGAGCAAACCCCTAGTAGGGGTGGGATGCCTAGTTATAGATGGGGGTAAAGTGTTGTTGATCAAGAGAGCCTATCCTCCGGGAGCGGGCAAGTGGAGCATACCTGGCGGGCACGTAGAATTGGGGGAGGACCTTATAGAGGCGGCAGTGAGGGAGCTCAGGGAAGAAACGAGGTTAGAGGCTGAACCCCGGGGTATAGTTAATGTGGACACTTTAATAGCGACAAGCGGGGAAAAGAATATTAAAGTACACTATGTCCTAATAGACGTCCTATTCGCAAACCCTAAAGGAGAGCTTAAAGCGTCAAGCGACGCCTTGGAAGCGGGATTCTACGCTATAGATGAAGCTCTAAGAATGCAGTTAACACCTTCAGTGAAGGGTCTCTTAGAGAAGATTAAGAGAGGAGAGCTCCCCCTGGAGAAGCCCATAAACCCCCTCACTTACAAAATAACAGAGTAACATGCACTGCATATGTATAGGAAACCATGCGCGCCCCCAAATATATAGGACCGAGAGGCTCCGAGACTGAGAGTGGAAGCTTTAAGAGCTTGGGGCCCCAATTGGAAATGTTTAACTGCGGGGAGTTTTCCTGGTGAAAACATGGTCTGAGAATAGTATGGCTAGGAGTGTGAATGCTAGAGTGTAGAGGGCTGATGTTGCTAGTAGTGGTGATTCAATATGCCTGTCCATCATGTGGCCTCCAACGTATCTCCCTATGCCTGCGGGTATTTGCCACGCCACGCTTATTAGAGATGCTCCTCTTCCCCTATACTCTGATGGTATGAGGCTCATTTCGAAGGCTTGGTATAGGGGGTTTGCCACGTTCATTAATATGCTCCTCACTATGTATAATGCTGCTGCTATAGTGTAGCTCGACGTTAAGGTCATAGCAACTATTAGGGGTATGCTTGGCGCGGCAACCAGAATATAGGCTCTGAGGGGCCCCCCAACCCTAGAGCTTAACGTTGGCATGAATAGCATGGTCGCACCCATTATAGTGTTCTGCGCTCCCAGCACTGTGCCGAGCTCTCTGCTTGTAACCTTGAATTTCGCTACGAAATAATAGTCTATTATGTGTATTGACATGCCGGCTCCCAGGCTTATAATCATGTTTATTATGAGCAGCCTCACCAACGTACCCCACGGCATCCTGACTTCAATATCTCTCTTCTTAGTCTCGCTCTCTCCGGTTCTGACCACCTCTCTCACCCTAGGCAATATTAAAAGGGCTGGTAGGGGCGATAGTATGCCTGCTATTAGCAAGACGATCCTGTAGCTTTCAACCATGCTCAACCCAGCCAGCCGACCTAGGATAACTGGGATCCAGCCTCCCACTAGGGTGCCCAGGCCGCCCCCTATCATTGAGGAGGCTGTAGTGTAAGACATTGAGTGGACAAGGCTTTCCGACACTATCCTTGAAGCTAGAACTATCCCCGCCACATGAACCGCGCCCATACCGAGGCCTGAAAGGCAGAAGGAGGCGTATATCAAGTATGTGTGGCCCGTGGATAACATTACCAGGCTCAAGCTACTTGCCAATGTCCCCGCGAGTATTAAGATCCTAGAGCCAACTCTATCCGAAAGCCACCCTGAAACGAGCGTGACCGCTAGGGAGAAGTACAGGCCTAAAGCCCCTAGCCCCCCATACTCTGCCGCTGTAAAACCGAGAGATCTAAGGTATGGAGCTAGAATACTCCACGTAACTCCGAACAGTGACGAAGACGCGAACATTAAAACTACTAATTTAGCCAGGTCGCTGTCCAAGCCTATCTTAGGCTCTCGGATCACCATCTAACCTACATCCCCTGCGCGATATCAAATCCATCTTAACCCTAGCTCTGGAAGAGCTTCCACTGATATAACGGCGGTGTAAACCTTAACATTGTAAATGCTAGGAAAACTGCTGAGACACCCACTGTGGAGGAAGTCCAGGCTCCAAAGCTTGAGGCTGCAGAGCTCATAGAGCTAGACATTAATATAAGGGCGCGCCTCTCACGGTCGAAACCTAAATATTTTATTGGTAAGGAGTTGGCCATGTTTAACAATATGCTAGTGGGAAAGTTGTATGTAGCAATCTCAATAACGTGCTTCCTATGATCCAAGTTGTCGGATCCCACCGTCCTTGCCCGTACGCTTTTATTTGTAAGCTCTAAAGTTAGGGCTGAATCTTTCAAATAATTCACCGACCACTAAATAGTTATAGTGTAAGCCTTTAAAGTCATATAAGCGGTTAATACAGGCTAGATGGTTGTGTTTTGAACGTGTTTGGCCTACAACATAAAACTTTATGGTATGCTAAGCTCCTTATTTTGAGAGGGCGCGTTAAACCCTGAACTTTCATAGTTTAAGGGTTCACCTAGTTGTTAGGGTTTTTCTAGATAGTAGCCTGTATGCTATGGCTATTAAGGCTAGCGTGAAGGCGCTTAGGAGGGTCATGATTAATGGTATGTTCACCTTCCCTTCCTCTTTTATCTTAGGCGTTTCAATAGCTTCCGTTTTAACAGTCGAAGTTTTCATAGTTTGGTTGGGGGTTATGGTGTATGTGGGGATCTGGTATTGTGTTGGGAGTCCTTTCTCCAGGCTGACTAGCGCTCGCTCCATCCCTTCGAGCACTCCTTGACGTGCCGCGGCTATCAGGGTTAATTGTCCTTGTAGAGCTAAGGCTGACTGGAGCACCTGCATTATAGCCTCCAGGATCTCAGCCGCCTCTAAACTGTGGTCTTCGCCTAGTGTTTTACTAATTGTTAGGCTGACTTTAAGCTTAGACTCGCCTATTTTCAGTGATGCCTCAAAGTATTTTTTGGAGTGTTTCATGGTTTTAATTGTAGTGTTAGCTTTAAACTCTACGATCCCGGGTTTGAATTCCAGCTTGATGACCCCCTCTTTCTCCAGGTCCTCTAGTTTTACGTCGAAAACTCCACTCCAAACCTCCCTAGTTATCAGGCTTACTATCCGTACGCGTACCTGAGCCTTATCCATGTCCACATTAACTTCATAGTCAAAAGTAACACCGGGTATCCTCTCAAGGTCGGCGTTAATTTCTTTGAGGGTCTCGTTGAGAACTGTGGCTATAACCGCTGTCAATATTTTATCCGTCATGGGGACCCCGGTCCTAGGCTCTATTAGGCTTTCAACGGTCAACCTCGTATGGTTCTTTGAAATTATCGACACTATTGTAGATGAGGCATCAACTCTCACACTTTTAAGCCCTAAAGTCTTAGCCAGAGCGCCCCGGTCAGTGTAGCGAGCCTCTATAGCGCAGGTAGAGAGTAGCTCCCCTTCAGCCCTTAAACCCTCGCAGTATACAGTGGCGTTTAGCGTGAAGTTTAAATTCCCGCCCGTCACATTAGCCATTACAGTATCTAAGTGTAGGCTCGCTTTGAAAGTATTATTTTCAACAGTCTTCCTGAATTTCAAGTCTACAGAACCCTCAAGAGTGTGGTCGCGGCTTAGAGAACCCCCAACATAAGCTTGCAGAACCCCGTTAGACAGCTTAAGAAAACCTTCAAAAGTCAGCCCCTCAAATTCCACTGGGACCTCCAAGACGTTATGAGAGTATATAGCTATGGGGCTGCTTGCAGCAACCGGTAAGGGATAGCCTGTAGGGGCTACAATCAATAATAAGAGGGTCATAGTGGAAAACTTAACCGCACTTCTTAAGATAACCCTCAATACCATCACCCTCATAATTAAACTATACTATGTTTAACCTAATAAATTCGAAACATGGGGAGAGAGCATGCTAGAACACAGGATAATGATATTAGCTCGGTTAGGCAGCCGCGCTCATAAGAGTATAGTGGGAATGCAAAGCTCAAATAGTAAGATGGGATTTTTATCTCTAGAACCAGCATTGGGGCTTCTCGCTCTCCCTAACTTTATCCTCGTCCGAAAACCTCCATTTACCTCTCAAGTCTAGTATGACTATGCCGAGCTCTCCTCCAAGCATGTTGCTTATTAAAACCTCGTATTCAAAGCTGGAGATCATAATATCGCACTTTACGGGGCCAACTGTCCTGTCGCCGGCGTCCGCAGAAACCTCAGCAGCCCCCCGGGGCCAGGTAGTTCCTTACAGGGCCCCCGGCGGTCTCCACTTCAACTAGCTGCGCTTCAGGCAGGGGAGGCCATAATCCTAGTTTTACCGCTAGGGATCTTGGTATTAGTAGTTGTGGCGTCTCAGCTTCAAACCCTGATTTGACTAGGGCTGAAGTGACTATTTCAGTGTTTGAGAGTAGAGATCTAATCTTTAATTTCACTCTCACGGCTAACTTTCACAACTACCTCCCTAATTGGGTATATGTGTCCTATCCTCCCCACTATCCTCCCTAGTTTCAAAGCTAGCCCCATGAAATAGGCGGTTTATAGTCTTTAAATAGTTATTCCCCACTTCACGGTTGAGGGGTTTGCCTGTCAGCTTGTAAACTCCAGGAGCCCTTTTGCCAGTTTAATCTTCTTTATAGTCTTGGTTAGTGGTATTGCTACATTGTATACTGGGACTCCACCTACTAGGGCGTATGGTTTGCCGTTGTGGGCATGCCCGTGTATCGCTATGTCAGGCTTTAGCTCCTTTACAAGTTTCTCCATCTTCCTGGAATACATCTCAGGCCAAGCTCTCGGGTCTTCACCCTTTAAATTCTCCGATGTTAGAGCGTAGTGGGATACTAGAATTACCGTGTAGCCCTCTCCCCTCGCCTCGGATATGAGCTTTGTCAGCGTGTCGGGCTTCTTGAGATAATCTTCCAGGAGCCATGGCATGTTCCTGGCCTGCCAGCTTGTTAGCCTGTCTAGGGCTCCCTGAGTCCCCACTATCGCGATTTTCAAGTTTCCACAGTTTCCCTTTAATGTTCCATCGTCTAGCCACGTGATTTCAGGATATTCTCCTCTAAGCTCCTCCCTAACACTATGGTATTCTTCGTTCCCGAAAACAGCGACCAGGGGGGTTTCAAGCCATTTGCTCCTCAAGTCTTTCACTATGGGCTTTAACATCTCAACTTTACCTTTATCTATCATGTCCCCGGCCATTATGAAAAAACAAGGCTCCTCCGTTAAGGTTTTAAGGGAACTCCTGAACATGTGGAGGAACCTTGGGCTGTGAACGTCGCTAACAGCGTAGATGAGATCCTGGCCCAAGGCGGGCCCCCTAGGTTGTTACTGCTTTCGCGAGGCCTGGCGGGGTGTCTATGGGGAGCCCTTTCAAGCTCCCAAGCTTGTATGCTATTAGCTGTAGGGGTATTACGCTAGCTATTGGCGCTAGGGTTCGCGTTGTTTTAGGGACTTCTATGTCCCCCCCGGCTCTGAACCCTATTTTAACTGTTGGCGCCCCTCTAGCCTCCAGCTCTCCAACAACTTTCTCGTAGAGCTCCACGGCCTCCTCCTCCACGGGCTCCACTACTATGACTGGATATTTCTCGCCAACTAGAACCATGGGGCCGTGCCTTAGCTCCCCCAGCTGAACCCCCTCGGCGTGAACCATAGCGGCCTCCTTTAGTTTTAGAGCCCCCTCTAGGGTTATCGGGTAGTTTATGCCGCTGCTCGTGACGTAGAGGCTATTCCAGTAGGACAGCCTCTCGGCTGTTTCCGCAGCTTTAGACTCTATGCGCTCCAGGGAGTTTTTAATGTCCTTTGCCAGGCTCTTCACCTCCTCGTAGAGGCTTGAGAGCTCGCCCACACTAAACCTGCCCGTGTGGAGTCCCGTGTACCCGGCTAGTATTGAGAGGGCGGCTAGCGTGGACGTTAGAGATTTAGTGGCTGGGACAGCTATCTCGGGGCCGGCGCCTACTGGGAGGTAAACGTTTGAGTGCACTGTGAGCCTCGAGCCTAGAACGTTAACTACGCCTACAATCACGGCCCCCCTCATCTTAGCTAGTTTAACGCTCCTAATCACATCGCTAGTCTCCCCACTCTGGCTTATAGCTATGATCACTGTTCCTGTTGACACGTTGTTCAAAGCATAGTAGGGGAACTCGGCGGCGCTAGCCACGTTAACGCTTAGGCCAGCCATTTCAGAGAAATAGTATTGAGCCACTAGACCTGCGTGGAGGCTCGACCCGTTACCTATAACTATGACGTTCCTAGCCCCAGCTATTATCATAGCAGCCAGCCTCAAATACTTATCTAGGAGCGTCGCTGTAGTCCTCACTAGAGCCTCGGGGGTCTCATAGATCTCTTTGATCATGTAATGGGGGAACCCGCCTTTACCCACAAACTCAACCGGGTACTTAACCCTCTTCCTCGGAAGCTCTAAAACCTCGAACCCCGTCTCAAGACTTACAACCCTATAGCCCCCCCTACTCACTAGGGCGGCAGCATTATCCTCGAGTAGCATAGCTTCATCTGCAAACCCGTACAGGCTCGGTATGTCGCTAGACACGAAGATACAGGAGCCGTCACTCTTAAACCCTAAAGCTATAGGCTGCCCCCTAGATATTAAAGTTAGGCCCTCGAAGCCCTCAACAATGAACGCTGCCGAGTACAGGCCGCTGACCCTCCTACCTATCTCCAGCGTAGCCTCGAGAACGCTGACCCCCCTAGCTAGAAGCTCCTCCATCATGTGGGCTAAGACTTCAGTATCTGTAGTCGAGGCGAACCTATGCTTAGACCTCCTAAGAGATTCTCTGAGCCCCTCATAACCGTATATTATGCCGTCGCTCACAACAGCAACCCTACCTCCACAGTCTGTGAGCGGGTGGCTGTTAAAGTCTGCAGGCACTCCCCGGCTAGCATACCTCGTATGACCCACCATTACCTTGGAGGCGTACGCTTCAAACCCGAGTTTCCCACTAACATTTTCTAGGTGGCCCGCAGCTTTCCTCACTATAAGGCTCCCCTTATCGTCTAGGAGGGCGAAGCCCGCGCCGTCATGCCCCCTGTAGAGTAGCCTCTTTAAACCATCTCTGATAATAGACCCGTTCATGTTATTGTTGCATGCGAAGCCGAAGATACCCCCCATTTGGAGCCCCATTATGACTAATTATCATTGAAAGTTAAATAGTAGCTTGTAACTGATTTGGATTTAAATTTATTAAGGCGTTCTGGGAGCTAATTTAAGCGTGGCATGAGGTGGTTTTCCCTTTGACGTTCCTCTCGGAGGTTACGAGTGTTGCTAGTAAGATCCTCGTAGAGAGAGATAATGAGGTGAGGTTTATACTAGCGTCCCTACTCGCTAGAGGCCATGTTCTCCTTGAGGGGGTTCCGGGTGTTGCTAAGACTCTTACAGCTAAAACAATAGCATCCCTCCTGGGCTTAAGTTTTAAAAGGATACAGATGACCCCAGACCTCCTACCTAGCGATATAACAGGGGGCTATGTTTATGACCAGAAGAGTGGAGAGTTTAAGCTAAGATTGGGCCCCATATTTGCTAACATAGTTCTCGTCGACGAGATCAACAGGGCTTCCCCAAGGACCCAGTCGGCGCTCCTAGAGGCTATGCAGGAGAGGCAGGTCACCATTGAAGGGGTTACTATGCCCCTGGAGGAGCCTTTCATAGTTATAGCAACCCAGAACCCTATAGAGTTTGAGGGTGTTTTCCCCCTCCCAGAGGCTCAGGTTGACAGGTTCCTAGCTAAGGTAGATGTAGACTACCCCTCGCATAAGGGGTTTATAGATGTTTTGAAGAGGTCTGACGAGATTGAAGAAGCTGTGAGGAGCCTTAAGCCCATAGTTGACAGGGAAAGGGTGCTCCAGGCTGTTAGAGAGGTTATCTCAGTTAGGGTTGACGACTCTATATACGAGTATGTTGCTAACATAGTGGAGGAGTCTAGAAAACACCCGGCAGTTAGATTGGGAGGGTCGCCGAGAGCTGGCATAGCTATAGTGAGGCTAGCTAAGGCTCTAGCATACATAGATGGGAGAAGCTACGTTATACCCGACGATATTAAGGCAGCATCTACACCAGCTCTATCCCACAGGCTGATAGTGAAGCCGGAGTATGAGGTTGAAGGGGTGAGGCCCGAGTCTATAGTTAAGGATATTCTAGTTAAAGTGCCCGTGCCAAGACCTTAAGGTGGGGGTCGGTGACCTCAAGGTTTAAGATAAGCGAGACCGCCAGGTGGATCATCTATATAGGCTTATCCATAGTATTAGCCGTCGCCTCGATCCTCTTCATATTATGGTCTCTAGGGTATATGGAGCGGGGTTACGTGGCGACATCCCTACTATCAGCCCTTGCGGGTTTCACCCTCCTCTCAGCCTCACTATATGCTCTGAGGCTCTCAGCCTACGTTTATGCCATGTCTAAAGGGGAGTCCGAGGGTGAGAAAGGCCGATAGCATGAAGGGGGGTTTCAAGGAGAGGGGTAGAAGGAAGCTTCTACTAGCTTCAGGCGTGCTCCTGCTAGCGTTGACACTAGTGGGGCTAGTAGCTGTCCTGGAGAAGGGGCCTATATCTATCCCTGTAACTGTTGGGGCCCACCCGTTTAACAGGGGGCCTTTCGGGGCCCACAGCTTATATTCTATGTTATCCAGCAACTACACAGTGACCCCAGTTTATAACTGGTCTCAGGCTCTAGCTCAGCTGGCCAACTGCTCTAAAGCCTTAATAATCATAGTATCCCCCGAGATCCAGTATACCCAGGGAGACGTGGAGGCCATAAGAGGGTTTAGGGATAAATGCAAAGAGATAGCTTTAATCATAGGGGATGAGACTGGCAGCTCCAACAGGATCCTCGAAGCCCTCAACTCCACGATAAGGATTCAGGGAGCGCTAAGCCCAAACCCCCATCCCATTGTTAGCATTGAGACGCCATGGGGATGGCGGGGGTTACTAGCCTTAGATAAGGCTTCAACGCTAACCACTAAGGGGGCCCCCACGCTTATTGGCTGGGATCTGCTAGCCGGAGAGGCTTACGCTTACTACGAGGATATGGGCTCCTTTAAAGCTGTGGTTTTAGGGGATGGGTCTATATTCCTCAACCAGGTTCTCCAGTCTAATGCCAGCGAGCCTTACAAGAGCTTCCTATCCTCTACTGTAACGCACCTCTGTGGGGGCGAGTGTACAGTATACCTTGAGGCTTCCAAGTATCAGGGTTTAGAGCCTATGAAGGCCCTTGAATACATGAGGGACCCTCGGAAGGCCGCCCTTATAGATCCCAGCTCGTTCCTCGCCACTATAATAGCGAACGCTATACACCCTTCAACGTGGCTGCCCCCCCTGTTAAACTACATTAACAATCTCGTGTTAAGCTTGTCGAGAGACGTTTCATTAGGGGGTATTCTGATGATCTTTTCAGTTCTAGCTTTAACCCTCATGTTAATGAGTAAGATAGAGAGGGTGCCCGACGCGTTCCTAGAAGATGTCAGGGAGGTAGATTGGTATGGTTATGGAGAGCTTAGCGGGAGGATATTAGCGGAGGGGGCCAGGCTGGGCAAGAGGGATTTTCTAACGCTCTACTCTATTGTCGACGGGGTCCTCAAATCGCTGACAGGGGCTAGCTTAGAGTCTGAGGATGCTGTGAAAGTACTAGAATCCAGGGGGGTGGAAGGGGCTAAGGCCAGGGAATACTGGCGGTTCATGAACAAGTATTATAGGAGGGCTCTAGGTAAGACATTGTGGCCCCCAATAGTCTTCTGGGGTAGAGTCTGTAGAGAGTCTATAGAGTTAAGTGAGAGCGTGCTAAGGGCTCTCGGAGTCTCCCTCATGGAGGTTAAAGGTTTAGAGGAGAGGACTGTATGAGTGGGATTGTAGCTTCAACGGGGAGGGTCTCAGCCATTATACTGGTAGCCTCGGCTCTCATAGCCTTAGACGTGTTCTGGGCTGTGGACTCTGGAGCTTTAGGTCTCACTCTCATAGGCTTCCTGGCAGCTCTCAGGGTTTACAATGCTGTGGCTCAAACCTCGCTCTCCGCGTGTAGAGTTTATGTTGACGTTAAGGGGTCTGTCGAGGGTAAGCCTTTAACAGTGGAGTATAATGTGTGTAACAACTCCTGGATACCTATAGCTCTAGTGGAGGTCTCCCTAGTTTACCCTAGCTATTTAAAGCTTGTGAGAGGCTCTCCTGGGGGGTTGACAGTTATACCCCCAAGAGAGTGTGTCAAATACAGGGCGGAGCTCCTAGCCAGGGTGGGCAAGCATAAGATTGGCCCCCTTAAGGCTGTCCTAAGAGACTTGTTCGGCTTCTTCAGGGGGCTCGAGCTAACCCTCGGGGATCCTGTGGAGGTTAAAGTTAAGCCTAGGGAAGATGAGAGCCTCAGGAGAGTTCTCCTCGAGATCTCGAGGAGTGTGGGGCTCTCTAGGGCTAGAAGACCTGGGGAGGGTTCAGAGTTTTACGCTACGAGAGATTATAAGCCTGGGGATGAGGTTAGGAGGGTTTACTGGAAGGCTCTAGCTAAGGGTAGGATGGCTGTTAAAGAGTTTGAGAGGGAGTCAACTTTGCACACGCTCTTCCTAATACTGGCTGATAAGAGCATGCTATATGGGCCGCAGCTCAGCACGCCCCTGGAACACATAGCTAGAATAACGGTTACAATAGCTAGGCATCTAGCTAGTAAAGGAGACTATGTAGGCCTCCTAGTAGTGAGCAACGGCAAAACATTGGGTGGAAGGCTTGAAAGGGGATGGAAGGGCTATAGGAGGGTTGCAGACGCCCTCTCCAACATAGACTATGATAGTATAATAGGCTCCACGGAAAACCCCGAAAGCGGCATAAGCCCAGAACAGCTGGTAGGGAAACTGTTAGCCTCGACACCCTCAAGAGAAAAGGTTAACGTGATCCTAATAAACACCGTGGAAGGAACAGAAAAATACAGCCGCCAGTTTAAAAAACTCCAATCGTTAAAAGCGTGCACACTCCACTCTTTCATAATAATACCTCACCTATACGGGATCGAGAAGTTGAAAGCCTTCGAGAGAGCAGTCTATAGGATTAAAACTTATGAAGATACTAGAAAGGCATATGATAAAGTTAGGGAGCTCAGGAGGGAAGGGATTAAAGCAGTCCCAGTAACCCCGTGGGACGCAGCCGCTAAGATAATTTCCAAACTTGAAACAGTGAGGGGTCTAGCTTGAGGAGCACATATACTCTAACAATATCGCTTATAGCATCCGCGATCCTCGCGACGCCCCTGCTCTACTATAATCTAAGCTTGTTGATAGCGGAGCTCCCAACAATTGCAGGTTTCAATTTTGCTAGCTGGCCTCCTTTGGGGGTTGATTTTAAGGTTATTCTTAACGTTTTCTACCTTGTTTTTTCGACACTACTCCTAGTACCTGCTATAATCTATAGTAGCCCTGTGGCTTACGCTTTGTCTCTTATTATACACGCTTTTAGAGGCGACTATGGGGTTTTGTTGAGCGCCGTTTACGTGCTCCCCATATTCTTTTATGGGGCTTTGAGTGTTTTCAGTGAAGGCTGGAGGGCTGGGCAACTCTATTCTTTCAGGTTTAATGTTTCCCCGTTTCTTGTTCTTGCTATGGGCTATTCCAGTATTATGGTGCTAGTGGTTTTAGCTTCATACTATTCCGGTATCCTTCTCTGGGGCTACATCTCCGCTCTCAGGGGTGTGAGGCTTGACAAGCCCGTCCTCGACCCGCTAGTCGACTTTTTCACTATTAACCCTGTGGGTGTAGTCATATTAGTCGGCTTCATGGCTCTAGGTTTATACTTGTTCTCTGAGGCTTTAGCTGAGACCCTAATATCCTATGTTAAACCTTCCAAGCTCGTAGCTGTTAAAGTTTTGAGGGACATGGACTTCGAAGCCCCAATTAAGCCCCCCCTCTCATCTCTTAGGAACATGGTTATCTCGCTAGCCCTCTCGCCCCCAATATACTATCTTGTTTTATTGAACTTGTCAAAGTTTGGGTTTATATCTGAAGACCCTATAATGGGTGTTTTAGCTAGGTGGGCTTCATCGCTCCTAGTGCTCGCCGTAGTCTGGCGTATACTAACAAGGCTCCTCACCAGGTTTGATGAGGCTGAGCCCGGCCCGTGGAATGTTATTTTAGGGGCTTTATTGATAGTGTTGTTATATGGTCTAGCCTATGTGGCTGGCTACTGGAACCCTGGGGCTGACGGGTTGAGCCCTTCGAGGGTTGATGAAGCCCTTAAAAATATTATGCTGGGATACTATACTACTCTATTTGATATGGTGAAGCTGATACTGGTGCTCGTGGGTGTAGCGCCTTGAAGCTAGCTTATATTCAGGCTTTAATAGTCGCGGCGATGCTAGCTCTCAGTTTAACAGTCTCGGCTGAGAGCGAAATAGTGGCGGAGCGCCTGCACACTCTAGGGTTTCCATATGATGTGGGGGACTTGGAGAGTCTTATGAGGCTCTTTAAGAGCCTAGCTTTAATCTCTGGAAACACCTCGATCCAGGATGCAGCATCTAGGCTGGAGAACTGCGATAGTCTAGACTGCCTCTACGATAACAGGATCATAGCTAGCATGATTGATAGGGCCTTGGAGAGCTCCGCGGGCCTCGACTATGGAACACTCAAATCTTTAGGCTTTGAAGAGCTCCTAGCGCTAATAGAAGACCCGGAGCTTAGAAGTATGCTAGAAGATATTGTAAAAGAGGGCGTTATAGACCCCTCAACTTTAGCCAGCACACTAGACAAAGCCCGGGAATCCAAAAACACTGGAAGACTCTCAGACTCCGGGTACATGGCCGTCCTAGAACTCCTAAAGAGGATAGCTGGTAACACGGGAGATAAAAACACCCTACAGCAAATATCAAAAGAGCAGGTGGAAGAAGCCGCTAAGCTAATAACTAAGAACAAGAACGTCATAGAGGAGCTCATAAACATGGCCCAAAACATATGGGAGAAATATGGGGGCAAACACGGGATACCGAGCCTAGCCCTAGAAAACCCTAAATACCGGGCACAAAGAAGGTCAATGCCAACATTAAGCTTCACAATACCCGAGACGCCTATAAGCATGTTAATACTATTAATAACCATAACAATCATAGCAGGAGCTATCTACGCAGCCCTCAACATAGCGCCTAGAATCACGGGAAGCCCTAAGAGGCCATGGCTGCCGAAGATGGAGGGGCTTACAGGCACACTCAAACTATACTGGGAATCCGTTAAGCTAGTTGAGGGGAAAACGAAAGTCTACATGAAAAACACATTAACACATAGAGAATACGTGGAAACAGTCAAAAACCTCCTAGGCCACCTAGCGGAACCCTTCAAGAAGATAACACTATCATATGAAAAAGTGAGATTCGGGGGAGCCCCAGAAGAAACAGTCTCGGAAGATGCGATTAAAAACTACGAGGAGCTGAGGAAGAACCTATAAACTCACTTCCTACCTCTCAACAGTATGACTAGCGATATAGCTAGCACTATTAAGGCTATGGACGCTGCAACTAGGGGCGTTGTTGGTATTATTTCTCTTGTTGTTGTTTCTGTTTTTGTTATTTCCTTTGTAACCTCTAATGTTTCCGTTGTTTTAACAGTTTCTTTTTGAGTTGTTGTCATTATTTTAGTTTCTAAGGCTGTTACTGTCCGGGTTGTTGTCTGTGTTGTTGTTTCTGTTTTTGGTTCTGTCTTTGTTATTGTTGTCGTCATCGTCTCTCTGACTGTTTCCGTTTTTGTTTCTGTTATGGTTGTTGTTACGGTTACTGTTAAGAGTTGGGGTTTTAAAGCTATGGAGTACATGGTCCACTGGAAGTTTCCAGGCCTCTTATTTATGCCGGCAACGTAAAGTATACTGTTTTCGATGCTGGCTTTCCCTATGGTGAAGTAGGAGTCCGCCTCAACATCTGCTGACAGGATATACCTGCCGGTAACGTTCAAATCCAAGTCTAACACGTACATCACGTGTCGATAGTATTTTGAAACCTTCTCGCTACCCAGGACTAGGAGTGCCTCATCATAGAATAGCAGCTTGCTGTGCGAGCCTCCGGGGAGCTCGGCCACCCTATACACACCCCTCCAAGAAGGAAGTCACATGCTTAAAGCTGTTGTAGAACCGGCGGACGGCTATCTAAGAGGTGAAAGCCCCCCTCTAACTGTAGTTGTTACCAAGGAAACAGCGCAAACCATAACCCCTGTCCCTAAGGGTTTTGAACCTGGTAGAAGTTTGATAGCTGGCCTCATACTTCTAGTGGGGGCGGTCTTAGGGCTTGGGGTTGCAGTCTTATTTAGAAGGAGAAACGCCGGCCCAACCTAATTTTGGAGTTTTAGAGTTGTATGCCTAGATCTCTTAGAAAGCCTTCTACATCTCTTAACTTGGAGAGTAGCGCTCTACCTTTTCTGGTTAATATTACTCTTCTAGATTTCTCGTCTGCAATCATTTCTATTATACCTTTCTTTTCGAGCTCCTCTAACAGCTCTATTAGCCTGTCGTAGGCTAGCCCTGTAGCCTGGGCCGTCCTCGTTGCTAGCGCCTCCCCTCCCTCGCTTTCAATGTATGATAGTATGTCCATTATTATCGCTATTCTACTCCTCCTCTTCATAATAACCTCCTCACGTACCCGGCAGCCATAATTAGGGCTCCGAAGGCCCTCACGATCTCTGCGGTAACCAGTATTATTACGGGGAGGGGGCCTGGGGGTGCTAGAACCCCTAAAGCTCTGAGAGCATGGGCTAAAGCTATGAGGCTAAAGCCCCCCCTAGCATACCCTTTAAGCTTCCTCGATAGTGTGAGGGCGAAGGCTGAGGCTAGTAGGTCGAGTAGTGCGGGGGCTAGGACTAGGGGGGAGGCGGCTAGGCGAGCCTCGGGGAGCCTCCTAGAAGACCATAACATGTAGAAGCCTGAAAGTGCAAGGGCTGGAGCTGAAGAGTAGAGGGCGTAGGAGAGCCTAGCATCCCACACGGTCAAAGAGAAAACCATTGCAGCCTGGCTTAAACAAAGAAAGGCAAACCCTAGGGAGAGCCGGAGCCACAGCTCGCCCCCCAACATGTAGTAGAGGCGTAACAGTGAAATAGAAGATACTAGGTAGAATATGGCGGAGGCGAACCCGGCAAACCCTATAATATAGGAGGTAACGTCCACAGGCCCCACACCCTAAATTGTTGGTGGAGCTCAAACTTAAAAGAAAGGCGCACCCCATAACGCTCACCCTAAGTGAATACCCAATAACACCCTCAAACAAGCTTGGAAGAACTTAACACTCACTTCAGGTGAGTTTACCTTTTAAACACTAAACTCAAACTTCAACTAAGGATGTGAGGTGAAGAGAATGAGCTACGGGAAGTACCTGGTAGGTCTAGGGCTCGCCCTAGTAGTGCTGGCAACCCTAAGCGCTGGAGTAACCTTAGGGGCTCAATGGCTAAACTATGCTGGGAAAGCTGCAGCAATGGGTTGGGGTCCATTTAATGGAATGATGTCCAGTTATCAGATGGGTAGTATGCATTGCGACATGCACCATATGAGTGAAGAGCATCATAACAAGCATTCGATCCCCATTAGCGAAGAAGTGGAACCACCGAGAGCACATAAGTTTGAAGACTTTAGTAAAGCCGTTAAGATAACCGGCGAGGTTATCGGTAAGATCGATAAGAGGCATGTCATAGTAGTTCAGGGAGATGACGGTAAAACATACAATGTTACTATTAAAGGAGTTTACGTTAGAACAATTGATGGGACCCTAGTATATGGAGGCTGGCTCTATCACGACCTTATTGAAGAGGGAGATAGAGTGACTGTTGTTGGGGTCGGAAATAAGACTGTGAAAGCCCTGTCGATCGAGGTTGATGGCGAGACATACCAGAACCTCGTGTATTACGAGTTTGTAAAGCATCGTGGAGAGTAGCTCCGCGATCAAGGGCTTACTTCAATCATAATCTTTAAGTTTTTCTCTCCCTAATCCATATATTGGTATGTGCTGTAGGCTGAGGGACGTGGTGGATAAAATCTTAGAGTATGGCCTTGCGTTAGGCTTCCCCCTTATAGTGTTTGCTCTAGCTTTAACCTTCTACCCTGTAGACTATGTTGAAGCTAACTTAATATCCGGGACCTACATTGGAGGTGGTGTGAAAGCCCCGGGTTATGTTAACACGGTTATTTCAGTCTCAGGGTTTAGTGGGTGGGTTTCCGGGTATGGGCGTGTAGTTGACGTGGAGGAGGGTTTCCTAGACTCTATCCCGGTCTACATGTTGAAAGTTAACGTGAGGGGGAACATTTTTAACGTTATCCTTGTAGATGTCGAAAACATGGAATTTAAAGTTTCCAGGCTTAAAGGGGCAAACATAATGTTCTACGGGCCACTAGTAGAGGTTAAAGGAGCCAGAATAGTACTAGCTAAAGCTACAGTAGCCGGGATCATGGAAGACACGCACATGGAAGTCATGAGGTGCATGCACAAGAAAGGGTTCAACGAGAAGTGCAGAGAGCTCCTGGAAAGACATGAAGAGCTAATGAGAGAAATGCACGAGAGAATGCACGGGCAAAGACGTTGAGAGCTCTAGGCGGGCACGTGTAAACACGCTAAATATTTCATCATACTTCAAGAACATATGTAAGTGTCCCGGTCAAAACTTTAGATATTAAAAAGATTTGAAGGTAGATTTAGGGTTTGCCTTTTAGGCATCTCATCATGGCCATGAAACTTTTAAGTGCTGCAGCCATTTCGGGGCTTCTCATTATTCTTAAGAGTTCTAGCAGCCCAAGGCCTTTATCAGTCTTAGCAGCCTCGTTTATAGCTGCCTCCACGCATTTCGGCGTTGTTTCAGCAGCCCTGAGTAGGATTCCGTGGTTGAATAGTGAGAGCATGTATACTAGCATCATGGCGTTACCTACGGCTTTCATGAGCTCGGCCCTGGCTGCAGCGTTGAAAGTCTCATCTGAGACTTCTAGGAGCCCTGATAGCGCTGCTAGTGTTCCAGATTCTTTGAGCATTCTCGCCACCTCTATCAAGCTTATTATTGAGTCCGCGTTTTCCGAGAGTTCTTTTAGGAGTATTGCCACATTCTTTAAGTCCACGGCTTTCAGTGTCTCCTCTATTTCCTCCACATCCTCCTCTTTTAGGGTTTCGAATATTGCGAGGAGGGCTTCAACCCTACTCTTCTCCTCAACCATGGGACTTCACCCTTAAAACCATTTTGATAACCAGTATTTCTCGAAAGCGTATTTAACGGCTCTGAAGGCTTTCATACCACCTAGTATGACGCAATCCGAGTACTCTCCAGCCATTATCTTCCTGGTGAAGTCGCAGTATACGGCCGCCCCCACATAGCCCATGTCCATGACGCAGACCCCGCTCATATTATAGTGCTCCCCCATATATGTTCCCCTAATATCATCTATAATCCTGCTAGCCACGTATTCAGCTTGGAAGTGGGCGAAAACACCTGCCATCCCGATACCTAGGCTCGGGGCGACAACGTCGCCCACCCCATAGATGTTATCGTACTTGGGGGTCCTCAAAGTATTCTTGTCCACCTTCATGAAACCCCATATACTCTGATCCCCCAGGTCGGAGCTAGCTATAGGTCCTGGAGGGCTGTGAGGGGGCACGGCTATAGCTACATCATACTTTAACTTCTCTCCCCCCCTAGTTACTAGGAACTTTTCCTGGAAGTTTTCAACTTCAACATTCCCAGTAAAACCCACCCCGTACTGGTCTAGGAATTTCTTGAAAGCACCCACCATCATTGGGCCGAAGGGCTCCATAGGCTCCTTCCAGAAATGTGTGACAGTAACGTCGGCTTTAACCTTCCTCTGTTCAGCTAAATACTTGACCATAAAAGCTACCTCGAAGGGGGCCGGAGGACACTTGTAGGGCCACGAAACTGGAGCTATAATAATAGAGCCTCCCCTAAAGCCTGCTAAGAGCCTCCTACACTTAAGGGCCCCATCAATAGTCCAGGGTGTGCACACGTTCTCCACATAGCCCGGGATTTTCTCCGGCTCCGGCATGCTCCCGAGAGCCACTATGAGATAGTCGTAGTTTAGGTTTCCCGAGCCTGTTTGAACAGTGTGCTCTTCAGGCTTTATGCTCTTAACCTCGTCAACCAAAACCTTAACGCCTTTCCTCTCGAGGAGCTTTAAAGGCCTCCTTATATCGTCAGGCTCCCTCTGCCCCATCATAACCCAGAGTTGGCTCGGCTGGAATACGTGGTAGCCGCTTTTATCTATGAGAGTTATCTCAGCCTCCTCCCTGCTAAGCTTTTTTATCAAATTATTAGCGGCTACGACCCCTCCAGCGCCCCCGCCAAGTATTAGGATTCTCTTTCGGGCCATCCTCCTAGGCACCTCACTATGCCAGGATCCTAGTATTAAACCGGAGGTAATATTTTATAGTATAAAATTAAATGAAGGCTTAGGTTTAAAGGTTCCAGGTTTACACATTATTGTGGTGTGCCGCCGTGAGGGGTCTCGAATCTTTCGCCAGGCTCCTCGTCGAGTACTGTACTAGTGTTAGGAGGGGTGACGAGGTTCTTATTAGGTCTAGTGTTGAGGCTTTCCCTCTTGTGAGGGAGGTTTATAGGGCTGTTGTTGAGGCTGGAGGCTATCCTAGGTTTCATGTTGAGGATGAGGAGCTTATGGAGATATTTTATAGATATGCTTCTAAGGAGCTTCTCGAACACCTGTCTCCCATAGACAAGTTTATATCCGAGAATATAACAGTGTCTATAAACATAATATCGTCCACCCACGTTAAACCCCTAGTTGGGGTTGACCCTGAGAGGTTTAAGGTTAGAAGCGCCGCTCTAAGGCCTTTAACAGAGATTTTCATGAGGAGGGATGGTGAGGGGAGCCTTAGGTGGACGGTAACACTATATCCTACTAGGGCCCTAGCTCAGGAGGCTAGCATGTCCATCCTGGACTATGAGGATTTCGTTTATAGGGCTTTGAAACTCCACACAGAAAACCCTGTAGAAGCGTGGATAAATCAGGCTAAATGGCAGGAGAAGATAGCTGAGAAACTATCTAGAATATCTGAGCTAAGAATAGTAGACGTGGACACAGACCTAACTATAAGGGTGGATGGAAGAGCATGGATCAATGATGATGGGAAAAAGAACATGCCTGGAGGGGAGGTTTTCACGGGGCCGCATGAGGATGCTACAGAGGGCTTCATAACGTTCACGTACCCGGCAATATGGAGAGGATACGAGGTTGAAGGTGTTAGGCTCAGGTTCTCTAAAGGTCTAGTAGTGGAGGCTAGCGCTGCCAAAGGGGAGAATATACTCAGGAAAGTTCTAGAGGTGGATGAAGGCGCGGGGAGGCTTGGAGAGGCGGCGTTCGGCTTAAACTATGACATTAGAAAACACACGAAACAAATACTGTTCGACGAGAAGATAGGGGGCACAATACACCTAGCCCTGGGGGCAGCATACCCGGCGACAGGGGGCAGGAACATTTCGGCAATACACTGGGACATGATAAAAGACATGAGCAAAGCCAGGGTATATGGAGACGGAGACCTAATATATGAAAACGGTAAATTCATTGAGGAAACACTCTAAAACACGCCTCTAAAGTAGAGCGCATAGTTTAAAAGCTGGGAAACCATTAGAAGAACAGGGTGAAGAAAGGAACCCGGTCTCTCTGAGCTTAAAGCTGTGAAGAGCCTAGTCCACCTGACCCCCCTAAACCCTTAGCTACGCTATTTAGAGCCGGTGAGCGCCTACTCTAGTGAGAGTCTACTCCACCTCTTTATTTGCGTGTAGGGCTGGTATTTCTGTGTCTCCCCATCTTTCTAGGTTTCACATTTTATGTTGTTGTGGTGTTTGCTGGTGAGCGTTGAGGCTGACGCGGCAAAGCATTTTGGCGGGTTTAGTTTTGTTCTAGAATCCGCTAGTTATCCTTTGACTTTAGTCCCGAGTCTCCTGGCTGTTTCCATGGTTGTTGATGGGAGCGAGAAGCTTGAAGCTTTAGAGCTTGCCGCTGACGTGCTAGATGCTAGGCTATGGGAGCTGAGGGGCCGAGCTTATAGGGGGGCCCTAGACTCTATAGGCTACCCTATGGTAGACGCTTTCGAGCTCGTGGAAGCTCTGGGGGTTGAGGGTTTAGAGAACGTCCTCTCATATGCTGAGAGCATAATAGAAGGCCGCAAAGGCCAGAGTGAAGGCATACCCTGGGAGGTTAAGGTTTTCGCCGACCTCCTAGGGTGGGAAAAAGACCCTGGAGAACTCGATCCTGAGACTCTAGCATACACTATAATAATCTCGTTCACAGCAAGCTTCAACAAAGCCCTCAACAAGACTGCAAACGCTCCTTGAGAGGTCAGTGCTACAAAGGCTCATCACTTGTCAGGCTGCCCATCGCACATCATTCCTATTCTAATAGTGGTTTATAAAGTTTAAAAGTTACTCGGTCACACTTCTCTTATAGTATTTGATGTAAATTTCTTTGAGCTCCCTCAGTTTATCTAATGCTCTGTTCGCGTTTTCGAAGTATTCCGTGTACAGGTTTGCGGCTTGGGGATAGTTTTCGAGGAGTTTTTAAACTCGTTAATTTTCGATTCTATCATAGTTTTAAGTTCTTCTATAACGTTCTCCATCTTGTCATAGTCTACGGCTGTTTTTAAGAGTTCCTCTAAAACCCATTCTCTTGACTCTTTTATGGTTACTGGTAGTTGAGTTTTCTTAGCTATTTCTATCAGATCCACTATTGATATGTATACTCCTGTTTTGTATGGTGTTGCCATGGTTCTCGCTATGCTTTTTATTAGTATGGTTAATGAGGGGGCTTCCTCCGTTTTTCCAATGTTATTCACCTTTAACTGTTACCTTAATTACGTGTTTAGAGATCTCGATATTAACGTTTTTACCTGCTTTCTCAGCTATAGACTTGACTATTCTATCTTCGTCCCCATTTATACGTGCAATGTTAAATTCGTTGATAGAGCCGTCTCCTATTAGAGCTGGAACATCTTCCACTAAGGCTAGCGGGACGTTCTCGGAGATGGTGATGTCTAAAGATCCTATGATCTTCTTCTCCAAGTCTCTCATAGCCTCTAGCAAACCGTCTTTAACGCTATAGTTGAAAGCTGGAATCGAGTCTGGAGTTTCTATGTTAACTATGTCGCTCACACTTCTTATAGTCCCTGGGATAGGTTCGAGGAGATTTCTAAGTTTATAGGCTTTCTTAACCCCCAGGTTAACGATCAGTTTCAGGTAAGAGTACATCTTCCCGTTACCTCTAATCACGTTTTCCACCAAATTTCTCGATTCTTCTAAAGTCTTAGAGTTTAGGGTTACTAGCTTATAGATCCTATCCCTAGTTTTCACCATCCATGATGGGGAGCACGCGTAACTAAACTCTATAGTCTCCACATCTACAGGCTCTCCATGTCCAATGCTAGTTTTATATGTAAAAGCTACATCCAAAGATTTAAGCTCTACAATGGAATTGCCGGTCAAGTTTAAAATTCTCTTAGCTAAGTCTTCATCTAAACATTTTACATGGGGGGAAATATTCTCCCCTAAATCGTCGAGAGCCGAAAGATAATTATATACGCCGCGAGCGTCCGCCCCCCGAACATGCAACTCATAGTATAAAATGTCTGAAAGATTTTCTAAGAACATGTTATTGCTTGAAAGCCTGTCAACCAGCTCGCTTAGAAGACCTAAGCTGATTTTAGAGTTTAATATTTCCATAGCCCTTAACACATCATCACTCCACCCTCTAAACCTAAATTCCTCAGAGGGGTTTGAAGAAAGCCTCGACACTATTATAGCGTTAGCTAGCTGGGGAAAAGCAACTATAAGGTTAACAGCCCCTAAAACCCTCATCCTATTTTCTACAAGCTCCCAAAACCCCATAGCCCAAAACCTCCTTAAATCGATAAAGACTTTAAAGAGGCCTCAACTTCTCTCGCAACTCGAGGACATTCAAGCCCCAAACTTCCCCTGTAATAGGGACAACTATAATTTTTACACCCAACTAAAACAACTCTAAAACCCCCGTCCCTAATAATTAAAAGTATATTATGAAGAGTAGTCCTAATAGTTGGCGGTATAGCTCTGAAGACACCCTTAGAAGTTATAGCTAAAGCGCCTACAACAACATCCTCGGGTAACCTAGTAGTTCTGAAACGCTGCTTATAAAATCTCTGCCGAAACGCTCACTACTAGAACCTTCACTAACAATACATTTATGACCGGGCACTTTAAAGTCTACAATACCCCTATAAAGCCTCATAATGTGAAGAGAGGCTTCATCAAAATAGCATATGTTACCAGTAACTACATTAAATTCTCTGGCTGACAGCCCTAAAGCTAGTAAAGCTAGGAAACTCGCCACACTCTTATCTTCAAACTCCCCGAGACCCCATGCTGTTTTAATACAGTTTAACAAGTACTTGAAACTAATGATTCCATTTGTAAAAGCTGCTATACACGATTTAACGTTAGCCCTAAACCTGCCGTCACCCAGACTCTCTAAAGGCCTTAAATAAGAAAGTCTACGACCTTTCTTATAAACCAGGCTAAAACTTAAATTAAGCTCTCTAGATACCCTATAAAGCGTAAAAGGCTGGTTAAGATTTAAAACATAGAACTTCAAAATTTCAAGAGAAGAAGAGTCAAGATAGGGGGTTAAAGGATGCCAAAGTTCTAAGAGTTTACCCTCTAAAGTCTCCTCATTAACATCTACACTGGTAGCTGTCAACCCTTCAAACCCTAGTAAGAATTATGTTCCGAAGATTATTAAAATTACTTTAATTTACAGTGGGAAAAAATTACTTATACAAAATGAAACACTTGAATATGGCTAAGTGAAACTAGGAATTTAAACTTTTTCCCTTGTTCAATCAGCCTGACCAGGTGACATGTAATGGTTAGAGTTGCTACGGCTACTATTGAAGACCTCTGCATGTTGTGCTGGGCTCGTGTTGTCGCCTGTAAACAAGAGTTTGATATTCCTCTTGGTAGATGGAGGCTTTGGATAACTGAAGTTTATGAGGGTGAATATCCTGACATTGTAGGGTATATGATACATTTACCTCAATGTAATCATTGCGAGAACGCTCCATGTGTTAACGTGTGCCCCACAGGTGCGTTGTACCATACTCCTGAGGGTTTCGTAAGACTTGATAAAGACCTTTGTATAGGTTGTAGAGCTTGCACGAGAGCATGCCCATATAACGCTGTCTACATAGATCCTAGGACTAATAAGGCTGATAAATGCAGTTTTTGCGAGCACCTAGTAGAGACCGGTTTAGAGCCTGCATGTGTAGCGGCATGCCCCACAGGGGCTAGGATATTCGGGGACTTAGAGGACCCCGGCTCCTTGATAGGTAGGCTTTACAAGGAGGGTAAGATAAAACCTGTGGGGGCTGTAGCTGGGAGAGTTAAGTCCAAACTTTTCTTCGCGCCTCTGGGAGCTTTTAGACCTATAGAGACTAGGGCTGGAGCTTTCGAGAAAATAGTTAAACCCGAAGGGTGGGAGAAAGCTTTAATAGATAAAGATGTAGATATGACACGGTGGAATCCCAACGCCGACCCCAGAGTCCAGCCTGGGGCGATCCCGGCTTTTGCAGAGGAGCCTGCATTAGGCCAGTGGGCTAAGATAAGGTTAACGAAAGACCCTTCAGTATCGGCTTTAGCGGATATAGTCAAGTTTACTAGAGAAAACCTCTCGAGAGCAGCTGTAGCTTTACTGATATTGATGGGCCTAGCTGTGATATGGACTCAGATTATAAGGCCAGTCCATCATGAGGGGTGATGGAGAGTGGTTGAGAAAGTTAAAACTGTGAATGGTAAAGTTTACATACTAAGATTTAGACCTATAATCCAGGTGGGCCACCTATTTCTCCTAGTCGGCATGGTCCTCACCTTCATCTCTGGCCTAGCAATGTTCTACAAGTTTGGCGAGACCACAATATTCGCGGGGAACGTAGGCAAGTGGCTCGGGCTTCCTGCGGAGACTACTGGGAGACAGCTTATAAGCTGGCTCCACGATATAATAGGCCCCATCTTAATGTTGATAGGACTCGCTATAATAGTGGCAGCTAGAGGTATAAGGTCTGATAGTGTTAGAGAGGCTATGCCAACATGGAAGGATATTAGAGATTTCATTCAGGCGGTTAACTTTAGATTTGGTAGGGTTAAGGAATATCCTAAGTACGGCTTCTATAACCCTCTCCAGAAGTTTTGGATCCTAGCAGTAGCTATAGGTTTAACATTGCTAGGTGTCTCAGGATTTCTCTTAACATTGGAGAAGTGGCTTGCAATTAAATTATTAGGCGACAGCCTTAGACTTTTAATGTCGTTGTTACATATAATAGGGGCTTTCATATTCTTCACGGCTCTACCAATCCACTTCCTATTCGCTATACTACCCACAAACTGGCCAATACTTATAGCTCAGCTTCTAGCTAGAGGCTACACTCCGGCCGAGTGGGTTAAGGCCCACCACCCAGCTCATTACGAGGAGGTTATGGGTAAGAAGGGGGGTGGTGGAGGGTGAGCATGCTGGTTGTTAGCGAGAAAAGTGGGGATAGTGAAGGCTTAAAGATTACTAGGAGGCAGTTCATAAAACTAGGCCTAGCTGCAACAGCTCTGGGCATAGCTGCTAAAGGTCTTAGGGCTTCAGCTGAGGTTCTTAAGGAAGTTGAAGAGGCTAAAGTGTGGGTTAAAGGTGAAACTGGCAGGTATAAAGGTTTCCCCGAACTGCTCAGGGTACCCCCGCCGGGCAGGGTTATTAAAGTGGGTAACACTATGACCCTATCAACCCCTGAAGGTGTTAAGGAGTACGAGCTACACTGGTTTGAGAACTGGCTAGACTGGAGTGAGTATGATGGTGAAGCGTGGCCTAAGCCTATGGTTAGGAAATATTTCATAGCTACGGGAGGCGTCTGCGGATATTGCGAGGTGTCATGCCACTACATAGTTTGGATAGATAAGGATACTAATCTTGCGAGGAAAGTTATGGTAAACCCGTTCGCTAAAAACAATTGGGGTCTATGTGTTAAAGGTCAAGGTGTAGCTCAGGCAGCTTCCGTCCCTGATAGGGTGACCTTCATACTATCAAAGATAGATCCTAAAACTGGAAGGAGGGTTGGGGTCAGGGGGGACGATAACTGGGTTAGGATAACTTATGAAGAGTCCCTCGATATAGCCTCTGAATATTGGGCTAAAGGCCTTTACGACTGGCTTGTCAAGAAAGACCCTGCAGCCTCTGGGACACTATATTGGATGGAGGGTAGGCCTTTACAGATAGGATGGGCTACACATGGAGGCTGGCTTAAACCTTGGGAGCAGATGCACGCCTTCATGAGCCACACCAACCTATGCAGCGCGGGCGCTAGGCTTGGCAACGCCTCCTGGACTGATATGGATAGAAATAGCCCCGACTATTTCAACGCGAAACTTATGGTATTAGTGGATAAAGGCATACTGGGGGATACAGGCCACTATCTCATGAGCCACGGTCCTAGAGCGACTATAGCTAAGTTTAAGGGGGCTAAAGTAATATCTGTAAGAGAGAAATATTTCCATACAGATTTACACGCAGACTATTGGGTGTCGCCATGGCCGGGTACTGAGGCTATACTTTTCCTAGCTGTAGCTAACGTCCTCGTCAACGAGCTAGGCGCCGCTAACTGGGATTTCATAAAGAGATGGTGGAACTGGTATTGGCTAGTTCTCGATAAAGACGGAGTCATTAAGTTCCTACTCGATAGGGGGTATATTAAGACCCCTCCACCTGAAGATATATACTGTGTGCCTAAACCTGAGGAGGACGCTTGGAGCGTTGGGAGGGCTATATGCGAGGATAAGTGGGATAAGGCTTTCGAATGGTTTAAGACTTTCCTAAAAGAGTATTTGAGCAACTTCACCCCAGAATATGCCGCTAGAGTAACTAGGGTTAACGCTAGGACGCTGCCGCCAAGCCCCATAACCGAGGATGAGGTTAGGAAAGGCGCTGAGCTGATAAGAGCCATAGCTAGGGAGATAGCGAGGGCTGGGACCGCGATAAGCTTCCACCAGTGGAGAGGCGTAAGTCAAACCCATGGCGGCTGGATGGCTATGAGAGCGGCATTCCTAGCAGTAGTAGCTTTAACGGGAGCATATGGAACTATAGGGGGGACTGGGCAAGCTAAATGGCACGACCTTATGCTTTCATACCACGGATGGAAAGGTAGTTTAGCAGCTGATGTAAAGAAAAAGGTGTTGAAACCCCCGCCTATATGGAACGAGCTTGTCTGGAGCTCTGAAGAGCAGGCTTTCAGCCACTATGACCCCACTAACACTTCAGTGTTCAAATTCTACGATGAAGAGTGGAAGAGTTATTGGAGGCGTTTGGGTTTCGCCATACCAGATAAGTTATACGTGCATGTGAGCAGGGTTGTTAACCCCCTCGCCGCTTACCAAGCTGGAATATTGTGGGCTAGACTCTTAAGTGACACGGATAAGATAGAGCTGGTCGTACACATGACGCCTTTCTGGAATGAGACAGCGTTCTTCTCAGATCTCGTGATACCTGAAGGCTTCTTCCATGAGAGACATGAGGGTCAGCCTGCAGCGCCCGGCATATATGCTCCGGACGCGTGGGTATCTGTAAGGTGGCCATCATACTACCTATATTTGACTAGGGCTAAGAGGTGGAAGCCGAAAGACCCCCATAGAACCACTCTAGAAGCTCACCAGGAAATAGGTTTGGGAGACGTAGTATCCTATCAGGAATGGACCCTGGAAGTTCTCTGGAGGGCTATTTTCAAGGTTGTTGAGAGGGCTAGGAGGGAAGGTGTACCTTTAGAGGAGCTGGTAAAAGATAGAACAATAGAATATTTAGGTCGGAAGGTTACTGTCGTGAGTGTAGCTGACAGGCTAGAATTCCTTATTGACTCAGAGAAGGCTAAGAGATATGCTGCTAAGACGGGAATACCTGTGGAGACTTTAGCAGAAAAGCTTGTAGAGAAGATATATAAGGGTGAAATATCGTATGACATGTGGAAAGACTCTATAAGAAAAGAGCTTCTAATAACCATACAAGACTGGTATAACTGGGCATCATACCGCGGCGAAGTGCCCAAGCTACCTGAGAAGGCTAAAGAGTTAGGGCTAGAACCTGTAGAGTACTTAGAACTCCACCAGTTCTGGATTGAGAAGACAGATGTATACAAGGAGAAGACATATGAACTAGCCGTTCCCCCAGATAAAGTTGCCAGGGTAGACGCTGTAACTAGGATAGCTTATGATGGTAAAGGAGCTGTTGTCGGCGTTCAAGAATATCCTGGAGGCAAGGTTTACGCTGGCCAGGCAACTTGGAGTAAGAAGCTGGAGTTCATATCGCTTCCAATGAGAGAACAGGAGCTTATGGAACTTTCAATACCTATATTCCCCAAGGAAGACCTGTTAACTAGGGCTATGGCTGGCGATGTTGAAGCTGTTAGGCTGCTAGTGAAAGATAAGATGCACTATGTGATACCGCTGATGAACTTCTGGGCTAGAATACCTGGGCTAACTACGGGCATAGATCCGGGTAAAGGAGAACTATTACATGTAGCCAACAGTAGGTTCCTTTATTCTAGCGAGAATACAAGGTCTCAGTATACCTGGTTCAACTTCGAACTATGGCCAGCTCTATACTTGTGGGTTAACCCTATAGATGCTGAGAAGATTGGATTAAAAACCGGTGACACGGTTAGGGTAAGAGTTCTAGTACAGCCTCTCAACGACCTAGAAGTTAGTAGTTTCGTGACTAAAGTGTGGGTAACTAATAGGGTTAGGGAAGGAGTCTGCATAATGCTGCATGGGCAGTATAGGTGGAGGCCTTCATGGTGGAACTATGAGAAGCTCAAGGTTAAAGATGAAAAGACAGGTAAGGAATATGGCATAGCTCCAGTATCAGTAATATTCTCTAAGTACGAGTTCACGATAGACGGTAAACGGATCGATGAAGCTGTTAGAGACAAGACCCTACATAGAGAGTGGAGGGAGATGAAAGGTAAGATAGTAGAGCATGCGAGGCCCATGACAGAGTCGGAGATAAACACCCACTGGATGACAAGCCTCTATAGGGATAGAAAAGCCCCATTCTGGAGTCAAGGCAAATACGTCTGGTGGAAGGAGACCGGGGTAACCTACGACTTCATACTGCCCCAAACAAACGACCCAATAAGCTAGTCTAACATGTGGCACTTCAAAGTTAAAATAGAGAAAGCTAGACCGGAAGAGTATGGAGAGATAACATTCAACTATGAAGCGGCTAAAAACGCTTTCGAATTCTTCTTCAAACTATTAACCCATGGAAGCAGAGGGGAGCTGGCGAGACGCATATACGGTGTTTGGAGAGGGCGGTGGGGTGTAGATATAGAGTTTCCAAGAGTAATAAGCTTAATTAGAGGAGAGCTCGTCGGGAAGAAATTCGGAGAAATAAAGTTTAGGAGGGCATTCTTCTTCGGAGGGGGCATAGGAGGAAAACCAGTCAAGGAAGCATATAGGTGGCCCGACAAAATACCCGATCCAAGAGAGCTTCCATAAACTACACGCGCCTCCTAAAAAATATAGGTTTTTATTTTCTTTTCTTTATTAATATGGGGGGTTAGGGCTTGAGTAGTCTAATGTATAGGAGCGTTGCTGAGATAGATCCTGGTTTATGTATTAAATGTGGTAAATGTTCTTTGGCGTGCCCTGAAGGTATAATAGCGTGGACTCCTAAGAGCGTCCCTAAGATTAATCAGAGGCTGTGTACTGCATGTGGCTTATGTGTGGCAGCATGCCCCGTAGGTGGTATGAGAATTGTTAGGAAGCCTAGTGTGTTACCATTGGCTGTTCTAACTGTATTTCTAATTGTCCTTATCGCCTCTACTTATCTGACCATAATAGCTGGGCACGGGCCTCCCGAGGCCTCTGCTAGGCCTCTAGAGAATCCTGTGGGGTGGACAGGTGGATATACCATTGAAACACCTTATACGCCTTATACTAACGAGTCTACCCCGAAATACTCTGTAGAATACGAGCCCTCTGAGAAAAGTGGAGGTTAGTTTATTGAGCTTTTCTTCAGCCACATCCGATAAAGATCAGTGGAGGGGGGGCGTGTACAGTCTCATATCTTTCCTCCTCACTACTGAGCTGAGCCCTGAGGATATTGTTAAAGTTAGGAGGATATTTGAGGATTCAGGGTTTCACGATTTAGCGGAGGCTCTCAACTATGGTGAAGAGCATTACATAAGTCTTAAAGTGGATTTTACCAGGACTTTCATATTAAACGTCCACTTGTATGAGAGCGTATTTAGAGATCCTACAGGCCTCTTATGCACAGATCTCTCTGTTGAAGTTAAGAGGTTTTACGCCCGCCTAGGCTATGAGCCCGACTTGGCTAGTGCGAGGGTTAGGTGTTTCGACCATTTAGGTATAGAATCCGCTTTTATGGCTGAACTTATAAGGCTTGGGAAGAGGGATTTGCAGTTGAAGTTTCTCGAGGAGCACCTTGCTAGGTGGGGGCCTCTTGCAGGTTTAGCTATAGCCTGGAACGCTTCTACAGAGTTCTATAGGGGGCTGGGGCTTCTTATAGCTCATTTCATTCTTGAGGATTACGTTCACCTCAAGTTTGGTGGTTATGTTGAGGCTTAGGGTTAAGCCTGGTAGGTGTGTTAGGAGGTGGTTTAAAGGTTCAAACTGTAACCTGTGTGAAACCTCTTGTCCTGCTGGGGCAGTTTCGGTTAAAGGTAGGGATGTTGAGGTTAAAGAGGATCTCTGCGTTCTTTGTGGGGCTTGCGCCTCAGTATGCCCTGTGAGTGTTTTCGATTTAGGTGTTGATGATCTCATCTATTCTCTTCCTGAAGGTGAGAGTATAAAGGTTACGTGTAGGGCTTCAGGCGGGGGTTATTTGAGCCTTTGTATTAACTCTTTGAACTTGAATCACTATATTATTCTAGCGTCTAAGTTTAAGGATGTTGTTGTTGATGGGAGATGTGATGGTTGCAAGATTAAGGGTGTGGGTTTAGTTGAGGCTTTGAAAGCTGAAAGTCTCCTAGCTGGGAGGGTTAAAGTTCTTAAAGGCTCAGCGGAAGAGCCTCCAAGGCTTGTGGTGAGAGAGACTTTAAGGTCTATGATAGCTAGAGGTTTACTAGTAGGTTTGAGTTTCTCGGCTCCAGCAATAGCTTGGAGTCTCGAGAAGGTAGCTGGGAGGGTTATAGTGGAAGATTTGGGGAGGCCTGAACGTGGTTCAAGCACTCTCAAAGTTAAGGCTTGGGAGGCAGCTTCAAAACTGGGGCTTAAGGTTAACACTGTATATCCCGAGGTAGACTATGATAAATGTATTTTCTGTGGAGTATGCTCCGGAGTATGCCCCGTGGGGGCTATATACTACAACCCAGCTGGAATACTCAAGATAGACACAAGAGCCTGCGTCTCCTGCAACATATGCGTTAACATGTGCCCCGAAAAGGCTATGACCATGAGCGAGGGGGCTTCAGGCCCCATATTAGAATATGTTAAGTCAATGGTAGAATGTCCCAAATGCGGATTCACATATCCAGCCACCCTAAAAGAGTGCCCCCAATGCTCCGTCATAGATGAGATAGTGAGAGACGTATATAAAGGTTCAAGTAAAGAATGCAAAGAATACGCTAAGAGAATAATTGATAAGTTGAGGGATAACGTTTGAGTTTTAAATGCGGCTACATATATCCTAGAGTTGAAGACTACGAGCTCAAGTCTATAGTCGAGTCTGAAGCTAAAGCGTTGGTTTTAGGAGTTAAAGGTTCAGGGGTTTCATCAGCCCTAGAGAGGGCCATAAAACTTTCAAATAGAAAAGTGGAACTCCTCCACAACCACAATGATGCTCTAAAGAAATGTAGTGAAGCTTATGTGGTAGCAGATGTAAGCGTTTGGGAGGCTCTAGAACTTACAAGGATATGCGGTAAAATACTTGCAGGGGGTTCTGGCGGTTTAATAGATATTATTAAAGCGTCAATCCAAGCTCCCAGAGACGTTAAACTAGTGGTTTTGAAGCCTCTGTCTCGCAGAGAGCTGGAGGACTATGTTAAATCTTTCAACACGATCATAACAAGCCCCCTCATTATAGAGGAGCTTTTAACTAGAACTGGAGGGATGCCCGGGGACGTCTGCAGGTTTATAATGGAAAACGAGTTGATAGGGCGAGCTTTAACTATGAAGGACCTAGAGAAAACCCCTGAAAAACCCTCTTGGCTTTCTGAGGCAGAAAACTTTCTGGGCTCTGCCCTATTCGAGAAACTAGCAGCTCACACAGTTTTAGGTTTTATCCCTAAAGATTTCCAGGAGATGTTATGCGGCGAATGCTGGTGGCTGGTTGAAGATGAGTACGGCTTCAGAGTCCCAGGGGATTTCCTCTGGCTTCAACCTTTCATGGTTAGATTTCTAGGTAAAGAGAAAGTTGTTAATATCCTATCAAAAGCTCTCAACTACGAGTTAAACCCTATTTTTAAATTCTCCCACACATCACTACTATATAGGTTTACTGGTGACCCGAGTTATGGTGTTGAAGCTTTAAATTCGGCTCGCGAAGTTCTTAGGCAAATTAGCGATCAACATGTTAAGTTTAATGTTGCCGTTGAAGCTTCATCAATAGCTTCAAAACTTGGAGACCACTCTAATCATATAGTTATGTTAAAAGAAGCTGTTATCAACATGCCCCCCCAGTATCAGCTAACCCCTATCGACGTATTTAGGATAGTAGGTGAAGCTAAAAGAAGCTCTTCCCATCTCGACGACGCCGGGGATTATGTGGAGCTCTTGAAAACACTGGGTTCAAGGTTGCTAGCTCAAAGAATGATGGAAGAGGCTGAAACAGTAATATCTGAGCTTGAAAAACTCGTATGGGAAGAGAAGAGGCTGAACGTTAGGCTTAAAGCTGAAACAGCATATGCAACTCTACTAGCTTATAAAAGCGCCCTCCTAGGCCAATGGAGGGAGGCTGCCAGAACACTGGCTGAGGTGAGTGAAAGGGGTTTAGACTCGGGTTCCTACGTAATGCTGGCTATAGCAGCTTCTTTCATAAGCTCTAAAGAACCTTTATCTGTTAAGGCTGAAAACGCCCTAAGAAAGGCTATTGAGAGAGGTCTTGTTGGATTTGATGATGCAAGGTTTATCGATTACACTTTAAAGTTTATGAAGGGAGGTTTGAAAGACGTTCTTTTAATAGCTGAGGAGCCCCTTGAAGATAGCGATTATAGGGTTAAACTTGTAAAACTTCTCACTAAGATAGCTGTTAAAGGACCTATAGATGAGAGGGTGATAGGGGGCGTTATGGGCCAAGGATCTCCAGCTAGCTTGGTTAAAGCTTTAAACTATATAGTTAAAGGCGATAATAAGAGCCTCATAGAAGAGCTTAGGCTTATCCCTGAATCTGAGGAAGCACACTCACCTCTATCCCTAATAGCTGATATAATGCTTAATACTGGCCTCTCAATAAACCGTAGAGACGAGCTTAAGAGAATAGCGGGGCATTTAACCATCCTAGCAGATAGTTTAAAATCTTCGGGACATGTAGAGTTAGGCCGCATGATCGAGATTTTAGCTCAACACGCGAGAAGCGCAGATAAACTACAGGTTAAGCTTGCTTTAGCCAGGCTCATATTCTACACACTTAACACATACCTTTAACGGTGTCTGACTCATAGTAGTTAGTATCGCCAGATACCGTCTACCGGCTTTAAACTTGCAGGTGGGATGGTCTTGGAATTTCCTTTATATAGCCTCTATCCATGTGTTGATGTTGGGGCTTTCTCTGAAATTTTAAGGTGTTGCTTTTCCTTTAGAGATATGGAGGGCGTCCGGGGTGCTTACGTTAGATCCTCTAGTCTGTTATGAAGACTTATCTCTAACCCCTGTAAGGGAGGCTATAGATTTTTTTAGTAGGGAGCTGGATGAAGTTGTAGGTGAGAGTGTGAAACGCCATTATGATAAGTTGATAAAACACGTTGAACACCCTAGGGTTGCTAGTGTGGCGTTAGTTGAAGGTGGTGTTGTAGCTCTCTATAAGGGTTTGAGGGATGAAGTCAGGTTAATATGGGATGGTGGGGAAACAGTTACATTATATAGGCCTCCCGAGGATCATATTATAACGTGGGTTAAAAGGGTAGACGGTTCTCTGAGGCTCGTCGCTATTAACCTGTCTCTGAGGGGGTCTGATGAGGGTAAAGTTTTAATATTTGATGTTGGGAGTGGTGATACGCTATACTCTCTCGAAGGCATCCTGTCAGATTTCGCTTTAGTAGGGGATACTCTAGTATATGTTAGGAGTTATAGGGGGAGCCCTCCCCCGGATGGGGGCTCCACCCCTACTGATAGAGTTGTAGTTTTAGAGGGGGGCTCTGAGAGGGTTCTCTGGGGTCACGGTTTTATTAGTGCTGGTGAGAGTGTTTCAATGAAAGTGTCCCCAGGTTTAATGTCAGCTCTAGTCTCCGTATATAGGGGGTGGTCTAAGACTAGGCTCTACACGCTAGACCTTAAGAGTGGCCGGGAGGAGCTCCTAGAGGCTGGAGATTATAGGGCGGACCCTGTAGGGTGGAGTGGCGGTAACCCGGTATATGTCAGGTTTAAGCCTGGAGCCGACGAGCTCGTGGTTGGGGGTAACGTTTTCAGGCTCGGCAAGCCTGTAGATAAGGTTGCCTTCTCGGGCGATAAGCTGCTCCTAGCGGAGACTGTGGGGAATATGCATAGGGTTAAAGTTTTAGATCTTAAAACCATGGGGGAGAAGGTTTTAGAGCTCCCAGAAGCTTACTATACAGTATTAGACGTCGACGGCTACAATAGCTCTTTCGCGGTTCTAACTACAGGGTTCACAGTACAGTACAGTGTGAACCTCATAGGGAGCGATGGTAAGGTTAGGGTTGTCGATGAGGGGGTTAAAGCCGAGGGTGTCAGGGTGAGCGATATATGGGTTCAGAGCCATGACGGGGTTAGAGTGCACGGTTTCCTATTATCTAAAGGCTTAAGCCCCAGGGGGGTCATAATATATGGCTATGGGGGCTTCGGTGTTAACCAGACCCCCAAGTATTTCGCTAGCTTCCACCACCTCCTTGACATGGGATATGTGATAGTGGTGGCTAACCTTAGGGGAGGCCGTGAGGAGGGGGAGGAGTGGCATAGGATGGGAATGTTGAAGAACAAGTGGAACACTTTCAGGGACCTAGAGGCTTTTGCCAGGCTATTCAAGAGTATGGGGCTTAAAGTAGCGGCCTACGGGGCAAGCAATGGGGGCTTAACTGTCGGGGCTACCCTGGTTAAGTGGCCTGAGCTTTTCGACGCAGCCATAATAGGGTATCCCGTGCTCGACATGATGAGATTCCATAAACTATACGTGGGGAAATACTGGATACCCGAATACGGGGACCCGGAGGATCCTGAAATGAGGGATTACATGCTAACATACAGCCCATATCATAATATAAGAGCTGACAAGAAACTGCCCCCCACACTCATATACACAGGGCTGCACGACGATAGAGTGCACCCGGCGCACGCCATAAAGTTCGCTTTAAAAGCGAGAATGCTAGGCCACCCAGTATATCTCAGGGTTGAGACTAGAAGCGGCCACTTGGGAGCCCCCATGGCTATAGCAGCCCTGGAAGCAGCATACATAGCAGCGTTTCTAGAAAAGTTCATATAAACTCGGGTGCGTAAAACTAGGGGGTGAGGGATCCTCTTAAGTAGAGCTTTAAGTGTCCCCGTATAACCCTTTGGAAGATAAGGTTTTGTGCCGGCTCTAAACTCTGGGGTCTCTTTAGTTGGAGTATGACAGGTTTCTGGCTAGGGTTGCCTATGGGGTTTTGAGGCTTAGAGTTTCTGTGGATGTAGCTTTTAAGAGAGCTTGTAGAGGTGTGTGCGCCGGGGGTGTTGATGAGAGGGAGAGGCTTTACGATATGGCTAGGAGGTTTATATCAGACTATGTTAAAGTTTCCTGTATAGCCGGGCCCGGGGTTAAGCCCAGGGATCTAGCTAGGCTGTGGCTCTCCAACCCCAACCTGGAGGTTGGGGAACCCTACTGTAGGCTCTCTGTTTCAAAATGGGTTTACGATAAACTCTCGAGCCTCATGGGTGAAGGTGAAGCTTACACTATGCTGGAAGCTGCTAACAAGAGGGTTTGGTGGCTTAGAATTAACACTCTAAAGGCTAGTGTTGAGAGCGTTGCGAGAAGCCTCGAGAGTGAAGGTGTAGAGTTTGAGGTGGATCCAAGGTACTATTACATGGTTAGAGTTAAAAACTCGCCGAAGCCCGTGAGGCTCTTAAAGGCTGTGAGAGAGTTCAAAGCCATACCCCAAGACATAGCCTCGGCAGCCGTAGTTGAAGCCCTAAACCCGCAGCCTGGAGACTCTATATTAGATGCTTGCGCGGCCCCCGGGATTAAGACCTCGCTAATAGCAATGCTGACAGAAGGCAAAACTAGGATAACAGCTGTAGATATAAGCGGGAGGAGGGTGGCGATAATGAGGAAGCTAATGAGGAAACTGGGCGTCCCAGACGAAAGCTTGGAGATCATAGTAGGAGACTCCAGGAAACTCGAGTTTAAAGGGAGGCACGATAAAGCCCTAATAGACGCCCCATGCAGCAACTCAGGCGCAATAGCCAAAGACCCCGGGCTCAAGATAACACTAACAGAAGGCAAAATAAGATATTACAGCAGGCTCCAGAAAGAAATACTGGCAAACATAGCGTCACACGCAGACAAGATAACGTACGCTACATGCTCCCTAATGCCGGAAGAAGGAGAAGAAATAGCATTATACGCTGAGGAAACGCTCGGAGCAAAACTAGAAAAGCCTAACATAAAAATATGCAGGCCCGGATACAGAGGATACAGAGTATCAGACTCCATATGCAGACTGTATCCCCACATACACGAGAGCGAAGGATTCATAATAGCCAACATAATACCATAAAAAACCGTTAACAGTTAAATGTTAACCGCTATAACCCCACTTTATAAGCCGGCTTTCCACCCTTCAAGTTCACGGTGGAAACCGTGAAATTAAAGTATGAGGGGGCGTTCGAGGTCAGCAAGAGCCCGAGAGAAGTGTTTAAGTTCCTCACAGACCCCTACAAGTTTGCGAGAACATTCCCCGGATTTAGGAGTGTTGAAGTTTCAGAAGGGGGTTCTTTCACGGTGAACCTCAATGTAAACATTGGACCCTTAAGGGGCGACGCCACCCTTGAAGGCAGCTTCATCGAGGTCAGAGAGTATTCGTATGCTAAGGTTTCAGGGAGGGGGGTGGGGGTTGGCAGCTCTCTAAACTTTGTTCTAGAGTTTAGAGTTACAAGTCTAAACTCCACTTCAAGGGTTGACTGGACATTCGAAGGCGAAATAGGGGGGTTGGCAGCCTCTATAGGTGAGAGGGTTTTAAACGCTATAGCTAAGAACATGGTAGACGACATCATAAGTAACATAGTGGAGGCCCTCACAACAGGGCCTCCATAGAATGTTTTCTAGAGTAAAATCTTTGGGGTCTTCTGGTTAATATGGTTGTTTAGAGATACTTAAGAACATCGTAGCACTCCGCTACGAAGCACACAAGGCGGCCCCTGTGGTGCCCGCCTATGGAGCCCCCATTGGGCTGATGTGGGAGCCGGAGCTAATATCATGGAAATAAACCTGTGGTATTGGGTTCCGGCGGCCGCTCTCTAGCTGATACACTCTTGGAGGGATCCTTGTTACACCCGGGGGGGTTTCAATCTCGTTGGGACTCTAGCCTCGAGGGTCTTTATGGTTCTGCGAGCTGCTGGAGGAAGGCATTTATCATAAGTAGGCGTTAGGGAGGGGTTTTATTAAGGGTTTAGGGGCTTTGGGGTTTAACTTTAATGGTGGGCCCGGGGGGATTCGAACCCCCGACCTCCCGGTTATCAGCCGGGCGCTCCACCAAGCTGAGCTACGGGCCCTGAGGGTTGCCTACCATTTTTATGGTCACAGTTCCGGGGTTTAATAGTTATATTAAGCCTAGGGCTATCATGTTTGAGGTCCAGACCCAGCCTTTGGGTGCTGGGTATGGTGCTATTATGTGGTCTGATCTTCTCGGTTTTACTCTTAGCGTTCCGTCTTCTTGGGGTACTATTATGCTTTTTTCCACTGTTTCAAGCATTTCTAAGTCTATCTCGCTGTCCCCTATGCCTATGGTGTTTAGGCCTTTGAATATTGGTGTTTCTATGAGCTTGTTTACCGCCGCCCCCTTATTATAGTGTGTCCCCACGTGTATGAATCTCCTCCCAACTGTTATTTCTAAACCTCTAAGTTTTAGTTTTTCTAGTTTCGCTTTAAGGCACTCGATATTCTGGCTCCAGAGGACTTCCAGGGTTACCCTCTTTGTTGCTAGGATGGCCTCGCCCCTCTCAATGCCTAGTATTACTTCAGCCTCCTGAGGGCTGGCTTGTGATAGCGCTATGTAGTCGCAGTCTCTCAGCGCCTCCACGACATGGTCCTTGAACTCCCATAGTGGCCTACCTATTAGGCAGCACTTGTAGCCTTCTATGTTAACGTGATCGCAGCCTGGGATTATATAGTGCTTAGAGCATATGGAGCCGCCCATCTCAACTATAGCTGTCAAATCACCCCCACCTATGTCAAGCTTTCCATCTAGGTAGACTACCTCCGCCAGGGTCTTAGCGGTCACGGGGATTACTTTAACCTTAACACTCTTCAGGAGCTCAATGGACTCTCTTATCCCCGTATAGTCCCCGCTATAGCTGATCATGCTCCCGTCTATGTCGGTTAAGACTAGCCTAGACCAGGTCAACGCGGTTCACACGGCTCATCCAGCGTCTAGGGCTAGCCTACTCTCAGCCAGGTATTTTGAGACAACCTTGTGTGGGTCTACATTGTCAAGCCTGTAAACCAGGGGCGTGGGGGGCTCATCTTCGTAGAAGTAGTTCTCTATGAGGATCCTCCTTATGAACACTTTAACGTCATCACTAGCTAAGGCTGAATAATATATGGCCCCCAAGCTCTCCGCAGCCATCTGAGCTAGGTGCGTGTCCCCTTTCTCAGCGTGTATGTGGGGGTTCCTAGTTTCAACTTGGAGTATCTTAACACCCTCAGGTAGAAAGTTACACTCTCCAAACCCCAGTTCTAAGCCCACATAACAAGACTCTAGGAGCGTGGCTAGCTCGAAAGTCTCTATAGCGAACCTCCCGGCCCAAGGCATTTTAAGGGCGAGCTCTAGGCTCATAGCGTGCTCTCCGCTATTAGCACTCTTAACTATCTCAGTCTCAATCTTCCTATAAGAGGAGAGCGCATAGTTTAGGACCGTGTTCGTGTTAACCGACACCCTACCCCTCTTCCTGAATATAACGTCTTCGGTGGGGAGCTTACCCTTATAATGCCATACAACCCTAACCATGGAATACCTCGAGCTCGCCATTGCAAGGCCCGTATAGTAAGACATGGCGTACTCGTTGACAGCCCCCGGTATGTAGTTGTCGCTATCTATGAAGCCGACATAGCTAGCTTTAAGCCATGAAGCCACCAGGACCCCCAATATCATGCCCTCACCCTTACCCAGCCTGACACCCCCACTATCAACGAGATCCTCCAGGCTAGTGTCGGCCAGGGCTTCAACCCAGGCCTTATCCCTCTGGTGGACAACAACCACCCTCCTCCCCGTCAAAGTGTTCAGCAGCTTGGCGAGCTCGACCTCCCTCTCATAAACGTCTATGGGGCTCGTGGAGGATGCTGAAACTATGATCAAGGGGGATGCTAGGGGCACAGCCTTAATAACTCCCTCGAAAACGCTTAAATCCTCATCCTTAACAGGGACGACTATGGCTGTTTTTGAAGCGTACTCTTCCAAGCCATGAGTATTAAGCGAGAAAACGCCGCCACGCCCCTTCAGGCTCAGCCCGTGCAGACCTACAACTTCTGAAACATCATAGAAACTCACAGCTCCAAACTTTTCAAACTTAACTGGAACCCTTAAAACAACCCCCATGGCGTATCCTTACTAGAAAAGTTTAAAGGCTGAGGTATTAAAAACTTCAGCCCCAGCTTTCATCTAAACTCTTTTAAAGCTCGAGCTCCCATAACCCTTATAACTCGGGTGTGGAGGGCCGGTAGCTCAGCCTGGAAGAGCGCTCGGCTTGCACCCGAGAGGTCCCGGGTTCGAATCCCGGCCGGTCCACCAGTCACTCCTCTAATTTCACAGTCTTAGAAACTATATCGTATAGTTGGGGGTCCCTCTTCTTGAGCGCTTCTATGCTCCAAGGCTTCCAGCCCCCCCTGCTCACGGAGTCTACTACTCTCCTAATCCAGCTCCCATATACCTTGGAGCAGTTTCCATGGTTTCTACAGCTGTTCTCTATGAAATTCCCTATAACCCTCTCAGCCTCTTCAGGCTCCAATCCTTTAATGTTAACCAGATACCTGCTTATAACATAGAGTATGAGCCTAGCCCTCCCGTCGGGAACCCCCGCCTCAATAAGCTTCTCAACCCAGAGATAGCTCCTCCTAGAGGCGGCCCTAGAAGGGGGCTCCTCGCAGAGGCTCCTATCGCCACACATGGATTCAAAAAACCTCTCCAAAGCCTTCACACACCTCTCAACCCCACCCTTACACTCGACAACAACCTCGCCCCAGGACAAGCCCCTCCCCGAAAACATTAAGCCCTAATAACATTTAAAAACTCCAAGCCCCTAAACTAGGTAAAGGAAGAGTCTAAAGCAGCCGGGTCGTCTAGCGGCCAAGGATGCGGGGCTCTGGCCCCCGTGACCGGGGTTCGAATCCCCGCCCGGCTACCACCCCTCTCAACCCCCTATTAGTAGTGGGAAACCAGCCTAAGCTAGCGGCCCTTAAGGGTCTCCAGAGGGCGAGTTGAGGGTTCAAGTTAATTATTCTCTCGCGTTTACCCGTATTTAAAGCCTATAATGAACCCCGCTGTGAAGGCTCCGGCGAAGGGTATCGATGCTAGGATGAAGGCTTGCATGGATGCTGTTGTAGCCTGGGCACCACTTATCACCCTCTCGACTATGAGCGCTAGTTTATCCCAGTTCACGGATATTATCCCATAATATGATAGTATTAAGAGGCCCACTGTTAGCAGCCCCAGGATTAGAATAGCTATTTTAACCATCTTCTTGACAGCATAGCCAGCGGCAAACCCAAGGATTAAGCCCCCCCCAGCCTGGAATAGGAGAGCCGTAATCACATCCCCGGACGTTACCTCGCTCAAGCCGCCGCACCCAATAAGTAATTATAGATGGGGGAGTTTATAAAAGTATTCTACCCCTGCTCAGCTCCTTATAATCCTCGCTTAGCTTAACTCGGCTAAATGATACTAGTTTAAATGGGCCCCTACATTTGGTCTTGAATTTTGCCTTTCTAGATTCCAAATCTATGCCTACGAGAACTGCTGGGCAGTCGAAATCTTTTTCGTCTCTGAGCGCCGCTAGGGTTCCGATGGCTGATTCTTCGGATACAACTATAACTTCGCCTCCAATTTTCTTTTGAAGTTCTTTTAGGGTTTGAGGGGGGAGGCTTTTGTCGCTTTCAATGTATATGCATATGCCTCCAGGATATTTAATTACGTTTATGACTCTCGCATCTTCAAGCTCAGGTGTTATGTGGGCGAGGAGGTTCTTAGCCTCGTATCCGCTGAGACATGATCCTTGAACGGCTACTTTGTTAAGGTCTACCTCTACAATGTCGCCTTCAATGAACCTCCTATAATTGTCTTGTCTAAGCCTTCTCCTATCCTCCGGGCTTCTAACAGCTTGAACCATAGGCCTCACAAGACTATAAACAGATCCGGGAAACGATTTAGAGAAGTAATTTGAAAGATCGTCGTAGCCTATGACGACGGCGTGATCAACCTCTAGAGCTTTAGCTAGGTCAATCTTATACTCTAGAGCGCTCCAACCTTCAACCCAGCCGTCAGTGTCAACTATAACAATGTCTGCGCCCTCCTTTAACGCCATAGATTTGAGCTCGACGCACGAGGCTATTATCCTACCTATTAGGGGGGAAGGCTCTATGGAGCCGATAAACTTTAACATTAAAGGCTCTAACTCTCTAATCCATGAAACCCATGTTGAGGGCATAGCTAAACCAACAAACCCCGGAGGCCCAATATCAGCTTGGCCGACGTCAGCGTCAATTATAGCAGGCCTCAAGCCTGAAGCTAAACTCCTATTAGCTAGGATAGCGGCAAAACTAGACTTGCCGGCGTCAACAGGACCTAAAACCATCACAGTACACGGCCCATAACAAGATGATATTATTGAGTCTGCAACCTCAACCCACTCATCATAAGGCTCCTCTTCCGGAGAAGACACCTCAACCCTAGAGGCTTCACTAAGCTCAACATCGACAGTTGAAAGCTCTAAACTCTTAACCACATAACTCCTAGACCTACCTATAGAGAACACGTTATCCCGTGAAAGTTCAGCCCCTAAAACACTGACCCTCCCACTTTCAACTTTTAAAACAGCAGGGCCAAACACTCTAACCAAGTCTCCAGCGTTCATGTCTAAACGCATTCTAACCATTAAGGTTGACCTCAAGAGAAACACTAGCCTCCAAAAGCTTAAAGCTATAAAGCCCATGTTAAACTTAAAGCCCGCGGAATCCTAGCTCTAAAATTTAAAGGCTTAGATCTTAGAGGAAACTCTCGGCGCTTCCCCCATGTTTGAGGGCGTTAGGTCTAAGATCAGGATCTTGGAGAGATATGTTTACCTTGATAACGCCAGCTCAGGCCCCCTCCCAGACCCTGTAGTTGATGCTGTTAAGAGCTTCTCCGAATACTGGGCTTTGAGCGGCGAGCCCTGGGATGAGGGTATTGAAGCTTTACTCGAGGTTAAAAGGCTTTTCTCCAGCTTCATAGGGGCTAGCCACCATAATGTAGCGGCGTTCCCCGGGGTGACTTATGGCTTAGGGGTTATACTCTCGTCTCTCAAGGTTAGGAGGGGCTCTAACATAGTGGTAGGCTCTCATAACTTCCCCACGAGCATAATAATGGCTAGGGCCCTGGAGAGGGCTGGCGTCATAGGCGAGGTCAGGGAGGCCGACGCTATTAAAGGGGGGTTTGAGGTCTACGAGAAGCTTGTAGACGATAATACTAGTATGGTAATGGTAGACTATGTCGGCTGGCTTTCAGGCCACGTAGAGGATATTAGAGAACTAGCGGATATAGCTCACAGCCATGGAGCCATCCTAGTAACGGACGCTTTCCACGCCATAGGAGTGATGCCTGTAGACGTTAAAAGCCTCGATGTCGACGTTCTCATAACCGGGTCCTATAAATGGCTGATGAGCATACACGGGGCAGCCCTAGCATATATCAGGGGGGAACTCCTAGAATCCATGGAGCCCCCAATAGCCGGGTGGATGTCAATAGAAGACTCTGTGGTGAAGAGGATGATCAGGGGAGAGCCTGAGTTCGAGAGACCCCTAGAAACCTCTAGAATCCAGCTAGCCGAAGACGCTTCTAAACTAGAACTAGGCACACAACCCCTAATAGCTTACGTGGCCCTCAGGGAGGCGTTAAAATTCCTCATAGAACACGAGGCTACACTTAACTATGAAAGCCACACGTGGAGACTAGCGGAGGAGCTCGCCGAAGAACTGCAAAACCTGGGTTTCACACTGTACACTCCCAGAGAAAGACACTCAGCCATAATAACGTTCAAACACAGGGAACCCCACAAGCTTGCCGGGGAACTTGAAAGGAGGGGGGTAAAAGTGGCTGCGAGACCCCAACTGATAAGAGTATCCCCCCACTTCTACAATACTAGAGAGGACGTATACAAGCTCCTAGAAGCCCTCAAAAAGATAAAAGGGGAGCCCTAAACGAACACTATTTAATGTTCAACCTAATATTTAACTCTACGAGAACATCTAAAGAGCTGGGAAGGTGATACCATGGTAAGCTTCGGGCCATTCCAGGAAGGAGAGCTTATAATACTGCTCATAATTATACTCATACTCTTCGGCCCCGGGAAGCTGCCCCAACTAGCTAGAGCTCTAGGAGAGTCTATGAGAGAGTTTAGGAAGGCTATGAGCGGGGAGTATGAAAGCAAGGGTGAAAGAAAGAAGAAGGAAGACACTTGAACAAACTGTAGGCTAAGGAAGAGCTTCCCGAGGTTTATGGGGGCATAGGCTCATAGTGCCCCCGCTAGCTGTGCTATTATCGGGTCTGCCCTCCTAATATTCATAGTAGCCGGGGGCATGGAAAACTCTTTAAGAACGTGGCTTTCTGGCTTTAGAGGTTGCTCGTGAAGCCTCGTTTCCTGGAAGTTTTATGTATGTTCCTATATAAACTTTGATTGGGTGTCAGTGAGTATTTGGTGTTTGCGTTGGGCGAGGGTCTCGAGGTTAAATATACGTCTCAGGTTTTCTATGTTAAGTTTAACGACGGCTCTAAGGCGTTTCTCAAGTATAGTGTTGAGGGGGGTAAAATGACGCTTATAGAGACTTACACGCCAGAGCAGCACAGGGGTAAGGGCGTGGCTAGGCTGATGATAGAGAAAGCCCTCGAAGTTGCCAGCCGTGGGGGGCTTAAAATAGTCCCCTTATGCTCTTACTCGGTCTACTACTTCCTCAAGAACCCGAGTATGAGGAGTATGCTCGCCGAGCCTTACAATAGCATGGGGGATGAGGAGCTTAAGAGGTATTATGAGGAGAGGCTGCAGGCTGAGAAGGCTAAAAAGTCTGAGTGAGCCTTGAGGGGGAGGCTCTCTATATCTCGAGTTTCCAGGCTGGGGCTCGCCGCTTACAGGATGTACCTTAAATTACCCCTGCCGGTCAAACTCCTAATAATTACCCTCCTCCTAGGCAGGATCTTGTGGAGGAGCGGCGATATAGTCCTTGTTTCCACGGTCTTCGGGCTTCTAGCTTTCCCAGCAAGCTACGCTTCAGCATTTAAAACCTTAAAGTTTAAAGGCTATGAGGCTTTAGAGGGTTATATTAAGTCCTCCAAGTTTCTAGACGTGGGGGCCGGGGCGGGCGACACAAGCCTATACGCGTGGGCTCATGGCGCCTCATACGTTAAAGCAGTGGAGCCGGACCCCCTAATGTCCAGGCTTTTAAAGTTGAACATGAGAATGAACGGGGTTAAGGCCGACGTTGTAGCCAAGTGTGCTGGCAGCAAGTTCATAAAAGTAGACTGGAACAAGGGGGCATTAAGCCTCGAAAAATGCGAGGGCATTAGCTGGGAGGAGCTTCTTAGAGAGGGGTTTGACGTGGTTAAAGTAGACTGCGAAGGCTGCGAGTATACTCTGGAAAAAGAGCATTTAAGGAGAGCCCCCACATGGCTTATAGAAGTTCACGGAGACCTCAGAGAGTTCCTGAAAAACATACTTGAAGGCTATAATGTTGAAGTTATAGCGTGTTCGAGGGATTCTTCCACGTTAAAACAATTAACATTGATAATGGCTAGGAAGGCTGTCAAACACGATCCCCCCCAGGCTAGCCAGAGCCTCTCTGGGAGAGCTTGAGGCTTCGGAGCCCGGGCTCCTAGTTTGAAGCCTATTTACATGTAATCTGTTAGTATTCTCTCCCTCATTTTCCTCTTCGAGTATTTCCGGTATATCTTTTTTATATCGACGACTCTATACTCTAGGCCTGCGGCGTAGAGTAGTTTTATAGCGTTCTCCGTCACCCCGGGGGCTACTAGGATCCCCCTAACCTTAACCCCCCTCGCTCTAAGGCTTTCCACGTATGCTATCAGCTGCCTCGCAGCCTCCTCTCCCGCTCTAACCCTTTTAACCTCAATTACCACTATGTTGCCCTCGCCATCTTTACCGTATAGGTCTACGAAGCCGGGCTCTACGGGCTTCTCAATGTCCACAATCCTAATATCCTCCCCCAATATATCTCTAGGGTTTAAGGCTATAGCGTCCCTTAATTCGGCCTCGCTCATGTACATCCAGAATTGACCCTCCTCGGGGGAGACGCCGATGGCTATAGAGTATATTTGGGCGCACTCTAAAACCAGGACTTCCCTCGGGTGTCTCCTGACAGCCCTCAAAACAACACTATCCCCCTCCAGGCTAACGGATATGCTGCTCGTCTCAGGCTGCCAGTTGAGGGGCTTAAACCCTCTAGGCCCGTGAACTATTAGGCTCCCGTCAGGCTTAATCATTAAAACCCTATCGCCCACTGTGGCCTCGCTAGAACCCCTACCTTCATAGCTAGCCTTACAGAGGGCTGTAACGATTATCCAAGACTTCTTTTCGAGGCCTCTAGCTATGAAATCCCTAGCCTCAGCGAGATTATTTGGAACCAGAGAGTGGACTTGCACAGTTAACCCTCCCAGCTCGAGTTTATATCGGTTGTTTGGGTAATTAAATCCTCAAACTACCGTTAAACACCCGCCTTGGGGTAGCGTGCTGTGAGGCTATGAATGTTTCTCCCAGGTTTTATATCAGGGTTTGCTTTTTTGTAATATCTATTCTTAGGAGTTCCTCTAGGGCTTTAGCGTTCTCCTCAACTATATGTTCTCTTGTCGGGGCGTGCTGGTTTATTATTATAGTTAGGGGCTCCCCCACTTTACCGGACACTATTCTAGGCCTGCTCTTATATGAAGCTTTCTCCTCGCACTCTCCCATGTCAACTTTAATGCCAAGCTGCTCGGCCACGCTCTTCTCCGTGGGGCCCGCATGGTCTAGTTTTATGTTGAGGGGCTCCCAGTAGTTTACGAGCGCCAGCGCGTAGCCTTCGCCGGCGGCCTCCCTCAAGACCGCTTCCAGTATGCTGGAGTTCCCCCCGTGCCCGTTGAGGAAGGCTATCCTCTTGAACCCCGCCCTCCTGAGCCCTGAAATTATGCTTTCTACGAGCTCTGTGAACGTTGTTATTTTAAGGGATAGTGTCCCCTCGACCCCGCCCCACTCGGGGGAGAAAGCGTAGTATATTGTGGGGAGTATTACGCAGAGGCCCGAGTTTCTAGCCTCGAGGGCTCTACAGGACTCCCACGCTATTCTCTCGGCTATGAGCCCGTCGAGCCCCAGGGGGCCTCTACAGTGCTGTTCCAGGCTCCCCACAGGGATCACGGCTATGACGTCGTTTCTAGAGGCTAGGTTTCTAATCTCGAAACTAGATAGCTCCCTATAGTCTAGGGGCACTTGGAGCCGGCCCTCCTAAGGGCTTCTATGGCTTTTAAAGCCTCCCCTCTAGGGTCTTGGGACCTGGTTATTGCGGAGCCTATTATCACTATGTCAGCCCCGGCGTTCACGAAGATCTCCACCTCCCCAGGCTTTATACCCCCAGCTACAGCTACTATACCCCTGAAAGCCTCCCTAAAACCCTTAACAACGTTCACAAGGTCCGCAGCCCTCAAGCCCAGCCTCGCCTGAACATCCACCCCAACATGCACCAGGGCTATGTGAACCCCAAACTTCTGGAGTCTCTCCAGGGAGCTTAGGGGGTCTCTGGAAGCTATAGTGTCCCCGTAGACGGATAGCCCTAAAGCTTCAGCCTCCTCAACTGCAGCCTTTAAACTCTCATCCTCGGCTAGAGCGAGGACTGTGAAAGCGTCAGCCCCAGCCTCCGAGGAAGCTCTAGCCTCAAGGCTGACGGCATCCACAGTCTTAGTATCTGCAACTATGGGGGTTTCAGGCTTCAAAGCCCTCAAAGCCCTCACGCTCATCAAACCCCACGACTTTAACAGGGGGGTCCCAGCCTCCAGGACTATAGAGCTGCTGTCTGGCATTAAAGCGGCTACCCTCAAAGCGCTCCACAAGTCTGTGAAGTCTAAAGCCACCTGTACCAGGGGGCCGCATTCCCTCACTCTACCCGTGAGCCTAGAACGGCCCACTATATACCACCCATCAACGTTATAGCAATCCTCTGTAATATAGCTGGGGTCAGCCTTAAAGATAATAGCTCCCCATAATCGTCGCCCCAAGCCTTAACATACTCCCCGCTCACGCTATCGAGAAAGCCGACTTCAGCCTCCCCCATGTTGAGCGAGGCGGCCCCCGCGTATTCCTTAACCCTCCCAGGATCCCTAAAGCCCGGGATCGGTATTGCCCCTTTAGCTATAAGCCATGCTAAAGCCACCTGCGCCCTGCTAGCTTCAAGTTTTTCAGCTACAAGCCTTAAAGCCTCCTGGAGCCTCTCATCCCTTGAAGCCCTCGAAAACACTTTATCCCCCCTCTGAGCTGGCGATGTTGGAGCTTTAAGCCCTGTTAAAGCACCTTTAGCCAGCGGGCTCCAGGCTATTAGAGTTAACCCTCTAGACTTCATAAATGGGGCTAGTTTAAGCTCTGGAGTCCTAAAAGCTAGACTATACTGCACCTGGTTGCTCACAGGCTCAACCCTCCTAAAACACTTTAAAGCACCCTCCAGAAGCTTCGTCGAGAAGTTAGAGAAACCGTAATAGTGGGCTAGCCCCCTACTAACAGCCTCTTCAAGACCCCTCACAGCCCAACACAGGGGCCAGGGATATGGCGGGGGCCAGTGTAACTGGATCAGGTCAACAGTGAAGCCCAGCCTCCTATTAACACCCTCAACCCCCCTAACTATGGACCCCGAAGTAACCCTGTATCCTGCAACTTTACTGGCGACAACAAAATTATCCCTGCCCAGACCCCTGACAGCCTCCCCTAAAACCTTCTCGGATAAACCACCACCATAAACCTCAGCAGTATCCAGGAAGTTAATACCCTCCTCCACAGCATATTCAAGCCCCAACTTCACAGCATCATAAACCCTAGAATCCCTGAAACCCCACAGCCTAGACCCAGCCTGCCAGAAACCCAAGCCTATAGAGCTGACCCTAACACCACCACGCCCCAGGCTCGTATATTTCAATCCCGCCACCCTCGGAAAACGGGCTGAGGGAGGGTTAAAGTTAAAAGTGGGGGAACCCTGTTTCTATCACTTTCCAGCTCTCTTAGCGTGTTCATTTGCTGTTCTAACGATCTCCTCGTAATCCGGCTCTTTCAACGGGTCTTCTGAGACCCACGCGTACACTACTCTGCCTTCAGGCGGCTCTAATATGAAGACAGCCCTTTTAGCAGTCATTCTAAGCTTGCTAGCTATAGGCACTGGGAAGGGGTCGTGGTAGACGTCGTAGATTCTTATGACTTCCCTGTTGTAGTCGCTTAGTAGGGGGAAGTTTAGCCTATTATCTTCCTTGAATTTTCTGAGGGTGAAGGGGCTGTCTACGCTTATTCCGACTACTGTGGCGTTGGCCTTCTCTAGGATGGCCATCCTGTCCCTGAAGGCGCACATTTCGTTTGTGCACACGCTACTGAAAGCTGCGGGGAAGAAGGCTAGTATGACTAGCTTGCCTTGGGCTAGTAGGTTTTTGAGGCTTGTTGGCTTGAAGTTTTCATCGTATAGCTCGAATTCCGGAGCTATATCCCCTACTTTTAAGGGCAAGTCTCCCACCTCTGATGCCTGGTTAGTTTTGGGTAATCTCAGTATTAAAAGCTAGGTATAGATGGTGTATATAGGTTTTATTTTTAAGCTCTCTTTAACACTGTTAAAATTTTAGGTAAAATGGTGTTTGGAAATGCAAAGGGAAGCTCTAGTAGTAGTGGGTGGAGCTCAAGGATCGGGAATAGAGACCAGTGCCATCATACTGGCGTCAGCCTTAGCTAGGCAGGGTTACGGCGTCTTATCTAGTAGAGAATACTATTCCAACATAGTGGGTAGACACAGCTATATACACTTGAAAGTCTCAGCCACAGAAATACCTAGGAGCCTCTCATACCCTGTTAACGTTGTAGCAGGCCTTGACGCCGAGTCTGTTTTCGCCCATTTTGACGACCTGGCTGAGGGGGGCTTCCTAGTCTATGACACGGGGGTCTCTAAGGCGAGGCTCGCCCAGATCGCTAGTATGGAGCCTGAAACGAGGGCGGCCGTGTCAGTTAAGCTTAAGAGCCTCGGAGCCGGGGATACTGTAGAGTCCCTGGTCTCAACTTTAGAGTCTATGTTTAAAGTCGAGCCCGTGGGGCTTAGTTTCAACAGTATACTCGACGTGCTAGCCCATAAGACCGGGATGTCTAAATCTGAGGTTCAAAGGTTTAGGAATAGCATAATTGTAGGTGCTATTGCAGGCCTCATGGATATAGATCAGGGTGCTTTAAGCTATTCTGTCGACAGGAGGTTCGGAAAGAGGCCTAAGCTAGCTGAGGTCAATAAGGCTTTAATCTTTGGGGTCATGGATGACGTTAAGGGGAGCTACGGGACCCCATTGAAGCTTGAAAACCCCAAGCTAGGCCTCGAAGAGCTCCTCCTAGTTTCAGGTAATGACATGGTGGCTATGGGTAAAATAGTTGGAGGGCTCAGATACCAGGCTTACTACCCCATAACCCCCGCCACCGACGAGTCAACATTCCATGAGACTTTTGAGTCGTTAAAGGTTGACGGTGAAAGCTTGGGGAGCATAATTGTCATGCAGACTGAGGATGAAATAGCCGCCGTAAACTCCGCTATAGGGGCGGCCCTAGCAGGGGTTAGAGCTTCAACCTCAACGAGCGGCCCCGGCTTCAGTCTTATGGTTGAGGGCTTAGGGTGGGCTGGCATGAACGAGGTCCCCATAGTAATAACATACTACCAGCGTGGAGGCCCCAGCACTGGGATGCCTACTAGGGGCAGCCAGTCTGACCTTCTCTTCACACTGTTTGCGAGCCACGGGGAATTTCCAAGGGTTGTGGTTACCAGTGGAGACCATTTAGAGGCTTTCTACGACTCTATATGGGCTTTCAACGTTGCGGAGAAGTATCAAGTCCCAGTCATACATTTGATAGACAAGTTCCTCGCTAACATTACTGTTACAACCCCCCTGCCGAGCTTGTCTAGGGTGAGGATAGAGAGGGGGCAAACTATTCTAGAAGTTAACTCTAAAAGCTCAGCGTGGAAGAGGTTTGATAAGAGCGACACTATATCTCCGAGGCCTGTTCTAGGCTCCGGCGCGGTTACATGGTATACTGGGGACGAGCATAACGAGTGGGGGCACATAACGGAGGACCCGAGAAACAGGCTTGAAATGTACGAGAAAAGGTGGAGGAAGATGGAGTTAATGGACTCCGAGATCCCGGAGGAGGAGAGGGCTGTACTCCACGGGGATGGGGACTTCCTCCTAATAGGCTGGGGCTCCGTTAAGGGGCCTGCTCTCGACGCTCTTAGGAGGCTCGAGTCTAGGGGTTACCGCGGCGCTCTTCTACAGTTGAGGGTTTTCAGCCCCTTCCCTTCAAGGTTTGTCTCAAGGGTTTTATCCGGGTTCGACCCTGAGAGGGTTATAGATGTGGAGAATAATATTATGGGCCAGGCAGCCCTATCCGTGGCTATGAATACGGGGTTCAAAGTAAGGAAGTATATTCTCAAGTGGACTGGGAGGCCCATCTACGAGATGGAGCTAGCCTCGGGGATCATGGAAATACTTGAGGGCGGTAAGAGTAGGGTGGTGTTGAGCTATGGCAAGTAGGCTTACTTATAGGACTGATGTCTGGATAGACTGGTGCCCCGGGTGCGGAGACTACGGCATAGTGGCCGCTATGCAGAAAGCTTTCAGCGAGCTCAGCCTAGACCCGGCTAGCACTGTGGTCGTCTCAGGCATAGGGTGTAGCAGTAAAACGCCACACTACATATATGCTAACGGGGTCCACACAATACACGGTAGGGGTATAGCCTACGCCACTGGGATAAAGCTTGCAAACCCCGAGCTAACAGTAGTAGTTAACGCCGGGGACGGGGACCTGCTAGGAATTGGAGTAGCACACTTCGCAGCTCTAGGCAGGAGAAACCTAGACATAACAATAATCCTACACGACAACCAGGTCTACGGGCTCACTAAGGGGCAGGCGAGCCCCACGCTAAGGAAGGGAGAGAAGACTAAGAGCCTCCCAGCCCCCAACATTCAGGATCCCGTGAACCCCATAGCTCTAGCCCTAGCCTCAGGATACACTTTCATAGCTAGAGGCTACGCTCTCTGGATAGACCACTTAAAGGAGTTGATAAAGGCGGCTATAAAACATAGGGGGACAGCTCTAATAGACGTTCTACAGCCTTGTGTAACATACAACGACATATACACTGCAGACTACTATAAAGAAAGACTATATAAGCTTGAAGAAGACCCGAGATGGGACCCCATAGTATCCAGCAACACCATAGACGAGGTGGAAGATAAAATGTCCAAAGCCTTGTCTAAAGCCCTAGAATGGGAGCCCAGAATACCCGTAGGAGTATTCTACGTGAACCCGCACGTAGACACTTTAGAAGATAGGATAGCCAAGAGAAACCCGCTATTCACAGTTAAACCACCAGCCAGACAGCCTATAGCTAGGAACAATGGAGAGCCCCTAATAGGGCTCGAAGAGTTTAAGAAGCTATTCTCAGATTACATAATAAAAGTTGTGAAGTAAATAATAAGAGAATATTTCCTCCTTTACCCTATAGAGACGGGGTCTGCCCCAACATTGTATTTGCGCTTCCACTCTTCGAAGGCCTTCTGCTCTTCCGGATCCAAGACTCTAGTGATCCTATACCATCCAGGCTTATCTTTATAGATTTGAGGAGACTCGGGCACTTTATATATGCAGTTTACAGGGCACACTTCTATACAGCTGAAGTCGTCCTTGCACTTCTCCCACATGAGCCTAGACTTCATGTTCTCGTCGAACTCTAGAGCATCATAGGGGCATACCTCAATGCAGGCCCCACAGCTTATACACGTCTCCTGGTCAATCACCACCCTAACATATTTCGACAGTTCCGAAGCCACTCCACACCACCCTCCAGGCTCAGCCTCTTTTTATCTGCTACTCACGGGTATTTAACGTTTTATGAACTTAAAATATTCGTATATATATTAGGATGCAGACTGGCGCCTTCAAACTTTAACTAACACTCTCAACTCAAGGCTAAGCCACTTTAAGCTATAACTCTCCCCTCAAATCACCCAGGAAAACCCCCTGATAGTGTTTCCCCTCGCTATCAAAAGGAGTAGCCTAGTACAAATTGGGGCTGGCCTGTTTCCCCTTTCCAGCATCCTCGCTGGTAGTCAACTATTTTAGGGGCGGAGGCTAAACTATCTTCTTGGAGGGAGCCTTTAAATATAGCTTGTGATGACCTCGGCGTGCCTTGAGGCTGTTCAAGCCTGTGATGAGGGTCTTGAGTGCTGATTTTTCACCCTGGCCTGAACACGTATTTAGCCTCCCCGCCCTCCGCTACGACTTTCACGGTGTAGACTTTCTGTCGGTCTTTCAGGTTGCAGTTTAACTTTAACGTGTTAGAATCCCCGGGCTCTAGAGTTAGATATGTGTTAGTTAAACATAGGGTGTCCCCGTCGGCTTCAACGCTCGCGTATTTAACAGATGTCTTCGCATTCCCATTGTTTCTAACTGTAATCTCCACCGCCCCCTCACTGTAGGATACAGTTTCAATAGATACTAGTGACCCCCGTTCTTGCCCTATATAGCCTGAAATAGTGAGAAGCCAGTAGTGTAAGGCTGTGGAGGCTATAACAACTACTAAAGCAGTCACAGCCACCCCTATAATATTCTTATAGAGCCCTGATAGCAGCAAGCAGCCGCCCCCCTAAAACTTTAGCTTCCAAGGGCGTTAAACCTGTATCCAAGACTTTAGAGAGTTAGTTGGCTAGTGGTCGCTGGAACCCAATACCATGATATTGGGGCCCGGCTTCCCCCTCGGCCCGTTGGGGGCTCCACTGGCTGGCATTACTGGGGCCTCCCTGCGCCCGCCTCTGATAACCAATCATAGGGGTGGGCTAGTATAGCGGGGGAGCCTTAAATGCCTCTAAGTAACCATATTAACCAAGAAACCCCAGAGATTTTACTCTAGAAGACAGTCTATGAGCTGGACAAGTGTTTTCCCAAAGATTCTGAGGATGAAAGCGTACGCCCGCCCCAATAACAATGTTGCTATTAGGGAGTGGGGTGCTTCACGTAACGCCTAACATAGTAAGTGTAAAACGGTCTTACTAACTTCCTTCAAGCTCAGGCATTACCTCCATAACGCTAGGCTTTCCCCCTTATTGGGAGCTTTGCGAGCTCGTGGACTGCTAAGAGGGCGCATTTACTACCGGCTCCCGTCCCTTCAGGCTTATTCTTAGATGTTAAATGGAGGTTGAACTTATCCTAACTAGGAAAGTTTCCAAAGCCTCTAAGGGGCTCGCAAACCCGAAAGAGTCTATGAGGGCTCTCGCTAACTTCACGGTCGTGATGCTAAAACACTTTGGAAGTTAAGTATAAGCTGTTAGGGGCTCCCCCACTTTATTACATTCTTCCTTCTTTTCTGGTATGAGGGAGATATTAGGCTTCTACATGTTTAACTAGTGGGGGTTAACTCTTTTGACTATGACTGTTGAGAGGACTAAGAGGGTGGGGGTTGAGAGGGTTATTAGGGTCCTCCATGTTTCAGATGTTCACTGTGCTACCGGGAACCTTGTTAGGGTTTTAGATTCTGAGGATTATGATCTAGTCCTCGCTACTGGGGATTTCGAGTGCGTGGATACTGCTGAGGCGCTCACTAGGGCTAAGGCTGATGTTTACGCTATAACCGGGAACCTGGATAATGCGGGCGTATATAGGAAGCTTAAGAGCCTCGGGATCCTCCTTGACGGGAGGATAACGTTTTTCGAAGACATCATTATTGGGGGTTTAGGGGGCTTAGACTTTAAAGGTAGCATGGAGAAGTTTAAGAGGGAACTGAGCGATTTCGAAACAGTCAACGTGCTCATGACACACCACCCCCCGGCGGGGATCTTAGACGAGCCCAGGCCCGGGCTACACATAGGGCTCCCCGAAGTTAAAGATCTAGTCGAGAGGCTCAAGCCCAGACTCCACATATTCGGCCACGTCCACGAAACGCCCGGGCACGTTGTTAAAGGATCCACCGTTCACGTCAACGCCGGCCCCCTAGAGAAAGGCCATTACGCCATAATATCCTACTCTGGGGACATAACAGTCTACAAGAGGAAGCTAGCGCCCCCCACTAGCAGGGCTTAACATTAGCGGGCCAGAACCACCCTCCAATTATACAGGGGAAGCGTGGAGCCCCCTCAAACGCACGTCACCAAAGGGCTTAACATTAGGAGAGCTCTAAAAGAACTTTTAGGCTCCATAGGTTAACGCCGGCCACAGCAGTTGCTGGCGCCCGATACTGCAAGCATTTTGATTCCTTCCCACGGCTTTGGGCTCGGGCCCCCTCCAGCCCCTTAAGAGCTCCATTGGCGGACGCCACGGGGGCTACCTTGTAGTCTCCGTAGCGGAGCACTATGATGTTTCTAGAATATCTCTAAGTAACCGTGTTAACCAAAAACCTCAAGAATTTTACTCTAGAGAACTGCCCACAACCTGCAAGCACATGCAGCTATTTAAACTTGTTGACACCTTCATAACAACTCGGGGGTTAATGTTGAGGTTCCTAGAGGGTGTTATAAGGGTGTCTACTAAAAGCGCGTTTGAAGTCGTAGATATCACGGGCCAGGTTGAAACATGGGTCGAAACTAATAATTTGGAAAACGGGATACTCCTAACGTACATACCTCACACTACAGCCGCCTTAGCTGTGAACGAGAACGAGAGGGGTTTAAAAGAAGATATAATAAACTTCCTCAAAGAGCTCACAAAACCTGAGAAGGGCTGGAAACACAACCTGGTAGATGTTAACGCTCACGCGCACCTAGCCAACATAATAGTGGGCAACGACAGGGTAATCCCGATAGCCAAGGGGAAGCCAGCCTTAGGAACATGGCAGAGGATACTGCTAATAGAGCTCGAGGGGCCGAGGGAAAGGGCTGTAAAACTCATATACATAGGGGAGTAGAGGGGGAAAGCCGGCCCCCAACACTCTGATAGAGCGTTCGCAGCCGCTGGGGAGGCAGATTTTTCAGCCTAAAGGGTTAAGAGGCTCTTCGGCCATAATTTCCATAAGGGATGACCGGTAGAGGTTTAGAGGGCCTGAAGAGTGAGGATGCGGTGGCTGGGGGACCGTTCGCTTTAAGGTGTCTTGGGCTTGTCTGGTTTGCCTAGATTTCCGTATGAAGAGTTCCGTAGGGGTCAGAGGGAGCTTGCTGAGGCTGTTGCTGATACTGTTAGGAGTAATGGTGTCCTTGTTATTAGGGCCCCTACCGGTTATGGTAAGACTGCTGCGGTGGTGTATGGGCTTCTCCTCGCTGGTGTCAAGAGGATTCTCTATGCTGTTAGGACTGTTAATGAGATTGACCCTGTGTTGAGGGAGTTGAGGGTTTTCGGCGCTAGGCATTCTTTTCTCTTCTCCGCTAGGAGGTCTTGCCCCCTAATGTATAAGCCGGGTCTCCCCCCTTTATCTCATGAGGACTTCTGGAGTAACTGTGCAGTCTTGAGGTTTAAGGGTTTATGTGAGTATTACTCGAGGCTCTCCCAAGTCTCATCGGGCGACTTGGAGTCTTTCATTAGAGAATACCCCCTGCCTAGCGCTTTCAAGATGGCCCTCGACATGGGCCGGGGGCTTAGAGTGTGCCCCTTCTTCGCCCTCCTTAGAATCTCGGGGGGCTCAGAGTTCACTGTCGCAACATACCCATACTTGTTCAGGGAAGATATTTTCACTGAGGTTTTCGAGGGCTTCAGTTACGGGGATTTCATTGTAGTAGTGGATGAGGCTCACAGCCTCCTCAACGCCCACAGCCTCCTAGAGTCTAGAGTATCCCTGTCTGACCTGGAAGGCTCTATTAGGGAGATTAGGAGATACGCACCACACTGGGAGCATGTGGCTGAGAGGCTTGAGAGCATAGTAGGGGAGCTTGGAGGGTTTTTCAGGCGCAAGTGGAAGGGCTTAAGGCTCCTCGATAAGAGTTTAGTCGTGAAACTCCTGGGGGACGTGGGGGAGATAGGGGATGTCGAGGCTGAAATAAGGGAGAGGCTTCTCCTCGAAGCCCTAGCCTCCGGGCTCGGAGATTTCAGAGTAAGCCTTAAGACAGCTAAAGTAGCAAGGTGGGCTGAGAGCCTCGAAAACCCTAACTACGAGCTCTTCGCCACTGTCGAGGGGGAGGAGCCGACTATAATATCGACCCCCCTAGACCCCCATATAGCCGTGGATAAGCCCCTCTCACAGGCTAAAGCCTTGATACTCTTAAGCGGCACAATACCCCCGGGAGACTTCCTTGGAACCCACCTGGGCGTTAAAAGACAGCACACGCTCTTCGACGTGGAACTGTCTTTCGGGGCTTTCATGCCTAGATCTAACGTGTATACTGTGGTTGCAGCAGATGTGACTACTAGGTTTAAGGAGAGGGGCCCCCACACTTATCATAGGATAGCAGGCTATGTAACTGAGATATCCAGGGGCTTAAATGGGGTCAAACTAGTAGTATATCCGAGCTATGAGGTTATGCACAGCGTAGTAGAGAGGCTCCCCGGCGATTTAGAGTTGATAGTTGAGACACCCGCAACAAACCTGGGCGACGTAGAAGCTAGGATAATGGAGGGGGGAGACGTGACTATAAACGCCGTAGCCGGCGGGAAGCTCGTGGAGGGGGTAGAGTTTGTAGACTACGAGGGTAGAAACATGCTACACATAGCGGTTATAGTGGGCCTGCCGTTCCCCCAGCCAGACGACTATACTAAAAGACACCTAGAAGCCCTAGCCAAGAGAATTGGAAGCAGGGAAGCGAGAAACCTAGTCTACATAGTAGCGACAGCTATAAAAGTAAGGCAAGCCCTAGGTAGGGCAGTGAGGTCCCCGGAGGATAAAGCAGCATACATACTACTAGACTATAGGTTTTTAAGGAAAGACATAAAACAGGTCGTAGGGCTCAAATACGACAATGTAACCCCAAACGTTGAAACTTTCAAGAGGGAAATAGGGAAAATAAGGAAGCACCTAGCCACTATCACAGAGAACAAGCCTGGAGAGCAGAGCAGCACACTCCAATAATTCTCCGGGAAAAACCACATGTCCGCTCCTAGCCCGTTTACAAACTAGCACTTTCCCGTTCACGTTAAGGTTTTACACCATAGTTCTTAGCCCATTCCAGGAAGTCTTTCACGGCATCCTCCAAGCCCCTCCACTCTCTCCTGAGTATTCTACTCCTATACTCATAGTTTAGGCTCAGGAGCTCCAACATCATAGCTATAGGGCTCCCCCGGGGCATTAGAGGTTTAAGTGCTAGCGCCGCTTTAACTAGGGGTTTGACTGGTATCGTCGCGCACTTCACTTTCAACTGTTTGCATTCCTCCCTCACAATGTCGCTCATGTCCGGGTGGTGTGCTACTGCGTTAACCCAGAGGCCGTCATATCTCCCCTCGCCTGCCTCCGCTAGGATCTCCGCCACGTCTTTCACGTGTATTAACGCTATCCTCCTCCCGAGTTTCGGGGCTATCCTCATAGATGCGAGCCTCAAATATGCGGCCCACTCTGGGTGGTAGGCCCAGGGGCCTATTAGGAGCCCGGGTCTCACTATGCTCCACTTACCCCTCAATTCCCTAGAGTTTCTTAGAAGCCTCTCACCTTCAGCTTTTGTGAGCCCGTGATAGCTGTAGTGTTTGTGGACTTCGGGGTTTAAGTGTTCCTCCTCCTCGTATATAGTGCTCCCCGGCTTTACGCCCCTCACTTCACCTATAGAGCTTATAGCGCTCACGTAAACCACTCTAGCTCCCAGCTCTCCCGCTGCTTTAACAGCCTCCCCCAGTAGCTTTACGTGAGCCCTCCTAAACTCTTCCAGGCTCCCTGAAATAATGCCTACCAGGTAGTGGTAAACGTCCCCCCCAAGGGCTTTTAATTCCTCAGCTCTCAGGTGTTCCAGGAGTTTCAATGTGAGCCCCATGCTTTTAATATGGGCTGTTATGCGGGGCCTCCTAGTCTCGGAGCCCCTCCTACCAACTATGATAACCTGGAAGCCCCTCCCGTGGAGTTCCTCGGCAGCGTTAACCCCTAGATAACCCAGGCCCCCCACGACCACATGCTTCAACTAGGCCAGCCCTCCGAGGGTTAAATATATTGTTACCAGGGCTGTAGATGATGAAAGCCAGGTGAGCATTATCAAGGCTATTACGAGCTCAGGCTCAGAGAGGGGGGTTCTCGAGGTTATGAGGGCTGGGAGGCTTAGGGGCGCCCTTTCAGACAGCCTAGACTTTATAAGCCACCCTCTAAGCTCCACAGGCCTCTCGAAACTCCTCCTCTCCTTGAAGCCTATGCTCGATATTTTAAGGAAGCCGTTCAACGCTATGGGCAGGCCAGCTATTAAAGCTACAGCCTCAACCCTACCCATAATAGCCGCCGAGGCCACCGCCGCCCCCACAGTGAAGCTCCCCACATCTCCGTTGAAGGCTTTTGAAGGGTAGAGGTTATAGTATAGCATTCCCAGCGAGGCCCCCGCTATTGCGAGGCCCAGTATTAGAGCTAGCTCCGAGCCCTCAACCCCAGCATTATACTGCATGTACCCGGCTACGGCCATCGCCAAAGACATTATGAGGGCGGAAGATAACATGACCCCATTATGCGTGTCATACATGTTGAACCCGTTAGTGGAAACAGTATAGACTATAGGGAGCGCTAGCGGATACACTATAGTGAGCCTGGCAAACCTGTCCATAGGCACTAAGGGCCTAGGCTCGTAAACCCCCAGGAGGAGCACGGGGACGGCTGGTAGGGTGCCGAGCAGTATCTTAAGCCTAGCGTTTAAAACCAGAAAATCATCCATAATACCTATAATGCCTGAGATAAGTATTGAGAGCGAGAAAGCCAGAGCCTCAACCCTATAGCCCTCAAAAAACAAGAAAGCAGACCCGGCAATCAAACCAGCTAGAACAGAAACACCCACACTCTCAGCAGCCTCAACCCTACAAGGCTTGTGGACGTCAACCCCAACATGCCCTATAGACTTGAAAAGACCGATGGCAACCCGGGCGACAATAAACGCTACTAGGAGAGATGAAATGAATACTCCAATAGCGGAAACAATCAACATACAGAGCCCCTCTTAAAAAAAGCCCCAGTACGTTTAAAAGCGTTCACCCCATGAGAATAAACTTAATAGCCTTAAATGGCCTAGACTACACCCGAGGCGGGATGATGACGCGCAAACCGTGTGACACTGTGATCGGGAGCTCTCGAAGGTGACCGCTCTTGAAGGGTGTAAGGTTTTGGCTTGGAAGAGTGGGCCTTTAAGGGTTTTATGGTCTACGTTAACCCTTGTAGTTCTCTTGCTGCTCGCCCTCATATTGTTTAGGGTTGCGGTTTTCTCTTTGAGGCTGGCTATAGCCATCGTGCTCGTTCTTCTACTTATCGCTCTCATAATGGTTTTCTCTCTGGTTTTTAGGGTTTTAAGGTCTAGGATTTAAGCCTCCCTATCGCCTCTCTTACGAGTTCTTGTGTGAATAGTTTTCTGATCCTATCCCTTTCCCTGTATAGTTTCATGTGGGTTTCCTCATCGTCTGAGTACGCATATACTAGTGTTACAGGTATTGATGCCGCCTCTATGAGAGTCCTTAGGTATACCGACCTTTCCACCAATTCTTTAAGGGCCCCAGTCACCTCCCCGACTATCCTCCTCGGTACTCTCTCCACTTTCACTGCTGACCTGTCGACCCCCCGTGTTTTGATGCTCCTCTCCACTATGCCCTTGAACGTTTCATCGTCGTGGATTATGTTATCTAGAACTTTCCCCACATGCTCCGCCCTCCACTCTCCCCCCTTAACTATCTCCGATACGAGCTCGTCCATCCTCTTAACTAGGGATATTGGTAGTAGGGGTCTAGCTTCTAGGAGGGCCTTAGCCCATCTCACTGCTGTCTTGCTACCTTTCATCCTCATGGTCTTAACGAGGCTCATGACCTCCGGGTCGTCGAAGTATACTCTAGCCTCCTTAACTATCTCCGAGAGCCTCCTGGGGTTCAAGAGCTCCCACGGCCCCTCGATAACACCACTGTATATCCCGGGCTGGAGGCTCCACCACTCACCAACTATTCTAGCGAAGGCCATGTCTAGGGCTAGCTGCAAGCTTGAGAGTTTATGGTGGTAGTATACGGTCTTATACATTTTGAACCTCGCGTCGAAAACGTCCTCTATAGGCTGGTAAGCCTTCGGGGGAGCCACTATTGTTACTCCCCCCTCGCCCTCGACAACATCCAAGCCCTCGAGAACCCTATCAATGTCTATGTACCCGTAGACGACCCCCGTGTATTTCGCGTCCCTAACAAGGTAGTCAAGCCTGTCAATATCCACGACACTCCCAGACAACATGTAGTTTACTAGCCTGCAAGCCTCAACCCTAACACCCAAATCTTCAAGATCCCCATCCCTCAACCCGGAAAAGCCGGGCTTAACGGACTCGAGGGCGAGCCTCACTAGGATGTTGAGGTCCTCATAGTCTGAGCCCTCGGAGAGCTCCGAGATCCTCTCAATGAAATGCCTAGTGTAAACATCGTGGATCTTAACGAAACCCCCACTCTCAACTATAACCTTGCGAGCTTCTTCAAGCCCCTCTAGGATCCCCTCATCTTCAACCCCCCTCTCCCTAGGGTTAAACACTATATCCCGGATGCTATCTTCGAGCATGTGGCTGAACGGGGGGTGCCCAACATCGTGGAGGAGCCCCGTAAGCCTGGCAACTTGTATGAAAGCAGAGTAAACGTCATCGCTGCAAGCGTGGAAAAGAGCAGAGCATATCTTCGAATTCCTCCTAGAAGCCTCAACAACCCTATAAGCCATCCTAGAAGCTAAATGCATAACCCCAAGAGAGTGCTCAAGCCTAGAATGAGTAGCTGAGGGGAAGACAAGATAGCTCAAGCCCAACTGTTTAACCTCATGAAGCCTCCTAAGAAACGGGGTCTGGAGAAGCCAGTACTCAGCCTCATTAACAGGGATAATACCATGAACACTATCTTGAACAACAGCTCTAAACCTCCACAAACCCAAAAGCTCACGCCTCAAACCAGACCCTCACAAAAACTAATAGGAAACCAAGGGAATTAAATAGACAGCCCCAGAATTAAAATAAGAATCAAGCTGCACGGCCTCTCGGGAGCCCCCCTATTAACATTAAAACACTTAATTCCAGCCCCCTCCAAACCCTAACATGGTGACGTGCGATTGCTCGAGCCCATATGCCTTAAGCCGGTAGGCTTCGTAGAGGAAGGAATCCCCAGGCTCGGGGAGCCTTACAGGCCCGAATCACGCTATGAGATAATATCCACTATAAAGATTCTAGATGAGTATGTTGAAGCCCTAGAAGGCTTACAGGAATACTCACACATAATAGTAATATACTGGATGCACGAGGAGAAACGCTACAAGCCAAAAGTCAAACCCTGGGGAATAGAAAGATACCCTGAAGTAGGGATCTTCGCAACAAGATTCCCGCCAAGACCAAACCTCATAGCCCTAACAGTAGCAGAGCTCATAGCAGTAGAAGGAAACAAGCTGAAAGTAAGAGGGCTAGATGCTTGGACAGGAAGCCCGGTGATAGACATAAAACCATACGACTACTACGACATAGTCAAAAACCCCAGAATACCGTGGTGGCTAGAGGAAAGATGGAAAGAGCTGAGCGAAAAGAAAAACTATAAAACAATAGCGCCATGGCTGGGGCCCTAAGAAAACTCGTAAATAAAATAAACACTAGCTGTAACACTCTTACCAGGAAAAGAAACCAGCTAAAACCAGCAAGGTGACATCTTTAGAGTTTTTACTAGGTTTGCCGTAAAGTTTTGATTTCATGTTAGTGGGGTTCCTGTTTCTAGTTTCTATTTTAGGGTATGATTATTTTCATGTTATCCCACGCTAGTATTGTTTTCCTGAATGTTTCCCGCGCTTCTTTCTGTAGTTTTCTAGCTTCCACTCCGCTATACCTAGCGCTTATGTGTGTTAGTATTAGCGTTTCTGTTTCTGCTTTAGCTGCTTGTTGTGCTGCTTGTTTTGATGTGCTGTGCCCCCTCTCTTTCGCTTCTTTTTCCATGTCTTGGGAGTATGTTGAGTCGTGTATTAGTATTTTTGTTTTCTCAATGTCTTTTACTATTTCCTCGCACGGGCTTGTATCGCCCGTGTATGTTACTGTTATTTTTGCGTGCTTTCTGGCTTCAACGTCTTCTAGTTTGATTTTCCTGTTCTCTACTGTTGTTTCCCCTTTTTCTATCAGCTCTCTTAGCCAAGGGCCAGGTTTTAGACCTAGGGCTTCTAGTTTCTCCTCCTCTATTCTTGGTCTAAGTGTCCATTCCAGTCTGAACCCGTATGCCTCTATGTTATGGCATACTGGGAACCATTTTATTGTAAGCTTGTCTAGTGCCCCCCCAACCTCCATGGATCCCCTTTTTCTGATTTCCACTATGTTTACCTTGAACCCCAGCTTCTCCTCCGAGGCTTCTAGGGCTTCCCTAGCGTACCACGCTATACTCTCGGGGGCTATTAGTGTTAGGGGGGCCCTCCTGCCCCCGATGTACATTGACTGCAATAGCCCCGGGAGCCCGTTAACGTGATCCCCGTGCTCATGGCTTATAGCTATTAAGTCTATCGACGCCGGTGACGCCCCGGCCTGGGATAGCCTCAGCTGCGCCCCCTCTCCCGCGTCTAATAGGACCTTGCTGCCCAGCCAGTCTCTCACAAGTATTGATGGTGTGAGCCTCTCTCTTGTGGGTATTGTTGCACCCGTCCCTAGCATTACTATTTCAACTCTATACCTCAACAGTGTTCACACCCTCGCTACTACAATCTCCCTGGTTAGAGATCCGTGTACAAACATGTGGTGTCTGCCGACTACCTCCAAGCCAGCCTCGAGAGCCAGCCTCCAGGGGCTGTAATGGTGTGGGCCGGCGTAAACTATGTAGGAGCCCCTCCTAGCTACTCGGGCAGCCTCCCCCAGGAACCCCAGGACTATCTCACTATAATCCCTCCCCCCCGTCGAGGTCAGCCTCCCGTAAGGGGGGTCTGTGGCTATGGCGTCAACAACCCCTGAGGCTATTGGAGTCCTAGTGGCGTCCCCCCTAACAGTTAAGGCTACACCCCCGCACCCGTATGCTGAGAGGTTCTTGTGGGAGCCTCTGGAAGCTTCCCTGTCAATATCCTGGCATATTACAGTGCCCGCACCCATGAGGCAAGCCTCTATAGCTAAGCCACCCGCTCCGCAGAAGGGGTCTAGGAACGTTGACCCCCTCTTGAGCCTGGACAAGTTAACTAGGAGCCTCGATAACTGGGGGGTTAAAGAGCCTGGCTTGAAATAGGGCCTCTTACTGGGTTTCCTGGAGAGGAGTTCCCTAAACTCCAGCTTACCCCTCGAGATCCCAGCTATGACAAGCCCCTCTGAAGCTATGAGTTTGAGCCTAGTGGAGGCTTCGAGGCTGCACTTTACACCCTTAGAGTATAGCGTTTTAACAACAACGTCCTCCCTAATCTCCTCACCATAACTCTTAAACCTCCTCACCTCTACTTTCACATTCTCCCCTCCCAAAACATGGGGTAGGCTGTTGAGGAGCTCCTCTAAAGAGCCCCTCTCAGCAACCCCTAAAACCTCCCCAACCTCCTTCACCAGGCTAGACCTCCCCAGTATGACTCTCGGGGCTTCAGGGCTTGAACTGATTAAAGCTACACCCTCCAACACGAGGTCTAAAGTCGACTCTGGGAGTTCAGCCTCAAGTATAGCTCTCAGCTCTTCTAGGGCTAGGGAAAGGTTCTCCCCTGAGAGTATAGCGTAATAGCTCTTCACTCGATCCACCTTGAAATACCCTCAGCGACTAGGGGGGTCAAGTCTACGTATGTAATGTTATCCCCCCCAACTGGGGGTAGGCTGTTTGAAACAGTTAATTTCCCGGCTCCCGAGGCTTTAATCTTCTCGAGAGACCCCGGGATCCCCAGGAGGTGCACAGCTATCACGGAGACTCTCTTGGCCCCCGTATTATAGAGGGTCCTCGAGGCTAAGGCTATAGTGTCCCCAGTGCTTATAATATCATCAACTATGACGACATCCCTTCCCCGGGGGTTGAAGTCGCCCGGCTCCATGGACACCTCCCCCGTAACCCTATCTCTCCTCTTAACCATATACCCCCTCTCAGCCCCGAGAACTCTAGCTACACCGTCAGCCCTCTCTACACCCCCAATATCAGGAGATACTACTAGGACTTCAGAGCTTAAGCCTAGAACTTTAGCCATGTAGGGTAGGGGCCTCAAATTCAAAACCTCCCCAGGATAGTAAGAGAGAGCTCTAGAACTGTGAGCCTCAACAGTCACAAGCCTCCTAACACCGTTGAAATAAAGGGATTTAAGGACAGCCCTAACACTAACAGGCTCACCCTCAAGGAACACCCTATCCTGCCTAGCATAGGGAAGATAGGGAGCGTAGAGGATAACCTCAGAAGCCCCACCCCCATAGAGAGCATCAGCCAACAGTAAAACCTCAAATAAACCCTCAACCTGAGGACTCTCCATAGACTGAACCAAAACTACAACCTCACCTTTAAAGTCGCCCTCAACCCTAACATAAGCCTCACCATCAGGAAACCTCTTAGAGTAAACACCAACACGCCTACAACCTAGAGCCGAAGCAAGCAAACCACCTAAAACACTAGAATGAACCCTAGACCCCGAAACCACGACAACCAACAATAAACCCCCATCCTCAAGTCTATAACATAAACCTTTTAAAATCTCAAACCAGGGGGACGCGCGGCCAACCCAAGAAGGTAAGCCTCAAGCGTGGAGGGCTGCGAGGTTCAATGTTTAAGTGCTGCTCTTTCACGCTCGCAAATTAAGGTGTTTAAGGCTTTCCCCCGTGTTGTTTACCCGAACCACGCGTCCAGCCTTTTCTGTCTGGCTTTTATGTGCTCCTTGTATGCTTTGACAAGCCTCTCCACCCCTTTCTCTACCCTGTCCGGGCTGAAGTCGTGTCTTGAGACTAGTATTTCTTTTACGGCTTCGGCGTTAGGCTCCCTGTATACTATCTTATACTCCTTGTTAACTGGGGGGTTTAGGAAGTACTCGTATATCTTGACCGGGTCTGCTCCAGCCCACTCGGCTTTAGGTATTGCTGTCAGCGCTTTTATGGGGTCTCTTAGTGTTTTAACGTGTTTGAGGGCTTTCTGGACCCCGTAGCCTTTGACCCCGCCGGGGTTATAGTCTGTCCCCACTATCACTCCTATAGCTATGAGCTGCTCCCTAGTTATGTCCAGGGCTTTGAGTAGCTTGTCTAACTCTATTATCTCAGGTTTAACCTCAACATACTCATCTCTCCCCGGGACCTTCCTCTTCCCAGTTATAGCCAGGTTTCTCACGAGCCTCTTAGAGCCGAAGAGTAGGCTGTCATAGTCCTGGCTTCCAGCGGCGTAGGTGTCACCCCTAGCTGAAAGATATGCGGCCTGCGCTTCCCCCTCAGCCGCAGCCTGGACCCATGGAATCCCCATAGCTTCCAGCAGCTCCTTAGCCTCTAAGACCATGTCGCTCGTAAGCCTTCCAGTGGCTTGAGCGTACTTCCTAGCCTCCTCTCTTAAACCCATCTCTAGGGCCGCCCTATATTTTAGCTCAGCCTCCTCCCTCCTCCTAGCCCTCTCCTCAATCTCCCTAGCCTTCATCTCCGGGGGCTTACCGTCGAATATGTAAACAGGCCTAACACCCCCCTCGACAAGACTAATAGTCCTGTAGAAGAGGCCGCTCAAATGACTAGTGATCCTACCCTCACGATCCATTAGGGGGGTCCCGTCAGGCTGCCTAATAGCTGCGAGGAACTGGTATAGCATGTTGTAAGCATCTAAAGCTATAGCCTCTCCCTTCAAAGCTGAAACGTCAACCTCCCTCCTCGCAGCGCCCGGGATAAGCTCTCTTAGGTCGACGCCCACACTCAAACACCACTAATAATAGTAAAGCTAGGAGACAATAAAGTTTTCATTAAAAGCCCCGGGGGGTTCAACATGCTAACTTAAGCCTCCCCCAGAAGATATCTAGGGCGGGCGAGAGTTTGAAGGCTATGGTTTTAAGAGGCTTCTACGAGATTGAGGTCCCCGGGGAGCCTAGGAGGCATCCCGAGCTCCCCCCCACCCTCGAGCCTTTAGAGCTCGTAGAGGTCCCAGTCCCCGAGCCTGGCCCAGGCCAGGTTCTCATAAAAATCTCGGCGTGCGGGGTATGCCATACTGAGATAGACGAGATTGAGGGTAGGAGGAAGCCTAAGATCCCGGTGATCCCAGGCCACCAGGCTGTCGGCCGCATAGTTAAAACTGGCGGGGGCGTCCGCAGGGTTAAAGTCGGTGATAGGGTTGGGGTAGCCTGGATCGGCTGGGCCTGCGGCTCCTGCACCTATTGTGTTTCAGGCCTCGAGAACCTCTGCGAGAACTTTAAAGCCACGGGCTGCGACTTAGACGGCTGCTATGCCGAGTACATGGTAGCCTACGAGGATTACGTTTACAGTATACCCGAGAACTATGAAGACACGGAGGCTGCCCCCCTACTATGCGGGGGGGCTATAGGCTACAGGGCCCTGAAACTAGCAAACGTAAAAGATGGGATGACAATAGGGCTGGCGGGTTTTGGAGCATCAGCACATCAAATAATACAGGTGATAAAATACTTATACCCAAACTCTAAGGTAATAGTTCTCACAAGGAGCAGGGAACACATAGAACTAGCAAAAGAACTGGGAGCAGACTGGGCTGGAAGCCCCCTAGAAAACCCGCCGGAAAAACTAGACAGAGCAATAGACTTCACCCCAGTAGGAGAAACAATACCTAGAGCAATGGAACTCCTAAAACCCGGGGGAAGACTTGTAGTAAATGTTATAAGAAAAAGAACGCCAATAAACCTAGAATACACAAAACACCTCTGGATGGAAAAAGAGATCAAAACAGTAGCAAACATAACCCGCAACGACATAAAAGAATACCTAGAAATAGCTAGAAAAAAGAAGATAAAAATAAACTATCAAACCTACAAGCTAGAAGAAGCAAACAAAGCACTAAGACTACTTAAACAAGGAAAAATAAAAGGAGCAGCAGTACTTATCCCCCCTAAAGCACATAAGGGTTTGAACCCTGCCGTTTGACATCATGCGATGCCAACAACTGAGACTCTCGACTTCACAGATCTTAAGGATCAGAAGCGAGCAGGTCCAAATATCCGATAAGGAAATCAGCAAGGCGGTCCCAGTAGTGTCTGCCAATGGAGCTCCTAACGAGTCCACGATCGAGTTTTGCGAGGGGAGCTTGAGTCCAATTTAGCTAAAATAGTTAAGGCTTTAAGCTCAGGCGCCAAGTTCCCTTTCTCTATTACCGGTTCATTAGGAGCTTCGCCGGCGAACGCTATTGGGGCGGTTTTATGATAACGGTTGTGTCCTGCATCTGAGTGTCGCACTTTCTCACAAAGTCAGGCTTATCACCTTTATTAGATTAGCCTTTATTTAGTTTACTGTCTAGGATATGGAAATTGATAAGATTAATGCTTTTAACGTTGCAGTAACAAGCATAGTTTAGTATATATTTTATATCTATAAATTTATATTTCAAATTTTTAAATGTTGGCGGTGTGTTTTATATTATAAACCTGGATTGTGGTGGGTGAGTTATGAAAGCTAATAGGAGGGAGTTCATTAAGATATCTGCTGTATCTACATTGGCTCTTTTGACAATGTTAGGCGTTGGCGCATATGATGCTCCAGCTAGGAGGTTATCTCGGCCACTATATTTAAATGAGGTTCCCGTGAAGCCTGTGGAGGATTTAAAATTCATTAAAACATATTGTCTTATGTGTGTAGCTACTTGCGGTATTCAGGTTGGTGTTGACGCTAATGGTAAGCCTAGAGTTGTTTTCCCCATAAAGGGTCATCCTCAGCGTGGTCTTTGCGTTAGGAGTGCTTCTTCAGTGTGGCTTTGGAATAATCCTTTAAGGCTTAAGAAGCCCATGGTTAGGGTTGGTGAGAGGGGCGAAGCTAAGTTTAGAGAGGTTGACTGGGATACTGCCCTTAATGGCATAGCTTCTAAGCTTAAAGAGATCGTTGACAAGTACGGGTATAAGGCTATAGCTATAACATATCATGATGCGTGGGGTTCATTTCATTCCTTATTCTCATATCTATTTGGAACCCCTAACTTAATATCCGTCCTTAGCACGTGCGCTGGAAACGGTAATGTGGCTAGGGCTCACGTTTTAGGTGCTGCAGGACCTCTAACTGTAGACCCGGACTATGAGAATGCTAGTTTCCTACTCCTCATAGGTAGAGCTCTAAGCACTGCTAGTATGGGTGTTGTGAATAGGGCTATGACTAATGAAGGGCTCGAGATCGTAATTGTTGATCCAAAGTTGCCAGATATGGGATTTGCTAATGTCCGATGGATCCCCATAATACCTGGAACTGACGCTGCTTTCGCCCTAAGCGTCATACATGTTCTGTTAGATGAGGGTCTTTACGATGCAGATTTCCTCAAGAAACATTCTAACGCCCCATTCCTTATAAAGCCTGACGGTAAGCCCCTAACTGAGGCTGACATTGTTGAGGGTGGGGACGCTAAGAAGTATCTAGTGTTCGACGCTAAAGATAAGGCTTTAAAAGATCATAAAACAGCCGTAGACCCAGACCTATGGTATGCTGGTGAAGTAACACTTAAAGACGGAAGTAAAGTTGAAGTTAAGACCGCCCTCACATTACTTAAGGAAAGGGCTTCAAAGTATAAGCCTGAAACGGCTGAAATAATAACAGGAGTTAAAGCTGAAGATATAAGGTGGGTTGCTAGAAAACTAGCTTTAAGTAAAGGAGTTGTGGACGACACTTGGTTTGCCGCTAAGAACGGAAACGACTATAACGATGTGAGAACATTCCTAATCATTAACGCCCTACTAGGTAACATAGATAAGCCTGGAGGTCTATGTTATAAGGAGCCTCCCAAGTTCCCTCCAATGATAACTGTTAAGACTGTCGAGGGTAAGAGGGTTGCAGAAACCGTTTATGGGGCCATGATGCCGGAGGAGCTTTTCGGCGACGTTACTAAGCCAAGAGTTGATAAAGCTAAATACGCGTTAACTCCATCAACGTTCGACGCTGTTTTAGATGCTATATTAAAAGAGGAGCCATACCCGATAAAGGCTCTATTCGTGATGGGGACAAGCCCCATATTGAGGGATATGAACGTTAAGAAGGTTATAGAGGCTTATAAGAAGCTTGACCTTTTAGTCGTTATAGACGTGTTGCCTATTGATGATGTTGATTATGCAGATTATGTCTTACCCGACACCATATTCCTCGAGAGGGAGGAGATCGATGCTACTAAGTGGACTCTCCACGTTTCAGTCCAGAAACAGTCTAAAGTTGTTGACCCACCTGAAGGGTTCGATGTTAGAGACGCTCTCTGGGCTATGTTTGAGATTGTTAGGAGGGCTTTCCCAGAGAGGGCTCAAGCTTTAGGGTGGAGTGACAGGTATGCGGATTATAAGATTTATAAGGAAGAGTTCCTCCATAAGATCCATGAATCGGTAACATCTAAGTTCGCCGCAGCATGGGGCATCGATAAGGAAGAGCTTAAAAGGAAGCTCGACGAGGAAGGTTATTATTTTGTTAAGAAGAAGGATTACTATGTGAGGCCTTACAAGGTAGCCATTGGAACACCTTCTGGTAAGGTTGAAATATATTCTCTAGCAGCTTTAGCTGCAGATTTAGACCCGCTCCCAGACTATGTTCCACCGCCAGCATACACTCTACCAAGGGCTCCAGACGAGTTCTACCTTGTTAACGGTAAAAGCCCCCTCACAAGCGTTCATGCGAGCCTAATGGAGCCTATGAAGTTCGTTGGAGAT
>JARJMZ020000021.1 GCA_029335875.2 Thermoprotei archaeon | reverse complement strand
ATCTTGAAACACTAAGCATACAAGCGTGGAGGAGGATTCCAGAACAAGATATAAACAATGCCATAGCAGAAGTAGCGGTAAAGCCGCCGGCGAGAAGAAGGCCAGCGAATACTCTACCCTATGTAGCTATAAGAATAGTCGAGACTGAAACAGGGGATATAATAAAATCAGTTAGGATAACCATAGGAAAAATAAGTATAGCCCAACTCAACTCAATTAAACACATCTGACGATGCCCACGCTAAGGACAGGGCTTGTAGTGGGAGGGGCATATGCTGCTAAAGTACGTAAGACATTATTTGCCCAGATCAGGGTTCAGCTAAGGGTAAAGTATTGAAAGAGGAGCCTAGTGATGAAGAAATTGTAAGGGCTGCTGGGGAGTTGAACAGGGTTCTTTATGAGGTTCTGGTTGATAGGGTTAGGATTGAGAAGGGTGATGTTGTAGGGTGAGCGTTAACTATGCTGTTGAGGAGGGTAGGATAAGATGGGATCTTGAAACACTAAGCATACAAGCGTGGAGGAGGATTCCAGAACAAGATATAAACAAGGCCATAGCAGAAGTAGCGGTAAAGCCGCCGGCGAGAAGAAGGCCAGCGAAGACTCTACCCTATGTAGCGATAAGAATAGTCGAGGCTGAAACAGGGGATATAATATACTCTGTTAGGCTAACCAGAGGAAACATACGTATAGGCCTACTCCGCGCAATACCATTACTTAAAAACAAAGCTCTACTATGGGGGGCGATCCTAGACCCTATACCTTTAATCATCGAGAAGATCGTAGAAAACGTGGAACCTTCACTAGACAGTTACATAAATAATAACATGGAAGACATAATAGATAAGGCGACCCCGGCAGAAAGAGAAGAAGCGGAAAAAATCCTAGACAGGATTAAAACAGTTTGCGAAAAGCTGGAAAAACAAAGGGAAAACCCTAAACTTTCACCCTAACCCGTGCAGCTGCCCGTTCATGCTATAGTATTGTGGTTAAGTGGAGATTTACTTGAAGTGCGGAGCCCACGCTTTTAATGTGGTGGGCCCGGAGGGATTCGAACCCCCGACCTACGGGTCTGGAGCCTCGGCCCACACGCTCGGCGTGGTCCGCCGCTCTGCCTGGCTGAGCTACGGGCCCGCGCCATACTATATACTTTAGCTGGGGGAATATAAAGTTTAACTGGTTTGGTGGGCTCTTAAGCTCTTTCAAGTTAATATGTGATTTTATAGACCTGGGTGTATTCGAGGTTCCCTATTTTAAGTATTGAGTTTGGGTGTGCGAGCCCTAAGTCTACGGCTTTCCTCACTATTCTAGCTCCTACGAGTATCAATATGTTTGCCTCTTCGAGTAGGCGTTCCACCTCCTCGTCGCCCATTAATGTTCCGGCGTAGAACTCTCTCTTAACATCTATTATTAGGCCCCTCTCTGGGTCCACAGCCTTAGCTCCTAGAACTTCCTCGTCAACTATTGTAGCCATTAGCTGCCCGTCTTCAAGCTCTATTATTCTAGCGTGAAACCTGCCCATTAAGCTGACACCTACTCTACCATGACCCATTTCCCCGCCTTCTGACTATAGTATATTACCCCAGCCCTTCTGAGCACGTTAAAAGCCCTGGAATATCTCCCCGCCGCTTTTAAAGCCTCCTCTGGGTCGCTAGTCTTTATCTCGCCGAGGATGGAGCTGAACTCTCTGAAAGACTGGTCGCTCATTATAATAGCGTCCCCCTCCGCGTTTATCACTATAAGCCCTTGTCTCGAGGCCTCGTTCATCAACGCTGCCGGGCTTAAGCCGAGTTTCCTAGCGTCGCTCGCCAGGATATACCCTCTCCTTCTAATATGCTCTAAAAGCTGGGCGCCAGCCTGGGCGGGCTCTCTCCGCTTCTCCGCTTCTCGAGGCCCCTCGGGTTTACACTTGTTTTTCAGCTCCTCTATCTCCTTCTCTATTCTCTCGATAGAATCTCTTATTGCTTTAAGCTCTGAGAGCACTCTCCTAGACACTATAGCCGCTGCTTTCTCTGCGGCCGCGCTAGCTATCCTCTCCATGTCATCTCTGGGTGGGGCTATCTTAACCCTCCTATTTTCATCCTCGCTCAAACTCTGATGCCCAGTTATACTCTATGTTAGGAAAAACTATTATATGGGAGCTCACGTTTCCAGCAGTTTATCCTTAAATATTCTAAAGGGGTGTAGGGGTATCCTGCCTTTAACGTCTATGGGCCTCTTGGCTGGGGGTGTTTTGAGGTATCCTGGCATAACTTTATCCAGCCTCTCCTCCATAGTTTCTTTTGTCAAGTCCTGGAGGAATACTCCTAGGGGTATTCTGTCCCCGGTCTCCAACATTTTCTCGAGGATTCTGGGAGCTTTAACTTTCACATCCTCTGGACTCCTAATCACCGGGTCCCATGATGGGTCTTCATCGCTGAGATAATATATGCGTTTCTCGTACCACTCTTGGGTCATGAAATCGTTGTATGTAGGGCACGGCTGCAGTATGTCTACAACCGCTGAGCCCTTATGCAGTATAGCTGCTTTTACAAGCCCCCTGAGCTGGTTTACATGGTAAGCGTAGCCCCTAGCTATGAAAGTATAGCCGGCGGCAAAAGCTAGCAGGAGAGGGTTAACGTTGCCTTGAATGTTAGGGTGCGTTAGGGCTTTTGTTTTAACCCATAGAGGTAGGGTTGGCCCTGCCTGGCCCTTTGTTAGGCCGTAGACGGCGTTATCGTATATGAAGATAGCTATGTCTATGTTCCTCCTCCCGAGGGCTGTAAAGTGGTTCCCACCTATCCCGAGGAGGTCCCCGTCGCCCCCAGTTACTATAACCGTCAGCTCCGGGTTGGCTAGCTTTATCCCCGAAGCGACTGGTATAGCCCTTCCATGGACAGTGTGAACATTACTACCTTTAATGTAATAGACCGACCTCGACGAGCACCCTATGCCCCCCACTACCACGAGCCTCGCAGGATCTATATCGAGCTCTGCGAGCGCCCCGTATATAGCGTTTAATATGCCGAAGTCCCCGCAGCCAGGGCACCACTGAACCCAAGCCCCGGTTTTATAGTCGAGCCATCTACGAGCCACTGCTAACCACCACTCTCTCAACCCCGCTTTCAATAATCCTCTTAACCCCGTATACCACGTCGACGTCGTAGAGGGGCCTAGCATTAAGCTTTTGGATCACGTGGTTCACACTGTGGCCCGTATGGGCTCTTACGAGGAAGGCTAGCTGCCCGGTGGCGTTAGCCTCCACGCTCACCACCTTCTCAGCTCTACCCAGAACCTTTGACACTAAGTCTTTGGGGAAGGGGCTTAATACTCTAATTTGTAGGAAGTTAACCTTAACCCCTTCACGGCCTAGCTCCTCCACAGCTGACAGTATAGCTTGCTTTGTGGAGCCAAACGATACTATGGTCACTCTAGCTTCCGGGTCCCCATGTAGTACTGCTTTCTCAGTTTCAGGTATACTCTTTGATATAGTCTCGAACTTCCTCACTCTCTTCAAGACCATAGCCTCCCTATCTATGGGGTCCTCGCTAACGAACCCGTACTCGTCGTGCTCCAAACTGTTTATAATCATAGTGTTGAAGCCTAAGGGGGCCATGGGGCTTATCCCGTCTTCCGTGATCTCATATCTCTTATAGTCTTTAACGGGACCGTAAACCCTCTTACCCCTATCTATCTCCACTAGGCTGGGATCCAGGTCCCACTCGTCTAGGGATACTGATGTCGACGCGAGATACTTGTCTAAAAGGTGTATTACAGGGGTCTGGAACTTCTCAGCCCAATTCATGGCTTTTATAGTGTCATAGAAAGCCTCTACATGGTCCCCTGAAGCTATCACGATCTTGGGGGTATCCCCATGCCCTGAGAATATGGCATGCAAAAGATCCTGCTGGCCAGTCCTAGTAGCTATGCCAGTACTAGGTCCTGCCCTCATCCATAGCGATATGACTATGGGGATCTCGGCCTCGACAGCCATGCTTATAAACTCGTTCATGAGGCTGAACCCGGGGCCGCTGGTAGTTGTGGAGGCCCTGGCCCCGGCGAGGGCAGCCCCTAGAGCCATGCCTATAGCGGCTATCTCGTCTTCAGTCTGGAGTGTCACTATTGATAATTTATCTAAGCCCGCTTCTTTAAAATCTCCTCCAACGTCTAAGTACTTGTTCTCTTCAATATAGTGCGCCTCGTCAGATGAGGGTGTTATGGGGTAGAAGGACTCGAAAGTTAAGCCGCCAACTATTTTAGCCATGGCCACAATCTCGTTCCCCGTAGCTATCATCCTCACCCTACCCTTGTGGGGGCCATCTGGTAGGGTGTTTCCGGAGCCGTATTTCTCGCGCGCATACTCTACGGCTATCCTGGCGGCCGCAATGTTTGGAGCTAAGATCTTAGGTCTCTTCCCGAACTGGGCTTCGACAGCTTTAACTATGTATGGAAACTCTACACCTAGGACGTGTAATGCCGCTGAGAGCCCCATTATGTTAACAGCCCTAGCTATGGAGGCTAGGAGGGCCCCCGTCTCTTCAGATGTTTTCCTTAAGAGTTCTTTAAGCGGGAGCCCTAAAGTTCTAACCCCCCTTTCCTCCAATAGTTTAATAGCCTCGCTTACAGTGGGCCGCGCTCCCCTCTCTGAGAACATTTTTTCAATCCTCTTCTTAAGAGAGTGTTCCATAGGCGCTAGTGTTAAAGCGTTCTGGTCGACGCTTCCAACATCATATACTACTATGCCGCCTTTCGCCACGTCATTTACATGAGTTAGGAGGCTCTCGGCATCAACAGCTACTAGAGACTCTACAGGCAACCTTAAAGCTCTTGGAGTGTTATCTGAGACTCTTATGTGGAAGTAGCTGTGAGCCCCCATAATGTTGCTGTGGTATTCCCTAGTCCCTATTATATTATAGCCTTTGAGGGTGAAGACTTTAAGAGCTATCTGGCCCGCCGACTCTACGCCGCCTCCTTGAGGCCCCCCAATTATAATGTTTAAATCTACAGTTAACCCGGTCACCCCTCGTAGATCTCCTCCCTTATATCAGGTTCCACATATGCCCCCCTAAATACCCTGTGTTTCATAATCCAGTGGGAAACAGCTTCCTCCCTATTAAGCCTAATCTTGCACGTAGCACACCAGTAAAACCTCTCCCTATCCACAGAAGTTAATTTATAGCTGGAACAATAGTAGTCCTCAAAAGTAGTTATACCCCAAAGAGTACAATAACCAACAAAGGGGAAATGAACGTGGGGAAGCCAATTCCAGCAGGAAGAACACGACTCACCCCTATCCAAGGACGTCACGCTCTCGAAAACCCTAGCGGCTCTCTGCAAACAGGCTCACCAGGAACATTAGTATAACCTAGAGTTTAAATCTAGGCGCGAAACAGGAAGCCCCCAAACTTACGCACAGCAAACCGTCAACCGTAACGTTGAATAACACGCATATATGACCTCACCGTTAACAGTATAATTTAATTTAAGCACCACTAAAATGATCATCTGCGCCTTCCCTTAACACGATCGCTGCTCATGGCTTGTCGAGGTTTCTTTTCTTCCTAATTTCCTTGTGAAGCTAGTAGCTACATAGAGCGCGCTTCAGCATCCACATGTGTTCTTTGACATTGTTCTTGAAAGCCGCCGAGGCCCTAAAGACTGTTTTCTGTTTTCTAGAGTAAAACCTTTAGGGTTTTTAGTTGGTATGGTTACTTAGAGATAAGTTTTAAGGCCCCTAATTTACTCCGGTAAGCCAGCCTCTATGATTGGCAGTTGGGAGCAGGCACAAGGCTGCCCCAGTAATGCCCGACTATAGAGCCCTCAATGGGCTGGAGGGGAGCTGGAGCCCGGTATCATAGGGTTACGCCTATGATATTGGGTTCCGGCGACCACTGAGGGCGGAATGATTAGTGTTAGCTATATGATGGGGGAATCCTTGAGGGATGGGGGGTTTAGCGATTTAAGGTGCTGATTAGTAACTCTAGCTTATGGGTGGTCTTAGTATGACCTATGGTATGTTAAGTGAGGGGGAGCTGATAGTTTCCGGGTATAGGGTTAGGGTTAAAGGGTTGGAGGGGGGGTTTAAACTATATACTCGGCTGCCTTTGAACGAGGATAAGATATTGGCTAGTGTTATGGTTGGGGAGGGGACAGACCTAAGTCTCGTCCCGGTAGAGCCTTCGACAGGTAATCTTCAGGGGGTTGTCGAGTGTGTCTACGTGAAACTTGAAACTCCCATAGTTATAGGGAAAGAGGCTAAGGTTGATGTTAGAATAACTGTTCCAGTGGACTATGCTATAGCAGCTATGGGGCCGGAGGGAGACTTTAACGTCATAGACGCTTTCTCAGACACTGAGAGTACACCTAAATTAGCCCTCTACGGGACCCCCACTAGCGGCTACATCTGCAGGTTCCACAATTCATCGTCTAAAGAGCCCTTCAAGCCAGGGCTTGCGGAGGCTCTCCTTAGGATCAACAATTATAGCGGCAGGATTGCCACTGTTAGTAGGGCTGTGATCCCCCTATCCCTCATGGAAATATACTATAAGCCGGGCACGTGGCAGGCTAACGTCGGCATAATAACCATGAACCTCGAGAGCGAAAAGGCAGCTGAAATAATAGTGGGAGGAATGCCGCCCACAGCTGATTTCGAGAAATCACCCGAAATAGTAACAGAGAAACATTTAATATCAGTGCAAAAACTAGGCTATCTAACTTTCAAGGCTGCAGGTTTCAAAATGCTTTGGGGTTATTAGAGAGGAATCAGTTTTCACCCCTAATAAGACCATTATTACGCGTAGCCAGCTGAGAGTAAATAGAGTAGGAGATCTCCACTAAATTTCCAAGTGTTAAAGATAGATGTCTTGGAATAGGGGAGCTGGTGGAGCCGACGCCTCTAGGCCTTATTAGGTCCCAGTTTATACACGTAGGGTGGGCGCTCAAGTTGGGCTTATCATCTGAAATAATGGCATATTTAAGTAGGTTCTTGAGCGAGCTAGGCTTATCGGCCAGTACTATACGTAGTGTTCTTGTAGCCGTTTCTATATTCGTGTTTTTCCTGGCTCTAGCGTTGTTCCTCGGGAGATACGTACGAATCAGAGCTTCTGTCAAGTTCTCTCGGGAGGCAGCTCTAATTTTAGGGCGTGTGACTTCAGCTCTTATAGTATTCGCTGGCTTCGCCCTAGCATTGCATAGCTTAGGTTTCAATATAAGTAGCCTTCTACTAGCTGGAGGGTTTCTCGCCGTAGCTTTAGGTTTCGCAGCGCAAACTGTGGTGTCGAACCTTTTATCGGGGGTTTTCCTGTATATAGATAGGCCTTTCACTATAGGCGACCCTGTCATGATCGGCAATAATACGGGTATAGTTGAAGACGTCACTATTTTCAGCACGAGGCTTAGAACATTCGATGGGAGGCTTCTGCGGATCTCTAACAATGAAGTTTTCAATAGCACTATAGTTAACATGATGGCAACTAAAGCCAGGAGGATCGAATACCGGTTCCTGCTACCCCACAATTCCGACGCTAAAAAGGCTATCTCGATAGTTAAGGACATCCTAGAAAAACACCCCCTCATCCTCGCAGACCCCGGGCCTCAAGTTTTCATAAACGAGTCTAACCTCGACGGGATAATTATGACAATATGGGCTTGGAGCCCCTCAAAATCGTTCTTCCCCGTATGGACAGAATTATTCTCCACTATAAGAGAGGAGCTGATAAAGGCGGGAATACAGCTGGCGGTGCCCCAGAGGATTATAACCATAAGGGGCCCTGAAAGTGCCGGCGCACCCGGCCCTGAGGAGGAAACACTTAAAACCCGGGAAAAACAGGGTGTACATAGTTGAAATCAGTGCTAATAACGGGGCTAGCGGTTTTAAACTCTGAAGGCGACGCTATAGGCGACTCTATACTCGTATATTCAGGTTTCATAGAAGGCGTGGGCCCTAGATCAAGGTTTACCGGCAGCTATAGTGTTGAAGTGAAATACGATGGATACATAATGCCGGGATTTGTTGACGCACACCTCCACCTTGAGGGTCTGGGCTTAGCCATTGAAGGCATAGATCTGAGGGGTCTTGACAGCATAGAGGGTTTGAGACTTAAACTGAGAGACGTTAAAGGCCCGCTGGTGTATGGTAGAGGCTGGGACCAGGAGGGGTTTAGGGAGTCTAGGTGGCCCTCGAGATGGGATATAGATGACGTTACTGGGGACAGGCCCGCTATACTAGTTAGGGTGTGTGGGCATGCTGCCCTCCTGAACACTAGAGCCTTGGAGATAGTGAAACCCTGGGAGGCTTACCCGGACTTTGTGGAGGTGAGGGAGGGTAAGATTACGGGGATAGTGTATGAAGGCGCAGTCTCATACTCCCTCGAAAAACTCCTAGAAAATGTGAGCTTAGAGCCTATAATAGCGGGGGCTCTGGAGAGGCTCCGGTCAGCCGGCCTCGTGGGAGCCTCCACAATGTCGTGCACTAGAAGAGAATATGAAGTGTTAAAAAGACTGGCTGCAGAGCTAGGAGCCCTCCCAGTGAAAGTCTCCTGCTACCCGGATTACTCTAAAAAGTTCAGCGATAGCGGCGTGGGGGAGTGGGTTTCAATAGCCGGGTATAAAATTTATGCTGACGGGAGCCTGGGTGCGAGAACAGCGTTTCTTAGGGAGCCCTACTCCGACGACCCTCAGAACAAAGGGGTACTACTAGCGGGCAGGGAGACTATAAAGGAGGCTATGAGAGAAGCTGAAGGTGAGGGTTTGAAGGCAGCCATTCACGCTATAGGAGATGCCGGGTTAGACGAGGTTATAAGTGCTGCCGAGGAAGCTAGACCCTCAAAGTTTAGGGTGGAGCATGCGAGCGTTTCATGGGATGAGCAGATAGAGGCTTTAGCCAGGCTGGGAGCCTACGTAGTGGTCCAGCCTAGGTTCAGGGTTAGCGATTGGTGGATAGATAGGAGGCTGGGACCTAGGCTTAAGCTAGCCTACAGGTTTAAGAGTTTCCTGAAGCATGAGGTTAAACTAGCTTTATCCAGCGACTCTCCCGTAGAGCCTTTCGACATTAACGAGACTATAGCGTCAGCCCTATCGAAATGCGGTCAACCCTCATGCCTTGAGGAGGAGGCTTTAGACTTTAAAGAAGCCGTAACAGCCTATACTCGGGGCGCAGCCATAGCCTCAGGAGGGCCCTTGAAGCTCTCAGGCCTCCTAGAGAGGGGGTTTAAGGCTGACTTGACAGTATCTAGAAGCAACCCCTTCGAGGAGTTTAAAGTGGAACCCCTAGGGACTATAGTGTCGGGTTTTGATTCAGCCACCATAGCTAAGTATTTAAAGCAGCGCTATTATCTAGAATAAGAGAGGAGGTGTCCAGATGCCCATACTAAGATCAGGTTATGTAATCGGGGGAGCGTATGCCGATAAAATACGGAGAACTCTATTCGCCCAGACGAGAGACCTAGTTAAAAGCGGGGAACTCTCACCCCAGGAAGTAGCAAGGGCTGCTGGGGAGTTGAACAGGGTTCTTTATGAGATTCTGGTTGATAGGGTTAGGATTGAGAAGGGTGATGTTGTTAGGGTGAGCGTTAACTATGCTGTTGAGGAGGGTAGGATAAGATGGGATCTTGAAACACTAAGCATACAAGCGTGGAGGAGGATTCCAGAACAAGATATAA
>JARJMZ020000005.1 GCA_029335875.2 Thermoprotei archaeon | reverse complement strand
TTATTTAGGCTTTCACCTTGTCGTTGTCCTCCTCTCTACGATCATGTAAGCTATTGCTAACACTATTATCGCTATTACCGCTACCCCAGCTATTCTCATTAGGAGCTCGTTTAAAGACTCCATCTCCCTAGATATCACTATGAGCTTATCTTGCAGCCGAGCCATCCCTATCGCGTACACCGCTATTAGTGTTAGTATTAACCCTCTATAGGTGTTCGCCGCTACGTGCGTTAACAATATCGATATTGCCAGTTGAACCGCCAATATAGTCATTGTTATTAAAGCTAACGCTACGGGAACCTGCCAGTATTCCAGCAGGTTATAGTCTACCAGGGGAGGTATTATTATAGCTGAAGCTAAACTCGGCACTAGCAAATACACTATTATAGGCGTTAATATTGAAAACCTCAAATACCTCCTCCTACCCACACCCATTAAATTCGCCAGGGAACTATAGCCGAAATCCCTGGAAGCGCCGACAACGTAAGCCCCGAAGACGGCAGTAACAGCCCCTAAAACAAGGAAAGACCCCCCAATAATCCTAGAAGTCCTATCTATGAAATCCGGTACAACAGTCAACTCCCAGAGGAATTGGCGTTTAATTTCAGGAACGAACCCTATAGCCGTACTGACTCCCCCACGGCTTAGGGGGATGCTAATAACGTGGTATATTATGAGGCCGGCTGCTAAACCAGTCAAAACTAAAACCACAGGGTCCAAGACAGTAAACTTCAAAATATGCTTAGACAACACGGCCCACCAAACACTTCCAAGAAACAGTTAGCAGCCAAGATTTAAATAACCAACCCCCCAGAGATCCCCATAAGCGGCAGTAACCCCCTAAGTAAGGCCAAACAAGGAGAGATAAAAATATTTAAACGCTGAGGAGATACTTTAAAAAAAAGGTTGAGGGTGGGAGTATGCTAGCCAGACCTATGAAAATACTGGCTGTAGTAGTTTTAGCAATACTAGCTATATTAGCTATAGTAGTCTATGCAGACATATTCCTATCCGACTATAAGGAGGCTACTGGGACTTACTATAAAGTTTGGGCCTATATTCAAGGGTGGGCCGAGCAGGACCCGGTAACTGGGTGCTTAACGGGTAGGCTCTATGACGTCTGGGGTACGGGAGGAGCAGAACAAATTAAGCCTCTTCCTCCGGGGACATATGGATATCGGGTGACATATACTGATGTAAAGCCTGATCCTCTGAGAGGTGATAGAGCTTATCAAATAACGGAAGCCTGGATCTATGTATACAGTGAGGGCAGAGACTATCTTGATGCTAGTGCTGTAGCTATGATATGGGCTGTTAAAGGAGCCTGCTAATAATTTAACCTCTCTTTTCCACTATTGTTTTGGGGTGTGGGGTGTTTTAATGTTAGGTTTTTCGAGGCTCTCTGCTTTGGTTGTTGCGTTTCTAGTGTTTGTGTCCGTGTTGGGTTTAGGGTTTACTGGGTTTTCTCAAAGTTCCCAGCTGGAGGATCCCTTTGGGCTTTTGGGGCTTAAAGCTGAGTATGAGCATCCCTTTATAAACTTGAAGGGGTACTCTGAGTTCTGGTTCCCCCTTCCATATCCTCCGAGCCCTCTGCTCCTAGCTAAGTACAGGTTCCTCCTAGAAGAGATTTTGAGCCCTGATAAGAAGTGGTATTCCTACCTTAAACGTATGAGGGCTGACGATCCTGACATTGTTTCTAGTATGTTAGATATATATGTTCGTGAAATTAAGGATCCTGAGGGTAGGAGTGGGAGGAGGGAGAATTTCTATTACAGGTTTTCTTGGCATGTTACTGGCTATGACGGCTCATACTATACTGTTATTTTAAAATTTAAGATGTACTATTATGATTTCGTTGAGATGAAGCCTATATACGAGTTTTCAGAGGTTAGGGAGGTTGTTAAGGTCTCAGTTTTTGGTAGGCGCATTATTTATAACGGTGTTGATGTTGGAGTATGGCCTTTCTGGCTTATGCCATGGGAGCGTTTTGTAGACTCTAAAGTTAAGCTAGCTGAGGTTTCGCCGTTCTTCGAGTTGAACAATGTCACTAGCCCCATAAAATACTTCAACCTGACCTTTGAAGCTACAGTGAGAGTAGCCTATCCTAGTGACGAAGCCAGGTATCTCAGGGATGTTCTGGGGATAGTGCCCGAGAGGGTTCTCTCAGCCTCAACGGGAGCAAGGTATGTTTTCAGCGGTGAGGATGGGAAGAAATTTGGAGATCTATGGCTGGAAGCGTATATGAAGATGCTAAGGAAATACTACCCGCAACTTTCGGCCACTGAAAGAAAAATAATAGGGGACTGGCGGTTACTTGCTCCAAGCCACAAATATGACTCTGTCACCGGGGCTGCTCTAAGTGTCTTCGGTATTAATGATGTGTTCTTAACGGTCATACCTTTAGAGCGTGAAGGGGCGACTGTCGGCTATCAGAGCTACCTTATAGTGTCTCTCACTAGGGAGCCGCCGTCGACTGCTGAGGAGACAACTGCTACAGCGACTACCCCCACCGTTACGGAGACAACGCCCCAAACAACCACTACAACAACTACCCCCCAGGAGGAGGCTAGGAATTACACTACACCCCCAATAGGGGGTCGTGAGACGCCGACAGAGACTAGAACAGAATTTGAACGGGAGACTACGGTGCAAACTCCACAACCCGTTGGGGAGCAGGCTAGCCCGGCCGCGCCCCCGTGGAGTCCTCCTGGGCCTCCTAGAACTGTTGAAGCTCGGAGGGGGCTTCTAAGCTCTGAGATGGCTATGGCCGCTTTAACCCTGATAGTCCTAACGGTTTCAGCTGCAGTCTTCATTATAGCTTCCCGTAGGGGGGTTAGGGGTTGAAGGGTTTAGCTTACATACTTATAGCTTTAAGCGTTATATCAGCTTTTACGTGGATGGCCCTTTATGCTAGGGATAACTCTGTGGTCTCCCGGAACTCTGCTAGTTTTGAGGCTAACACTACTAGTGATGTTAAATTGTGGCTTATTGAGGGTTGGGCTAACATATCGCTCTTCGCCCCCCCTTGCCAGGCTGTCGATTTAATAGTTTACCGTGAGGGTGATGGCAGTATTTTGTATAGGGGGTCTTTTGAAGGCCCTAAGATGGAGCTCCTCCAAGTTCACATACCATGGCCCGGCCATTACGCTTTCCGCGTCGCTAGTAAGCGTGTTGAGGGCTGCGCGGGCCCAGATGTTCGGGGGACTTTAGCAGTTTACCAGTGGGGTCAGCCTGAGTTTAAACTTAGAAATTTAATCTTCGCATTCACATCTATACTGTTAACCTCGGGGGCCCTAATGCTCGCCTATTCAACTTTAAGGTCGAGGTAGCATGGGGGATCTAGCTGTAGTAGCTAGGAATGTTAGGAAGGTATACCTGTTCAATGTGGCCCTAGACGGTGTAGACTTGGAGGTTGATAGTGGGGGCATGAGCGTATTATTAGGCCCTAACGGCAGCGGCAAGAGCACCCTACTATCTATAATAGCCGGGGCTGAGAGGCCTAGCTCAGGCTACGTTAAAGTCTTGGGGCTAGACCCTTGGAGGGACTCCGAGAAGCTCTCAGGTAAGCTTAAAGCCCTACTAGATAGGGCTAGCCTCCCTCCATGGGCTTCATGTAGGGAGGTCGCTGAGGTTGCAGCTAAAACATTTAAAACCCCATGGTCCGAGGTTGTCGAGACTGCTGAAGCCCTCGGGGTGACAAGCTTCTGGGAGAGACCCTACGGGACTTATAGTACTGGGATGAAGAGGAAAGCACTACTACTAACAGCCCTAATAGGAGACCCTGAAATACTACTGTTAGACGAGCCATACCAAGGACTAGACGTGAAATCGGTGGAAACAGTAACAAACATGATAGTAGAGAGGGCTGCTAAAGGACAGACAATAATAATAGCAACACACATAACACCGGCAAAGCTAATGGAGAACGCTAAGATGATAGCGAGAATGGAGCTAGGAAAAATAGTGGAGCTTAAAAAGGGACCTCCTTAGGAAGCCCTAAACGCCAGCTAGGCGGCTGTACAGTTCTTAGATGCCAACAAGAACATTTCTAAAGTTAGAGTTAAGGTGAAAACCCTGTCAAGCCATGTAGAGCTGCAGGTCGCCCCGTTGAAACTTTGAGAGCACGTTTCCCGGGAGCCGGGCACCTCCTAGAGGATGGTTATTAATGCTCTTCCAGGGGGCGTGGGGGAGCTCCTAAGGGAGTGGTTGTCGCGGGCTCTGGAAACGTTATATGTTATGGTGCATAGACTCGCTCCTGGAGCTAAAGTTTAAATGTGGTTTCACGTTTCTCGGTATGCGCGTTTATGGGCTGCTTGTAGTTGTTGGTGTTGTCCATATTTTGAGCCTTCTTGTGATACGGTCTAACTCTTCTTCTGTGAAACTCTCTTCAAAATCTTCAGGTGGGGGTTCTTCGTAAGCTATCATCCTCGTTATCACGTTCATGCATTTAAGCTTCTTGTTATGGTCTTTTAGTGTAGAGCAAACGTTTTTAGCTATTAGCTCCGCTATGCGCTCGAATATTTCACTTTCAACATCATTAAAGCTCTCCCGCCCTCCTGGAAAAGCGTCTTGACCGGCATCCTCGTGAGAGCTTGACAAGTTAACCGCCAAGACCCAAGATGTGACACGAACTTAAAAATTTTAGTGTGGAACTATTGTTTAGCGGCGGAAGAGGTGAAACGTTTGTCGTTCATATCTCCTGAGGAGCTCATAAACGAGGTCAAACCCTGGGATGAAGACTCGTGGAGGAAATTCGTGGAGAAACATGTTGTCCCCATTAAGGTTCTCGCAGAGGATGTCGCAAAGAATTTTACTGGAGACGCCTCCACAGAGGTAGCAAACGTCTTAGCAAAGCGCGCCTCCAAAGTGATAGAGGCAGCCAGAGAAGCTATTGGCGAGGTAAAAGAGGAATTTGAGGCGCCAACAGACCCCATAGAAAGTTTAAGACTACTCGTAGAATACGCCGGGAACACCTTCCTCGGAGTGGGCGAGGCCGGCAAGTACACGTTATTCGCGTGGACACTCAGGAAGGTCACCAGAGAATACCTATTTGAAGCGTTATACCCCTCACTTAAAAAAGACCTGGAGAGAAGGGCGAAAACATTCAAAATACTCGGCATAAGGGAAGACATGCCGCTATTCAAACCGGCAGTCAAGTCTCCATTAACTGAGAACCTAACCATACTAGGATACCCAGACTATCCATCCATTTGCCGCGTTGAAGAGTGGGGAGACAATATAACTTTAAGCATACAACCTGCGCGGGAGTCGACACTTGGAGGTTCAATCTCAAGACTTGTCGATGGCCTAGTTGCGGTGCTTGCCAGGCCTGGAATACTTTCAAGTGTTGAGCCTTCAGCAGATGTAGTTAAACTCTATTTGGATAAAACTCCTGCACCACCAGCAGACCTATATTGTAAGGATCACTTATGGACAAGGAGCTATATTGAGCTCGACGAGTATAGCAGATTAAGGAGTGATTATGTATGGTATGTAGAGGGCTTTGCCGCCAGATACGTTGGTAGTCTATATTCTGATTATAGTTATAGCTTTGGTTATTATAAAAGTGAAACTAATTTGTTAAGTTATTTGAGACTGTTAATGCCAAGCCTGATCGTAGGACGCACAGAGCTATTATTTAGCGTTGATGGGAGGGTTGCGATATGTTTAGTGAGGAAAGTGTGAAATTGCAGAAGGAAGGTTCTAGGATGATTCTACGTTACGTTGAGGATTACATTGAGGATCGGCTGAGGCTTCTCGAGGTTGAGGAGAAGCCTGAAATAGAGGTTAGAGTGGAGGAGGAGAGGGAGGAGAGCGTTAAAATTAGGGCGATATCAATATTGCCCGATGGGAGGAAGGTTGAACATGTAATTGAGGCTTCCCGCCTATCTTTATTGAGATTTCCCTTATTAACACATATAAAAGTGAAACATCCGTCCGAGCCGTTTCAACCCTTACTACTAACGTTGCCGGGTAAGGTTTCAGTAGGGGTAAGTATCCAATCATTATATCGGGTAACATATTTTATTCAACCGCCTATGAAAGCATATAGCCTTGAGGCTAGAGTTCTCCCCTTATCCTTACCTTCTACCCTTTCAGGCATCTATTCCTGGCTTAAAGACGATATGAAACCAGTGAATATTTTCAAGCAGTCAGGTATAGTAGCATATACTTCAGAACGTCTGCTGAGGCTTGCCGAGATCCCGGTCAAATTGCCGGTATTTAATGCTATTGAGGTTAAGGTTAGGCTTCCAACGTTAACTTACGAAAAGCTCCCCCTACATCAAGGGATTACTGTGAAGTTAACGGAGACCGTTGAGAGGCTACATACTAAAATTCAAGCTCAGCTATTAAATGGTAAAGGGTTGCTGGAGCTCTTAATCCCCGAGGAGGGGGGGCTTAGGCGCCTTTCAGGGGCTTTTAGGGAGTATGTGGGTGAGCCGGTCATAATAATTTTACCTGAGGGTAAAGATCGTCTATGGTACCTATTCTGGGTTGTTTGCAGGGAGCTCTATAGAGAGGTTAGGGGGGCCTATCCGAGGCCTTTCATATTGCTTGAGAAGGGGCTTGATGAGTGGCTCAGGCTTTACGGGAGAATCTCGGGGAGTATAGTTGTTTTACATGAGAAGGATGTGAGAGTCGGTGGTAATAGGGAAGGGGAGGAGTGGTTTAGAAAAAGGCTTAAAGAAGCGTTCTCTCAGGGGCTCGGCTTCCTCATAGTATTAGCTGAAGATGTAATTGAGGCTGAAGGCTTCATTAAAGAGCTCTCTAAACCCTATATGCCGAGGATTATAACGTTACGACCTGAGTCTCCCCAACTCTTAACTCGCTTAGCACATATTTTAAGCAGTGTCTTCGGCGTGCCTTATGAGGAGATAGTTAAAATTGAAGGGGACGTCATGGTCGCGAGGGTAGATAGAGCATATAGGGATCTCGTGCATGAGCTTCTGGCTAGCGACTACGCGGCTTTTGTCAGGAGGGATGTGAGCAAACGTGAGACTGAGGATCATGTTGCCCTTAAGGTTTTAGCTGTCAAAGATTTGGTTGAGAAGTTTAACGTTAAACTTGAAAATATAAGTAGTACGTGTGAGATGGGGAATGATGTAATAGCTGACATCTGCGTGGAAGAACGGGCTCTAGCTGTTGAGTGTGAGACGTTGATAGGCGCCGGGCCGGCCCCCATCCTCAAGATCGTAGAGTCCGTCAAGAAATATGTTGAACAGGCTACAAAGCCCGTAGGCGAGATCTGGGTAGTGATCCGTAACTGGCCGGCAGCACTACACCTGGGCGACTTATACAAAGCCCAGGAAGCCCTGAGGAAAGAGCTAGAACAACGTGGTAAGAAACTAAAATTCCTCGTGCCAAACATTCACGGGAAATCCCTCCAGGCACTCGACGACGTAGTAACAACCATCACGTTAGAATATCAAGGCAGACATCCACACCTCAAACCTTAAAACTACACGCTTTCCTATAGTTGCTGCCTTTACCTGGAGTAGTTTCAGCTTAACGCTACAAGGTCTCCTTAGCTCATAACCATTCATGCTTAACATGTAAGAGACAGGTTGACATCAATCCTTACTAATAACGATAATTGCTCTAAAACGGCTATCCCGCGAGTTATTGAATGTCCTTATTCTGATGCTGAGAAGAGCCTCCTATATTGTTAAGGATAAGGCTGGGATTAGGAGGTTTCTCGCTAAGATTTTATAGCGTGAACCTGCCGTTAATTTATCACTATTTAGTGGTTTGGTTAGGGGTTTAAGGTCGTCTTTAAGTCTTAAGCTCCCCCACGTTTCTATTAACGTTTATGGTGACATGTCTGGATTCGAGGTTCGGCGGAAGCCCCAGCCCTTTCTCCGAGGCGACGTTGTCATATGTTAGCTAAAGCTCGGATCCCTCATATCTACCCAGTCAGGTTCTCATAGCTAATTAATGGGGAGGGGAGCAGTATTATCGTTTCCATACAAAACACTAGAAGACCGGAAGTTGCACGTTGTCTTTACACTTATAAACTAGCTTAGTAATTAGAGTTTAATGGTGGTTAGGTGAAAGCTGCAAGCCATGAGCCGTTAGAGGCAGAAACTGAAAATATTCAGAGTAAGAATGTGAAAGCCTTATATATACTTGTACCTGTCCCCCGATATCTGTTTAAAGCTGATGAACGCATAAGGTTAGCCGTTGAACTCAATAATAAGATGATGGTTATAACGTCTTCTGAAGAGCCTTCATCGGCTGTTTCGTTCAGGAGTACGTGTATTAGAAGGGGGGTTATGGGGGGTGAAGCCTTTCTTTGAGCATGGTGGCATAAAGGTGTATTGTGAAGATTTCTTGAATATTGAAGCTATTGAGCCTAACAGTATCGACTTAATAGTAACATCTCCTCCATATAATGTTGATATTGACTATGAGGGCTATAAGGATGACATCCCATACGAGAAATACCTTGAATTCACTGAAAAATGGCTCATAAAGGCGTACAAGCTTTTGAAGCATGATGGGAGGATGTGCCTTAACATCCCCCTCGATAAAAGCTGGGGCCGGAGAAGTGAGGGTTTTATCCCTGTTTACGTTGATATAGTCCATATTGCTAGGAGGGTGGGGTTCAAGTATTTCAGCACGATCATATGGAATGAGCAGAACATTTCCAGGAGGACTGCGTGGGGCTCTTGGATGAGCGCCGCCGCCCCATACGTGATCGCCCCTGTAGAGGTTATAGTAGTCTTATATAAAGAAAGGTGGAGGAAGAAGCGTAAGGGGATATCCGACATAACTAGAGAAGAGTTCATAGAGTGGACTAACGGAGTCTGGAACTTCCCCGGAGAAAACAGGAAACGAGTCAGACACCCATCCCCCTTCCCCATAGAGCTCCCCAAAAGATGCATTAAACTATTCAGCTTCGTAGGAGACATAGTTCTGGACCCGTTTCTCGGAAGCGGGACAACTTTAATCGCCTGCCTACAAACAGGCAGGCGCGGAATTGGGGTGGAGATAAACAGGAAATATTGTGAGTTAGCCGTGAAAAGACTCGCACAACACGGGGTCTTCGTGGGGAAAAAAGATGAATTCATTAAGCCCTCTTCTCAAATAGGTAATCTTTGAAATTTCATCAGCCCACCTCTTAAGATCTTCAGGTAACTCGCTTAAAGGTAGGGCAAACCCACCAAACACTGTAAGCTCAATAAGTTCGGGACAAAACTCTGGAGCGTTTTCAACATAAACCCCGACAAGAAAAACTTCTGCGAGCAAACGATTTTGGCCCTGTTGTTCAGGCCCTACCAGTTCTCCTATCGCTTTCCGTGTCTAAAGCTGCAAGTACAACCTTTATCTTAGTAATAAAGTTTAAATAGTAAACTCCAAAAAGGTTTCAGTAAGGCTCCCGTGAAGGCTCGTTTTACAGCTTCTTAGTTGTGAATTTTACTGGTATATGGAGCTTTTTCCAGAGTTTTTCCCGCTTATTTGCCGTGTTTGCTTTATCACGGCTTTTAATTCTCTCAGGCGGTCTGGGAGTTGTTGTAGAGCCTTTAAAAAGGCTTCGCACTTCTCAAATGGGAATATCGCCGGGCATGTTAGTGGGGGTTGTTTTCCCTATGTTTTCCCTAGGCTTTCCCTTTCTTTCCTCTAAGTAGTAGGTCCTCTAACTTACTTAAGTGGAGTAGGGGGTGAGTGCGGGTGGCTGCTTTGTCGAAGGTTGGGGCTCTAGTTTTGCTCGGCCTGATAGCGGCTAGCCTAGCTTTCCCCATGGCTTTAGCTCAGCCCAGCTCTCAGGCTAATGTTGAGGCTGTGTTCGACTCTATAGTTTCGAACCTTAGGGGTCTCCTAGCTTATCTCGAGTCCGTTAACCCCGCTGAGGCCGCTAAGTATAGGGAGGCTTTCGAGAAAGCTATAAGTAAGATTGAGGAGGCTAGGGGGAGGGCTCGGGCGGACCCTGAGGGTGCTTTGAGGGAGGCTTTGAAGGCTCAGTCTGAAGCTGCACGGGGGGCTGCCGGGCTCCTTAAGACCCTTAATGTAACAGCGCCCCCAGGGCTCATAGTAGCCTTGGAAGTTAAACTCAGGATGGTCGAGGAGCTTAACGCGACAATACAGTATCTTAAGAGTTTCAATGTGACAGTGGACCCTGAAGCTGAAACTATACTTGAAGCTACGAAAACAAAGATACTCGAGCTTAAAACAGGCCTAGCCCAGGGCTTCCTGAACGCCACCCAGGTAGCTACACAGCTCGTAAACGTTAACAAGAACATTTCAACAGTCAAGGTTTTAATCGCTAAGTCTAAATGTGAATGGGTTAAAGTCCAGGCTGTAAACGCTGTAGCTAGGGGGCTAGCGAGCCTAACAGCTAAGCATGGGAGGGAAGCGCTAGACCTTGAAAAACTGGGGCCTGAAGCCCTCTCAGAAGTAGAGGCTGTCCTGAGGCTCCCCGAGGAGGTTGAGAAGGTTTTAGGCGTTAAGCTGCCGCCAGCTTTCAAGTGCAACCTAACACCGTTACTCGAGGAGCACGGCGTTAAACTAGAGCCGGGATTCCTGGGCAAGCTCATAGCCAAGCTAGCCGTAGGGAATCGGAGTAAACTGTTAGAGGTCATAGGGGAGATTAGAAAGTGCATAGTGCAGCCCTTAATAGCGTCAGAGGCTAACCTGGAGAAAATACTTGGAATAGCTAGAGAGCACATTGAAAAAGCTAAAAGCGTAGCCGAAGAAGCCAGGAAGGCCGAGGAGCTCAAAACAGTCAAAACCCTAGAAGTCAGGATAGAAGTATTCCCGCGAGTACAGAAAGGAGAAGAGGTCGTAAACATTGGAACACTAACCCTAGGGGAGACTGTGCAAGTTAAAGTCATAGAGGCAAGGGCGGAGGGAGGCCTCAAGATAATGGCGAACGGAGTGCTAACCTTGAAAGGGGAGAAGCAGACGTACGAGATAAACATGCCCTGCATGGCTGACGTGGACATGAGATGCGCTAGGATACAAGCAATCATACAGGGCTACGACCAGCCAATGCGCATAGAACCCGGCGTCTACAGCGCCACGCTCAAGATAAGCTGGGAGGCTCGAGGAGTAGGAGTCCTAATATTGAAAATCATCATAGAAACTAGCGGTTAAACACCAAACTTTTAAACCACTTCTTTTTTCAGCCTGTACACTTTAACCCCAGCTTTTAAAGCTGACGTTATGAGCCCGAGCTTTTCCAGTTTTTCGAGTTTCCTATATAGGGGGGTTTTGGGTATCCCTGTTATCCTCATTATTTCTGAGGCTGTGAGCTCCCCGCGGCTTTTAATGGTTTCAATTATCTGCTTGTCCCTCTCATCTAAAGTTTCAGTTTCAACCTCTATGAGAGCCCCGGCCGGGGTCTTACTCCTCCTAAGGACTAGTATTATAGCTGCAACTATGGCTAACCCCACTATTATTAGGGCTAATATGGCCCATAATGGTGGCCATTCCCTCTTCTCAGGCTGGGTAGGGGCTGGAGGTGGGGGTGTTGTGGGTGGGGGTGTCGCGGTTGCCGGGACTGTTACATACTCTATGGAAACTGTGGCTCCGGGGCTGAATTCGAGGTATACCTTACCCTCTATAATCCTCACATTGTACTGTTCTGGTTTAACAGAGACTGTGATGGACTCCCTGGGCAGGGTTATCATGGTGGTGTATTCTAGGGGGCCGAGGTTTAGCCTCCACAGTATACCCTCTTTAGATGTTAAAGCTGGAGTGTAAACTCTCACTAGGACCCTGGAGGCTGTGGCGGCGAAACTCAGGGATCCGCTGGCAGCGTCATAGTCGTAGGCTACAGGCTCCCCATCAACGTAGACGCTGACGAGTATGGCTTGAGGGGGCGCCCTCAGGGAAACCCTGGAGGGTACTGTTTCAACTTTAAGGTGGTACTCCACGACAGCCAAACCATCAGGGTAAACTTCAACCATGGAATAGCCTGAAACCTCAGCTGTAACACTAAAAGCCAACATAACTATAATAGCTGAGAGAGACGCTAACATGAAATGAGGCCGCAAAGCCCAACCCTCTACTATAGCAGGCTTGCGGGAGGAGTTATAAGAGTATATCCAAGAGTAGCTAGTGTGAGCAACATGGGTAATACTGATCAAGCCTTCTACGGGGGTTTGCCGCTTGCTTAGGCTAGGGTTTTCGATATTCTAGTTAACACTCTCCTACCTTTCTGCGTTACCAGTACTAGGTCTTCGACTCTTACACCGTAGAGGCCCGGCATGTATATTCCAGGCTCCACAGTCACTATCATGCCTTTTTCCAGTACAGTCTTCGATCCCGGCCTCATGTAGGGCTCTTCGTGCACCTCCACTCCTATGCCGTGCCCCAGCCCGTGGCTGAAATATTTGGATAGCCCCTTCTTCTCCAAGACTACCCTCGCAGTTCTGTCAGGCTCCCAGGCTTCCACGCCGGGGGCTATAGTGTCTATGGCGGCGTTCTGGGCTTCAACAACAGCCTCCACTTTAGCGTTAAACTCTCTCCCCCCGCCGCCCCACCATAAGGTTCTGGTTAGGTCGCTATTGTAGCCTGCTAGAGCGGCTCCCAGGTCTATTAGCACTGGGCCCGGCGTTGTCAGCTTTAATGTTGTGGGGGTGTGGTGTGGCAGTGCAGTGTTATCGTAGAACCCTGTTATAGTGGGGAAGGCCTCCCCCCAGGCTCCCAGCCGCCTCATGAACATCGCTATTAAGCCTGAGACTTCTAGCTCTGAGACTCCCTCCCTCAGGTCTTCAACAGCCCTCTTTAGAGATTCCTCAGCTATGCGTAGGGCGCTCTCTACAAGCTCAACCTCCCAGTCTTCTTTAACGCTCCTAACCTTAGCTATGCTGCTGCTCGCATCTTCAATGTTTCCAAGTTTAGACTCTAGGGTTTTAATTATGGGGGTTGGGGCCCAGTTATAGTCTACGGCTGGCTTGGAGCTGCAGCCCTCTATAACTTTGAGTATGGCGTCTGCTAGACCCCCAACTATGACGTCCCTCTCGGGGATCTCGCCTTTTATAGCCTCCTCCCCACCCCTATAGTACGCTTTAACCTCAAGATCCCTGGGCGCCTGGAACTGGATCCTATAGTAGTCTAGGAAGGGGACTAGAACATAGTCCCCACACCCTGCCGTAAGCACTAGGGCCCCGCTAGGCTCTCTGAGCCCCGTAGCGTAGACTATGTTACTCTTACCGAGCGCTATGAGGCTAGTCAGCCCCCTCTCTTCCATGAGCCTCCTAAGTTTACCCCTATTAGAGTCGAAACCGCCCAACTCTCCGGGCACCTAGACTACCCTCACCCTGTTGACTTTCTTATTCTGCCAGCTATACCTCCTAATCCTCCTACTCCTCCCGAAGCCGCAGGCTGCACAGTATCCTTTAGCAACATTGTAGGATCTCCTGCCGCACCTCCTACACACTATGTGAGTCTTACCCCTGCCATGCTGGCCCATTGAAGCCGTTCCTTTAACCATGAACCCCACACCTACTTAGAGGCTGGGCTTATCAATACCACGTTGTCTCCTCTTATGAGGACTAAGCCTAGAGCTCTAGTAGACTCCCCCTCTATTTCCTCAGCATTATCAACTATAAGGTTCAGGTGTTGGTCGTAGCTTCTCAAGACGCCTTTAATACCCTTACCTCCCTTAAGTTTCACGAGAACATAGCCTCCAAGATAACCCTTAAGCTCCTTGAAAGTTGAGGGGCTCAGCTCGCTCACTCCTAACACCATCCCCCCTAGTTTTAAGCCTTATCTTATAAATGTTAACCCTTAAGGCTAATATATTCTCCACCCCCCTAAACCACTGGGTATACGGGATGAGCAAGCCCAAGCTGAGTAAGAGGCACCCCCTCTCAAAGAAAACCTTAAGAGCACTCCTGGAGGAGGTTATTAAAACATACCCTAAATTCCCCCTAGCCAACCCCGAACTAGTGGAGGAGGCGGCTGCAGGCGGCACCATAATGTATATCTTCGACGGCGTCCCAAGCCTCTTCAGGGTCTCTGGGAGGCTGGTTCCGACGCTCAGGCTACTAGCTTTTAAGGGTTACGAGTGGCTTCCCCACATCTATATAGATAGGGGGGCTACGAGGGCTGTAGCCCGTGGAGCTGACCTCATGCTACCGGGCGTTAGAGGTGTGGTGGGGGAGTTTAAGCCCGGGGATATTGTTGTGGCTGTGGATGAGGAGGCTAAAACCCCTGTCATGGTGGGGGAGGCCCTCATAGACTCCAGGGCGGTCTCCGAGAGTATAGGTAAGAGTGTTAAGGGGAAGGCTGTTAAGAGCATCCACTATATTAACGATGAGCTGACCCCATACATAGTCTAGTAGCTTAGCGCCAGGCGCATCTTAGTGTTCCTGGGGTATAATCTTATGGACTCAAGGTTCTCGGGGACTATTATTTCGGGGGGCGTTTCAAACAGTAGCTTCTGCCACGACTCTTTTATACTCTGAGCTAGGCTGAGGATGGCTGCGGGCTCCCCGTGGTTGAGTATTATGTTTCTGGGCTTGGGCCTCAAATGCCTCAGGAACTGTAGTAGCTCGCCCCTGGTGGAGTGCCCTGTGAACCCTTCTATAGAAACTACTTCCATGTTGACTTTAAGCTTCTTCTGCCTCCCATCCTCGTAAACTTCAACCTCCCTCTCCCCCTCCGCAAGCCTCCTCGCCAGTGTTCCAGGGGCCTGGTAGGTTACGAAGGCTAGAATATTCCTGGGGTCCTCGGCCATGTTCCTGAAGTATTCGATCACAGGGCCTCCAGTCATCATGCCGCTGGTCGCCAGTATTATTGCCGGCCCTTGAGATTCTATGGCCTCCCACCTCTTAGACTCGTCGTTAACATATATTGTCGTAGGCCCGAGGAACGGGTTGTCGCCCTGGTATAGCATCAAGTCCCTAACAGGCTTGGCCAGGAGCTCCGGGTACTCAGAGTATAAGGCTGTAACCTCGTATATCATGCCGTCAACGTATATTGGAACCTCCGGTATAGCCTTCCTCGCCAGGGCTGTGTTAACCACGTAGAGTATATCCTGGCCCCTACCCACAGCCATGACCGGGATTAAAAGCTTCCCCCCCGTTGAGGCTATCTTCCCGATAAGCGATACAAGGTCAGCCTCAGCCTTCTCCCTAGGCTGGGGCTCTTTAGCCCCATAAGTGCTCTCAAGTATTAAAGCTTCAACCCTGTGGAACTCTTCGACAGCCGGCGGTAAGAGCCTCGTGCCCCTGTCCGTCTTGATCCTGTAATATTTCATGTCGCTCGTGTAGAGTATGTTGAAGAGGCCCTGGCCCACGTGAATGTGAACCATGCTAGAGCCTAGGATGTGGCCGGCGTTGATGAAAGTGAGCTTAACGTCGGGGGCCGCGTCTACGACAACGTTATAGTTAACGGGGATAACTCTAGTCATGGCGAGGGCTACTTCCTTCATAGTATAAAGGGGCTCCCTACCCTCCCTCTTAGAAAGTTCTATGAAGTCTGACAGCATAAGTAGCATTATATCCCTAGTAGGCGGGGTCACGAAAACAGGGCCCCTATAACCGTATTTGAAGAGAAGCGGGAGGGCGGCCACATGGTCTATGTGAGAGTGGCTTATTATGACAGCATCTAGATCCTCAACCCTAAACTCTGGGGTGAGGAAGCTTGGCAGCCCCTCAAGCCCCATAGCTGAAGGCGACATGCCAGCGTCTAGGAGGACTCTACTCTCCCCAGTATCCACTAGTATAGCAGCCCTCCCAACCTCAGAGAAGCCCCCTAGACCCGTGATCCTCACATATTTAGTCCCTATAACCAGGTCTCTATAGATCCTATCCCCTATCTCCATTAGAGCCTTCTTCCTCTCAGCTGAGGCTACCGTTAGATGCCTCATAATGGATTCCAGGATCTTACTGGCCATGGGGGGCTTCCTGTAAACCTCCAGCCTCCACCCAGTCTCCGCTAAAACCTGGTATCTCAGGGCAGCCCCCTTACCTAGGAGTTTACCGGGCTTATCAGCTAGAACCCTAACCTCCCCCAGGACATCGTCGAACTGTATGTCTTCAGGGTTTACTGTGACGTCTTCAGGGACTAGACTCATTATATACTTTATAGTCTCCTCCCTAGATCTCCTAACTCTGGGGTCCGTCCTCACTACAACCCTCTTCCTAAGTATTTTAGCGAGCTCCTTGATCTTCTCCTCGTTCTCCAATATGAACCTGGGGTTCTTCACGTAGACAGCTATCTCGGGCCCCTCAAACTCGACGGTTGAAATCTCAGCTCCTCCCAGGACCTTGAATATTTCCATTACAGCCCTCTTCCTAAACTCCTCCCCATACTCAGGTATCTCCTGGCTACCCACCTTTAAGCCACCCTGACGGTTCGAAGTGAAGAGATCGCCCCGGGTAGGAGGCGAACCCTCTATATTGTTAGGGAACTGAAGGGTATAAACTTTTCCTCGTACACTCCCCGGCTAATAACTACTATGTCAACCCCGTCCCCCGAAGCTACATCCCTCAGCATTGAGGATCTTATGGCTGAAGTGGCTATTTTAATGGCCTCCTCAAGGCTTAAATCCTCCCTGTAATGCTCCTCTAAAACCCCGTATGCTATGGGTGATCCCGAGCCTGTGGCCACGTAAGTTTCTTCGGTGACACTGCCGAAGGGGTCTAGAGCGTAGAGCCTGGGCTTAACATCGTAGCCTCCTATGATAACCTGGACTAGGAACGGGAACGCCTTATAGGAGAATAGTATGTTTGAGAGGAGCGTGGCCATACCTTTTATACTCATCCTAGCCCCTGTCTCCAGCTCGTAAACCCTAGCCTCCGTCCCAAGTATGTCCGCCAGCATTTGGGCGTCTGCAACGAGCCCCGCCATAGTGATAGCAGCGTAGTCCGTTATCTTAACTATCTTCTTAACCCTCCTACTAGCTATCATGAACCCGGCCGTGGCCCTCTTATCGGCCGCTAGCACCACGTGGTCTCCAGCTATTAAGCCTAGGGTTGTAGTGCCTGTTGTCACAGGCTTAATACCCTGCAATCTTCTCCACTCCCAAAACTAGCTGTTATAATTTAAGCCTTTAATGCGTGTCGCTATAGTATTATTTAAAAACTGTTAACGCCCAAGCTAGAGGCGGGTATTTGGATTGGATTTCACTGTGAGGCCCGACAGAGGAGACCATATTATAGACTTGCCTAGGAAAGTAGTTGTAGGCGTCGGGGTCCTGGAGAAGGTGGGGGACTACATGGCCACACTCTACGGGAGGGGCTCAAGCTTCCTCATAATCACTGGGCCCAACGTTAGGGGGATAGCGTTAAACACTGTACTAGAGAGCCTCCATGATGAGGGGTTCAACGCCTGGGACTCCATAGTTAACGATGTGAGCGTAGACACGGCGGCTAGAGTAGCGGAGGAGGCTTCGAAAGACAGTGTGGACGCCATAATAGGGCTGGGCGGGGGCAAGTCTATAGATGTGGCTAAATACGCTGCTAAAACCGGGGGGAAAGCCTTCATAAGCATACCTACAGCGGCGAGCCATGACGGGATAACGTCGCCGTACGCTAGCTTGAAGGGTTTCGACAGGCCTGTCTCGCGCCTCGCTAAGGCCCCGGACGCTATAATAATAGATGTTAAAGTAGTAGCCTCAGCCCCCCGGCGCTATAACATTGCGGGGTTTGGGGACCTCATAGGTAAGATTACGGCGGTGAGAGACTGGAGGCTCGCAAGCATGTTGAAAGGAGAATACTATGGAGACTACGCGGCCAGCCTCGCCCTAATGAGCGCTACACATGTAAGCACTTATTACAGAGAGATAGCGGCGGGGAGCCTGGAAGGCTACAGGATACTCCTAGAAGCTCTCGTGAGCAGCGGGGTAGCCATGTGCATAGCGGGGAGCACCAGGCCGGCCAGCGGCTCAGAACACTTGTTCGCCCACGCTCTAACAATGACTGCTAAAAACCCCCCACTACACGGGGAAGCTGTGGGTGTGGGGACGATAATAATGGCCAGCCTCCACGGGCTAAACTGGAGGAAAATAAGGAAACTCCTGAAAACCGTGGGGGCTCCCACAAACGCTAGAGAGCTGGGGGTTACAAGCGATGAGGTTGTCAAAGCCCTAACAATAGCCCCAACAATAAGGCCTGACAGGTACACTATACTGGGGGACAAACCTTTAGAAGAGAGTGTAGCCTACAATTTAGCCAGAAAAGTAGAAGTTATAGATTAGCCCCAGACCCCATCCGGTGACGCGAACCATCGAGACATCCTGGCATTCACGATCACGCGATGTTGGAGCCCAAGATCCATACATAGTTAAGTGTTTAAGCTACTAGCATTAACAGCTGATCGTTGTTTACTCCCTAAAGGGAATAGGAAGCTAGAGTCTCCTGGACTGCTTTTAGGCCTGAGCCTAGCTCTATTTCAGCGCCCAAGGATTTTAACGTTCTTTCTAGGGCTGCTATAGTTGATATCACGTCGTTGGCGTTGACGGAGCCCATGTGGCCTATCCTGAAGCTTTTATCCCTCAGAGCCGGGTGTAGAGGCATGGCTATTACCACGTTTCTAGATATAGTCTTTGATCTAAGCTCTGAGGGGCTTACTCCTGGGGGTGTGTAAGCTGCTGTTACAGTGTTTGCAGCTATCTCCTCCCCCCTGGCTACTAGTTTGAGGCCCATGGCTTTTAGCCCGGCTCTCACAGCTTTAGCTAGGGCTGAGTGCCTCTTGAACCTATTCTCTAAGCTTTCCCTTAGGATCTTGTCGAGAGACCTCTCCAAGGCCACCACAAGGTGAGTTGCGGGGGTAGCATAGTAGGCTATTCTGCCTTCCTCGTACGCCCTCATAACTTTCTCCCACTCGCTAAGCCTCAAATAGAACCCTTTGACGTTCTTGGAAGCCTCACCATAGGCTTCTACAGCTTTCTCCGTGCAAAGGGATATTAAAGCTAGCCCCGGCGGGGTCTCCAGAGCTTTCTGGCTCGCTGTCAGGACAACGTCAACCCCCCAGTTGGAGCATTCTAAAGGCTCGGCCGCCACACTTGAAACCCCATCGACTATTAGGAGGGAGTCGAACTTCCCGGCAACCCTAGCGAGACTCTCGACATCAGCCCTGACCCCGGTGCTTGTCTCAACATGGTTGACGAGTATAGCCTCATACCTGGATTTCGAGAGCTCCCCAACTATAACATCCTCCCCCACCACGTCTCCAGGCTCCGCCTCTAAAACCCTAACATCATAGCCGTTAGAGGAGGCTATCCTAGCCCACCTATCGCCGAAATAGCCGTGAGAAACAACTAGAACCCTGGAGCCCGGCTTAACAGTATTCAGGAGGGAAGCCTCCATAGCCAGGCTGCCAGACCCTGGTATTATGAACGCGGGCATCCCATCCCTAGCCCCAACAACTTTCCTAAACTTCCTAACAGCCTCACCATGCACTGCTGCAAAATCGGGGCTCGTATGCTCGTAAACAGTGGAAAGCATATACCTAAGAGTATCTATACTGAAAACCACAGGGCCCGGGGTCATGAGTATGCGGCGCTCGTCAGGATACAATATCACCACCAGGATACCGAGGCTTAAAGAAAATTTAAATAAGAGACTCTTAGAGTAAAATCTCTAAGGTATTTTGGTTAACATGGCTGCCTAGAGGCGTTAATGTGAAATGGAAGCTTAGAGTTATTTTAAGGCCTCCACGCTACGTCTGCCTCAATGACCGGCATTTAGAGGCGAGCTCAGGGTGGCCCCAGTAATGCCAGCCAATGGAACCCCCAACAGGCCGAGGGGGAAGCCGGGCCCAAGATCAATAGCATTGGGTTCCGGCGACCACTCCAATATTAGTAGGAACCCCCTTTCAAATATAGTGTAGAATGACGGGTCACTAGAAGTATTCTTCTTTTAGTTTTTCTTCCACAGTTCTCTTAACTCTTATAAAGATTATTAGGCTGACGGCGGCGCCCAAAGCTCCCAATATGTAGGGGGAGTATTTGAGGGTTAGAGCTGCGAGCCCCGGCTCTAGTGTTACATCTACTGTTGTAGGCTCGGAGAGTATTGTTGAAGCGTGGCTCCTCTTATGCCATCTAGCCTCCGCGTCTACATCATAGACCCCGTAGGGGGCTCCTATGGTCAGGGTTCCAGAGTCGTCTGTCTCCCCCTCGTACGTGAAGCCTCCCCCATGTCTTGTTAGGGTTACTTTAGCCCCTGCTAGCGGGTTTCCCCATGGGTCTTTTACTCTTGCTGTTAGAGTGTATGTTTTCGGGTTTAACTCCACCACTACATCTCTCGGGCCTTCGACCGTGAAGCCTACTTCCCTCGGGGGCTCATAGTTGCTTTTCCCTATGGGGGTTAACGTGATCTTATAGCTGCCTGCGGGGAGCGTTACTGTGGCCTGCCCTGTAACCCTTAGTTCCCTCTGGTAGGTTAACAGTTTTGATCCGAGTTCGAGCCTCTCGAACTTCACAAGATACTGCTCGCTCAGGAGGGCTTTAGATATTTTATCTACGAGCTTTACGTTCACGTTAAACCTCGCAGGCTCTAGGATGAAAGTGTCTGGCTCCACACCTCTAGTTGTTACTTTAACTTTAAAGCTTCCAGCCGAGTAGAGGGGGCTCTCAGGCCTTAAAGTCACATTATACTCGCCCAGGGGCACTTCTAGGACCGCCCGCCCTCCCCTCGCCACTGTTGAAGCTGTGTATTTCAATGTTAAACTTGAGATCAACATGTGCACTGGGGTCTCCACAGGGTTACCGTCAACGTCTACGAGCTTAACTACAGCCTTAACCGCCGGCGGCCTTATGAGGGGGGCGTAAGCGCTTATGTTAGCCCCCGGCTCTAGAACCTCAACTCTTAAGGGGGCCCCTGGGGCTCCCATGAATAACACCATCCTCTCGTCGAAGCCCGGTTTAATGGAGATGTTCGCGGAGGCTCTCCCCAGCTCTGGAATCTCCACTCTTATAGTGTATAAGCCTAGGGGGAGGAATAATGTGGCCTTACCGTCTTCAACCCTATCAGAGGCTAGGAGAGCGCCCCCATCATAGGCTTGAACTTCAACGTTATACGTGGGCTTAGAGGGATACCACGTCCCGTCTTCCCTGAAGTTTACCTGGACCACGTTAAGTATTAGGGGTTGAAGCCTCTCAAGCCCAAACCTGAAAACATATATATCCCTAGTCCCCGGGGATAAAGCTATCACAGGCTCCTCGAACCTCGCCCCAACCACGAGCCCGGGGAGCCCGGTATCTAAGCCCTCATAGCCAGGAGGCCCCCTAAGTATGGGGGTCCACTCGTTCCTCAAAACACCGAGGGACAGAACCTGGATTCTACCCGAGAGAGTGGTTACTACAACTTTCTCCCCGCCTTCAACCTCCACTATAGAGTTCACGGGGCTCGAGCCTATCGTGAGGGCTGAGTCCAGGTAATACCTGTTCCGTAAAGGCTCTTCCGGAGCATGCCAGGGCTTCGCCCTAAGCCACTCGAGCTTCACCACCTGCCCCGAGGAGAGCCCAACATATATCCTCGAGGCGTCTGGGGAAACTTCAACGGATGTGATAGGGTTACCTAGATATATGGACTGAGGCTGCATGTAGCCTGTGTCGGCGATCTCGAACCCCCCAGTTAAATAGTAGACTAGCAGCCACTCCCCAACGCCAACCACGAATATAGAGTCGACACCCAGCTCAGCCCACCCCGCAGGCCTGCCCATGCCAGGCTTTAGGAGCAGGGCTATACTGTGTCCTGCTAGGGTCTCGACACCCTTAACTCTAACTTCTTCAGGCACGGGTAGTAGGACTACCTTACCGTCCCTCGCATAGTCGAAGCTCTCGGGAAGCCTACTCGCATTCAACAAAAGCACGGCCTGCATGAGCCCAGGCCTGTATAGCTCCCTTATTTTAATCCCTTTAACGTCGACGGCCTCAAGGCAAGCCTCAACGCTCCCAGCCTTATACTCGAGGGTGATAACGCCGCCGTCAACAATGCGTCCAGGCTCCACCCTAACGCTTTTAACGCCACCATAACACGTGGAGGATATCGTGAAACCCCCAGTCTTGTTAACGAGCCTAGACTCGTAGAAGGCTATGAGCGTGTAGGAATCCGGGGGGAGCCCCCACACTGTTATAGTGTGATTTGAAGCCTCATAGATCCAAGGGTCCAGACCCGATGCCCGCCCTGGAAGGGGTACCATGTACTTTCCAGCTGCTACAGCATAGTAAACCCTCCCTTCAAGGACGAGGTCCCCGGTTAAATTAAACACTCCAGTAGCCGCCGGCCCCAGGCGGCTGCCCTCCCTGATATAAGCGTTAACTGAAACCCCCCCAAGGAAACTGTGGGCGTCAACTTTCACGGGAAGAACTATGTCTACGAGGGCCGCCAGCCTCCCCCCAAGGAACATGCTCCTAGTCCAGTCAAGAGCATGTAAGAGAGGGTGTAGGCTCACTACTTTAAAGCCGTGAACCCCGGTTAAGGCCCCCCTATGGGGCACCGGGCCAGCCTCAAACCAGCCTCCCCCGAGGGGCCCCCTAACCACTCTCGTCACGTAGAGGAACCCCGCAGAGTCTAGGACTGCGAGCCTGAAGCCGTCGGGGAGGCTTATAACGTAGGCGTCCCTGACTGGGGCTCTAGTGGCTGTGTAGAAGCTGCCTTTAAAGCCTGGACTAGTGTAGCTTACGGTGAGAGCTTCTCCCAGGCTTGTTCCCACCGCTACATAGCTTGGGGGCGTAGAGTCTACCGCTAGCGATGTAATTTCGCCTAGAATCGCTTGAGCCCACCTAACTTTTAGAGATTTGAGGTCGAACTCCGCCACGTAGTCTTCGCTCGCTACTATGACCGAGTCTTTTAGGGGGATGAAGGCTTTATATGTGAGCTCAGGGGGTAGCTTCACTATTTCCAGCCCGTAGACCCTCGTGCTTCCGCTTTCAACCTTAACTTCCCTTGTTAAAATGGCCTCCGAAGACTCTAGGGGGAGGCTACTAAATAAAAAGGCTATGACGAGGCTAATCCCGATTAGGAGTCTTGCTAGGTTCAAGCTATAGTACCCCCCATAATGTTTATGCTATATTTAAGCCTTTGAAAGCTTATTCAAAGAAGAGTAAGCCCTAATTAATAGACATTTACACGTGCTGGCAGACGGAAACATAATGTAGGGGTGCCAGTTGCTTAAAACCTTAAAGAAGATAATCTCCAGGAGGGGGACTGCTGAAACCCCCAACAACCTTGAAGAGCCCGTTAGAAGAGACTATAATGCTCTCCTCGACTTCCTAGTCTCGGAGAACCTCAAAGACTATGATATCATAGACAAATACCCGCTCTCAGATCCCTGGGCATACGCCTACATATTGGAGAGGAGGGGCTCCAGGTCGAGACTCTACTATGTAGCCGAGGTTTCCATGAGTGATGATGAGAGGGGCGTTTACGAGAAGCTCGTGAAAGTCCTAGAGTGGGAGCTTAAACCCTACGAGGAGAGAAGCGGGGGTTCTGTGGTTGATTTTAAGAGTGTGAGCGAGAGGTTCATAGAACAGGCTAGGAGGATCGTTAAAGTTTACAGTGTGAGGCTAGCCCCCTCACTTAAAGGTGACATTGACTGGTCTAAAGTGCTCTACCACTTGCTCAAGAACACTATAGGCTATGGCCCCCTAGACCCTTTAATGAGAGACCCCTACATCGAGGATATAAGCTGCGACGGCGTTAGGAGGCCCGTGTACGTTTGGCACCAGAGATATGAGAGCATCCCCACTAACATAGTTTTCGAGACTGAGGACGAGCTCGACTCTACAGTCTTAAAACTCACCCATAAAGCTGGGAAGCATGTGAGCTCCGCTTTCCCCATAGTTGACGCTATACTACCGGAGGGTCACAGGTTCGCGGCTACTTTCAGGAAAGAAGTTAGCGTTGGGGGCTCCACCTTCACGATAAGAAAGTTTAGGGAGAAGCCTTTAAGCATAGTTGACCTGATAACCCAGAATACCCTGAACAGCACCCTAGCAGCATACCTCTGGATAGCCATGGAGCACAGGATGCCCGGGATCGTTATGGGCGTCACGGGGGCGGGTAAGACGAGCATGCTTAACGCCCTCGCAACACTACTAAAGCCTAGCTTGAAAGTTGTGACCATAGAGGATACTCCAGAACTTAGGCTAACCCTCGAGAACTGGGTTCAGCTAGTCTCGAGACCCAGCTACTCTGTTACGGGCAGCAAGGTGGGGGAGGTTTCCCTATACGATCTTGTTAAAGTAAGCCTCAGGTATAGGCCGGACGTGATAATAGTGGGGGAGGTGAGGGGTGAGGAGGCTTACGTCCTATTCCAGGCTGTAGCTAGTGTTTCACGTGACACACCTATAATCGTGAGGGAGACTAGAACTGGGAAGGTGATGTTAACAGCTATAGGGGATCTCGTAGACAAGTTCTATGAGAGCCCCGACGAGGAGAGGGTGGCTAAGCCTGTGCAAGGCTATGAAACCCTGTCTCATGAAGGGTTTAGAGTTAAATGGAGCCCCATAAGGTACGTGCTGAGGCACAAGGTAGACCATATATATGTTGTAGAGGCGGAGTATGGCGTAGAACTAAAGGCTACAGGCAGCCACAGTGTCTTCGTCTTAGACGAGGAAACCCTCGAGATTAAAGTTAAGAGGGTCGAAGAGCTCAGGAGAGGAGATCTGCTAATAACATTTCAGGGATTGGAGAGTAGCGTTGGGGGGGCGAACGCCGCCCCGTTCAACACGATATTACCCTATGAGAAACACTATGACAACCTCGGGGCACGTCAAATTCCAACCCTAAACTCCGACCTCTCCAGGGAACACTACTCTCGAGACGAGACTATAACTCTCATAGTGGAGGACGCTGCAAGCTTAGTGCAGAAGCTCTGGAGAGCCTCACCTATAGAGTTTTGGGCAGCCCTAGAGAGTGTCAAGGGGGCTGTTAAGAAGTGGAGGCAGAGCCTCCTAATAATCCCGGCTAGAAGCCCTGAAATAGCTGCGCTCATAGTGTGGCTGGCTAGGATGAAAGGGCTTAACGCTATAATAATGAGGCCTAAGAATGAAAAGTCCGCAATCAAAGTTTACCTATGGCGCCGCGGCTCCATAAGGGTCCCAGCTAAAGCTCTTATAAGGCTTTTGAAGTTGGCGGGCCTCGATGAAGCTAAGCTGGCGGGGAGGGCTAGGAAGGGGTTTGTCTGTATTAGCGATACCCTGAGGACGTTGAAAACCGTGAAGACGCTGGGCAACCTGGAGGGTGAGGCTAGAAAGCTCTATAGTAGGATCTTCGAGTATCTGAGAGGGTACGTGAGGCCTGTAAGGGTTAGGAGGGTTTCTAGAAGGCCTTATGACGGCTTCGTTTACGACATAAGTGCCCCGGGCTCTGAAAGCTTCTTCGGAGGCAACGTCCCAGTACTACTCCACAATACCGGGCACGGGGGTCTCACTACAGCCCACGCTGAGAGCGTATACTCTCTAGTCAAGAGGCTGACCAGCCCCCCCATGAACATACCTCAAAGCTACATACCCCTCATGAAGTGGGCTCTCCTCGTTAAGAGGGTTACCCTAGAGAGGGATGGAGCGCCGGTGACTGCGAGGAGGGTCACAGCCACATGGGAGATTAGAGAGTATAACGATTACAAGCTAGTATCCACGTGGAACCCCGCCATGGACGTTCACAGCGTAGACCTGAGGGATAGCATGATATTGAGGGAGGCAGCACAGCTTTCCGGGATAAGCTATGATAGCGTGCTCGACGAGGTTAGGAAAAGGGCGCTAGTCCTGGACTGGCTTGCTTCAAGAGGAGAAAGAGATTACAGGAGGGTTGCGGAAGTTGTTTACAGGTATTACATGGATAGAGAGAGCGTGATAGCCTCTATAAAGTCGGGTGTGCCATAGTTGAAGGGCGCCCCGAGAAAACACAAAGTAGGAGTGACAGACGTCTACGACTATATAGCTTTAAAACTCTTCAGCAAGCTCGCTTCATGGGTTGCTAAAACTTTCGAGCTGGAAGCTGGGATTAGGAGAGCCGGCATGACCGTATACCCTACATTATACGCCGCCAGGCTACTCCTAGCGGTGGCAATGGCAGCTGCAATATCGATCTACGCTACTCTAATGGTGGCCTTTAGTAGTGTGAGCTTCACGTATAAAGTCTTAGTGGGGGCTTCATTCCTATCTTTTCCAATCCTAGTCTTCGCCCTGGGGCTCTCATACCCATCCTATAAGGCTGGCGATAGGAAGCGGTGGGTTGAGAGCGAGCTTCCCTTCTTCGCCTCCTATATTACGGCCATGGCGATAGCTGGGCTTGATGTTTTAAACGTTCTTGAGAGGGTTTCGAGGCTTAACATATTTAAGGGTGTCAGGATGGAGGCCCAGCTGATATTGAGGGATGTGAGGCTCCTAGGCAAAGACCCGTTAAAGGCTATAGAGGATAACGCTTTAAGCCACCCTAGCAGCCAGTACAGGGATTTCATGCTAGGATATAGTGCAACTGTTAAAATAGGGGGCAGCATAGTCCACTATCTCGAAGTTAAAACACAGGACATTTTCAGGAACAGGATCGACGAGCTTAAAATCCTGAGCGAGAGGGTAGCCTTATACACTGAGCTCTACATAATACTAGCTGTGATCTCGAGCATCTCCTTCTACATATTCTTCACGGTGAGCGGGCTATTCCCAGGGTTGGGGTTTGGGGGAGTGTCTCACATGGCTATCTACAGTTTCGTAGCCCTGCCCCTGATAACCCTCACAATATTATACCTTGTAGACAGGCTGCAGCCTAAGAGCCCCATCAAGTTCTTCGAGCCTTATAACGCGATAATAACCTATGGGATCCCCGCAGCTATAATAACTCTACCCTTAACGCTCTATATTACCGGGTCATATAAAGTTCTGGGGGGCCTTATAGCTCCAAACCTCATAATAGCGGCCTCGACAACCCTCTCATCGCTCCTGATGGCTCTGAGCCTCCCACCAGCATACTATTGGATTATAGAATCTAGGAGAGCCAGAGGCATGGGGGGCGCCATAGCGAGCTTCCTTAGAGACCTTACGGAGGCTAGGAAGACGGGGTTAAGCCCGGAGAAGAGTATAATAGCGTTATCAACACGGGACTACGGCCCGTTAACTCCAGTAGTTAAGAAGATGTCTTCAGCTCTAACAATAGGCTTAGACGTTGATAAGGCTGTAGCATCAGCGGTTAAAGGCTGCCGTAACTGGGTTCTCCTATCAACTATGAGGTTCCTAACGGACGCCATAACGCTTGGAGGGGGGAGTGTTGAAACCCTAGACAGCCTGGCTAGGTTTGCCAGGAGCCTGGAAAACTATGAGATCGAGCTCTCCAGGAGACTCAAGATATACATGTTAATGCCATACGTGGGCGCTATAATGGTGGCGGGCTCTAGCATGATGATACTAGGGTATACGGCTCAAACACTCACAGTATCCCCCCAGCAGGCTGCCCAGCTGAAAGAACAGATAGGTAGCATAGCCCTCATACTAAGCCTAGGCTCCATAATAAACTCTTGGCTAATGGGGCTCATGGCAGGTAAACTCTCTAAGGGCACCATAATTGCGGGGTTCACGCACTCGATTATATTAGTAATTATAACATTAACAACAATAGCCCTAACTCTAAGAGGAGTACCAGTAATATAATAAAAGGTTGGGGGAAACAGGCAGGAGCCCCTCATATTTTAAGGCCGAAGGCTTGCCTCACAAGCTGCCTAGTTATTACCAGCCTCTGGATCTCGTTTGTACCCTCATATATAGTTGTTATTATGGCGTCCCTCAAGTACCTCTCTATTCCCGTTTCGAAGTCCACGCCGTAGGCTCCATGTATTTGTATGGCCTGCCTCGCTATCCACTCGGCAGCCTCCGTAGCGTAGGCTTTAGCCAGGCTGGCCGCCACTAGAAACTCAGGCCTATCCTTGTCTGCTAGGGTTGCAGCCCAGTATGTTAGAAGTCTCGCCGCCTGGAGTCTCATGTACATGTCGGCGATCTTCTCAGCTATAATCTCGTGAGCTATTATGGGGCTCCCGAAAGCCTCCCTTTGTAGGGCGTAGTTGAGGGCTTTCTCGAAAGAGGCTTGAGCTATCCCAACACCCTGAGCTGCCACCCCTATCCTTGCATGATCATAGGTGTCCATGAGGACTTTGAAGCCCTCATTAACCTTTCCCACAACGTTCTCCTCGGGGACCTTAACATCATCAAGTATAACCTCATAAGGCTGCTCCCCCCTCAAGCCCATAACCCTATACTGCTGCCCTATCTTCACGCCCGGCCAGCCTCTCTCCACGACGAAACACGTTATCCCCCACCACCTTTTATCAGGCTTGGGCTCCTCAGTCCTAGCAGATACTAGGAAGTAGTCGGCTTCCCCAGCGCCCGTTATGAAAACCTTCCTCCCCGAAATGACGTAGCCCCCATTAACCTTTCTAGCCCTACTCTGTATACCTGCAACATCGCTCCCCGCCACAGGCTCAGTGTTAGCGTGAGCAGCGTTAGCCTCACCCCTAGCCACAGGTGGTATATATCTCCTCTTCAACTCCTCACTCCCAAACCTGAGAAGGGGGACTACGAAGAGGTCCCTCACACCAACAGCGGCGCTCAAAGCGGTACTAGCCCTAGAAAGTTCCTCTCCGAGAATAACACTCATAAGCATTCCTCCGCCCTGACCTCCATACTCCTCAGGTATGCCGACCCCAGTAAACCCTAGGGCTATCATCTCCCTCTTAATGTCCTCCGGGACCTTATTGGACTCTTCTATCTCCCTCCATCTAGGCATGACCTTATTCTCTACAAACTCTCTGACACTCTTCCTAAAAAGCTCGTGCTCCTCGGTCAACTCGACCTTAAAATCCTCAATACTCCTGAAGGGGAAAACCACTCTCCTACACCGAGGGAAAAAGGAGATAGTGAAAGTTTATAAAAATGTTTGACATAAGGTAGAATCAGCATCTAATGTTTTTCATTTTCAAATGTTCTATTACGTCCTTGAGCCCTTCTATAACGCTATCACCTACATATCCTGTTCTAACCCCGAAAACTTTGAGCCCCCTACTCTTAGCCTCATCTCTAAGTCTCTCGTCAAGCTTAGACATGAATGTATGGTGATGGTGGCCATGGTTTTGGTGGTTATGGTGATGGTGGTCCGCTAGGCCAATAACAACAACAATTTTATCTTTATCTCCGCTTTCCATAGCTTTTATTGCCGCCCCGATTCTATCGGGGGACGGGGCTTCCGCATATTCATAGACTACATACCATATAATTTCTGGGCCGAGCCACTGTATAGCTGGTTGGAGTTCGGCGCTGGCTATTATAACTTTACAGCCTTTCATATAGTCAGCATATTCTTTAATTTCATCTATTTCTTTTTTGACCTCCACCAGTTTCTCTTCATAATATCCTTTCTTCTCGGGTCTCAACTCGCCTAGAACCTTAACTATCTCGGATAAAACAATTTCCAGGTTCCTAGGGTCATAGTATAGTTCGTGGTAGTTGTATCGATCCTCCCCCGGCAACTTGGGTATTATTAAGCCTTTAATATATGGGATGTTTATAAACCTAGCCTTAATATCTCCTTTTCTAACAAGATTTTCAACTTGCTTATCTACATGAGTATGACCCATGCTAACTATCAAATTAGCAGACTTTAGAACCTCAACATCTCTAGGCGTCAACTGTACCTCGTGGGGGTCAGCACCTAAACCAACAACATATAGGAAGTCGTCGTCGGCAAGTATTCTTCTAACATCATCCTGCATACCCGGGAACAGTAGAACTACCCAGAGCCCCCCCTCTCCGGCACCTTTAGGGAGACCGTACATTACGACCCCGACTATTAAGGCTAAAACAGCTAGAGCCGCAGCCACATATATTACCAGCTTTGAACTCGGCTTCATGTACACATCACTAATAGAATTCTATGTAAAGCGTGCACTTAAATAGTTTAATCTATACAAGCTTATATTAGGCTTAAGCAGTCAAACACATTAGGGGAGGCGCCCCTCTATGAGTAGTGTACGGCAACATGCTAACACTATAAATGTTAGGGTTGAAAGCGTGCACGTATACTATGGCCCGGTTAAGGCCTTAGAAGATGTTAGCCTGGAGCTCGGGGGTCCTGGGATTGTTCAAGTGCTCGGCCCCAATGGTGCTGGGAAGTCTACGTTGTTTAAGGTTATAGCCGGCATTATTAGACCCTCACTTGGAAGGGTTTATATTAATGGTGTTGAAGTTACAGGTAATCCTGGAGTTACGGGGCGGTTCGTAGCTTACATGCCCCAATCTAATGAGCCCCCTAAGTGGTCTACCCTGACAGTGTGGGAGTATGTTGAGACGGCGGCCTCTATAAAAACTCTCAAATGGCCAAGGCTTAGACCCTTAAAGGTTAGGGATGTAGTGGAGAAGTGCCTAAACACTGTTGGGCTCCCAAAAAGCCTCTGGGGGGTGAGGCTTAGCGAGCTTAGCGGTGGAAGCTATCAAAGGGCTATCCTAGCTAGGACACTAATAGGAGGGGCCTCTGCGATCCTCTTAGATGAGCCCTTAGCCTCTGTAGACCCTGAAGGTAGGGTCTCCCTGGCTGAGATCCTAGCAAGCCTAGCTAGGGAGAAGCTCATAGTTGTTTCAAGCCACGACCCCCACCCTCTGCTTGAGTATACTAAATTAGTCATCCTGTTGAATAGGAGGCTTATAGCTATGGGAGACGCTGACAGTGTATTGAGAGCTTATACCCCCCAAGCCTTATACCCGCGTTGGGTGGCGGAGCATGGCCACTAGGTATTACATTTTAATTTTAACTGTAGCCTCAACAGCTCTGATGATAATAACCCCTAAAGCCTACTGGTTCCTCGGCTATGGCAGCGTCCTGGCTTTAATAGGGTCAGCGCTAGCTTTCGGCTCTGTGAGCGCCCTAGTAGCTGCTAGAGGCCTCTACTTCCTAGCCCACGTTACCCCGCATTCGGCCCTCCTAGCTGTCCCCACGGCTTTCCTAGTTTCTCTATGGCTCGGGGGAGGTCAGGGTCTCATAGCTGCCTTAGTCACCTTAGCGCTCCTTCTAGCTGCCGGGTATGCTATAGGTAGGGGTGTTGGTGGGGATGTAGCGGCTTCTCTCCTAGCATCGTTCACGGCTTCATCCTCAGCGATCGTACTGTATGAGGCTCAAAAGCGTTTGGGAGCTGCGAGCGTCTCGTCCCTCATATTAGGGGACCCCCTGCTAGTGGGTTTGAGTGAGGGGGCTATAGGTTTAGCCCTGGGTTTAACCGTCTTCCTCATATCCCTCTCTATAGCCAGAGAGGTTTTCTATATAGGGTTGAGTAGGGAGCTCGCCGCGGTTGATGGGTTAAAAGTTGAAGTTTACGATTACACCCTCTACACGCTAATAGCCCTGACAACTGTGGTAATGCTCGGTATAGTAGGCTTTTTAGTGGCGAGCGTGCTCATACTATTACCGGGAGCTATAGCATCACTATTTTCCCGTGGGAGTATTGAGACCCTATTAGCCTCTATAGCTGTAGCTCTAGCAGCTTCAGCCTTAGGGTTGATAGGCGGGCTAGCCCTAAATATAACACCCTCAGGCGTAATCGGGTTTACCTTGGTAGTACTCTACGCCTCGCTTAAGGTGTTTAGAGTTGGCTAAGAGAAGGTTTGGAGTCAGCATAAGCAGAGATCTGGCCGATAGGCTAGACGAGCTCACAAAAATACTGGACATGGATAGGAGCAGCCTCGTAGAGGCTGCCCTAAGGAGTATGATAGTGGAGCATGCGCACTACCTAGTAAGCCATGAATGCTCGGCCCTCATAGTCCTAATATGCTCCGAAGAGACTAGTATAAGTGAAGTGCTAATGGAGTTTAAAGATATAAACATAACACACCTGCACGACCATAAGGAGGCGAGATGTAACCAGATAATAATAGCTGCAGGCCAGAGCACCAGGATAGCTAAGCTCTACGCGAAACTCAACAAAGTGAGGAAATGTAGAGCTAAATACGTGGCGTTACACGAAGAAATATAACTTAAACCTCCTATAAGAGCGGGAATTAAACCCATCCACGGGGGCCGGGACGTTTAAAGCCCTAATGATAATTGGAGTCTCAGGGATAGCAGCCACATGGGCCTACTATGAGGCGTTGCTAGCTTCAACTTTAACCGGGGGGTTGAAGGAGGGGGTTTACGCTGCAGCCTTGGGAGCCTTCGGCGTGAGTGTAGCCGGCCTCTCTAGAATATTCCTCCTCAAGTCTCAAGCTTTCGAGTCTAGGAGGCTGGCCCTCACGCTGGCCGTGGTTTTCTCTCTCGCCTCCCTAGCCCCTAAGGTTTTGTTAGAGGGGCCGTTGGGGGCTCTCCTATCCTATATTTCAGCCTCTGCAGCCTACGGTCTGGCCTCAGCCACAGCATTCTCAACAATACTATACGATGTGGACTATGGGGAGTGGAGGAGGGCCTTAGTGGGTATAGCTAGTGTGACTTCAGCCCTCACACTACTACTTATAATAGTGTGGTCGACCCTAAAAATAGACTTGACGACGCCCCTAACAATAGGTTTCTCAACAATAACCCTAGCTTCGACACTAAAAATCCGGAAACAGCTAGTACCGAGCCTGACACTGAAAAACCTGGAAATACTATCAGACATAATAGCCTTTAAGAGAAACCCGGAAACATACAAGCAATGGGAACTTGAAACCCTAAAACTAACACTACTCCTAGGAGCCCTGGGAGCCCTAAAGATAACAGTACTAGTCAAAGCAGTCCCAGAGCATGGAATACTGAACTGCCTAGCAGCATACTCAGCAGGAGCCCTAACAGCAACAATACTAGCAAACAAGACAATAAAACCCAGAATATCAGCAATACTAGTACTAGCAACACTAACCATAACACTAGCGGTGGAAAACACGCTAGCAAAACTACCCCTAATAGCCCTAACAATAACATACACAAGCCTAACAGTAACAGTGGAAACGCTGGAAAACAAACCAAAAACAATAAACAAAATAATGACAGCGGCAGCTATAACAACAACAGCGGGAGCAACAATAACAGGAGCACTATCACTACTCAAAATAAAACAAGCCACAATAATAACAATAATAATAACAACAGCAATAATAATAACAGCAATAATAGAAAGCAAAAAGAAAAAATGGGAATAAAAAGCTAACCCAGCTAGCCTGCAGCGGCAGCAGCGGCAGTAACCTGCGTCAAATAAGTGTTGCCGGCCTCAGTCATAACCCTAACAGTGTAGGTGGCGCCTGGAACGGGTTGCTGCTGGAAATCGCAGGATAATGTTATCATATAACCAACTTTAGCGGTGACGGGAAGATTATTACTAGCGCCATTGGAACAGCTGGTAGCCTTGCCTAGACCATCGATTCTAACCTCTATTATTTTAGCGTCTTTTGACCCCTCATTCTTCACTGTTAAATTCAGTTTAGTACCTGAACTGGCGACTTCTAGGGTGGCATTAGGGTATAGTTTTAGTGATTCGGCTCCTCCCATGCCTCCCCATAGTCCCATTAGCCATCCTGCTATTGCTATTCCTATTGCTATTGTTACTGCTATTAGTATTACTGTGGCTATTATTGGGCTTATTCCTCTTTTGGCTTTCACTTTTCTCTCAGCCCCTGTCCATTTTGTTAGTGTTGTCTGGAAGGTTTGTTTTTCAATTTACTTGTCTGGGTTTTTCTTTAGTTACCCTTATTTAACCTTTTATTTATTACCTAGTCTCCTTTAATTATTAGAGTGTTTAGCGTGTCTCCTGGTTTCTCTCCTATGTTTATCTCCTTGTATTGTCCTGTTGTCCAGTATTGTTTGTACTGGTTTTGGTAGTGTGGGGAGTGTGGGTTTCCGTGGGTTCCTCCTGGTAGTGCTGCGTGTATTGTTTTTGTTGATAGGTCGCTTGCTAGCCTTATGCTCGCCCCGCTTTTTACTGGGGCTCCTGTTTTGGGATCCAGTGTTGCGGGTGATGCTGGGTTTACGCTGTAGGGTCCTCCTCCAGCCTCTTTCTTCTCGTAGTTGAATGTTTTAAGTATTGGGTGTTCTGGGCTGTAGTAGTGGAGTTTCCCGTATTTCCATGTTTTATAGTCTCCTGTTCCATAGTATTGTTTTAGGAGCTCTAGGGCTTCCTTCAAACTATTTATAGCCAGAGGCTCAGCCTCGCCCCTGGCAATGTATTTCTCGGCCTTAACGCTGCCGGCAAGATATTCTTTGAGGAGCTTCTCGGCGAGCTCGAGCCTGAAGAAGCCTGCCCGGGACTCGCTGCCGTATAGTTTAGCCCAGAGGCTCCTGTGGAAATTCAAAGCCCAGGCTAGGGCTATGCTCGGCTCCCACCTGTCAGGGCTCGCCGGGGCCCCCTGGGATATCCAGTCTTCGAGGCCCCTAACTATGTCTCCAAGCTCTCCTCCAGCCTCTTTAGCGAGCTTTAATAACATGCTTATGTATGTCTCCAGACTTAGGTCTTTGCTCGTATCCGTCTGGACTGTCATGACATCTTCTATGCTGAGCCTGCCCTTAGCCTTCAACCTCCCCCCCAGCAGCTCGAGGATCCTATCCTGCCTGAACCTGTCAGCCCAGTTCCAGCCTATGTGCTTCCCGCACTCCCCGTCGAAGGGTTTAGAGTTAGCTGTTACTATGAAGGGCCTGGGGGGGTTGAAGGCTATGGGGAGATCGCTGTATGCTATGAAGCCAGCCCACTCCCCCTCACCCCTACTACCGTTATATGGTAGGAAGCCCCTATTCTCGACCTTAAAGCCTTCAATGTTGAAAGTGGGGGTGTTAACCCTTAGAGGGTAGGCTCCCACAGGGGAATACGCTATGTTACCGTCAGCATCCGCTACTACAAGGTTTTGGATTGGGGCTGTGAAATACTTCTGAGCCCTTAGAGCGTCGGCGGCGCTCGAGGCTTTGTTAAGCTCCCATACAAACACTAGGTCCAGGCTCGGCCCCGCCCCCGTGAAGGCTACAGCATAACGCTCGCCACCCTCCTCTATTACAGGCCCATGTACTGTTTCGAGGACTCTAAGCTCCCTAGCCTCCATTTTCCTAGTTTGAGGGTTCCACACGTTTATAACTTCAACCCTCACTTTCGCGTTAAGCCACTGACCCTTGTAATAGTACATTGTGCCGTTCCACTTGTAATAGTAGAAGTCCGTGAAATCCCCCATGACATTAGTGAAACCCCAGGCGATCCTCTCATTCCTACCAATAACTACTACCGGGGCCCCGGCTACTGTAACCCCGGCGGCTTTAACACTGGGGGTTGAGATGTGAACTAGCATCCAGAGGCTGGGGGCTGTGAGGGCTAGGTGGGGGTCGTTGGCTACTATAGGCTTCCCGCTAACAGTGTAAGCTCCTCCGACAACCCAGTTGTTGGAGCCTTGGAGGTTTGAGTGGAGCCTTAGGGGCTCTTCAGCTTTCCAGAGGAAGTTGAGGACTTTAGAGGAGCTCGCCCCATAAGTGGCCTCGCCAACTGTGATAGCCGGCTTTAAGAGTTGGGTTGAGGAGGTTAAGCCTGTAACCTCGCCCCACTTGACAGCCTCAGCACAGTAGGCTTGGGGTGTTGTTAGAGTTCTATCAACTATGTCTAGGTCTAGTAAAATACTCGGACCCCACTTTCTAACGAGCTCGTTAAGGACTAGGTCGTCACTATCCCAAGCTAGCATCATTGTGAAGAGCTTCTGTATAGCTATCACATCCTCGGGCTTCCAAGGCTCGGGCTTCAAGCCTAGAAGCCTATACTCCGGCGGCAGCTCCCTATACTTCAAACCTGATATGTAATCGTTGAAACCCCTAACGAAATACTTTACCAGCTCTGAGAGCCTCAAAAGCTCGGGATCGCCGCTCCCAACCATAAGCTTCCAAGACTCCGCTATAGCATCATCCAAGTTCAGAGTCCTCATAAGCCTGTCACTCTCAAACCCAGCCCCGCCCACAAGCTCCGAGAGCCTACCCTGTGGAATCCTCCTAAAGAGGTCAGCCTGGAACAGCCTTGTAGAAGCCATAACGTAGCCTAAGGCGTAAACGCCAGCCTCATCAGTAGAGGCGAAAATATGGGGCACACCATCACTATCCCAGTATATGACAGCTTCACCAGGCACCCCTGGAGCCCTAACAGCCCCGGAAGGAAGCCCTGCAAACCCGCTACCGGCAACCCCATTGAAAGGGTCTAGGAACAGGCTTACGAGAGGTTGAACCGAAGGAGCAACAAGCATGAGTATAACTATGACAACTATAAGTGGGACAGCTAAAATCTTCAACCTAGAGCTCAAACCCCTAACACCGTGCTAATAAAGTTTGAGAGCTCCTAAATAACTGTGGTAGTTTCAGCAGGGAGGCCTTCAAGGCCCCACTATTATATTAGTTTCAGGCCTAGGAAACCCTCTATTGGTGTCTGTAATGCGCTCTCAGCCCGTAAAGGGAGCGTTAATACTATTATCTAGTTTTGTCTTAGCAGGCTCGCTCTATCTTTTGACCCCACCTTTCAACATTACAGTGGGCGTCCTCCTCTCAGGGGCTATAGTGGGTGTAGCCTTCAGGGGGTCTAAGGGGGTCCTAGCCGGCGTATTAGCGGGGCTTCTAGGCTTCCTCATAGCTTACCTCGCCTCGGGGGCTGGAGTTTTAGGTTTTAATGTTATGGGGGAGCTCTTAGGCTTCCCCGGTATACTGGTTCCCCTAATATACTACCCTCTGGCTGTGGGGTTGACATCGTTTTTGGCGGGATTAGTGTTCCAACGGGTTTGGGGGAGAGGGGGCTAGAAAGCCCTGGGGAATATTAAAAACTTGGGGGTTTGGTGTTCCGTGTTTAAAGCTGTATGTGCTTCTCTAGTTGTAGGGTTTTAAAGCCCATGTTTTCGTAGAAGAGTTCTGCTATTAGGTTGCCGGCTGGGTATACTGCTGTCATCATGCCGGCTCCCCTATTTTTAGCTTCTTCCTTTGCTTTTTCTAGTAGTAGTGCTGCCACCCTCTTCCTCCTGTATTTGGGTCTCACATATATGTCTGTTATTACCGCCTTGATCCTAGGCTTATAGAATATTCTGTCTACTAGCTCTATCCTTATAACTCCCGCCAGCTCTCCGTGCTCGGTGTCGTAGGCTACTAGCGTGAAGCAGTTTTTACTTTCTTCAAGGGTTTTCTCTACGTACTTCTCCACCACCTCCTCCAGGTTTTCCACTGTCTTGAATAGGGGGTCTAGCTCTTCGTTGAGGGCTTTAAGCCTCGCTATCATCTCCGCTACCGGCTTCTTATCTTCGCTCGTGGCGAGCCTAACCTCTACGGGCACCCCTTCACACCTCCTTAAGGTATATGTTTGTGAACTTTCTAAAGCCTATCTTCTCGTAGAACTTCTCCGCGATAATGTTCCTAGCGGGGAACTCAACCGCCACATGGCGTATTCCCAGCTTAGAAAACTCTCTCTTAGCATGCTCTATGAGCATTGTAGCCACACCCTTCATCCTCTCTTCCGGGATCACGTAGAGCTCCTTCAAAACGCCGATGCTCCTCCTAGCTAGCATGGGATTCTCCGCTACGATACCGTAGACGTAGCCTATAACCTTGCCCTCAGCCACGGCTATGAGCGTTAAACCCCCATCTTTAACCCTACTCTTAGCTATCTCGAAGGCCGCCTCTCGAGCGTTCGGGGCTAGCTCCATTGAGGGGTCGAACTCCTCGTTGAACATGTAGAACCTTAATATTAGCCTAGCTAGCTCCCCTACATCCTCCTCTCTAGGCTTCCTGACGACTATTGCGGGCTCGAACATGACTACTCTACCCCGGGCGGAGGCCTCTTTATTAACCCTGCCTCCCAGAGCTTCACCCATTTCTCCCTTACACTATATATTATTGATAGGGCCCTCTCATACTCCTCCTTGTAAGTTGTAGTCTTCCTAGCTAGACCCTGCTCTACAGTTTTGACGGCGACGGCCGCAGCCTCCCTAGCGTAAACCTCCCACTCCTCCATTGTCGGTATTATATAGTCTTCCCTCAAACCCTTCTCTTCAGCGTACTTTGCCAGCTCGAAAGCAGCGGCTATCAGGGTCTCGTCGGTCACAGCTTTAGCCCTAACATCTAAAAGGCCCCTGAACATGGCGGGGAAGACTAGGCTGTTGTTAACCTGGTTGGGGAAGTCGCTCCTCCCAGTAGCCACTATTCTAGCCCCAGCCTCCTTAGCCTCCCACGGCCATATTTCAGGAACGGGGTTCGCTATGGAGAAAACTATCGAGTCCTTGTTCATACCTGAAACCCACTCTTTCTTAATAACCCCGGGGCCCGGGGTGCTCGCAGCCACTAGTATATCAGACCCTTTGAGGGCTTCAGCGGGGCCAGCCCCAGGCCTCAGCCCCCCGCCCCCAGTCTCCACCGCTATCCTATACTTCCACGGGTGGCTTAGGAACAGCCTGTCTATATCATCCCTGTCGGGGTGCAGCACCCCTCTACTATCCAAAACGGCAATGTTACCCGCCGGAACCCCTATCTTCCTGAGGAGCCTGTATAAGGGTATGTTTGAGGCTCCAGCCCCGAACAAAACTATCCTGCTATCCTTGAGGTTCTTCCCCACAACCTTCGCAGCGTTAATGAGGCCTGAGAGTGTAGCCGCAACAGTGCCCTGCTGGTCGTCGTGCCACACAGGTATCTTAAGCCTCTTCTGAGCCTCTTCGAGCAGCGTGAAGCACTTGGGGCTCTCAACATCCTCAAGGTTTATGCCGCCGAAACTCGGCTCAACCCACTCGAGAAGGGTTAGAAACGACTCTAAGCTCCTAGCCCTATGAACCAAGCCTATAGCGTCAACACCACCCAGGAACTTGAAGAGGAGAGCTTTACCCTCCATAACAGGGAGAGCAGCCTCAGGACCTATATTTCCAAGACCTAGAACTCGAGTCCCATCACTAACGACAGCCACAAGATTCCACCTATATGTAAGCTCAAAACTAAGATCAGCATCTTTAGCTATACTCCTAGAAGGCTCGGCGACCCCAGGAGTATACCATATTGAAAAATCATCCATACCCCTAACAGGAACCTTAGGGATAACCTCCAGCTTACCCCCATAGTATTCGTGAAGCTCGCGAGCTATCTTAAACCAGTCCTTCCTAGCACTCAACATAGGCCACCATCTGCGCCTCAAGTATATTAATGGGGGGCAAAGCTAATATAAATTCATAATTTAAAAGTAAAGAATATAAACAACTAATATAAAATTACTTTAAAAGATATAAAAGTCGAAAATTCTCTCAAAGAGCTATACAACCTTAGCCTTCCAACTAGAAAGTATAAAGAGAGAGCCTAAAACGGTGAAACTAGCTGTTCCACCCTAGCGTTTAAACACTAGAGCCCCTTTGTTTATGGCCACACTTCTTCCCGCTACTAGGTAGTTAAGCGGGCCACCGCTGTTTTCGCACGGCTAACGCGCCTATCAGGAGTGCTCAGCTTAATATCCGACACTAGAGGTGGTGCGGGGGGTGGGATTTGAACCCACGCAGGCCTACGCCATCGGGTCCTCAGCCCGACCCCTTTGACCAGGCTCGGGCACCCCCGCCTGCCATAACGTTAGTTATTATGTGTAGGGGTTTTAAGTTTTGTTTTTAGCCTTTGAGCACTTCTTTTCTCGAGGGTGTTGGTGTTGGAGTCTCAGGGGTTTGAGGGTTTTGGTAAAGTTGTAGCTATTAGGGTTTCGAGTTTTGGGGATTTGGTTAGGCTTGTCTCTAGCGCTGCCCACATGATGGTTGTCATGCCCGTATACAGGTTCAAGTTTAAGGATAAAATCGTTTATGCTGTTCAGACAATTTACAAGGATTACTATAAGCTCTACGGGGTCCCCATAGTATATTACTATTCGACTGACGATGACGGGCTCGACCCGTTTAAAGCTAAGTATATCCTAGCTAAGGCTGACGAGTCTGGAGAGAAGATTGAAGTATCTGATAGGACGAGGCTTGGGTGGCTGAGCATCCCCCTTGTGAACCTAGAAGATAAGCCTCCATTCATACCCGACAGCCTAGACGTGTAGCCAGCACGCAGACCAGTGCCCCTTCTCTACTTCAATGAGGGGGGGCTCCTCTAAACCGCATTTTTCCATGTAAAAGGGACATCTAGGATGGAATCTACAGCCTCTAGGCGGGTTTAAGGGTGAGGGGGGCTCCCCTTTAATGGTCAGCCTGCTCCTTGTTCTCGCAACCTCAGGGTCCGGTATTGGTATTGCTGATAGTAGAGCTTTAGTATATGGGTGTGCGGGGTTTTCGAAAACCTTGTCTGAAGGCCCTATTTCAACGATTTTACCTAAATACATGACTGCCATGTAATCGCTCATGTACCTTACAACTCCAAGGTCGTGACTTATAAAGAGGAATGTGAGGTTGTATTTAGCTTGAATCTCCTTGAGCAGATTAAGTATCTGAGCTTGGACGGAAACGTCTAACATGCTAGTAGGCTCGTCCAAGACCATAAACTCGGGGTTTAACGCTAAAGCCCTAGCTATAGCTATCCTCTGCCTCTGCCCCCCACTAAACTCATGGGGATATCTGAATAGGTGGGTCTCATTTAAGCCTACCTGGTAGAGGAGTTTAAGCACGTACTCTTGGGGATTTTCCACTTTAATACCGTGGACTCTCAGAGGCTCATACACTATGTCGAAAACAGTCATTCTGGGATTGAGGCTCATATAAGGATCTTGGAACACTATCTGAGCCCTCCTCCTAAAAGCTTTAAGCCCCCTTCCCGAGAGTTTCAGAATGTCCCTCCCGTCAAAATATATGCTACCTCCCGTAGGCTCTATAAGCCTTAGTATGAGCCTGCCAACAGTAGTTTTCCCAGACCCGCTCTCCCCCACTAAGCCTAAAGTCTTACTTTTAGGGATCGAGAAACTAACCCCATCTACAGCCTTCACATACCCCCTCGTGAATATTAAACCCCTAACAGGGAAGTATTTCTTGAGGTTGAGGACTTCAACTAGGGGCTGTTCTCCCGGGAACATTCTTTTAACGGACTCCCTAGCTCTGGAAGAGTTTTCACTCAACCCTCAACACCCTGAGCCTCATCCTTGTAGAGCCAGCACGCTACCTTATGATCCTGGCCTATTAAAAAACTAGGGGGCCTCTCCAAGCATATTTCACTGGAAAACGGACACCTAGGGTGGAACCTGCACCCTCTAGGAGGCCTTATAAGGTCTGGTACTGTGCCTGGTATTGACTCTAGCTTGGAAGTTCTAACTAGAGGGTTTATGACAGCGTTTAGGAGAGCCCTAGTGTAAGGGTGCTTGGGACTCTTAAAAATGTCTAGAACAGCGCCTTCCTCAACGATCCTACCAGCATACATGACAGCTACTCTATCGCACATTTCCGCTACAAGGCCCATATTGTGAGTTATGAGTATTAAAGTTAAGCCTTCACCGCTTTTAAGCTCCTTTAAGAGCTTCATTATCTGAGCCTGTATTGTTACGTCGACAGCTGTGGTTGGCTCGTCAGCCACCAACACTTTAGGCTTTGTAGATAAACTTGTGGCTATGACGCCCCTCTGTTTCATTCCGCCACTTAGCTCGTGGGGATAAGATTTAACTCTCTCTTCAGGGTCCGGCATTAGGGCCTTATTGAGATATTTAACTGCTTCCCTAAAGCCTTCCCTTATACTCCTCACCAGCCCGTGCGCGTTCATGGTCTCAGCTATGTGGAATCCAATGGTGTATAGGGGGTCTAAGGCTGCTGAGGGGTCTTGGATTATATACGCTATCTCCCCACCCCTTATCTTTCTAAGCTCACCCTCATCTAAACTGGTTATGTCTATGGGGTGCCCGGGTTTAGGGTAATATATTACCCTCCCCTTCTCGATCCTGCCCGGAGCCTGTATGAGCCTTGTTAAGGCTTTCGACGTCACACTCTTACCGCACCCAGTCTCCCCCACTAGGCAGTATGTCTCTCCGCGGCACACTGTAAAGCTTACACCTTCTATAGCCTTGACGACCCCAGCGTAAGTGTAGAAGCTTATGTAGAGGTCTCTAACCTCTATTATTGGGTCGCAGTTTTCAGGCAATGCCCTCACCTTTTACCTTTAACTCTAAACTCTATCCTCCTCCTAGTCTTAGGGTCAAGTACGTCTCTTAAACTGTCACCTATAAGGTTAAACCCTAGTACTGCTAGTAGAGTAGCGAGGCCGGGGAAGAATACGAGCCACCAAGCTCTCGGGAAATACTCGGCTCCATCGTAAACTATCCTGCCCCAGTCAGCTATGGGAGGCACCGCCCCCAAACCTAGAAAGCTTAGGCCGGCCTCCACCAATATGACGCCCCCGAAATCTAAAGTTAGGAAGACCAGTATAGGGCCTAAGATATTGGGGAGGATGTGCCTGAACAGTATAGAGTGGGTTGGCACGCCTATAGCCCTAGCGGCTTCAACATAAACGTTCTCCCTCGCAGATAAAACCATACCCCTAACAATCCTAGTATAGCCCGGCCACCACACGATCCATAAAGCTATTATCACGGAAACGAGGTTAGCTAGAGCCCCAACATGCTCTGGTTTTAAAGCGAATAAAGACAAGGTTGCCGAGGCCAGCGGGGGGAACATGTCGAGAATCTCTGAAACCCTGCCGGGTAAGACTGCAGAGAAAGCTATAGCTAATATTAGCCCGGGAAACGCTATGAAAACATCCGTAATCCTCATTATGGTCTCGTCAACAGAACCCCCCCGATAGCCTGAAATCAAGCCTAACGTTATACCTATTAAGGGGCCTATAGCCATCACTAAAACAGCCACTACAAAACTCGTCCTAGCACCGTAAAGTATGCGGCTGAATAAATCCCTCCCATAGTCGTCGGCCCCGAGTATCAGCGTGTAATTTCCAGGCTTAATCCCGTAAACTTCGCTGCACAAGCTCCCCTCTTTCACTGTTATGATCGTACCGGGAGGGGCTAAGTAAGCGTTCCGGTCGCAGAGGACTAGGGGCATGTCATAGCTGAAAGGCGCTATGTAGGGGCCTATTAAGGCTATCAGAATGAAGAATGACACGAGGGATAGCCCTAGTAGCCCTGGAGGCGACCTGTTCAAAGCGTATAGTGTTAGTTTAAACTCTTCAACCCTAGCCTCGTTCCTAACCTTCCAGCCGGGCCTAACCCTGTCAATAGCATGTGTTAAATTGTCTAGGAGGAGGTCGACAAGCTTATCTAAAACTTTCTTCTCGTAAACCTCCCTCTCCTCGCTGGACACTCTAATACCTCACCCTAGGGTCTATGATCGCGTAGCTTATGTCTACTAGGAGGTTAACGGTAACATATATTAAAGCTATTAGGAGGACGCCACCCATTAAGGTGAGGTAATCGTAAAACCTTATAGCATCTATCAAGTACCTACCCACGCCAGGCAGGCCGAACACTGTTTCAGTTATGGGAGCCCCAGCTAGTAAACCTCCAAATGTTAACCCTAGTACTGTAATCACGGGAACCATGGCGTTTTTTAGTACGTGAACGTACTTCCTACGGCTTGACAGCCCCCTAGCATCAATGAACTCTACGAAGTCCGAGCTTAGAGCGTCGAGGAAACTATTCCTCACAAGCCTAGCTATGACACCTATGTTAGCGTAAGCGAGCACGAGGGAGGGTAGCCAATACCTTTCGATTACCTGTTTAAACGTGTGGAAGTCAAGCTTTATAATGGAGTCTATGAGGGGTATGCCCGTTATAGAGTATGGAGGTACCGGGGTGCCGGCCAAAGTTATCCAGCCGAGTCTAGTGAAGAATATGAAGATGAGGAGGTACGCGAGCCAAAACACGGGGGTTGAAACGCCTAGAAGCGCCAGTATTCTCACTAGCATGTCTATAACACTATCCCTCTTTAAGGCCGATAGTATACCTAGAGGTATACCTATGGACACTATGAAAGTGAATGAAAGAAGCGTGAGCTGAATAGTGACTGGAAGCCTTCTACCAAGATCCTCCCAAACCTTATTGTGAGACACGGGGCTCACCATCTCATTAGTAACAACGTTTTTAAGGAAGAAGAAGTATTGCTCCCATATAGGCCTGTCCAGCCTATACTCCCTTTTAATATTCTCCACAACCTGGGGGTTAGCCTTCTCACCCCCAGCCCATAGCTTAGCGGGGTCCGCGGGCAACACTGCCGCTATAAAAAACACTAGGAAAGTCACACCTATAACTGTAGGTATGAACGTGAGGGCCCTTCTCAATAAAAACCTTTTTAAATCAGACAAACTAATCCCCAAAACTTATAACGGTAAAAATCAAAACCTAAAAACTAATGTGGGGGAGGGGGGATGTCCGGTTTACTAGCCGCCTATAATCTTTTGAGCTTCATTAACAGTCTTGACGATGGCTACGTCTAGGATCTTAAACTTCGTCCCCCCATATGATAGGGGGCCTGCATAGTTGTCTGGGTCTATATAGTCTGGAAGCCATCCCACCATCCAGACGTCGAAGTCCCCGTGTTCCGTCTTATCCAACAATATGGGCCAATCGAGGGCCTCAACAGTTATCTTGAGCCCTAACTGGCCCCATGTAGCCTGTAGTAGTGTCAGTGTTTTCTCCCTCTCGACGTTGCCTCTATTATACCATAGCTTTACACTGTACTTACTCAGATCTACCCCTGCTTGTTTTAGGAGTTCTCTCGCCTTAGCTAGGTCGAACGTGTATTTGACAACTATGTCGTCATTATGCCCTGGGAACCCTGCAGGTATTACTCCATGCAGCCTAACTATCCTACCCACATACACTGTACTTATTATTTCATCGTATGGTATCGCATATGCTAAAGCCTGCCTCACAAGTTTATTGTTGAAGGGCTCCCTCATGCAGTTAGGCACTATATATGTTATGGCCGGCGATAGCCCGGGCTCCTCTACTATTATCTTATGTTCTGTGCCCGGGTACACGTACCCCTTAATTTCATCTAGCCTAGCTAGAGGAATAGCTCCATAGTCTGCTACCGCCCTCTTAAGTATCTCAACTCTAGCCACTGCGTCATCGTTGATCATGAATAAAACCCTTTCATACGCCGGCTTTATGCTCCCATACAGTTGTACCCATAAAGTGGTATTCCAGTAGTAGGGGTTATACGCTAGGAGTATGTGTGACTTCTCCACGTACTCAGCTATATAGTAGGGGCCCGTGCTTGGCGGGTACTTGTGGAGGAACAGGTGCGTGGGCTCCTGAGAGCCCGTTCCAATATACTTAGCCCACACGCCCGGAGTTTTAGCCTCATTAAACTCCTTGACGGCCTGCTCATACTTACCCTTAAGTTCCTCAACGTTGTCAAACAGGTATTTCATAGGTATAATCATTGTGAACGGGTCAGCTAATATGCTTAGGAAGGGGGCGTAGGGGTAGTAGAGCTTAAGCTTGACTACGCCAGCAGTACCTCCAACATATTTGAAGACTGTTAGTAGCTCGCTAAGACTTTTAACCTCACCAGAGAAGCCTCCGTAATCAGCGTATATGCCTCCCTTAGCTAGTAGATCGTTAAACTGGGACTCTGTCAGTACTGTGCTCTCGTTAACGTTGACGAACTCTGTTATCATCCAGCTGGGGTCTAGCTGTAGCCTGGCTATCCTCCATATAGTGAATAACACGTCCAAAGCTGTTATCTCGTAAGTCTTCTTATTCCACGGATCATAGGCTAAGACGCCCCCTCTTATGACGAAGTAGTATTCCGTGGAGTCCGCGTTCCTAGCCCAGGCTACGGCGAGTTCGGGTTTTAGGGTCTTCAAGTCCTCCTTCCAGAAAGTTAAAAGCGATGACCCTATATTGTGGAATATGAGCCAGCCGAAGCTCTCATAGTTGGCTGCGGGGTCGAAAGTGTCGGGCCACCCGAAGGTTATTATTGATAATGTCTTCGCGTCATTAACATAATCCTTTATGCCCGTCCTAACTACAGGGGCTCCCGGAGTTTCGGAGAGCAGGTCAAACCTTTCCCCTAGAGTTGGATGGTAATATCTCCCCTTAACCCAACTCCAATAGTTTAGGACTATCTTGTTCTGCCCCAGCCAGAATAGTATAACCTCCTCGCCGCTAAGCTTGTATATAGCCTCGTAAAGCTGCTCTCTAACAAACGGGTCCCCACTCTTCCTAGCAGCCATAACCAGGGCATCATAGTACTCTATCCTACAGAAAGACGGGTTAATATCTGTAAAGCCTACAGACTTCTCTACAGGCTTCGTAGCCTGGGGATCTGGCTGGTAAGCTACGACTATTACAGGTTTACCCTTAGTATCGAACGGCTGCACTACTGAACCCTTAAGACCCACTACTACGAAAGCCTTGCTAGTCTCTATAACTAAAGCTGGAGGACCTATCGGGGTGGGGGGAGGAGTTGGAGTAGGGGTAATGG
>JARJMZ020000031.1 GCA_029335875.2 Thermoprotei archaeon | reverse complement strand
CCCCCGGCTTTCGGCGCTCACCGTCGGGCGCGTTCCAGCCGAGCGCCTTCGCCACTGGAGGTCCTCCCGGGATTATTGGATTTCGCCCATACCCCGGGAGTACCCTCGGCCTCTCCCGCCCCCTAGCCCGGCAGTATCCCCCCGCTCCCCAGGTTAAGCCTGGGGCTTTCAGGGGGGACTTACCGGGCCGGCTACGGCCGCTTTAGGCCCAATAAGCACCCCGACCACTCGCGGGGCTGGTATTACCGCGGCGGCTGACACCAGACTTGCCCCCCGCTTATTCCCCCGCCTCCCTACAGCGGGGAAAAGCCCCCACAAGGGGGGCACTCGGGGTAGCCCCGTCACGGTTGCCCGCATTGCGGAGTTTTCGCGCCTGGTGCGCCCCGTAGGGCCTGGGCCCTTGTCTCAGTGCCCATCTGGGGGCTCCCGCTCTCACGGCCCCTACCCGTCGCAGGCCTGGCGGGCCATTACCCCGCCAGCAACCTGATAGGCCGCGGCCCCATCCTCGGGCGGGGCGCGGGCGATAACCCCCCACACCCCCTTTCGGCGGAGAACCTTTCCAGGCCTCCCCGCCTATGGGGGATTAGCCCCAGTTTCCCGAGAGGTTATCCCCCTCCCGAGGGCAGGTTAGCCACGTGTTACTCAGCCGTGCGCCACACCCCGCAGCGGCGGGGCGTCCGACTTCCATGGCTTAGCCCTACCCCGATAGCAGTCGGGTCCGGCAGGATCAACCGGAGTTACGGCCGCGAAGGCCGTAGAGTGGGCTGGCCTCCGTGAGGCCGCCTTTATGCAGGCTCCTCCAAGCCTCTAGGGGCCCTTGTTAGGCTCGAGGGTTTCCCAGCTTAGCGGCTGGGGTTCCTCGAGCCCCCATTCTAAGCTTAAGCAACCCGCCTCCTGGAGGGAGGCGGGAGCCACTTAATATAGTTAGTGCAGCTAGAGCTTAAAACCTTTGTTGGCCAGTGTAAATCAAAAACTACTTGTGCCCGCGGATGGAGGCTGGAGGCTCATTCACAGGGCTCAGCCCTTTAGTAGCCCCCGCGCCGCCGCCGGGAACCGCGGGCCACTTTATAATATGCCTGTTAAGGGTTATCTGTTTAATCCTCAAGCCGGGGGGCTCGGCCCTGCGCGGGGACTTCACTTACTTCAGCCCTTTCGAGCCACCTCATAGCCCTGTAAAGTTTAGAGTCTCTCGAGACTATTATGTTTAAAAGGTTAGGTGTACACTTCTTTTATAAGGCTGAGGGTAAACGTTATCGAAAGGTGGAGTGGGGGGTTGGAAGCTGCTCCCAACGAGGCTATAATAGTTGCTATAAAGGAGCTCCAAAAATATGGCCCCATAGGCTTGGGGGCGCTCGCCTTCATATCCAACCTAGTGCCCGGCTTCCCCGCAGTATATATTTCTCTCATAGCATCCTACGCTGTAATCTCCCCTGGAACACTACAGTCCCTCATAGCAGTGTTAAGCGCCGGAACGGGGGCCGGGCTGGGGAAGCTAGCCCTCTTCGCCATATCGAGGCTCATGGGCTCCAGATTTAAGGCTGTGAGGAGGAAGAGGGAGGAGCTCCTGCCCTTACTTAAAGGTAGGAAGGGGAGCATGGGGGTCGCAGTCTTCCTTTTCGCGGCCCTACCCCTACCCGACGACCTCCTATACATACCCTTAGGGGTTGCGGGCTTTAACGCCCTAGTGTTCGCTGTTACAGTAATAGCTGGGAAAATAGTCATGGCCTTCCTCGTATACAGTCTAGGATACTCTGCCAAGTGGATCGTGGACGCGGCCGTTGCAAGCATGGGGGAGTTAACCCTAAGTAAAATAGTTCTACTAACAGCTCTCACAGTAACACTATCATTAATAGTAACCTACACCATAATATCCATAAACTGGCTTAAAATATACATGGCCTACAACGAGAAAGGAGCTCTAGAAGCGAGTAAAACATTAGCCAGAGAAGTGGCGGACACCCTCAGACTCAAAAACTCTAAGATCAGGATCTAAGGGTAGCTTAACCCCCCGAAAACAATGAAGGCAGCTATGAGAGAAGCTATAGTGGCGGGAACCATATACTTGTACCCTTCAATAATAGAAGTGTTATAGTACTGTGCAGTGTAAATATAGCAGAGGTGGAGGGGGGAGGCTATATAGCCTATGAAAGCCGAAGCATATATGAGGAAAGCAGTGTTAGAGCTCACGCCAAGAGCAGACTCCACTATGGGGGCGGCAATAGCTATCCCAGCAGTAGGGTGACCGCTTATAGTAGAGAAGAATATAGGTAAGACCATGGCCAGCAAGGGGCCATCTACGCCAGCAGACTTTAAAACCCCCACTATAGGGCCTAGATCTATGCTAAGGAAAAAAGCCCTGAAAGCCATGATCTCCACGGATATGACCGCAATCTCATATATCCTCCTATCCCCCAAAGACCTTACAACATGGGCAGCCTTAACCTTATGGATAAATATGAAAGCAGCTATGGAGAGTAGGACCCCCACAGCCACGGAAACCCTCTCAGCGCCCAGGAGAACATCCAGGGGGGCCAGGATCAAGGCAAATACTATGGCGAGAGCTATGGGGGCGAAATCCCTAGCAAGCAAGCCCCAACTAATACCCCCAACTATCCTCTCAGGCTTCAACCCCGCCAGGGGTAAGCCTACGAGGAACATGAAGACAGCTATAGGCACCTGGCTCAAAACCAGGAGCCATAGATTAACAGAAGTCACCGCGGAAGCCAGTATAACAACGGAGCTCAAAGGGTAGACATAAACTATAACATGCCTATACCAGACGTTAACAAAAAGCCTCCTACCCCTAGAAAGGCCCATCCTAGAGCCGAGAGAGTCTACAATAGGGGCAGACATTAAAGCACCCCCAGGCACTGGAAGCAAGCCTATCAAGCCCGGAACCATAGTCATGGATAAGAGGCTGCTCCTAAACAGTTTAGACAAGTTCTCCCCCAGCCTGTAAACAACCCCGCTCATAGTGTAAAGCGATACAAGCCATGAGACTGCGAAAACAGAGGCTACAAGACCCCACGTGGTCCCATCACTTAAGACCTCGGAGAAAACACTCCACAGGGTTTCAAGGCCCCCATAGAGCAGCATTGAAACAACTATAACCACAGCTAGAACCACGTGCAAAGGGACCCTCATTAAAAGCAGCACTATTAGAGAAGTCAACATAAACGCTATCAGCTCGATGGAGTTCAACGAATACACCCTCTGCTTAAACACATAAAAGAACCTTTATAAATTAAAACACCTGAGCTCGCACGCTTAGACCCCACTCCGTTATAGGGTGGCCTCAAAGCGTTTAAGCCGGGCCCTGCTAGATGGTTAAACAATTCACATGAACCTGCTCCTATAAGCTTTCTCCAACAGCCACAGTATCGTGTATGACATTACACCTAAAGTTGAGAGCGTCACAACCCCACTATAAACGCCTTCATAGTCAAGCCTATGCCATGACTCCTCGATATAAGCCCCCAGGCCCCCTGTTAGGACGAAGCTCTCCGCTAAAAACACTATAGCGTAGGCTACGCTGACAGCCATTCTAAGGCCCGTTAGGAACCCCGGTATTATGTAGGGTATAGTCACATAAAGTATTTTATGAGTCAAAGTACCCCCCATACTATCTATGAGATCCTCATAGTCTCTCGGCGTCCTCATAGACCACTCCATTGTCGAGACAGCTATAGGGTAATATATTATCATAGCTATTACCCCGATCTTGCTCCACTCAACCCCCAGGATCCATAACAGTATAGGTATTAGGGTTGCATGAGGTATGGGGTATGTCGCGAGTATGAAGGGCCTTAAACCCCTAGACCCCAGGGAAGTCTTGCCGGCAGCTAAGCCCGTGGAAAAGCCGAGAACCGTAGCTATAGCTAGAGCTGTTAGAACCCTCTTGAGAGTAATAACAGTGTTCTCTATAAGGTTCCCTTGAAAAGCCTCCGCGTAGATTTTCAAAGCCACGCTAGCCGGGCCTGGCAGGTACGGCTTGCCCGAGGCCCACGAGGCGGCATGCCATGTAGCCGTGAAAGCTGCCAGGCTTAGAGCAACATATGCTAGAAGCTTTAACCCCCATAATATGTTTCCATTATCCTTTTCAGCTGACCCCACGCACCCTCACCCCCCCTAAGAGTCTCCGCTATTCTAGCCGGCCTCCCCGCCATGACATGTATGTGCTCCCCCTCCATGAGAGCCTCCCCAATATCGTGAGTTACAACTATAACAAGCTTCCCCCCAGCTATGTCCCTTAGAATCCGCCAGAGGCTTCTACGCCCCCCAGGATCTATGTTGGCCGCGGGCTCGTCAAGCAGGAGTATGCTCGCGTTTGACGCTAGCGCCCTAGCTATGGCAACCCTCTTCCTCTCGCCCCCCGAAAGGTGTTTAGGGTATGCCCTAGCCTTATCTGGGACTCCCACAGACTTTAAAGCTTCGAGGACTCTAAACCTCCTCTCATCCCCGTTAACCCCAGTTATTCTCAAGGGTAGCTCGACGTTAGACCACACGGTAAGCCATGGGAGGAGCTCGTTGTCCTGAGGCACGTAGGCTGCGCTACCTTTAACTAAGGGCTTACCGTCTAGGAGCACTCTGCCACTGTAAGGTTTCAGTATCCCAGCTATTATCTTGATGAGAGTTGTTTTACCCACACCGTTGGGGCCTAGGAGGACGTTTAAACTCGGGCCTTTAAAAGTATAGTTGAGGCCGTTAAAGAGTATAGTGTCCTTGTAGCCGAAACTAACGCCATCAAGCTCCAGTTCCACCTAAAACCACCACTATATCCTCGTAGTTTAAAGGCTTAGATATGAGCTTCCTCTCGAGAAGCCACACGTGAACATCATTGAAGAGGCTCCTGGGGTAATCGACAACCCTTCCTTTCCACGTTGGAAGCCATTTACCCTTAAGCTTTTCAGGCACGAAAACCCTCTCCTCAACTATGCTCCTATATTTTTCAGGGTTAGCCCTATACATTCCCAGGGCCTCGTCGAGAGCCGCCCTAAGCCTCTTAACAACTTCAGGATCCACGAGGGAGCCCCTCATAGCCACAACACTCACAGCGGGGGTTCTCTCAAGCTCCGCCGTGCTACCTAATAGTCTAGCTCCCTCAACTATTGCGAGTGTACCCCAAGGGTCTGGAAGTACTGCTGCTTCAACCTTACCCTCCATTAGCATTTGGTATCTCAGGGGTATGCTGGGTATATCAATGTAGTTTACGCTCCTCGGATCCCTACCTTTAGCCTCAAAAATCTTCCAAGCAGCAAACTCTATGACCGTGTTGAGGGATACGGCAACGCTGCTGATAGTGTCAATATTAGCTTGAGAATCTGGGGGAGCTAGAAGGTAGAAGACTATATCTTCAGAGTACTCCCCATGGTGCAGGGCCACTATCTTAACATCAACACCCTTATCAGCAAGCATTAAAGTGGTAACAGGATCTATCATCATAACGTCGATAAGCCCCGCCATGAACGCTGCATCCCTATCCCTAGCCGCCCCATAAACGCTCAGTGAGACGTTTAAACCATGCTTCAAGAATAGCCCCTCCTCACCGGCTATGATGAAAGGTAAGGCGCTCATAACGGGGAGAATGCCTACCCTTAAACTAACTACCCTACTCTCAACTTCACTCTGCCTGCTCAAGTTAAAGAAAGCCAGGCTACCTACGGTTAAAGCTAAAACGAGAACAACTAAGATCATGCCTAATACTTTTAACTTCAAGATGTTCACCACCCGGCACGCTTTAAATAAGAGCTTAATAGCTTTATTAATAACACGTTTATACGAGGACCCCGTAGAGGTGAAGTTTAAATGTTCAAGGACCTAAGGGAAGCTCTAAAGAGTGTGGAGGAGCGCGGCGAGCTTAGAAGAATAAAGGTAGAGGTTAACCCGTCCCTCGAGACTGCCGAGATCGCCAGGAGAGTCATGTATAGTAGAGGGCCCACTCTCCTCTTCGAGAATATTAAAGGGTTCCCGGGGTGGAGGATGGCGACAAACCTCTTCAGATCACTTGATTCTATAAGAAAGCTTCTCGGGGTAGAGAACCTTGAAGAGGTAGGGGAGAGGCTTATTAAACCCCTGACAGGCGCGCCGCCAATAGGTTTAACAGATAAACTATACGCGCTCGTGGACGTTGTTAAGCTTGGAGCCTACACGCCCAGAAAAACGGGCCGGGGGGCTTTCGAAGATAATGTTATAGAGTCTGAAGGCTTCAATAAAACCCCCATCCCCACCATATGGCCTAAGGATGCTGGGAGATACATCACTTACGGGCTGGTTCTCACGAGAGACCCTGAGAAAGGGGTCAGCAACATGGGCGTTTACAGGGTTCAAATTATAGATGGTAGCAGGGCTGTGATGCACTGGCAGGTTCACAAGAGGGGCGCCCTAGCCTGGATGAAAGCTAGAAAGTCTGGAGCTAGGAAGATCAGGGTCGCGATAGCTGTAGGCTCGGACCCTGGAACAATGCTCACAGGAGCTCTCCCAGTGCCCTACCCCATAGATAAGCTCCTCTTCGCATCCATAGTTAGAGGTTCCGCCCTCGAAATAGTAGACTTGGACGGGGTCTTCGTACCCGCTAACTCTGAACTTGTCTATGTGGGGGAGGTTGACACTGAAAACCTCGTAGACGAGGGGCCCTACGGGGATCACACAGGCTACTACACGCCTAAGGCTAAATACCCCCTCCTAAGGCTTGAAAGAGTATACCATAGAGATAACCCTATATACTATTTCACTGTGACGGGCAAGCCCATACTTGAAGATGCTTGGATAGGTAAGGCTGCGGAGAGGATATTCCTGCCACTAATGAAAATGATCATGCCTGAAGTCGTAGATGTAAACCTACCCCCGGAGGGGCTCTTCACGGGGGGCATAGCTATAGTGTCTATGAAGAAGCGTTATCCGGGGCACGCTAAGAAGGTTATGATGGGCCTCTGGGGTTTAGGCCTCTTCTCCCTGGTTAAAGTGATGATCATCGTCGACAGCGACGTTAACGTCCACGACCTAGGCCAAGTACTATACGCTATAAGCACTTGCGTCGACCCCCAAAGGGATGTCCTAGTCGTCCCCCACGCTGTGACAGACGAGCTAGACCACACAGCTATGGAGGGAGGCTACGGGTCTAAGCTGGGCATAGATGCTACCAGGAAGTTTAAGGTTGAAAACTATGGTAGAGAGTGGCCTGAAGAAGTAGAGCCGGACTTGGAGACTGTGAAACTCGTAGATTCGAGGTGGAGGGAGTATGGGATTGAGTAAGCTGAACATTTACATGGAACTTTTGAAGCCTAAACTAACACTATCCACAGTACTAGCAGCCCTCGGAGGCGCTTTCTACCTAGGGCCCCCTCAAACCCCCCTCGAGTGGACCCTCATAGCCCTAGTCTTAGCTGGGGTAACACTAGCTAACATGAGCGTTCACGCCATAGACGATTACATGGAGTACAGGGAAGGTCTCGGCCCCATGACGCCTAGAACCCCCTTAGCGGGTAAAGTCCTAGTGGGGGATCTCCTATCGCCAGGTGAAGCCCTAGCTTTATTCGCTATAACCGCGGTCCCCGCCTTATTAATAGGCGTGTATTTCACGCTACTCAGGGGGCTCTTAATCCTACTACTAGTCTTCATAGGGGTCCTCATGATATTCACATATAGCGTTTTGATTTCAAGAGTGGGCCTAAGCGAGCCTATAGTATGGTTAAAAGGGATCCTAGTCTTCGCGGGGAGCGTCTACGCGGTGAAAGGCTTAATGCCTCCCGAGGCTTTCATAGTAGGCGCCATCTACGGGTTCACCTCAGCCTACTCACTATACGTGGCCCACACACCGCCAGCCGAAGGATATAAGGCCATGGGAAAGAAACACCTACCGGTCCTCCTAGGCCCCAGAGCGTGGGCAGGCGCCACCGCCATAGCAGTGGCAACAATAATATTCCTGGTGTTATCCATACTCATGGAACTCCTAACACCCCTAGCATCCATAGCTCTAATACCCGCACTAGCCCTCGTACTTATATCGACAACACTAAAAACTAGAAACCAAGAGGAACTCAACAAGACAGCGAGGAAAGCCTTCAAAACAGCTAGAATAACAGACCTGACCCTAGTAATGGCCATAATAGCCTCCTCCATCCTCTAAAAGGGTAAAATCTCTGAGGTTTTTGGTTAACATGTGAGAGCATAATATTACTCGAGAACTATGAGAATTTAGAGCTAAACTTTAAGGCCCCTCCAATGTACTTCAGCAAGCCCGCCTCTATGACAGGTCGTCAAGGGCAAGCGCGAGACGGCCCCCTGGTGCCCGCCAATGAAGCCCCCAACGAGCTCGTGAGCCGTGATCGGGCCGGAGGAGGAAGCTGGAGCCTAAAACCATGGGAAAGAGCCAAAACACCATGATATTGGGTTCCGGCGACCGCCTCCCACTCGATCGCTGATCACAAGCTCCCCTTCTCGCCCATAATAGTTTGGACCCTGTTAATGTTTTTACCTAGCTTATAGTCTAGGATTCAGCTGCAGCCATGTCAGGTTTCACATGGCTATAACCTTATGGCGGAGCTTGTGTTTTAAAGGATACGATGCTCGCCGAGGCGTGGAATAGGGTATTTAAGGCTCACCATAATCCTACTATGTTTAGAGGGGGGTTCTTCATTGGTTGGCAAAAGGGTTGTTGTAGGGTCTGATGACGTGTATCCTGCTGCCAGGTTTGCTGTCGAGTATTTGAAGAGGAAGGGCTTTGAGGTCACCCCTTTAGGCTCCGTTAAGACTGGGAAGCCGGAGCCGTGGCCCAGAGTTGCTGTGGAGGCTGCTAGTATGGTGGCTAGAGGCGATGCTGACTGGGGGATTCTAGTTTGCTATACTGGAACAGGGGTTTCCATAACGGCCAACAAGGTTAGAGGCGTTAGAGCTGCTCTTTGTAACGATGCTCAGACAGCACGAGGGGCTAGGCTGTGGAATGACGCTAACATATTGGCGATGAGTGGGAGGCTGGTCACAGAGGAGGTGGCCAGGGAGATAATAGACTCGTGGCTCTCCGTAGAGAATATAGATCCCTCGGAGGAGGATAATATAAGGTTCCTCAAGGAGCTCGACATGGGAAGAGGCTAGGGACTATGCCTCTAATAGTGAGGAGGGTGGACGCACGCAAGCACATGTCAATATTTAGAGTACCCCTAGCATACCGTGCAGCGAGGGGTTCCCCGTGTGTAAGCCCTAGATTCCACGCCCCGCTGCTGGAGCCGGCGACTCCAGGGGCAGGGCTGGCCCCGCTAATTGAGGTATCGTTAAGTAATGTTAGCAGGGGAATGCTGTGAGTAGTGTGGGAGATAGGGTTTTAAGAGGAGCGACACTATTAACGCTGGGATCTATAGTCTCGCTATTGCTAGCTTCTATAGGGAGCATAGTTATAGCGAGAACCCTGGGGCCGGAGAACTACGGGCTCATAAGCGTTTCAATGGTGATACCTACACTACTCATAGCTTTAAGCGATCTAGGCTTCGGGACGGCTCTCACACGCTACTCTTCAATGAAGGATCCTAGGAAAACTACATATGTTTACACGGGGCTAGCGTTCAAAACAGTCATAGCAGTGCTAGCCTCGGCAACCCTCCTAATACTAGCCCCCCAAATGGCGGCTCTCCTAGGTAGGCCTGAAGTTGAGGGATACCTTAGGCTCCTCTCGGCTTTCGTGCTAATGGAAGTGTTAGGTTCAACCGTTAACTCGATAGCTATAGGGCTCGGACTCTACGCTTTCGCTTCGCTCTTCCAGATAGTTTTAACCGCAATAAGAATAGTAGTGGCTGTAGTGCTTGTCCTCGCAGGCTTCGGCGTTTGGGGCGCTCTTATGGGTCACGTGGTGGCTTGGAGTATCATGACAGTTACAGGGCTCATAATAGTCTTGAAGGCTATTGGGGAGTTTAGCCGCCCTTCTCTCAATGCCTTAAGGGAGCTCCTCTCATACTCTCTGCCCCTCTACTTCCCAACTCTTATAGCTATACCTTTAAGTCAACTATACTACATGCTCATGGTTAGGGTTTCAAGCAACTGGGAGATAGGAAACCTGGGGGTGGCAAACAACATCATGGCCCCCCTAGGGGCCGTGGGGGGCGCCATAACTGCAAGCCTAATATCCAGTCTTCCCATGATCCTCTCGAGCCCCCAAGATCTTAGAGTGGCGGCTAGAGAGGGGGCCTTATACACTTCGCTCATAATGCCGGCTCTCGCAGGCGGAGTCATAGTAGTATCCCAGCCGCTCATAATAATACTATATGGCGGCGAATACTCCATGTCGCCCGTATACACTTCAATAATGGCCCTAGGAATATTCCTGGCACCCCTAGGCTCATACATTATAGGGCCGTACATGGCGTCCATAGGTGCTACTAGGACTCTAATGAGGGTGGAGATTTTAGGGGCCATAGTGAGCCTCCCAACATACGTAATCCTCGTCCTTAACATGGGTGTCATGGGCTACATTGTGGCAGGCCTGGTAACGGGCCTGGTTAAAATTGTTTACGCCCTTAAAATAATGGGCGATATGGGGGTGCCGGTAGGCGTGAGGGAGAACATTAAAATGATAGCCCCCACGGTAATAGCTCTGACGACAGCGACCCCACTAATACTAGCCCCCATCAACATTATATTTAAATGGACACTAACGCCCATGGTATACGCTGGAACCCTAGCTCTACTAATACCATTACTAGTGGGTGAAGAAAGGCTAGCCATGATAGCTAGAACGCTCTCTAAAGCTGGAATACTCGGTATCCTAATAGCTTTCTTCATAAACATGGATATTAAAGTAGCGGCAAAAATATGGGGCTTAAGGGAGGAGAGAGAAGGCTAGCCTTTAAGGGCCCTGGGGAGCCTTGTAACAATAACAACCAGGAATACTAGTATGGCGAGCGCTGAAACCATGTCACCTATAAGTCTGAGCCATACGAACATCTGGGCATCAGGCATGCTCCAAATGCCCAGCCCTCCCCACGGGGACTCAATGATCTTACCAGCCCAGTATCCCTGGCTAGTTATCAGGTCAAATTGTTTCAGCATGAGCGGGCCAAGGGATAGGAACCCTTGAAGGTAGAAGCCTATAGCGTAAACCACTATCACATACCTTAATCTTCTAAGCCACTCGTCGCCAAAAGCTCCTGCGAGGTAGAAGGCTACCACCCACATAAGGATTGATGGGGTGCCATAAGCTATGGGCATTGAGAGGTGGGCGTGAACCATAGTTCCCTGGCTCCCGTGAAGGTAATAGTTGATCACGGGCATGTTTATCATGGCAGCGCCAAAAGCTACAACCCCTATAGCTCCGCCGAATGCGGCCACTAATATGAATGTTATTATAGTCTTCTGGAGCTCGCCCCCAGCTTTACCCCTAGCCCATAAGATCACAGCGTACGCTATTAGGAAGCCTAGCGGGATCGCCTCTAGAGTGCTGAAAACAGCACCTGTGTAGAGCCAGAATGTTGGCTGCCCTCCCCAGTAGTAATGGTGGGCTGTCCCTATCATGCCTGTAGCTATCTCGAGGACGGCATCTATGCCTGCAACAGCTAGGCCTAACGCCGGGGGCACTACCCCCGTTAATACTAGGAGGAGCACTAGTATGGTTATAACTATGGGTGGCCAGAACCCTTCAACAAAAGCGTGTATAATTATCCACCTGAAATACTCGTCAACAACAAAGTGGCTCCAAGGCCTGACTATGGGCAGGGCTCCAATTAGAGCCCCTACACCCATGCCTGCTAACGCTATCGATAGTATCCCGGAGAACGGCCTCGTAACTTCAGGCCCGACCTTGGAAGCCTTATAGAACTGGTAGGCTAAATACCATGATAGGACAGCGACGAGGATAAGCCATAGGGTTCCCTGGCTTATTACAGGCCTCCCCTGAGAGCCTACTATGAACCATATGGGGTCGGGGATTAGCCTAAGATAGCTACCCCAAATCCCGAAGATTATGCCTAAAGCGGTGACCACCGTCGCTCCTAGAATTAACGTGACCTTCCTGGCGCCCAGCTTAACCCCTAAATAGGGTAGGGCGAACAGCGCGAATGAAACCCAAGTGAGAACGATCCATAGTATTGCTAGGTTGTAGTGGAAAGCTCTAGCTACATTGAAGGGGAGTATCCATGTTAGGGGTGGGAGGCCGTAGAGGGATTCCCTTTCAACGTAGAGGTGCATGACATAGCCTCCTAGGAGTCCTTGGACGGCTAGAAGTATTGGCGCGAGCGCGATGCCTATTAAAGCCAGTCTTTGAGCCCTATCCGGGGGTGGGAGGCTCACACTTATCCTAGGCTCGTGCCACAGGTCTATAAGCTTGACCATAATATAGCCTGCCACAGGCATTATTAGAAGTAGTAGTATGAAGAAGGTCACCCACGTGGCTTTAGTTACGTCGAGCGCGGGCTCAACGATCCCGGGCATGTAGGGGAATCCATTAGTATACCCTGCTAACCCCGTCATCGCTCCCCAGGTGAAGAAAGCTACTATCTTTCTGACTTCCTCCCTATCAGTTATAAGGTTAGGTTTTAGGCCGAACTCCGCAGCTCTAGGGCCAAAAACGCTAGCAAAATAGTTGACGGCAGCGTCAAACCCTTTACCAAACTCTTCGCTAACGACAACCCTACCTTTCTGGCCATCTAGGAACGACGAATACTTAGGGTTGAACTCCACCTTCAAAAGCTCTCTGACTTTCTCAGCGTTTCCATCAAACTTTATAGGCTGCTCTAAGCCCGCCTCCCTAGCTATTATCGCTAGGGTATATGCTGTATAATCCATTCCAAAGTAGCCTCCGAAGCCTAGGAAGCTGCCATAATCGAGCAAGCCATACTTTTGCGCTAGAATTTTACCCTCAACTATGTCGTCACCCGTAAACAGCAACCTACCATTTGAGGTTACAACCTCCTCAGGGATCGGGGGCATATGGGTGAACGTGTAGTAGGCCATAGCGAAGTAAGCTACGTACACGAATATTGCCGCTATTAAAACCCATAGAGTCCATTTAGATTGTCGAGCCGCTGGCATCACCATATCACCATATCTTAGAGTAATATTAAGCAAAACTATTATGTGGGGTTCCTAAAATTTTAGGCAGGCTATGTCAATTTAAACATGTAGACTATATTAATTTACAACAATCTAAGCTCGGCTTCTAGTTTACCAATTTTCGAGATTAGCTCCTCATGCCTCCCTTTCCCGAGTTTTTCAACTTCTATACGCTCGAACTCTTCCGAGAGCTCTTTGAGGTCTTCACTGTCTAGAACAGCTCTAGCCATGTTGAATAAAATGTTATCCTCCTTAAAAATATGCTCTCTGAGCAGCCTCGCGTAGGCTAAGGCGTTCTCCACTATGTCCTCTTTTGCCTCCCTTTTTCCCGAGTAGTATTTCTCGACAGATTCCTTTAGGGCTCTTACATAGCTTCTCCCCAGCTCGTGCTCTGCGAGCATGACACCTATAGGGCCTCCTTCCCTTGGGATTCCTCTCGACTCGAGCCTTGGGAATAGTGATGTCTCCTCTTTCCCGTGGTGGCATTTATCCGCGAATTCCCTGAAGAAGTTTATGAGTTCTTGAAGGGCTCTCTCGTCTACAGTTTCACCACTGTAAACCTTGTAGGCTAACTCCTCTATGAGTTTAAGGGCTCTCTCTATGACTCTATGCTCGGCCATGAGGTTTTCTATTGGATCCATTAGCATCACCCTCAAGGAACGGCTATCCTTGAAGATTATATACGGGCTCCCTAATATTTTAGGAGTTTATAGTAAAGTTTATCGGAGCGTGTTTCCACAGCATAATATAGGAGGCTTACACTATGCCTAGAAGCAGGATCGTAAATCTAGCTGTTAGAGTTTGGAGGCCAGACTGCCCCCTCATGATTCTCCTTAAGGAGCTGGGGCTTAAACCCAGATTCCACGTGGTGGCAGTGCAGGGTAACGAGAGCAGACACATAATGGAGATAGCTCCCGGAGACAACCTGAACAATGTAGTTAAGATTCTTAAAGAGCGTAGGCTTAAAGTTAAAATAGTAGATGAAAACAGGGGTCTCCTATGGGTTGATAACCTAGAAAACTGTAACTTCTGCAAAGCAGTGGACGACCTTAGAGGTATAATCGTGTCTCTATCGCTGGACGATAACGATAACCCGGTCTATGGAGCGCTAATGCCGAGCAGGATAGCTGCCTCCAGGCTCGTAGCGAGGCTTAAAGTGAAAGGTTTGGAGCCCGAGCTTCTAGAGAAGAATGGTAGGCTCGCGCCGAAACTCACATTAAGGCAAATCCACGTTTTAACCATAGCTTATGAGAGGGGCTTCTTCGACGTGCCTAAAAAGGTAAACTTGGAAGAGCTCGCTAAAACACTTGGAGTGAAACCTTCAACCCTAAACGAGATTTTAAGGAAAGCTGTCAAGAAACTTATAGAGTCATATGTGATACTAGAGAAGCGAGACGAACGACATAGCCCGCAATTAGAGGGTAAGCAGCCCCACACCAGCCGATGTGAGGGCTAAGAGTAAAGCTTATTTACCCCCTGCACATGCTTATACTCTGAGACCCTGAGGGTGTGGGGTATTGACACGGTTAGGGTTAGGGCTAGGGCTTACTCTAGCTCAGCCAACTTAGGTTCTGGGTTTGACGTTTTAGCCGTAGCCCTGGACCCTTACTATGATGAAGTTCTAGTTGATGTCGAACGCGGGGACGGCCTAGTCAACATTACAAACATCTCCGGACCCTACGGCAATGTTGTCAGTGGAAGTGAAAATAATATCGTCGTGTTCGCCGTGAAGCTCCTAATGGAGAGGTTTGGGGTTAGCGGTCTAAACGTTAATATTAGCCTTTGGAAGGGTGTCCCCGTCAGCATGGGCCTGGGAGGCAGTGGAGCGTCAGCAGTAGCGGCTGTAGCCGCTGCCGGCAAAGCTATGGGCTTAGACTTAGACCCCACCACTATAGCTGAGGTTGGGGGCGCAGCTGAGGCCCTAGTTGCTGGAGATCCCCACTTTGATAATGCCTCAGCGTCAGCTTTCGGCGGCCTCATAGTCATGCTGTCAAGCAGGCCCCCAATAGCTGTCAGGAGTTTTAAGCCTGAAGGGGTGTTTTTCGTTGTTTCAGCCCCTAAAGTAAACCCTCTACCGGGTAAAACCAGGATTATGAGGAGTGTTCTACCCAAGAGTATAGACTTGAAAACACACGTTGAAGCCAGCTCCAAGCTCTCCTCGCTCCTATACGGTTTAATCAGAGGAGACATGGAAGCTTTAAGTATAGGGTTAAACGACGTGATAGTCGAGCCGGCCAGGTCTAAATACGTGCCCTGCTACAACCTAGTCAAAGAATACTCCAGGAAAGGCGGCGCCCTAGGCTCAGTAATAAGCGGGGCGGGCCCAGCCATGCTAACCATAACCTCAAAAGAAAAACTCGACAACACAGCTAGGTGGATCGAGAAAGCCTACACAGAATGCGGCCTCGAAGCCGAAGTTAAAAAAGCCGAAATAGCCCCCGGAGTACAAACATGGATCGAGGAAACAAGCTAGAATAACGGGAGTAAGGAAGAATCCAATATATTCCCATGTAAAGAGATCCCTATAGGCCCGGAAGGTTTAAGGGCGCTCTGAACCGCTCTCCAAGCATTTATTGTAAACGCCAATAATGGGGAGAAAACAGGCAAGCACAGCATAGAGTATCATGTGCGATAGCAGTCGCCTGCCGATGACTTAAATTGGTGCATCATGCGTGAATAATGTGGATATGCCCTTCAACGGCCCGCGGGCCTGGAGGTTGTAGAGTGGAAAACATCTGATAAGGAGGGGGCTCGATGTTATGGAAGTATAGCCTTCGAGCTGGGAGGGGTCAGCCCTCACACGGTTCTTCATCGGGTCTCCTCGTCCCGGAGTCGCTCTTCATCCATATTGAGGGTTGGTGTTCGGGGTTTAAGTGTTTTCTTGTTGGCGTGTTTCCTCTTTTAGGTTTAGGAGTGTGCTTAGGTTTTTCTGTCCTGTCATTTCTTCCCATTTGACGCCGAAGGATAGGAGTATTTGTTCGAATGCTGTTTTCACGTATTCGACGTATTTTGTTGTGTCTACTTCGGCTAGTTTTGCTAGTCTCACTGGTTTGACTCCTATGGGGTCTTTTGTTTTCACGAAGGCTATTACATCGCCTTTCGCTATTTGGAGGCCTTCTTTTTGTAGGAGTTTGGCTGCTTTGACATGTTGGGGTGTTGTTTTGGTGTACTCGTTAGGGTCTTTTGACAGCATTATTTTTATGGCTAGCTCGTCTAGGGCGTATCCTTTGTTTCTCAGTCTCCTGTAGACTTCTGAGACTTGGCTTCTGACTTTTTCCAGGACTTTGGCTACGTCCTCCGGGCTGTTGAGTTCCTTGAGCGTCTCGGCCAGCGCTTTGAACTCTCCCTTTATGAATTCTGGGGTGTTGCTTTTCTTGCCCACCATGCCTTTTATTATCATCTCCCCCTTGTCTGTTATGCCTAGATAGTTCTTTTTGAGGCCGCTGAAGAGCGCTACTTTAAACTTCCTGTCTACCTCTATGTCGAGCCCGTGGGTGGATACTATGTACGATGTGAGTTTCCTGAGCGATTCCTCGTCAGGGTCTCTCAGGAATATGCTATCCGTGTCCCCGTATACTATTTGGAGGGACATGTCCCGAGCGTACTTTAAAGTATCTAGCATTATAGTCCTGCCTATGGCCGTGACACTCTCAGCCACCGGGAGGCTGTAGAGTGGGAAGGCCTCATTGCCGAAGACCCCGTAGCTAGCGTTAATGTAAACTTTTAGGGCTGCCTGGACAACGTCATACCACAGCCTCGTGTATAGAGGTAGCTTCTGGTCTTTAGCTTTCTTCTTGTAAATGTTAACCCTAAAGTCTCTGAGGAGCCCCACTATCTCGCTTGTTATGCCTTTAAAGTCCACGCACACTTCATAGTTAACTTCAGGTATAATCTTGGTGGAGCTGCACTTAGGGTTGTTGAGGGTCTCATAGCTTAGATTCCAGTTCTTTATTATGGAGGGGTATAGGCTGGCGTAATCCAGGACTAGAACGTTGAAGATCACGCCCTGGGGGGGCTCGAGGACTATAGCCCCCTTATATTTTTTCTCTTTTATAATAGCCTTGCTCCTGGCAGTGCTACCTTTAAGCTCCTCCCTGGCGGGGATAAGCCACCCCCTCCTCCTGTGCTCCCAGTTCATTAAGCCCCTTATCCACATCGACACCTGGTGTCTCGTCACGTCTTCTATGCCTAGCTTGCTTATCCTCATTATCATTATAACAAGGTTCCACACGAGATCATTAGAGAAAGTAGTCAGCCCCACCGTCAGCTCCGCGTCCCTCACGTTGTAAGCTACCAGCGTGTCGAGGCTGACTTTGGAAACTAGTTCTTCAAGGCCGACTTTACCCACGCCTAGAAGGGCTTCAGAGATAGCGTCTAGGGTCAGCTCCCTATATTTGCCGCCGAACGCGTACACTTGGAGAGCCTTTATGCCGAGTAACTTATAAATGTCTACATGGAGGGAGTGTTTAAACGTAACCTTATCTTCGTGGACTTCTATGGGTATAATTGAGGGGTCGACGCCCAAGTTTATAAGCCTATTGTATATGTATGGTAAGTCGAAAGAGTCCCCGTTAAACGTTAACACCACAGGATATTTTTCAAGTTCTCTGAATACTTCAAGTATGAGGGAGAGCTCGTCGTCGAATATTTCAACCTCAATACTACCATCTACGGGAGCCTCAAACCCGACCCCCTCCCTGTGAAGTAGGAAAACCTTCCTCCTACCCTCATTATCGGCTAAAGCCACACTTATAACAGGGTACTGTGCTGAACTAGCATCCGGAACTTTACCCGCCTCCGGCGTGTATACTTCAACGTCTAAGGCAGCCCTCCTCACTTTGGGAGGCTCCTGCTCGAAAGCGTGGGCGAGCTCCCACGCGAGCTCCTGGTAATGTTTAGACTCCCCCCTAATTATGTTCTCAAGCTCCTCTAGGAAGTCTAGAGTAACCCTCCACTCAGACCTCTCCCATTTCTTACCAACCTTATATTTCATCCCGGGAACTAGCTGATTATCGAATATGTAGTTGTGGTGATATTTAATATCGGCCTCCCAAACAGAATGCCCTTTAGACTTAACAAAATCCCTCAACTTCCTGACAGCCAGGGGGTCCCTAACAATAACCTTCAAAAGCTTAACCCTCTCCCTCCTAATAGGGTGAAACTTGCTGACAACATCAAATTGAACGATCAACTCGCTATCAGACAAGCCGAGAGCTCCCGCACTCTCAGGCTCCACGTCAGTTAAGAAGTAAGGTCTATGGTCAGTCCTGTCAACCCACCTTAAAAGGCGGCCCGTAGAGTCGAGAATAAAAGCTACGGCCCTGTTAAACCTCCCATCATATCTAACATCTAACAGGTAACCTTCAACCTCATCGATGAAATTGTCGAGCTCCCCCAACATCCAAGAAGCTATACCCTCAGAATCTAAACCCTTCTGTTGAGCAGAGTAATCTGAGCCTGCAGGCTTCACATCAGATGGGCTGTTATTCAACCTATCCTCCGACACTTTAGAGTCCTTCCGCATGAACTGCTCTAAACTCGCCCTCCTCTTCAGCCCGCTAGCCACACTAACCTCCAGGATAATTCTTAGGGGAGAAGTGTTAAAACCTTATAGAGTTAAGGTTAGAGGTGTAACCAAAATTACTCTGTTTCTAAAAGGTAATTCTGGGCAAAACAACGGTTGCCGGAACCTAATACCATGAGTATTCATGATATTAGGCCCGGCTCCCCCCAGCCCGTTGGGAGCTCCATAGGCTGGCATTACTGGGACCGCCTTACGTGTTTCCCTGCCTCTGGTAGCTAAGCCGCCATAGGGGCGAGCTCGCTTGGAGTAACTAGTGAGAGCCTTAAAAATATTACTTTAAGTTATCATAATTCGCATTATTACCTCTAAATAGCCATGTTAACCGAGAAACCCCGAGGATTTTACTCTAGAAAACAGTCTAAACCTGTGCGACCTCTGAGAGTTCGCAAGGACGCTCTAAACGCGCTTTAGCCGTTTGGGTCCACCATTTAATGGCTGTGGAAGGCTGGTGAATATTTTATAGCTTTGGGCTTATACCTTTACGGTGTTCTGCTTAAAATTTTAACATAATTATAACTTAAAAATTTAAATATTTTAGCATTAATAGAGAAATACTAGAATGGGGGGTGGATCTTTTGAGCTCGAAAAAATCCCCCTACATTGTATCGATACCTATAAGAGGACGTAACCCCTTCAACGTGAATAAGGTCTTGAGACCCCGAGGGAGGCCTCATGTTAACCATGACATTTGTAAGGGTTGTGGCTTCTGCATAGAGTTCTGCCCTATAGGGGTTCTCGAGTTCTCCGAAACTGTAAACTCTTGGGGCTACCAGTATCCTAAGATCAAGCCTGGAATGGAGGATGCGTGCGTTAACTGTGGAATGTGCGAGAGGGTATGCCCTGAACTTGCAATTGAGGTTCTCGAAGAGCCCCCCGTTCGTTACAAGGTGAGTTGGGGTTGAGTGAAAGGGTCTCCCTCTTGAGGGCTGAGGAAGCTCTTTTGAAGCCCGGCGTTTATTTCATGCAAGGCAATATTGCGGCTGCTGAGGCTGCTCTTGTTGCTGGCTGTAGGTTTTTCGCAGGCTACCCTATAACCCCTAGTAATGAGATAGCCGAGCACATGTCTAGGAGGCTACCCCAGGTTGGAGGATACTTCATACAGTTTGAGGATGAAATAGCTAGTGTCATAGCGATTTCTGGAGCGGCATATGCGGGTGTTAAGTCTATGACCGCAACCTCTGGCCCAGGCTTCTCTCTAATGCAGGAGGGTATAGGGATGGCTGCGATGATAGAGGCTCCAATCGTGATCATTAATGTGCAGAGAGGCGGCCCGTCAACGGGGCTCCCCACTTTAGTAGGTCAGGGGGATGTTATGCAGGCTAAATGGGGTAGTCATGGAGACTACGAGATAGTAGCGTATTTACCGTCTAGTGTTCAGGAGATGTTCGACTTAACTATACAGGCTTTCAACACTGCATGGACGTATAGGGTCCCAGTTATAGTGTTGCCGGATCAGCGGGTGGGCCAAATGATAGAAAAGCTTAGCGTCCCAGACTATAATGAGATCCCCATTGCCGGCAGGATAGCCCCCGAAGAGCCCCCGGAGGAGTTCCTACCCTTCAACAGTAAATACCTAGTGCCTCCCATGGCTTTCGCAGGCGAAGGCTACAGGTTCCACGTCACTTCACTAACTCATGATGAGAGGGGATACCCTTCAACGTCCCATAAAATCTCGACACAACTAGTCACTAGGCTTATAAGGAAGATCCGAGACAATGAAAAGGCTATCGGGCGATATGAGAGTGTTCTAACAGATGATGCCAACCTGGTTGTAGTAGCTTATGGTATAACAGCTAGGTCGGCGTTGAAAGCCGTTAAAGAAGCTAGGAAGGAAGGGCTTAAAGTGGGGCTGTTTAGGCCGGTAACAGCGTGGCCCTTCCCTTATTGGGGGTTGAAAGAGGCTGTCGACAGGGGGGCTGACATAGTTGTGGTTGAGATAAACATGGGCCAGATGGTGCGGGTAATTAGAGAACACTTCGCTAACATAGTCAACATTCACTCTATGACTTGGGCTCCCGGGGATGTTCCCAGGCCTCATGATATTCTCGTAAAGATTAAGGAGGTGTATGAGGGGTGAGTTTGAGAGTACCCCACTCGAGGACGGACCCCCTAAAGAGTTTACTCAGGATGGAGAGGTTCCCCCACATATGGTGTCCAGGCTGCGGCATAGGCGTTGTTGTCAAATGTTTCGTTGAGGCGGCACTCCAATCTGGGATCCCCGTCGAGAAACATGTCGTAGTCTCCGGGATAGGGTGCACTTCAAGGGCGCCGGGATACATTAAGGTGGACGGCTTCCACGTTATACACGGCAGGGCTATACCCTTCGCTATAGGGCTGAAAACAGCTAGGCCCGACCTGGAGGTTACCGTAATAGCTGGTGATGGAGACTTGTTGGCGATAGGTGGGAACCACTTCTTGCACGCCACTAGGAGGAACGATGACATTAACGTGATACTTGTTAACAACTTCATATATGGAATGACTGGGGGGCAATACGGTCCTACAACCCTGGAGGGGGCTTTGACAACGACCTCACCATACGGCTTCGTGGAGGGGGCGTTTAACGTTCCATACTTAGCGAGCGCTCTGGGGGCTAATTTTGTTGCTAGATGGACTCCCCTACACACTAAAGAGTTGACCAACACCATGTTGGAGATGTTTAAGGTCGACGGCTTCGCGATCATAGAAGTGGTGAGCCCCTGCCTAATATATGGGGAGCTGAACAACATGCCCCCCCTGGATATGATGAAGTGGTTGAAAGACAATACTATAATAGACCATAACGCTGACTTATCAAAGATCGATGTGAACTTCAAGAAGCCTCTAGTCCTAGGTAATTTCGTGAGGAGGTATAGGCCCTCCCACCAGACTAGGCTTAAAGAGCTTGTCAAGAAAGTCGTGGGGGGCGGTTGAAATGGGCGAGTTAAAGCTGAGAATAATTGGAGCTGGGGGTCATGGGATACTGCTTGCCGGGAATATTATAGGTACAGCCTCGATACTCTCAGGGAGAGACGCTGTTATGACCATAGCTTATAGCCCGGCTCAGAGGGGAGGCTGGAGTAGGGCTGATGTTATAGTATCAGATGAGAGGATAGACTTCCCCATATTCGATAACCCCGATGTTCTAATAGCAACTACACAGGAGACTTACGAGCTAGAGGTTGACAACGTGATCCAAGGAGGGATTGTAATCTATGAGAGGGACCTTGTAAGCCCCAGAAACGTGCCCTACATTAAACAAGTGCCTATCCCGGCTTTCGAGACCGCGATTAAACTAGGTTTTAGAATGTCGGCTAACATGGTGATCCTGGGGTTTGTAAACGAGTTTTTGAAAATACTATCCCATGAAGCCATGATTAACGGTATTAAAGCTAGAGTTAAGAGAAGACTTGATGTCAACATTAAGGCTTACGAGATGGGTGTTGCGCTTGCGAGGGGTGTTGAGCCGTGAGCAGTGAGCGCGCCCTAGCCCATAACATGGAGCTCGGTCATCAGGATGGGGGCGACACTATACTAATAATAGGTGGGGGCATAGCGGGCATTCAGGCAGCCCTGGACGCTGCAAACGCCGGCGCTCACGTCATACTTGTAGAGAAAAGCCCAGCCATAGGCGGTGTCATGGCATACCTGGACAAGACTTTCCCAACTCTAGACTGCTCCATATGCATTGAAGCCCCCAAGATAGGTGACGTCATAAGACACCCTAATATAGAGGTGTTATCCTTAGCTGAGGTTATCGATGTTAAGGGAGGGCCTGGGGAGTTTGAAGTTACAATATTGCAGAAGCCCAGGTTTGTTACCAGCGACTGCACAAAGTGTGGTAAATGCGAGGAGGTATGCCCGGTAGCGGTTCCTAACCCAATTGATGGGACAAGCCTGAGGAAAGCCATATACCTGCCATACCCCCAGGCTGAGCCGGGCTGGTATGTTATCGATATAGAGAACTGCTTGAATAAGCCGCCGGGCTACACTCCATGCGACAGGTGCATGCTCGTATGCGATAGGAGGGCCATAGACTTCACCATGACCCCTAAAATAGTTAAGAAGAGAGTGTCCTCGATAATAGTAGCTACAGGGTTTAAGCTAATGGATGCTGGGAGAGTTAAAGAGTACAAGTACGGGTTACACCCCGACGTTTTGACAAGCTTCGAGTTTGACAGGATCCTCAACGCTTCGGGACCCACAGAGGGCCATGTTCTAAGGCCGAGCGATGGGAAACACGTGGATAGCGTGTTACTTGTCGGGTGCGTGGGGAGTAGAGATAGGAGGTATAAGGAGTATTGCTCAAGGTTCTGCTGCATGTACATATTGAAACACGCTATCCAAGCTAAAAGCCATGGAGTCCGCGATATTGTAGCTTTGTTCATGGACGTGAGAGCCTTCGGAAAAGGGCACGAATACTTCTATAAGAGGGCTATCGAGGAGGGCATAGAGATAGTTAGAGGCAAACTAGCTAAAGTTATACCTAAGAACGGTAAACTAGTAGCGGTATACGAGGATACAGTCAACGGCGAGGTCGTAGAGAGAGAGTTTGACGTGATAGTCTTAGCGCCGGCAGTAGAGCCTCCCGAAGGGGTTAAAGGGCTAGCTAAGGCTCTCAATGTTGAGCTCGACGAATACGGGTTCTTCAAGCCCCGCGCACCCTGGAGCCCCGTTGAAACCACAAGGCCCGGGATATACATGTGTGGTGCCGCTTCAAGCCCCAAGGATATCTCAGACTCTGTACAAGAAGCCGGGGCCGCGGTCGGGCTGGCACTCTCACATCTCAAAAAACTGAGGATACCCAAGGAGGAGTATGAGGAGATTATTAAGGATGTCGAGGAGCCTAGAATAGGGTTCTTCGTATGCCACTGTGGAACTAACATAGCTGGGGTTGTCGATGTTTTCAATGTGAGGGACTTCGCCAAGAACATACCCGGGGTAGTTCACTCTGAAAACCTATTGTTCGCGTGCTCTGCAGCCTCAGTGGACTATATAGCTTCAGTCATTAGAGAGAAGAAGATCAACAGGCTCATAGTCGCCGCCTGCAGCCCAGCAACACACCTAGGAGTTTTCAGGACAGCGGCTAAAAAAGGAGGCTTAAACCCCTACCTTGTTGAAATGGCTAACATAAGGAACCTGGATTCCTGGGTCCACGCTTTCGACCCTAGAGCGGCCACAGAGAAGGCTAAGGACTTCGCTAAGATGGCTATAGCTAGAGCTAGGGGGTTGAAACCCCTCAAACCCCTAGTGTTCCCAGTAGTTAGGAGAGTTCTAGTTATAGGAGGGGGCATAGCGGGTATGAAGGCGGCCGCTGCAGCGGCTAAGGCTGGTCTTGAGGTCGTGCTGGTGGAGAAGAGTGACAGCCTGGGAGGGATGTTGAGGGAGCTTCATAAGATTAGCCCTGAAGGGTATGAGGCTAGAGGGGTGATAGAGGAGGCTATAGAGGAGGTTAAATCCTCAGGCGTTAAAGTATACTTAAACACTACTGTTAAGAAAGTTGAGGGATTCGCGGGCAACTTTAAAGTAGAGCTTAGTAACGGTGTAAGCCTCGACGTGGGAGCGGTAATCATAGCTACGGGAGCTAAAGTCCACACTCCAGAAGACCTGGGTTACGGGAAGAGGCCCAACATTTACACTCTGCTCGACGTGGAGAAGCTAGAGTATAAAGTGCCTGGAGATAACGTTGTCTTCATAGCGTGCGTAGGGTCTAGAAACGGGAAGAGAGGGTGTAGTAGGTACTGCTGCTCCACAATGATACATCAAGCCCTTCAACTCAGGAGGCAGGGCAAGAACGTGGCTGTAGTATATAAGGATATTAGGACGTACACGCCGGAATCCGAGAAGCTGTACAAGGAGGCGATGAAGGAGGGCGTGATATTCATTAAGGTTAACAGCGTTAAACCCATAGAGGAGAGTATCGCGATTGAAGATGGGGCAGTAGTGGCTAAAGCCGAACTACTCGGAGCTGATGTTGAGATCCCGGCGGACTCCATAGTTTTAGCTACAGCGTTGAACCCGAACCCTGAGATAGACGAGGTCCTATTACAGCTTAAGACCCCCAAGGATATGGAAGGCTTCCTCCTAGAAGCACACCCCAAGCTGGGCCCTGTGGAGAGCCCTGTGGGTGGAGTTTACCTGGCGGGCACATGCCAGGGCCCCAAGGACATTAAAGAATCTATAGCCCAGGGGCTGGCGGCGGCCGCTAAAGCTCTAGCACTACTAAACAAGGGCTACATAGAAAAAGAGCCCATAGTGGCGATAATAGACCAGGACAAGTGTATAAAGTGCGGCAACTGCGCTAAAGTATGTACTTACGGGGCTATTAGGGGGGAGCTTAAAAAGTACTTCGAGGTAGTCCCAGCACTATGCGAAGGCTGCGGCAACTGCCTGGCGGAATGCCCGGTAGGAGCTATAACAATGGTCGGCTATAGCGATGAAGACATCATAAAGCAGATAGAGGAAGCCCTATCAGAGGAGCCCGAGAAGAAGCCTATAGCCTTCACGTGCTTCTGGTGCTCTTATGCAGCCGCGGACAACGCGGGCATATTCAAAGTTCAATACCCAACCTCGCCTAGGGTGATAAGGCTTCCATGCTCCAGTAGGGTTAGCTGGAAGCTTGTTAAGAAAGCTTTCGAGCTTGGGGCTCCAGCTGTTGCCGTGACAGGGTGTAGGCTCCAAGATTGCCACTACCAGTATGCTAACAAGCACACTGTTAGGAGATTTGAACACTGGAAGAAGAGGCTGGAGAGCTTGGGAGTTAAGCCTGAGAGGTTTATATTAAGGCTGTTCGGGGCCCCCGACGTCCCAGATTTCGTGGAGGTCATGAACCACCTCGACTCCGTAGCTAAGAAAGTTGGCAGGGAGGAGATTGAAAATACTAGGATTAAACTTAAGGGGGTGAAGTGAGGGGTGGCCAGGCTAAGGCTGGATTTCGAGGTTAGAGGTAGCCTAGCAAAATATAGTGATGGCACTCTGAGCCTGTGCTACCAGTGTGGCACGTGTACAGCGTCATGCCTCTTATCTCCAAATCTCAGGGTCAGAAGTTTAATGGCGAGGGCGCAGCTCGGCGTTGTCGACGACAGTAGCGCGTGGAAGTGCGTCACCTGCAAATACTGTGAGGTCACATGCCCTAGGGGCGTTAAGATAGCTGATGTAGTAAGAGGTATGAGGGTAATCCTCTATGATAAGAAAATAGTGCCGGAGAGGCTCGTTGAGGGGCTGTGGAGGATCTATGAAGATGGCAACCCTCTGGGATCACCTAGAAGGGAGAGAAGCCTTTGGACCAGGGGCCTCAAGTATTCCCAGGGGGAGGCTGAAGTTTTAATATACACCTGCTGCATGAACGCCTACGATAGGAGGCTTCAAGGGGTTGCTAAGAGCCTTGTCGAGGTTCTCGCTAAGGCTAACGTTAGTGTTGCCATAGCCTCTGAAGGTGAGAGCTGCTGCGGCGACCTAGTCTATAACATTGGAGAGGAGTATTATCTTGAGGAGCTGGCTAGCAACAATGTCTCGCTCATGGAGAAGCTTAAGCCTACAATAATACTCACACTATCCCCACACTGTTACAACATGTTTAAGAACGTTTACCCAAGATATAACGCTAAGCCCCCAGCCCCCGTAGTACACTACACTGTTTACCTATCAGAGCTCATAACATCTGGGAGGCTTAAGCCCGGCAGGCTGGAAGCCAATGTCACATACCATGATCCATGCTATCTAGGCAGGTTCAACGGAATATATGAAGAGCCCAGAACAATACTCCAGCATATAGAAGGCGTTAAACTTGTAGAGATGGAGCATAACAGGGAAAACAGCCTATGCTGCGGGGGAGGAGGGGGGGCATTCTGGAGTGAGAACGTGGAAGCTAGGAGCGTAACAAAGCATAGGCTTAAAGAGGCTTTCGACACCGGGGCGTCAATAATGTCCACAGCATGCCCCTACTGTATTAGAATGTTCGAGGACGAGCTTAAAGTGACTAAATACACTGTTAACATAGCTGACGTCCTCGAACTGCTCAAGGGAAGCTTAAGGTGAAAGCCTTGGCTTTAAACATGTGGGTTTTCATAGAGCAGGATGAGGGGGTCATAGAGGAGTCTTCTCTAGGCATACTAAGTAAAGCTAGGGAGGTGGCTGAAGAGGGGGGAGGACATGTAACTGGGGTGCTCCTAGGCTCTAACGTGGCTGGTGAAGCCCCTAGACTGGGGAGGTATGGAGCACATAGGGTTATAGTAGTGGATGACCCCCTACTAGCCTATTATCATAGCGAGGCTTACACACGGGTTATGGAGGGTCTTATTAGAGAGAGGAACCCCGACATACTACTAGCAAGCGCCACGCGAAACGGCAGAGACCTCCTAGGGAGGCTGGCTGTAGTATTTAATACTGGGCTCCAAGCACACGTCATCCACTTTGAAGTTGACGGGGAAGGCAGCCTAGTAGGTCATGTACCCGGTTTCGGGGGCAACATAGTCGCTGTAGTTAAAAACGTTAAAGGCAGACCGCAAATGGCCACAGTTGCCCTAGGCGTGTTCAGAGCCCAGGAGTTATGGGGTGAAGCTGAAGTGGAAGTTCTACGGGGGAGGCTAGATCCTTCAAAGTTTAAAGTGAGGAGGGTTGAAGTCGTTAGGAGGGAGACTATAGACATTTCAAAGTCTAAGAGGGTGGTGGTAGCTGGAATGGGGACCGGGGGCGACTTGAAGCTTGTAGGCGAGCTCGCTAAAATCCTAGGGGCAGACATAGGAGTGACTAGACCCCTGGCTGACATTGGTGTGGCCCCAAGAGACCTGCAGATAGGCTCTACAGGGGTCTCGCTTAAAGCTGACCTAGCCGTGGTTCTCGGTGCTAGTGGGGCTCCGCATTTCGTCTCAGGCATAAGGGATGTTAAGACTGTAATTGCCATCAATAAAGACCCTGAAGCCCCAATGCTAGAATACTCTGACTACTACGCTGTCGGAGACTTGTTCGAGATAATCCCTAAGCTAATAGAGAAACTTAAAGGGTGAATGGGATGATGAGGAACATAATAGTAACAATGAAAGTGACTCCTAAACCGGAGGAGATAGTCTTCGACTCGGTCACTAAAACTATAGATAGGAGTAAGGCTACTAACGAGATAAACCCCGCAGATAAGAACGCTCTAGAGGCGGCACTCCAGATTAAAGACAAGTATGGGGGTAAAGTGATAGTAGTATCTATGGGGCCACCCTTCTGGGAGCCCTTCCTCAAACTAGCTATAGCTATGGGGGCAGACGACGCTGTCCTCATAAGCGATAGGGCTCTAGCAGGCTCAGACACTCTACCCACAAGCCTAACGTTAGCTAGGGCAATATCTAAGATAGGAGACTTCGACATAATATTGACTGGAGAGGAAAGCAGCGATGGAGGTACGGGCCAAGTACCTCCAGGTATAGCCGCCTGGCTGGGAATACCGCACGTAACATATGTTTCTCAAATAGAGATTGTGGAAAAAGGGAGGGCAAGGGTTAGGAGGACTATAAAGGGGGGCTATGAGATCCTGGAAGTTGAAACACCCTTCCTAGCCTCAATAGAGCTCGGATGCAACACCCCAAGATTCCCAGATTTCAGGAGGAAGAGGTGGGCTGAGAGGGAGTTCAAACTCAAAGTGTGGACGCTTGCAGACTTAGGGTTGAACCCTGAAGAAGTGGGGTTCAAAGGTTCAGCGACAACAGTAGAGTCCCTCCTAGAAAGGAAGCCCCCGGAGAGGCTTAAAAGGAAGATTATAGGGTCCCCTGAGGATATAGCTGAAGAGCTGGCTAGAATATTGAGGAGCTTAACCTGATAATAACAACTAAACCGTAGGCTTAACAGCGTAGAGGGTCCTATCTTTAAGGCCTGCGGTTGTAAAAGCCCTAGCCCTATTCACGCAGCTTTCACACCTTCCACAGTGCACGGGCCCATTAAGATAGCAACTCCAAGTCTCATATAGCAGATCGCCTACAAGCTCATAGCATTCCCTAATATTTTCAGATTTAGACAAACCCTCCCTACTAGGACTCCATATCTCAATGTACCTATCACTCCTAAAATGGCACACCTTAAATGCAGCCTCTAGAGTCTCTACGCATTCAGGGGAGCAGTCGGGGTATACAGCTTCAAAAGTGTCTGCCCTAGGTCTAACATCATCATAGTGGGCACCATAAGTTATGTAGATAGGGCTTTCCCTCGACGGCTTTAAAGTGTATGCATACGCTACAGCTATAGATAACATAACCACATTCCTAATTGGGACTACAATAGCTGGCGTATATTCTTCTGTAACCTCAACACTCTCATCGGTAAGCTGAGTGCCCCTCCACAGGTCTCTTAGAGAGCTAATATCTACAATCTTATGCTCCAACACGCTCCCCCAGCCCTTCTCGCGAGCGATAACATTAAGCTCTCTAACCACCCTCACAGCTACGTCAACCTCTTTTGAAGATTTCTGGCCATAGTTGAAAGTTAATACGTGAGCATAGCAACCTCTACTAAGCCATCTAGCAAGATAACAGAAGCTATCTAAACCTCCACTAACAATAGCCACTACCCTACACTTCACAGGTCGGCCCCCATTTTCTCCGACAGAACCTATACATTTTCTCCGACAGAACCTATAAATATTTACGTTCCTCCATCCAGAATTTTACTCTTTATAGTTAACATACCATTTAGCTGCTAAGGCGGGGCCGTCTATGAAACATAGGGGGTCGTCACCCCAGAAGTCTCCGGTCGCCGCTAGCGCTCTACCTCTGCTACCTCCTCCACACATCTCCTTGAAGGGGCACTTAGAGCACTTCGGACCTTTCAAGTGCTTATGGAGCTCTAAGAATGGTTTTAAGAGGGGGTTTTCAGGGTTCAATATTTCTCTAAGCTTCTGGACACGCAAGTCTCCTATGTCTATCCATTCCAGAAACTGGCATGGCTTCACTTTACCGTCTGGATATATACTTATGGTTTTCCTACCGCAATCTCCTTGAGCACTTATCATTTTAAGGTAATCTCCGAACTCCTGCATGTTACCCGCCATCCTATCCGCTACATATATCCCCGCAAAATTCCCTCTAACTACGAGGATTTCAGGGTTGCCTCCCGTCTCTTTAGACCTCTCTATGAGGGTGTCTAGAAGGTTTCTAAGTTGAGCTCCTGTGGGCAGTAGTTCCATGTGCTCTCTAGCCCTACCCGTTATATCTATTAAGTAATATGATATCCTCTTGACTCCGAGGTTTAAAGCTAAATCTATAAGCTTAGGCGCCTCGTCAACATTAAACCTAGTTATTGTCATCCTAAGGCCTACATCCAAGCCTGCCTCAACAGAGTTCTTAATCCCCTCAATAGCCCTCCTATAAGCCCCTACGAGCCCCCTGAATTTATCGTGGACTTCTGGAATTAAACTGTCAAGGGATATGCCCACGTAGCTTATGTTCAGCTTAGCGAGCATGTTAGCGACATCGCGCGTTATTAAGGTGCCGTTAGTGCTCAACGACACCTTCACCCCACCATCTACAAGCCTCAAAGCTATATTCGGGAAATCCCTCCTGACAAGAGGCTCCCCACCCGACAGGACTACAAGTGGAATTTCAAGTTCCACTATTTCATCTGCGACCTTGAGAGCTTCGCTCTCCGAAAGCTCCCCAGGCCTCCCAAAAGGCGAAGCTGAAATGTAGCAGTGCATGCAGTATAGGTTGCATTTGAACGTGAGATGCCAGAACGTTATAGGTTTAAACTCTGATGTGAACCTTGACGGACTCCCCCTTCCATACGGCCCTTTAATTTTAAATGAAACGGTACCCCTACCAGTAACCATTACACTTAAGGGTATCATGAGGAGATCACCTTCATGTTTAAGCCGATACTCTCATAATAGTTAGGCTCATAGGGGCATGCGGGGTCCTCAGCTAGAGGATCCCCATATATGCTGTACGCTCTCGCCCTGCTACCCCCACATATTTCTTTGAACTTGCACGCCCCACATTTACCTTTAAACTCCCCCCTCCTAAGGGCTAGGAATAAGCTTGACCTCGTGTATATATCTCTGAGGCTCCTCTCCCTAATGTTCCCAGCTTTAACGGGGAGGAACCCGCTGGGGTATACGTCGCCGTTATATGCTATAAATACTATACCCTTACCGTCTCTAGTCCCAACAGTGTAAGCCTTGGGCTTCGAAGTCGGAGGTCCTAGGAGGGTCTTGAGCCTATTGAGGAGCCCCTCATAAAGACTCCCAGGCTTCAGGATAACGTCTGGATCCACGTTCATAGACTCTAAAAACCTTCTAACCATGGCAACCCTCCTGAACATGGGGCCCTCCACAGTCCTCACTGTCACATCGTACTTGGAAGCCTCATACAGGAAATGGCTTACAGCCTCCCACTCTTCAGGGGTTAAGTCAAGCTTCTCCTGAGCCCTCCCAACCCTAACCAAATAGAAAACCTCCCACACGGGGACTTCAAATTTCCTCAATAGAGCTACCATGTCTGGGAGGCTGTTTAACGTAGGTCTCATAACTACAGTGTTAACCTGAACCTTAACACCGTAATCCCTAAACTTCTTTATAACCTCGACGCTCCTAGACCAAACCCCTTTAACCCCCCTAATTTTATCGTGAACCTCAGGGTGAGCACTATCTATGCTTATTGAAACAGCTGAAACTCCGATATCGCTAATCATTTTAATACTTTTATCGTTTAGGAGAGGGGTAACACTTGGAGCTAGGGAAGTTTTAAGGCGTAAACTTGCAGCGTAGGAGAGCAGATCCCATATATCCCTCCTCATTAGAGGATCGCCTCCCGTAATAATGAGTATTGGTCGGGGCTCGCTGAAGCTCACTATCTCATCAATAAGCCTTAAAGCTTCACCGTTGCTAAGCTCGCCTGGCAACGGGTTTAAAATAGCCTCAGCCCTACAGTGAATACACGCAAGTTGGCATGCTCTAGTGGACTCCCAGAACACTAGTAAAGGCTTCTCATCATAAGGCCACGACCTAAAACCCTCCAAATAAGACACCGCCCTATAACAACCTCCTAACCTTAAAATGCGAGGCTATATTAACGTATAAAAAAGTATAAACTAAAGTATAAGAATCCGTTAAAATCCGAGCGAGAGGAACTCTTCTAAAAGCATTATTTAACAGCGACCCGCAGCCTTTAAAACCTTAACCCGACATTAACAATGCCACCAAGACCTTAGAATCGGCGGTATTTGAATCGAACACTCCATTAACAGGCATTGAGGCTCGGGAGACACGCCCTCTATATTGTAAGCGCTAAGTAAAAACCTCTAAGGGTTCTGAGTTATTATAGGTAAAAGGGTAAGCCCATTGCAACCCCTCGCGCACCGGCTCTAATAGCGACCATTTATAAAGCCTCTAATAAGCCCTTAATTCGCTGTAGTGTTTTGAGAGGAGCCCACGCTGAGTAGAATAATCTATTCTCATAAAAAGAAGATCATGATTATGTGTAAGTTCTCTAGAAGCCGAGTGCTTTCTACCGGGTGACTATAAAAGGAGGTCGCCCATGGAAAGTGTATGGGAAACCTTTGAGAAGCGTCAACGTGGGAGAAGGGCTAAGACGAATTGTCCGGTGAACCCGGAAGAGGAGCCTTACGAGCTTTAAGGGCACCATAGTATAAACTGCTATGAGGCTTAAACCTTCAGAGGGACATGGACAATAATGTTAGTAATTTTTGAATAAATGTTTCAGGAGGTTTTATGTCATGGTAATCTTTATAAGCGTTAGCCCCTTCTTAGCCTCCGGGAATATGTGAAGGGTGGTTTTGATTGTTTATGAGGTAGTTGTTAGTGAGAGCGAGTATAAGCTTCTTGAACTGATGAGAGATAAGGGTTTTCGGGAAGGTTCTATTGAGGATGCTAGCAGGGTTTTAGGTGTTGACGTGTCAACTCTTGCTAGCCTCGTTATGCTACTTAAAGATAAGGGTTTGGTTGATGTTGAGGAGAGGAGGTTAAAGAGGCTTGTCTTAACTGAGAAGGGTTTGGACGTTTTATCTAGGGGGCTCCCTGAGGAGAGGCTTCTAGCTATCATTAGTGAGAGTGGGGGTTTGGTTGATATAGGCCGTGTTAACGATGTTCTAGGTTCTGAGGCTAGTATAGCTATAGGTCAGGCTAAGAGGAGGGGTCTCATAGAGGTTTCTAGGGGCTATATTAAACTGTCTGTCGGGCTTGACAAAGCTAGAGCCTCCTTGGAGAGCCTTAAATCTGCCCTGGAGAGTTGTGGGAGGGGCGTGTATCCTGAGTTTCACGTGCTTAAGGAGTTTAAGGATAGGGGCTTGGTGAGGGAGGTTGAAGAAAAAGTCGTATATTTAAAGATTCCAGAAGATCCTGGGGAGATGCTTAAAAGGGTTAAGGTTGAGATTTCAAAGATAAACTCTGAGATACTGAAGAAAGGGTTGTGGAAAAGGTTTAAACTGAGAGCGTATAACGTTGCAGCCGAGCCCCCCAAAGTTTACCCAGCCAGGCTCCATTTCCTCCAGGAGTTCATAGAGATGGTTAGGGATATAATGAAGGAGATGGGGTTCGTGGAGGTTATAGGGCCCCTGGTTGAAGTGGAGCTGTTTAACTTCGACCTCCTATTCCAAGCTCAAGACCACCCGGCGAGGGAGATCCATGACTCACTATGGGTTAAAGCTGAGCCGGTCGACATAGAAGCTCTCTATGGAGACCTTGTAGCTAGAGTTGCGAGGGTTCACGAGGAGAACTGGGGTTATAAGTGGAGCCCTAAAATAGCCTCAAGGCTAATGCTTAGAAGTCAGACGACGGCAGTATCCTCTAGGATCATCTCTACCAGACCTAAACCCCCCATAAGAATATTCACTCTAGGCCGCGTCTACAGGCATGATGTTGTGGATGCAACCCACCTGCCAGAGTTCCACCAGCTTGATGGGATAGAAGGCTATCACGGATACACTTTCAGAGATCTCCTAGGGACGCTGAAGGAGATTTCCGAGAGGCTCAATCTCCACGTGAAGTTTAAACCCGCATATTTCCCGTTCACCGAGCCGAGTGTTGAAGGCTATGTAAAACTCCCTAACGGTAGGTGGCTCGAACTCTATGGGGCCGGCCTTTTCAGGCCGGAGGTTCTCGAGATGGCGGGGGTAAACTATCCTGTTGGAGCGTGGGGTTTCGGTATTGAGAGGCTCGCCGCAGCATACTATGGCATAGAAGATATAAGGATACTATATGCGGGCGACGTCAGGTACATTACAGAGTTTAAAGCTAGAAGCTAGGTGAGGTGGGGTGCCCGTCTTAAGGTTTAAGCCCTCCAGGCTCTACGAGCTGACAGGCCTTGACCTGGAGGAGTTGAGAGAGCTCCTATTCAGGCTCAAATGCGAGATTGAAGAGGTTGAAGGCTATGTTAACGTTGAAATTAACGCCGACAGGCCAGACATGTTCATAGGGGAAGGTTTAGCTAGGGCTGTTAAGGGGCTTTTAGGAGTTGAGGGTGGCTGGGCTAAGCCTAAGCTAGTTGATAGTGGTGCGACGTTGAAAGTAGAGAGCGTCCCCACAAGACCCTACATTGTGGGGGCTGTTGTCTACAACGTTAACATAGATAGCAGTGATTACCTAGAGGAGCTTATACAGTTTCAGGAGAAACTACACGAAGGCCTCGGGAGGAGGAGGAGAAAGGCAGCCATAGGGATCCATGACTTGGAGAAGCTGCCGTCGAAAACCCTAATATACACTATGAAAAACATCGATGAAACCTTCAAACCCCTCAACTACGATAAACCAGTGAAGATCAGGGAAGTGCTAGAGAACGATGAGAAGGGGAAGCTTTACGGGAGCATATCGCTACTCGACGGCGAGCACCCCGCCATAGTCTCAGGGGGGGAAATCATAACAATACCCCCAGTCCTCAACTCAGACATAACAAGGCTTGAAGTCGGAACCAAACACTTGTTCATAGACGTTACAGGCACAGACCTGAAAACAGTATCACTAGTCCTTAACGTTCTAGTCTCAGGACTCTTGGAACGTGGAAACACCGCTTTAGGCCTCGTTAAAGTTGAGAGCCCCTGGAACGGCTTCTACCCCAAGTTCGAGCCTAAAACGTTAAAGGTTAAACCTGAGGAGGTTAACAGCATTCTCGGATCCAGTTTCAGCCCAGAAGAGCTCGCCAGTATCATGGTGAAAATGAGGTATAATGTGAGGCTGGAGGAGGGTAGCTTAATTGTGGAGGTGCCACCTTATAGGGTGGATGTGTCTAAGAGTGTGGATCTAGCTGAGGATGTCGCAATATGTTATGGGTATGAGGAGCTGGGGCCTAAAAGCTCTTGGAGCGTTATGAGGGGGAGGCTTCACTCAATAACAGAGCTTTCAAGGATAATTAGAACCATAATGATAGGCTTAGGGTTTACGGAAGTCAAACTATTATCCCTCACAAGCCCCCACATTGTGAAAGTGTTAGGCTTGGAAACAGCTAGTGTCGAAGTCTTGAACCCCGTCCAGGTTGAGTATAGTGTCCTAAGACCATCAATGGCCACATCTCTACTCCAAACGCTAAAAAGCAACCTACACAACCCTAAACCCATTAAAATATTCGAGATAGGCCCCGTGGTTTACAGGATAAACGATAGCGTAGTTGACGAGGAAGTTTTGGGGCTAGCTATAATGGATGAGGAAGTTGGCTACGAGGAAATACAAGCCCCTGTATACTCTCTACTAAGGATCCTGGATTTCAAGTTTAAAGTAAGCTCAGCTAAACTACCTTTCCTAGTTGAAGGCAGGACTGCGGAGATAATAATTGATAGCAAGAGAGTAGGCTACATGGGCGAAGTGCAGCCGGAGATCCTTGAGAAACTAGGCCTCGAGTATCCCGTAGCACTCGCTGAAATATCCCTATCAAAACTCTTAAACGTCACGAGTAAAGATTATAGCTAAACAATGTTTAAGATTTCCCCATACTTGAAAGGCTATAAAGGCGTTAATAGCAATACTCCAGTATTAAAGCTTTAACATCCCTCCACATATGAGGGTTTCCTAGATTGGAGATCCAGGATCTGGAGCCCACAATAGGGATTGACATAGAGAGAGTAGGGTTAAAGAATGTTAGGAAAAGAGTCTCGCTCATGACCCCCAAAGGCCCTATGGCTTTCGACGCAGAGCTAGATCTTTACATCAGTGTTTCACGCGACCGTAGGGGGGCTCACCTGTCTAGAAACGTTGAAGCCCTCTATGAAATACTGTCACAGGAGGAGTCCCACAGGAGTTTGGAGGAGTATTTGGATAGTTTGGCTTTGAAGCTTTTAGAGAGGCACCCCTACGCTAGTAGGAGTGTTGTCGTTGCCAGGACAAGTTTCTATGTTAACGTGGATTATGGGGGCTTAACTGGTGTTGAGCCTGTGAACGTTGAGGTTGAGGTTTCCAGGGATAAGGGCGGGGCTGCCGTATGGAGCGCGAGCGTGAGCGTAGTGGGCCTAACAGTGTGCCCAAGCGCTCAGACAGCAATAGCATCAATACTGGGGCTCGATAGCAGTGTAGCTCCAAGCCACATGCAGAGAGTCATATTGAAAGGAAAAGTGGAAACTATGGGGGAAATAGTTAGGATAGAGAAAATAGCGAAAGCGCTCTACAAGAGCCTCTCAGCCCCGGCAATAACATTACTTAAGAGGCCGCAAGAAGCGGAACTAGTACTAGAAGCTCATAAGAGGCCCAAGCTAGTGGAAGACGTGGTCAGAGAAGCAATAGTAAACATAGCCTCAGAAATAAGCAAACTCCCAGACAACACAGTAATAGAAGTCGAAGCCCTCAGCATGGAAAGCATACACCCCCACAACCTCTATGCCCAGAAAAGAACAACCCTAGGAAAACTAAGAAGGGAAGGAGAGCTAAGAGGACCTTAAAACCATTTCCCTATAATGTTTAGTTTAAACATCACCCATAAGGGGAGAAGACTGTTTTCTAGAGTAAAATCTCTGAGGTATTTTGGTATAACACTATGCCTGAAAGCTATGAGAGCTTAGAGCTAAATTTTAAGGCCCCCCGCTATTCTTGGTAAGCCAGCCTCTATGACGGCTTGGCCATTAGAAGCGAGGCAAGGCGGCCCCGTTGATGCCAGCCTATAGAGCCCCCAATGGGCCCGTGAGCTGTGATGGGGCTGGAGGGGGAAGCCGGGCCCAACCACGAAGCTCTATAGTCGGGCATTACTGGGGCAGCCTTGTGCCTGCTCCCAACTGCCAATCATAGAGGCTGGCTTACCGGAGTAAATTAGGGGCCTTAAAACTTATCTCTAAGCTTTCACTATTTATGGACGCTATGATGCTCTCAGACATCTCTAAGTAACCATATACTCTAGAAAACACTCTCTTCAGCCCACCACTCCATGAAAACCCTTATTTTATTTTCGAGCGAGGTTGCCACGTTTCTTGAATAGTTGAAGTATAGTAGTTCTCTGAGATTTAATATTTTGGTTTTCAAGTGTGATACACTATCTTCGAAGCTTCTAGCGTTTAACGCGCCTGTGTGGAATACTCTTGCTATCCCTATAGCTCCCATAGCGTCCAGCTTGTCGGCATCGCTTAGCACTTTGGCCTCTAAAGTTTCTGGTTTCACGTTTAAGGTGTAGCTGTGTGCTAGTATGACTTTCTTGCAGTCCTCTGTAAAGCTCCTATGATATTCTAGTTTCTCGAGTAGGAGTTCCCCTATTTTAGCGCTTTTGACCGCATGGTGCTCTTTTTCGTCACCCAATACTCTGCCTATATCGTGGAGTAGGATGCTCGCTAATAGTAGCTCAGGGTCCACATCGAGGCCTTCAGCATTGACTATTCTATTAGACCATATTATGACTCTCTCTATGTGAGGCCACCCGTGGGAAGGGTCGTCTCCCATCAAGCTCCTAGTTATCCTATACAGGTATCTCATCCTAGGACTGAATTCTAGTAGAAGCTTAAGATCCATGTTTGGAGCCCCAGGCGCCTCTAGGGCAGATGACCCTTAAAACCTTATAGAGGGGAGCTCGGAGGCAAGCTTCCTTAGAACCCTGAGGGTGAACCCCCACAACACCATGTCCCCCGGTATTATGATACCTTCAACAAGCCCCCTCTTAGGGTGTGAGACAGCTATAGTGTCTCCTAATACATGTCTAATGTCGAGCCAGCCTACAAAGTCGACTTCAGAGCTTAAAGGCCTGGGGTCGAGAGGCCCCCTGGGTTTACCCACAACAATCATAACCCTCTTCAACCCCCTAGCTGCAGTCTCAACACCAAGATCACCTATAACACACACGGAACTCGGGTGAACACCAGCCTCCTCCCAAGCCTCCCTCAAAGCGGCAACAACAGGATCCTCCCCGGGCTCCAGAGACCCCCCAGGTAAGGCGACATCACAAGCCCAGAAACTAGACCCGCTACAGGACTTCCTCACAACAAGAACCCTAGCAGGCTCCCCCCAAACAAGAGCTAAAACCGCAGAGTCGACAGCCATAGCAACCCCCACAACTAACCAAGTGGAAAATCTAGCTTTAGAAGTTTAAGCTAATAGGGCTCAGACTGTTTTCTAGAGTAAAACCTCTAAGGTTTTTAGTTAATATGGCTACTTAGAGATACTTGAGAGCATCGTGGTGCCCGTGAACCGTGGAAACTTATGGTAAAAATTCTTAGGCCCCCCAATTTACTCACAGTAAGCCAGCCTCTATGACTGGCTATCAGAAGCGGGGAAACACGTAAGGCGGTCCCGTTAGTGCCAGCCTATGGAGTCCACAACGGGCTGGGGGGCTGGAGCCCAATATCATAGGGATATGCCTATGGTATTGGGTTCCTGCGACACAACTAGGCGTTGAAGTATAGGAGTTTTAAAGGATTTGAAGTAAAAATAGGGGCTTATGTGGTTAGCGGTGAGGGTTTTAGTATTCTTCTTCCTCCACGGGTGGCGTGGGTGGTTTCTCAACTATTTCAATTAGGGCTTTAATCTCTCTTATGGCTTTTTCCGCTTCGCCGGTCTCTACGTGGACTGCTTTACCCATTATGGGTCCTATGTTATTGTTTATATAGTTGTCTAATGGGGGCTCCACGTCTACTAGGAGTCTCTTGAGGAGTAGTGGTGTTGGTTCTATGGTCGCCCCCCTCACTATGGCTTTATTTTCGTTTAGGGGCGTTACTAGGAGTACTCCCACATCTCTACCCGCTAGTCTCACAGAGTATACTATGTCTCCCACGTCTGTCTCAGCTATTTTAAGGGTCTCATATTGTACTGCTCTCGCAACCAGCTCTTTCGCTATTATTTTTACTTCTGCTATGGCCTTGTTTATATCTTGTTCTGGAATCCTCCTCCACGCTTGTATGCTTAGTGTTTCAAGATCCCATCTTATCCTACCCTCCTCAACAGCATAGTTAACGCTCACCCTAACAACATCACCCTTCTCAATCCTAACCCTATCAACCAGAA
>JARJMZ020000037.1 GCA_029335875.2 Thermoprotei archaeon | reverse complement strand
AGCTGTTTTCGCTATGAGCTATATAGCTATGATATACCTCCTCACCGGGAGGAAGCCTGGGAGGTGGGGGCACGCTCACCCCTCAATAGTCCCCTACCAGGCTTTCCAGTGTTCCGATGGTAAATGGCTTGCTCTAGCCGTTACTAACGATAGGTTTTGGGAGAACTTATGTAAGGCTCTCGGGATGGAGGAGCTGTGCAGGGATGAAAGGTTCTCCTCTAACCCTAAGAGGGTTGAAAATAGAGGAATACTGATACCCATCTTAGAGTCGAAGTTCAGGGAGAAGCCTAGAGACTACTGGCTTAAAATACTGGAAGATAACGATGTGCCTTGCGGCCCCGTCTACGAGGTTGACGAGGTTTTCGATGACGCTCACGTTAAAGCCTCTGGAGTAGTGGGCTACGTTAAACACAGTAAGCTGGGCTTGATCAAACAACTCCTATATCCGGCTCTCTTCAATGGCATTAGACTGGGGCCTAAGGGGCCACCGCCTATGCTTGGAGAGCACACTAATGATGTATTAAGGGAGCTAGGCTATAGTGATGGGGAGATAGATAAGCTTAGGAGGGAGGGTGTAATAGCTTAAACCATACTCTTAGCCGCTGTTGTTAGGGGCTTCTCGAGGAGTTTAGCATATTTAGCTCTATTATTCGACTTGGGTGAGAGCCTCTTCTTAGGCTTAGCCTCGATCTTAGGCGTAGCCTTTCTAACTTTGCCAGCTTTAGTCATAGACCCGTGCGTGGGCATTCCATAGCACCGCTATTATTATTAAGCTTTAGGGTTTAAATAACTTATTGATGTAAGGGCTGGAGCTTATGGAGTATTTCGGCTATAAGGGGCTTTTAGCGTCAATGCTTAGGGATGTTGGGGTAGAGCCCGGGGACTTTATTAGAATAACTAGGGGCGACGGCTTCACAATAGAGGGGGTTCTCATGCCCAGGTATTCTGGGGGTGACGAGCCTATCATAGTATTGAAGCTTAGAAACGGCTACAACGTTGGCGTCAGAATAAGAGGCGGGGAGACTATAGAAAAAGCTGGGAGGGTTGAGAGGGGGGAGCCTGGAGCCCCGGTACCCCTAGTTGAGGAGCTTGAAGTTGGGGATAAGAGGGTCTTTGTACTAGGGTGCGGGGGCACGGTGGCTAGCAGGGTTGACTATGAGACTGGAGCTGTTAAACCATACCTGTCCCCCGAGGAGTTAGCGCTTAGCGTCCCCGAGATGTTTAAGTATACTAGTATTGATGTGGAGCAGTTGTTCGCCGTGCTAAGCGAGGACATGAAGCCTTGGATGTGGCATAAGATCGTGGAGGGTGTCGCGAGGGCTATAAGTATGGGCTATGACGGTGTAGTGGTGACTCACGGCACAGACACTATGAGCTATACTGCTGCAGCCCTCTCTTTCGCCTTCCATAGGGGGCTCCCAGTGCCCATAGCTATGACGGGGTCTCAGAGGAGTAGTGATAGGCCGAGTAGTGATGCAGCGTTTAACCTAGTATCCGCGACGCTGGTAGCTTCTAAGGCTCCATTCGCCGAGGTTGCCGTGGTTATGCATGGTGAAAGCGGGGACACTTACGCCCTCGTCCATAGGGGGGTTAGGGTTAGGAAGATGCACTCGAGTAGGAGGGATGCCTTCCAGTCTGTGAACGCGAGGCCCCTAGCCAGGGTGTGGCCACGTGAGGGTAGGATAGAGATGTTGGAGGAGAAGTTTAGGGTTAGGGGCTCCGAGCTGTTGCAGGTTGACAATGGTTTTGACGAGAAGGTTGCCCTAATAAAACACTTTCCAGGCCCCATATCTGAGGTTATAGACACCCTTGTTGACAGGGGGTTCCACGGCATAGTGGTTGAAGGCACCGGGTTCGGGCACGTGTCCAGTGACGCTATAGATTCTATTAGGAGGGCTGTCGAGAGCGGGATCCCCGTAGTAGCCGCTACCCAGACAGTGTTCGGGAGGGTTAACTTGAACGTATACAGTACGGGGAGGAAAATGCTTGAAGTGGGCGTCATACCCGTTGAGGACATGCTAGCAGAAGTAGCCTATGTGAAGCTCTCCTGGGTCCTAGCTAGAACAAGGGACATGGGGGAAGTGAGGAGTCTAATGCTATCAAACCTCGCGGGGGAGATAAGCGGTAGGCACGATGTGAAACTCTACCCCAGGTGGGACGTATGAGCGAGACTAAGATAGACTATGAGAGTTTAGGGCTTAAGGTTGGCCTCGAAATACACCAGCAACTAGACGTCGGGCGCAAGCTCTTCTGCAAATGCCCGGCAATTCTCGAGGAGGGGGAGAGTGTTAGTATAACGAGGTATCTCAGGCCTACCAGGAGCGAGCTCGGCGATGTTGACCCAGCAGCTCTATTCGAGTGGAGGAGGGGGCGTTTCTACGAATACCAGTCCCCCATTAAGAGCTCCTGCCTTGTTGAGGCAGACGAGGAGCCCCCGCATGGCGTAAATCATGATGCGCTAGCTGTGGCTATAGCTGTCGCCATGACCCTCAACTCCCACGTTTTCGACGAGATCCACGTTATGAGGAAGGTTGTGATAGATGGTAGTAACACTAGCGGCTTCCAGAGGACAGCACTGATAGCTGTGGGAGGCTGGCTTGAAGTTAACGGTAGGAGGATCCCTATAGAGACTATATGTCTCGAGGAGGATGCGGCGAGGAAAGTTGGGGAGGAGGGGGCTAAAGTAGTTTACAGGCTTGACAGGCTCGGCATACCCCTCATAGAAATAGCTACAGCCCCAGTCATAGGGAGCCCTGAGGAGGCTAGGGATGTAGCCTTAGCGATAGGGAGGTTTTTGAGGCTTACAGGCAGGGTTAAGAGGGGTTTGGGTACTATAAGGCAAGACTTGAACGTGAGCATAAGAGGGGGTGCTAAGACCGAGATCAAGGGGGTTCAACGTTTAGAGCTCATACCTAAAGTAGTCCACTATGAGGTTTTAAGGCAGCTCAACCTCCTCAAGGTCAGGGATGAGCTTAAACGCAGGGGTTTAAGAGAGGAGGACATTACCCTGGACCCTGTAGAGTTAACAGGGCTCCTCAGGGAATCTAAGAGTAGAGTGCTTAGGAGAGCTCTGGATTCTGGAGGCGTAATACTGGGACTTAAACTCCCTAGAATGAAAGGGCTCCTAGGCTTCGAAGTCGCTCCCGGTAAAAGGTTTGGGAGCGAGATAGCTGACTACGTGAGATTCTGGTCTGGAGCCGGCGGCCTAATACACAGCGACGAGCTCCCAGGGTATGGTATTAGTTTTGAAGAGCTCCAAGCGATATATAAGGCTCTAAGAGCGAGCCCTGAGAGTGACGCTTTCATAATAGTCGCCGACGATAGAGGCAGAGCCCTGAAAGCTTTAGCCTCCGCTGTAGAAAGGGTTAAAGCAGCCTTTAAAGGGGTCCCGGAAGAGACTAGGGCGGCCAACGAGGATGGAACAACGAGATACATGAGACCCAGGCCTGGAGCCGCGAGAATGTATCCTGAGACTGACATACCGCCCGTGAACGTCACGGAAGACCTCCTAAGGGAGGCTGAGAAAATAAAACCAGAGCCTTTAAACGTGAAGCTCGAAAGGCTAACCCTGAAACACGGGCTATCCAGAGAGCTAGCCCTAGAAGCCCTCTCAGACCCAAGACTAGACCTGATAGAGAAGCTCATAGAAAAACATCACGAGAAAATCCCGGCAAGCGTAATAGCCTCAATATTCATAGTAACCCTAAGAGGCTTAAAAGGCAAAGGAGTAGACGTGGAAGCAATACCAGACGAAAGAATAGAAGAGCTCGCAGAAGCCATAGCCAGAGGAGTAGTAGCCAAGGAGGCGGCGGAAACAATACTAGAAGAAGCAGCCAAAAACCCTGAAAAAAGCGTGGACTCCATAATTGAAACCCTAGGCCTAAAAACAGTAACAGAAGAGGAAGCTATAAAAATAATAGATGAAACCATAAAAGCAAACATGGAAGAAGTCAAGGCAAAAGGCCATAAAGCCGCAGGACTCATTATGGGAAGAGTCATGGAAAAACTAAGAGGAAAAATGGATGGAAGAAAAGTGTCAGAACTAGTAAAAAAGAGGCTAGAACACCATTTACACCCTTCCCCAGAGAAACGGTGAAACCCCACCCCCAACAAGCCGGGAAACACGTAATCCTTAAATTAAGGCGAGGATTCTCCCGTGACGGTGGAGAATTCACCCCTAGTCTAGCATGCATGAGCCCTCAGCTATCTGTAAGATTTAAGCTTTGCCTCACACCATTATATTGGATGATGAAATACTCCCGGATGTGAGGGAGTGAACGGAAGGCATTTGGCTGATTCGTGTTAGCGTGAAGCTGGAGGGATGAAGAAGCCGCTCCAGAAAGAGGGATGATTGTATCATGACGGGCAGACCTCCAAACTTTCAAGATCCGCTTCTAAAATTGAAGGTGCCCCCTTCAGCTTTTAACTCGCAAACGGGGAACATAGAAGCGCCCCATATAGAGTGTGGGGTTGAGTATTTCCGGGCTTCGATAAATCTTACAGGTTCGTAGGCCCCCTGAGATCCCGGGCTAAGTCCCCACTAGGGAGGAGCCCTTAGAGTGGAGTAGTGTTTGGGTAAAGTAGCCTTTAAAGGATTTAGGGGGAGCCTAGTTGTTATGGGTGCTGGCTTTGGCTATGTTTCCGCTTGGAGGGGAAGATCCTAGGGTTATTTTAGAGAGGCTGGCCGAGTTTTCAAGGGGGGAGCCTGAGCCTAGTGGCGGGAGAATGTTTGCTCACTCGTACGAGACTGGAGACGCTGTTCTTAGGAGGTTGTTGAGGGAGGCTTACGAGCTTTACATGGATAAGACTATGCTCAACTTTGTTATGTACCCGAGTATTTTAAGGTTGGAGCGTGAAGTTGTTAGGGCAGTAGCTTCTCTAATGGATGGGGGTGAGGAGGTTACAGGTAACTTTACTTATGGTGGTACTGAGAGTATAATGTTGGCTGTTAAAGCTTCTAGAGAGGCTTTTAGGGCTTCAGGCAAAACGGGGGTTCCTGAGGTTATTCTCCCATATACTGCGCACCCGGCTTTCCTCAAGGCGGCTGTTTACCTAGGCTTAAAGCCTGTTTTCGCCCCGGTAGACCTTGAGACTGGTAAGGTTGATGTTGACGCTGTTAACGAGAAAGTTGGCGGGAACACTGCCCTAATAGTGGGGTCTGCCCCCAACTACCCTTATGGGTCTGTAGATGATATTAGGGGTTTAAGCGATATAGCTCTCGATAGTAAGGTGCTGCTTCACGTCGACGCCTGTATAGGCGGCTTCATCCTACCTTTCCTGAGGGATTTGGGGGAGAGGGTTCCGGATTTCACGTTTAAACTTGAGGGGGTCACTTCTATTTCAGTAGATTTACATAAATACGGCTACGCGCTTAAAGGAGCTTCAGTAGTACTTTTCAGGAGCAGGGATTTGAGGAAACATAACATTTTCGTGGGCACGAGATGGCCAGGCTACCCCCTAGTAAACACTGCTATATTATCAACGAGGTCCGCGGGCACGCTAGCAGCTTCGTGGGCTGCGATAAACTACCTAGGATATAAGGGTTACCTTAAAATGGCTGGTAAAGTGTTAAACGCTAAGAGGAAACTAGTGGCGGGATTAGAGAACTTGGGCTTAAAGATCGTGGGGAAGCCTGAATCGAGCATAGTAGCCTTCACGGGAGAAAACGTTAACGTGACCCTACTATCAATAGACATGGCTAGGAGAGGTTGGAGACTCCAAGTACAGCCTGGATCCCTCTACCTAAACTTCCCCCCAACCCTACACATGACTATAAGCCCTATACACGAGAGCTCAATGGACGCTTTCCTGAAAGACTTAGAGGAAACGTTAAGAGAGCACAAACCACCAGCTGTAGAGGAGGCTCTAAAACACGTGGTGAGCATAGTGGAGAGGGAGGGCTATGGGAAAGCCTTAGAAGCCCTTGGAATAAGGGGGGACTCGATAATATCTGGAGAGAGCATGCTACTGATAAACGAGCTAATAAGACTAATGCCCCCCGACATAGTAGAGGAGGCTTTAGCGGAAGCCGTCAACATCCTGATATAGGGTTAACAAGGTATAGAACCCCCAGGGAGGCTCGACTCTCAACCAGCCGTAACCCTCCTCAACTCGCCCAGCTTGTAGAATGTTTCCTTAAGCCTACCATATATTTTAATGTACTCCTTGAAGAGGCTGTGGTATGTTTGGGCCTGTTCTTTATCCGGCTTAAACTCTTTATCCACAGCCAGCCTCGAAGCGGCACTCTTAAAATCCGGGACTATCCCGAGAGCTACCGAGGCTATCATAGCCGAGCCTCGAAGAGTGGAGTTTTCAGGCTCCCTGATCCTGTAAACTAGCTTGTTGAGAGTGTTCGCTATTATCTGGCACCAGAGCTCGCTTTTAGCCCCACCTCCCACAATGTTAACACTATTTCTAGGCCCCACGATCTTCTCCATGTATGTGTGAGACCATTTTATGTTCAAGGCTACACCCTCCATTACAGCTCTTAGAACATCGCTTCTCCCATGATCCAGGCTTAAACCTATTAACGCGCCCCTAACCTCAGGGTCGTCTATGGGGGCTCTTTCACCATAAAGCCATGGAGCGAATATAAGCCCCCTAGAGCCTGGAGCCGCCTTAGAAGCTAGCTCCTCAACTAGACCATAGTTACCTTCAACCCCGAGGAGCTTCATTATGTGGTCGAGGGCCCCTCCAGCTATTTCCTGCTCAGCCACAAGCAGGTACATGCCGGGTATGGCGCTAGGTATAGATCCTATGTAGTGTAGTAGGTCGACCTTCCTCCTACTAATGTGGCCCGCAACCCAGCTACTCGTCCCTATGTAAACGTGAAGCTCCCCCTCGCCGACAGCCCCGGAGCCCACGGCTGCGGAAGTTAGATCCCCGGAGCCCACTATTACGGGAGTATTGGGGGGCACGTTAAGGTCTCTTGAAACCTCTCCGAGCACGTAGCCCGCTATGTCTGTGGACTTGGAGATCCTTGGGAGAAACTCTAAAGGCATATTATACCTCCTTAGGAGCCTTAAACTCCACCTGTCCCCACGGTCTAGGAGCCATGTAAGGCATGCTTCGTCAGGGCTTATAACATGGTTTCCTGTAAGCTTAAAGATTATGAAGCCATTGGTTCCGAGGATTTTAAAAGTCCTGCGCCACACTTCAGGCTCGTTATGGCGGATCCAGTCCATCTTAGACAAGGGATCCTTACCAGTCCTGCTGGGGGCCCCGCCAGTTATCAAGAGAAACTCCACAAGCCTAGCAAAGTTATACCCCTTAAACTTTGGGAAGCCACTCCACAACTCTCTAGGGTACCCGGCGGCCCTCTCATCAAGCCATATTATTAAATTCCTTAAAGGACTCCCACTCTTATCGATAGGAACTACCCCGGCCATGTGCCCGCTAACAGTTAAACCCCTAATAAGACCGTAATAGGGGCCGGCGACTTCCGAAACTAGCCTGGACACTTCAGCCCATAAACCCTCAGGGTCAACCTCAGCCCAGCCATGCCTGGGGGCGTTAAATGAAGCCCTCTCGGAAACCTTAACCTTAACAGTGAAGTCGGAAACATCGACCAAGCCGGCCTTCAACATTGAAGTACCTATATCGACGGCTAAAACATAACCCTCTTTTCCCACAAAAAGACACACCATAATGACGGTTTAGCTTGAAAGCTAATAATATTCTCTTTCCGCCGAGCTTTTCAGGCTCTTCGGAGCATTCTCTTGGCCCTATACTCCTTGATGATCTTCTCTATGTCCGGGGGCGGTCTCTCTTTCTCCAGCTTCCTCCTCTCTTCTTCAGCGTCCTCGATGGTTTTAGGGTCTGTTAGTGTTAAGTCTTCTAGTATTATGTGTTTGTAGTTTCCTAGTTTTAATACTGGGATCATAGCGTTTCTAAGGGGGGCTGGGGGTGTTTCAGTGCTCTCTGTGATTACCGCTTTTACGCTTGCTTGTTTGAGCTTGTTTACCGCTTCCTCCTCGAATATTCCAAGGTTGTCTACGTGTATTAGCTCACCCTGTTTTATGGGGCCTAGTGTTTCTTCGCTTTTCTTTAACGCTTTTGTTGTGAGTGTTTTCAGTCTTCTAGCGGCTACTAGCTCTCCTTTTGCTAGGGTTTTTAGTAGCTTGTGTGATTCCTCTAGTTTCCCCATTAGGGATTCTTTTTCCAGCCTCTGCTCTTCTATCAGCTTCTCGAGGTCTCTTACCCTGTTTCTTAGTTTTTCTATTTCCGCGTCTCTTAGCGCCTCTGCTCTTATGTTCTGTTGTAGTTCTCTGAACTTCTTTTCCCACTCTCTTATAGACTCTTCCAGTGTCCTTATCTTAGCTTCCAGGGCTTCTCTCTGGGCTTTTAGAAACTCTATTTCCCTAACGTACTCCGATATTTGGGGAGCCTCTTTCCGGGGTTTCCCCCTCCCGGGCTCCCTTTTTACTATTGTAGTTGACTCTTCCAGAGCCTTCTCTAGGGCTTTCTCCAGGGCTTCCGCCATTGTCAGCCCTCTTATGACCCATTTCTTAACCTCATCTTTATCTATGGCTGGCTCCAGGTCTTCGAGCTGGCTGTCTATTTGTTGGAGTTTGTTTTTCATGCTTATGTAAGCTTTATAGGCTGCTGCTAGGGCGTCTCTTTCATGGCTGTTTTCGGGTTTAACTCTCCCTATAACCTCTTCTATAATATCCCTCTTCTCTAGGATGCTCATGTCTCTTGGAGGTGTATATATTGAGGCTCCAAGCTGGGCTGCGAGCTTCCTCACAGTCTCCGGGGGCTCGCTCACATCCACAGCTATTATGACCGGCTTCCCGTATCCTGATACTATGTCTAGTATAGACCCCCTATCCAGGTTTCTACCGCTAGTCACGTGGAGAACTCTACCCTCCAGGTCCACTATGGCTATCCCAGTGTTAGCCCCGGGGTCTAAGCCTACTATTATGGGTCTAGAAGCTGCATCCTGGGGTTTCGCTATTAAAAGCTTACTCCTATATACGGGCTTAACCCTGACCATATAGTCTGGCCCCTCAACCTCCTCTATTAGGCCCTCAAGGGAGCTTAGAGGAGCGTACACTGTGAAAACAGCGGACTCAAGCCCGCCCTTACTCTCCCTATAGAAATAATCGTAGTCGAGCCCGGCCCTGTCGAGAGCCTCCCTAATGCTTAAAGCTGCACTCTGAACGAGAGCCCTAACCCTCCTCTGATACCTCTGCTGGCTCCAACCCCCGCTAGAGGGGGAGCGGAGCCTTGAAACCTGGACTACAGTCCTCTCCTCTACAGCCCTAACACTCGAGCCATAGCCCGAGCAGGCTAGGAGGGCGGCCGTGTGAGCTGTCTTGAGGGGGGCCATTTTAGAGTAGTCCTCGAGAAGCCCAGCCCTCCTAGCAACCTCCCTAATATCGAGGAAGACACCATCTATGAGGGTTACTTGAACAACCTCAAGCCTGGGGGGCATCAGGGAGAGTACTTTCAATAGCCTCCTCTCATCCTCCGCCAGCTCGAAAACATTGTCTACACCCAGCTTATCAGGCCTATAATCCCATAAGATCCTGAGGAGCCTCGAGAGAGTTAAACCCTCACCCTTATACACGAGGGAGCCGCCGCTCCCCACGATCACCATTGAATACCTAGGAGAACCCCCGGGGAACCCTGACTCCAAGTCAACCCCGGAGCACATTATGCCACGTTTAACCCCCGTAACAGGGACACCCCCAAGGCTGTAAACGCCTAGTTCACGTTATAATAGTAGCCCCAAGCATTAAAATATTTTAATTAGAGGGGTATGTGGGCTTAAAGTGCTTAAACTTCCCTAAACTATTGAACTTTAACTCGTAAAAAAGTAGGCTAAAAAATTTAAGTTTCAAACCAACATAAGTACCTATAGGGGTACACTAAAGATGTCATCGAAAATATTTAGCGAATTCAAAGAAATCATGAAAGGAAAAGAAGGAGTAGTCGAAAGAGAAAACCTAATGTACGTCTCAGGATCAAAGCCGATAGCCAGAATAGCCTCAGCCCTAGCCAACGAAACAAGAGCAAAAATCATAGAACTCATAGCCGCCGGGCCAAAAGACTTAGACTTCATAGCCAGAGAAATAAAACAGAGCAAAGCAAACGTGAGCAGCCAAATAAGAAGACTAGAAGAAGTCGGACTAGTATCAAGCATATACCAGCCCGGGGAAAGGGGCATAAAGAAATTCGTAGAACTAAGAGTAGACGCCCTAATCCTACTACTGAAAAAAGATAAAGAAGAAAAAACATAAAACAAAACCCCCAACCCTCCTTCTTTACAAGCCACACCAGGTATTACTAATACGAATAACATAAATTACGGGTAATACTTAAGGCTTTAACTGAATATGGAGAAAAGGTTAATATCAGATAAACATTGTAAAACGCTAAAGAAGAAGAGGGAGAGCAAGAGCGGGTGTAAATATGAAGATGTGGTTTTTGAGTTGGGCTGAGCATTTAGAGAGTTTTATGTTATTTTGGCTGCAGCTTCTAGGAGTCCTACGAATGGTGGGCTGGGTTTTAGTGGTCTGCTTTTGAATTCTGGGTGCGGCTGTGTTCCTATGTAGAATGGGTGTGTTTTCTTCTCGTACTCCATTATTTCTATGAGTCCGTTGGGGCTTGTTCCCGATATTTTTAAGCCTGCGCTTTCTAGTTTGTCCGCGTATTTGAGGTTGATCTCGTATCTGTGTCTGTGTCTTTCTGTTATTACTTTTGTCTTGTAGAGGTTCATGGCTGTTGTGTTTTCGCGTAGTATTATTGGGCTTGCTCCCAGCCTCATTGTGCCGCCTAGCTGGGTTATGTCCTTCTGTTCTGGTAGGAGGTCTACTACTGGGTGTGGGGTTTGGGGGTCTACTTCTGTTGTGTGTGCTTTTTCTAGGCCTAGCAGGTTTCTGGCTGCTTCGACCACTGTTAGCTGGAGGCCGAAGCATATTCCTAGGGTGGGTATTTTGTTCTCTCTCAGGTATCTTATGGCTTCGATCTTGCCTTCAACCCCCCTCCTCCCGAATCCTGGGAGTACTATTGCCCCCTCGGCTTCCGAGAGTTTCTCCAGGCTAGCCTTATCCTCCTCTATGTCTGAGGATTCTATCCACAGGAGTTCCGGTTTTAACCCTAAGTGTGCTCCCGCATGTTTCAGGGCTTCAACTATGCTTATGTAACTGTCCCTGAGCTTTGTATACTTACCTATCATAGCTATCTTCACGGGCCTACTAGCGTTTGAGAGCTTCTCCACGAAAGACCTCCACTCTTCAAGGTTGGGCTTGGAGTTTTCGAGGGAGAGTTTCCTTACAACAGCATCCCCCAGGCCCTGCTCTTCGAGTATGAGGGGGATCCTATATATAACGTCGACGTCGTAGTCGCTGAAAACAGCGTTTGGAGGTAGGGTTGCGTGCAGCGCTATTTTACGCCTAGCTTCAGGCTCTAGGGGCCTCCTAGACCTCACTACTATAATGTCAGGCTGTATCCCTATCCTCCTAAGCTCCTGGACGCTATGCTGGACGGGCTTAGTCTTCTGCTCCCCCGTAGTGGTGAGCTCGGGCGCTAAAGCCACGTGTATGAAGAGCGTGGAGCCTTCACCCTCTTCAAGCCTCATCTGCCTTGAAGCTTCGAGGAAGGGTAGCCCCTCTATGTCACCCACTGTCCCACCTATCTCAACCAGTAGCACGTCCACGCCGGTCTCCCTAGCGGTTTCCCTCAGCCCCCTCTTAATCTCGTCTGTAATGTGGGGTATAACCTGGACTGTCTGGCCCAGGTATTCCCCCTTCCTCTCCTTAGTTATGACGCTCAAGTATATCTGGCCTGTCGTTATATTATGTTTCCTGGTCAAGTTAACATTGAGGAACCTCTCATAATGCCCCAAGTCTAAGTCCGTCTCGCCCCCATCCTCGGTGACGAAAACCTCCCCGTGAGCGTAGGGGTTCATAGTGCCCGCGTCAACATTAATGTAAGGGTCTATCTTAACAGCCCCCACACTATAACCTCTAGAAGAAAGCAGGAGGCCCACACTCGCAGTAACAATCCCCTTACCGACACCGGAGAGAACGCCCCCTGTAACGAAGACATACTTAACCATTAGAGCCCACATTAAATTTAAGTAAATGTAAAGGTTAATAAAAATTAAACCCCCAAAATACAGGGAAACCATTGCGAGACTCTTCAAAAGCTTATAGACGAGGAGGGTTTAAACCGAAAACAGCCCCGACAACCCTATGAGGGCTGTGACTGGAAATAGGGAGTTAAAGGTTAGACGCTTTAATAATTTTGTGGGGCTAGTTTGAACCTGGATGATGTAGTGTTTGCAGGCTACGAGTATTCCAGGGAGGTTCTAGAGCTTTCCGAGAGGTTCGGCTACGAGCCTAGCATAGTCTATAGGTATGTGGAGGTTTTAGGCTTGGAGGGGGCTTGGAGGCTTTTAGAGGCTAATGAGACCCCCCTCCCCGAGACTATTAGGTGTAATGATTACCTTATAGATTGCGGGGTCTTGAAAGATAGGCTTGAGGGTAAGGGGTTTAAGCTTGAAAGGCTGCCTCTAGCCCCCCACGGTTTTAAGGTTTTAGCCCAGCCTTTCTCCATAGGTGCCGCCCACGAGTATCTCATGGGATACTATTATATTCAAGACCCCGGCTCCATGCTCGTGGTTTACATTCTAGACCCCGGGCCTGGAGAGTTTATTATAGACATGGCTGCAGCCCCCGGCGGCAAGGCTACCCAGATACTCCAGCTCACAAGGGATAAGGCTAGGCTTCTAGCTGTAGATGTTTCAGGTAGGAGGCTTAAAGCCTTGAGGTCTCACATGCAAAGGATGGGGTTCACAAGCTACCTAGCTGTTAAAATGGATGCTAGGCTCCTGCCCGACACCCTTAAAGCCGATAGGGTCCTCTTAGATGCTCCAAGCTCGGGGGAGGGGATTATAAGGAAGGATCCCGGTAGGAAGCTTAAAGGTAAACTAGAAGACCTCAGGATGATTCACAAACTGCAGGTCAGCCTCCTAGAGAAGGCCTACAATCTTGTTAGAGATGGGGGAGTAATAGTTTACGCCGCCTGCTCCACCGCCGTGGAAGAGGGGGAGTACGTTATCCACAAGCTGCTAGATTCTAAGAGCGACGTCCACGTGGAAGGCTCTAGGGTGGAGGGCTTATCGCCCGGGGTTATAGCCTATAGGGGCGTAGAGTTTAACCAGGAAGTAGCGGGGTGCTCAAGACTCTGGCCCCACATACAGGGGACCGAGGGGTTCTTCACATGCAGGCTAGTAAAAAGCAGAAAGTAAACCCCCGCTTGAGACCCTTAAAGCCGGCAGAACTCAGGGTCATAGAGAGGTTCATGAAGAAGCTTGGGATAAACCTGGGAGAGCCCCCTGAAAACCTCATGGCCCTGGAGACCCCTAAAGCTAGGTACGTAGACGTGTTCAGCGTCCCGGAGGGTGTGAAAGAGCTCCTAAAACACTTCCAAGCACACTATTCGGCAGGCCTATACTTAGGGTATATAGAGAAGGGAAGGTTTAAACCCGGGCTGCCGCTCGCAAGGAAACTAGCCGGGAACTGCGGCAAAACAATAAAATGCATAAAGTTAGATGAAGAGGGGGAAAAACGGTTCCTATACAGGAGAATAGTAAAGCAGGAGAACATAATCGAGTGGCATGAGGGGGTAACAGTAGTAGTGAATAGACAAGGGGAGCCCATAGGTTGGGGGAGGGGGGTAGTGGAAGGGGTGGCTAAAACGGTGAAGCCCCTGAAAGACCTGGGCTGGTATCTAAGGAGGGGAGGATAGCTTTCTAACGTCCCCGCAGCCATCAGCGCTACTCTAGCCTGGGGGGGTTAATGCTTAGGTTCCAGTTTTCACTTTAGCTGTTACATTGTATATGGCTTGGGATGGACTGTATTCCAGGATTTTCCTGCAGTATTCTATTTCCATGTTGCCGCAGCATTTCCTCGCCCTTTCTATGAACTCTCTCCGAGCTTCCTCGCATGTTATTGTCCTCGTGTAGTAGTGTATTATGGCGTGTTTCTCGGCCAGCATGCAAGCTTCTCCCACGTAGTATTTTGAGGCTGTGGGGTGGTCCATTATTATCCTGTTGAATACCGGTTTTAACAGTAGCGGGAGTGTTGCCGCGTCAGCTCTTAGGACTGCTATCTCGCCTAGAAGCCTTTTGTTCTCTCTTATATTCTCAGCTAGGAGTTTGACAGCTACAGGGTTTATGTCTGCGGCTACTATCCTTGCCTTCTTGGAGCTCGCTATGTGCAGGCTGAAGCCCCCGACCCCGGAGAACATGTCTAGGACCCTGTCCCCGTTTGAAGCCTCCTCGGCTATCCTCCTATGCTCTGCGGCTAGCCTGGGGTTGAAGTATACCCTGGCTATGTCCACGTGGAATGAGAGGCCGTACTCCCTATGTATGGTCCTCGTCCTCCTCTCCCCAGCTAAGTGTTCGAGCCTCTGAACCCTAGCCTCCCCCCAAGTCTCGTATTTCAGGAACGCCGCTCTGACCCTGGGCTGCTCCCTCATAACTTTGAGGGCTGCCTCCCTATAGACCTCCAAGTCGGGTATTCCACTCCTCCAGTTGAACACGAGTATATCCCCTATCAGAACATAGCTCGAGAGCCCCCTGAAGCTTTCCCCTAGAGGCCTAGGCTTAACCACCGGCTCCAGGCTCATATATTCAATTTTAGCGTACAAGCCCGCCTTCCTTAAGGCTTCGAGGGCTTCACCAACTTCAACCACAGGTATACATACAGTGTCGCCGCTCCTGCCTATCTTAAACGACTTATCTACTAGGTTGAGCGTGGATAACTCCCTTATAGCCCTCTCAGCTTGAAGCTTGTGGATCGAAACGCAGGCAACCTCCAAAAGCCCACCCTCCTACTTTAAAAGCCTCCCCTGCAGCTCCTCGAAGGAGGCCCATAGGAGTTCCATGTTGTTCTTGAACTGTTGAGCTAAAGCTTTAGCGTTTAAAGGTTTACCACCGGGGCCCCTAAGGGAGTAGAGGACCTTCTCATCCCCGGCTATCCAAACCTCCTGAGGAGCCCTCCCAGACTCTAGGTCTCTCAGAAGCTTCAAGTAAATGGTAACCTCGGGGAACCATGCCGCCCAGAGTTCCGCATCCTCACCTCTGTAGGAGCCGTAGTGTACAGCTTTTAAAGCCAGGGGGGCTAGCTCCCTATAGACTTGGGGCCATCCAAGTCTCTCTGCTAGAGCGTTTATGGAGTATGCTAGCCTCCTAGCTTCTAGAGGACCTTTCCCCAGACTCTCTTCTAGGAAACCCTTCATATAATCCCACTGGGGGCCTTCTAATGCTGCTTTAACCGCTAAAACCACAGCCTTCGCCGCGACATTGAGATCGCTCTTATCCGGGGCATCCCGGGGGGTGTGATATAATGCTCTAGCCTCCGGGCTCCAGAGGCTATGCATGCATATTGTGGGCACGCCCGTAGATGCTAGGGAGAAACTGTCGCACTCAGCGCACTCGCAGCACCTCTCGGTGGAGTCGCTGCGGACTAAGCCTACATACTGGGGGCTCCCCGAGACTCTGAGGGGGGGTATTGAGGCCATGTCATAGTTTATGTGGAGGGCGGCGCTCTCTAAGACCCTGGATTCTCTAAGCTGTTTAGAGTAGAACCTGCTACCCCAAGCCCAGTACCATGAGGCGTACCCGGGGGCCCCATATTCCTCGGCGGTGAAAGAGACTAGTTTAACTGTGAGACCGTGCCCCCCCAGTATTCTAGCTGTTACCATAGCCTGGGCCAGGCCTATAACGTTGTCTGAGAATCCTCCATACCACCTGTCATGGTGGGCGCCTACTATGAAGAAGTCCTCGCTAGACCCCGGGACTTCAGCCTCTATAGTGTAGCCGTAGCCGTCCATAGTAGTAGCGTCGATAGACACGCTAACCCTAGAGTGGGGGGCTAGCCTGGAGCTGTAGCCCTCTTCCACAACTATTACGGGTATTGGTGTGGGGGCTCCCACGTTATAGTTGAAGCCAGTATAACCATTAGTGACTATAATCCTGGGGGCGACCTTAGACTCCACTATTAAAGCCTGGGCTCCGGCTTCCGCAGCTTGTATAGCGGCAAATTTAATATCATCCGGGTTTGGAGGCTCGGATACTATGGCAACTCTACCCTCAGGGAAGCCTTTCCAGGCCCGGGGTTTAGTCGGGTCTCCCTCAACCTTAAACCATGCAGCTTCAACTGTTGAGGACTCAACATAGGGGGCTGTGGCGTAGGCCTCAGGCTTAGGCTCTAGGGATAAATGTTTAAGCCTCCACGTTAAAAGGGGGACTTCTAGGGTTCTAGCTTTAACATTAAAATAGGACTCTATTAGGCCCTTAACCCTCTCAACCTCCCTAACCTCGCCGAGGGAGCCGCTGTTAACTTCAGATCCCGTGTAGAGTTCTCTAGACAAGAACTCGATGTCGGCCCTCACACTGTCAAATACTGAAGCCATCATAACCCCCTCTAGGTTATTTAAACGCTGAGCCCTAAAGTGTTTAGCCTCGCAAGCTCCCGCCAGCTTTATTTAGCCTCCAATGAACATGTTAAAACAAGGGTCTACTTATTGAGTCCAGATTACACTAAAAAGAGAAAAGATCTTGTAGAAGCTTTGAAGAGCCTAGGCTACATAAGGAGCTCCAAGGTTGAGAGGGCTATGCTCAGAGTCCCCAGGGAGCTTTTCGTTCCCGACAATGTTAGAGAGTATGCTTACGACGATAGACCCCTACCGATAGGATATAATCAAACAATAAGCGCCCCCAGCATAGTAGCCCACATGACCGAGCTTCTAGACCCACAGCCCGGAGATAAAATCCTAGAGATAGGGACAGGCTCGGGCTACCAAGCAGCAATCCTAGCTGAAATAGTAGCCCCCCAAGGCCACGTGTGGAGCATAGAGAAGATTCCGGAGCTCGCAGAGTTCGCCAGAAAGAACCTTGAAAGAACAGGATACCTAGATAAAGTCACAGTAATAGTGGGGGACGGCTCCAAAGGCTATGAACCCCAAGCACCCTACGATAAGATAATAGTGACGGCAGCAGCCCCCAGAATCCCGGAACCTCTCTTAAACCAACTTAAACTCGGGGGCATACTAGTGGCTCCCGTAGGCCCCCTACCCCTACAGTTTCTGCTCGTAGTCTACAAGAGGCCCGACGGGAGAATAGAAATAGTGAGAGACCTGGAAGTAGTCTTCGTACCGCTAATAGGCGAATACGGGTGGAAAGACGAGAAAGAAGCCATGGCAGGATTCTGGGAAACATACCTTTAAAGGATGCGCTCCCTCAACCTTATATGCGGAGCCATGTCTACTAGTGAACCTGGAGACTTTAAATCAAATATGGGGGAGGAAGTGACCCCAACTCCCAGATTTTAACCTTAATAGTCGTGCCCCACCCATAAACATGTATCTGCCTCAGTCCAACGTGAAGGCGAACCTTGCTGTAATCTGGTGAAGCCTTCGGAAACGGAGTCAACAGTCTATGAATCTCTCAGCGGGCGCGCGGGTTGAGGGCAGACCTTAAGGAGCAGTGCTCGCCTCCACGTGTTGTAGTTAGGTAGGCTGTTTTTCTAGGTAGAATCTTTGGGGTCTTTTAGATAACATTTCGGTGTAATACGGTGCCTGAGGGCTATGAGAATTTAGAGTTTAATTTTCGATGTCCCCTAATTTTACTAGAGGCGAGCACGGGGCGGCCCTGTGGCGCCCGCCTGTGGAGTCCCCTGTGGGCTGGGGAAGCCGGGCCCAATATCGTGAATATCCATGATATCGAGTTCCGGCGGCCGCGCTATTAGGGCATTAGTATATAAGGTTTAAGCTCTTTTTAATTATAGGGCGATGAGGACTGTGGTGGACGCCGAAGAACGAGTAATGTGGGCTAGGAGCCCCCTGAGCCTTCTGGCTGTGTGAGCTTGTTAGCTTCTCTAGTTAAATTTAAAATCTTTAGACTACTCTCGTTTTCGTGGGTGTTTAGAGGGTGGCATCTGTGGTTAGAGTGTCTGAGATTGTTAAAGTAGACTCTAAGGGTAGGATAACTATACCGCAAACCATGAGGGAGGCTTTGGGCATAGAGCCCGGCATGATCATGGCTATCATAGCGGACTTCGAGAAGAGGGAGATAATTGTCAGCCCCATAACCGGGAAGGGGGAGATGATTTACGAGCTGGACCTATACCTGGTTGACAAGCCCGGCTCTCTAGCCTCAGTAACCGAGGTGCTAGCCAGGCACAAGGCTGACATAGTAGCTTCAAAGTGTGTCAGCATAGCTCGAGGGGAAGAGGCGGGATGCACCATAATAGTGGATATGAGCATAGCGGACACAGACATGGAAACTATAAGGAGGGAGCTGGAAGATTTAGGCGTGGTCATCCAGGTTAGAGTTAAAAAGTTCGAAAGCAGATTCTAGCTTTCAACTAAAATACCCAGGCAACACCCAATTAGCCCCTATTTCGAGAAGATCCTAGTGGGAGCCTCATTGGTAAGCCTCATAGTAGGCACTTGTGGTTTCCAGAGAGCGCGAAAACTCCACTACGAGAACATGGAAGCTCTAGAGGTACAGCAGACGTTCTACGACCCGAGGATGGGGGAGGCTTTCGCCGCGTGGAGGAGAGAGGCTCCTGAAAGCTTCGAGTTCACCGTTAAAGCTTGGATGCTAGTGTCTCACGAGTATAATAGAAACCTCTGGGCCAGGCTAAGACAGCCTGTAACAGGCGATGCAAGCCTCTTCGGGCACCTTAAGGTTAACGAGGCTACATTATGGGCTTGGAACGTTACCCTAGAGGCTGCTGGGATTTTAAAGGCTAGGGTTATAGTTGTCCAGACCCCTCCAAGCTTCAGGTATAGCAGGGCTAACTTTGAGGGCGCCATAAAATTCTTCAACACTGTAGAGAGGAAGGGTAGGTTGATAGTGTGGGAGCCTCGAGGAGACTGGTGGGATCACTTTGAATCCCTTAAGGCTATAGCTTCCGAGTCGGGGGTGCTTATTGGGGGCGACGTGCTGAGAGACAGGATGCCACCCCGAGACCAGGATATTTTATATGCGAGGCTTCACGGCCTAGGCGGCGGCGAAGTCAACTATAAATACAAGTATACAGAGGAGGATCTCGTGAGGCTCGCAGCTATAGTGGAGGATTTCGGGGCTAAAGAGGCGTACATAATGTTCAATAACGTGTACTCCTACGATGACGCTTTAAGGTTCAAAAAGCTTATAGCCCGGAGCGGCTAGACTCTAAGAGAACCGGGATGCCGCCAGCGAAAACGCCCACACCACCCCCTAACTTGAGCCTGTAAGCTGGGCCCTCATAGGGGGCGCCCTCTACTTCAGCAACTCTAGCCACAGCAAGGTCTCCGAAAGCTAGTAGTATTGAGTTCTTTAAGGCCTCTATGACGGGGCCCTCGGAGCCTACAGTCAAGCCTCCGCATAGTAGGTGTGATACTATAAGTCTTGCTATCCTCTTAGATATTGTGTGGATGTTCTTGTGGATCATGAGGTATTTGACGGCCGCAGACTGGCGCGAGCCCTTTAAAATACTTTTAAGAGCCCTCAGGGGAGCTGAGGGGATGCTCTCCATTAAATCCCTACTCCTACCCCCCCTATAGTATGTGGAGACACAGAGTTTCGAGCCCCATTTTACTAGGCTCGTGGGGAATCCTAGGATCCTGTTAGTCCAAGCTTCCTGGTATGCTTGGAGATGGTTCTCGTAGCATTTCACCCGCCTCGAGGGCTTCCTCTTAACCTTAGATAGCTTAGCTTTAAAAGGATCCTCAGTCTTAGGCCTCCCCCCACCCCACGCTTTCATGAACTTTAAGACTGGACTCTGAGACCTGGAGACTATATCGTACCACTCGTGAGACCAGCATGTTATAGAGGGGACTATATCGGAGTATGTAATCCTAGGGTCGAGGAACCTATCCATGTCATCGCCGCTCCTCATCCTAATGAATGATACTAGGAAGTCACCACGGGATAGCCTGGAAACATTCCTAACAACAATTCTACCGATACTGTTTACAACATAGACTCCATAGTCTCCAGCCACCCTAAAACCGCCCCCCCTAAAGCCTACCTTAAAACTAGTGGATGCGTTGACGCTCTCGCACCCTTTCACGTCGACAAACTTAACCCTGTAATCTTCAGGGTTTAAACTTAAAACCTCAACTTTAACGCCGAACTCCAAGTACCTACACAGATCCTCAACGTAAACTGTAGATAGGACACCCTCAACCCTGGAAAGGAGTGGGGTTCCAGCGGCGAGACCTCCCTCAGCCACGCTAACTCCCCATGCGCCTTAAATTCAAGCACTGAACACTATTAATTTAAATCCACATATGCTCATAGAAAATCAAGCTTTATAAAGCTATTATGAGGAGCCGATTTAAGGCAAATCCATTAAAAGTGAAACCTTTAAAGAGACTTATATGACATGAGGGGTCTCCCTTGACCCTAGAAGCTCGTGTAAAAATGAGGAAGCTCGTTGACCCTGATGTTCCGGGCTTATATTCTAGGCTGGACTTTCTCTCACGCCTAAACTATGGCGTATCCTTTGAAGAGCTCCTTTCAAAGCACTCCTGCGAGGCCTGCAGCCTCCTAAAAAGTCTAACTTATAACTATGTCTTCTTAGCAGACATCATAGTGAAGGCTGTGAAGCTTAGAGAACTGTGCGAGCAGCTTCCACACCACAGGGTGGCTAGCGCAGCTGCTAGGTGATGTGGGCTTCTAGGGGCATGCCATAATCTATACCCGTAGATTTAAGCGTTAAAGGCTGTTTAAACGCTAAGGTAAACTAGTAGTGCTCCATTATATCCCCCGGCCCTTGTTTAAGGCCGTAGGTTTTCTAATTGGAGCTTCCAGCATATACCCTAAATTCATAACAGAGCCTGAGTCGCGCATTCTCGAGGCTGCTACGGGCTTCGGCTCAAACCTCAGTATTGTCCTGGGGCTCGCTGAAAAGCTTAAGGCTAAAGTTTACAGTGTTGACATAAGCCAAGCCTCCATATCGTTCAATAAGATCATCTATAGGAGTTATATTAAAAAAGGAGTCCTCACCTTAGAAAAGGGGGATCTGAGGGCCCTCCACTACCAGGACAATTTCTTCAACTACGCAGTCAACCACACGACAATGCATCACATAGATGTGGATGACATAGAGAAGGTTTTAAGAGAGCATAAAAGAACGCTTACAAAGGGGGGAATATTAATAATAGTTGATTTAAACCCGAGACAACTAATAGTCCACAGCCCCCAAATGCTATTAAAAGCTAAAGAGGAAGTTTTAAGAACAGTAGATAACATTTTCAACATCATAGAAAAGGGTGAGAATAAAATAGCTTACTACGTGGTGGCGGTAAAAAGTTAAATCCACGCTATCGCAACCTAGGTAATTTAATGGCTATTAGAATCTATCGTATTCTATTTAGAATGTTTTTCAGTAAAAACTTATTATATAAGTAATTACACGTTTTTAGAATTTTTTATAGTTATTCTAATGGTATATATGTTAATATAATAGTCTTTTCGTTCCACCAATGGTAAGGGGTTAAAGGATGCCTCCACATGAGAGAATAGTTTTGGCGACCGGGAGGGTCATGTTAACAGCTATAGTAGCAATAATATTACTGCTAGTCGTAGTGGGCGTTGCTGGATACATCTATGTATCGAGGCCTCCTTAAGTCGTGTCTGGGAAGATAGTCATTGTAGTAAATCCAATACCCAGGGATAGGGTTGAGGCTGAGGCTAGAGAGCTTGAATCCTTCCTAGAATCTAAGCTGGGGGTTGATGTGGAGTTATACTTTCCAACAAGCATTGCGGCTATAGTAGAGTCTTTGAGGTTTGAACATGCCCATGTGGCGTTGGGTGTGGGGTCCCTGCCAGCTGCCTTAGCCCTCTTTGTGGCTGATGTGGAGATGCTCCTAGTGGAGGTGAGGGATGTCGTGATAGACGGTGTGAATGCAGCAGCCCCCTACTATTACTCTTACTGGATCGTGCTCAAGGATTCGCCGTATGGAAGCCTGGAGGATCTTAGAGGTAAGAGAGTGTGCTTCCCCAGCGAGCTATCAACCTCAGGTTATATATTCCCAGTGTATAGGCTGATGGAGCTTGGCTATATAAAGCCGGTGGCTGACCCCCGGCAGTTCTTCGGCGAGGTGGTGTTTGCGGGGAGCTATGGTGCCTGCTGGGAGTCCCTCAAGAAGGGCCACGTAGATGTAACTATAATGGCTGGAGACGTCCCCCTAAGCCTCTACTGGGAGGCTATGAATAATAGTAGGGTTCTAGAAAAGCAGGGGCCCGTCCCAGCCCACGTGGTGCTAGTCTCCAAGAACCTCCCGGAAAACCTTAAAGGTAAGATTAAAAGAGCCCTAATAGAGCTTAATAACAGGCCAGATCTAATGAGGAAATTCGTCTCCGCGATCTTCGTCAAGTTTGAGGAGAGAAGTGTAGAGGAGCACCTCAAGCCTCTAATGGACGCCCTGGAAGCTACAGGCCTCAAAGACAAGTATATTAAGAGCACCTAATAGGGGTTGCCATTGTTGAACCCCTCAACCGACCACGCTGTTGAGCTTAGGGATGTATCGTTCAGCTATGGACCCAGCAGGGTCCTTAGAGGGGTTAACCTCGAAGTGGGCTACGGTGAAGCCGTAGCGATAATGGGGAGGAGCGGTAGTGGGAAAACAACACTACTCAAGATAATAGCGGGGCTGTTGAGACCTGAGAAAGGCTATGTTAAAGTGCTTGGACACAACCTGCAGTCGGGGGGTTTAAATAGTGTTAGGGGGAGGATCGCATACATACCTCAGACTCTAGGGTTGATTGAAGGCGAGTCAGCCCTCTATAACGTTCTATTAGCCCGAGCCTCTAGAAAGCCTTTGATGTTCATTACAGGCCTATGGGGTAGGGATGATGTTGAAGATGCTATAGAAGCTTTGAGGCTAGTCGGGCTTAATGGCGTGGATCGGAGGAGGGTTGAGACGCTAAGTGGGGGTGAGAGGCAGAGGGTCGCTATAGCTAGGGCTATTTTCCAGGGGGCTGTCCTCCTGCTCGCCGACGAGCCCGTATCTAACTTAGATCTGGACACTGCTGAGGCTATAGTAAACCTGATGGTAGGCCTTAAATCTAGGGGTCTCTCTATCATATCTATAATGCACGATAGAGAGCTAGCTCTCAAGTATTTTGATAGGGTATACATCCTGGATGGAGGCGTTCTGAGGGGGGAGAATTGAGGCTCACACTTATAATGGCTATAATAACCGTGGTCCTAGCTTATCAACTAGGGCTCCTAGACCCTAGTTTATGGGCTAAGGCTGGAGTAAACGTTGTCAGGTTTATCCCAGAGCTGGGGGTGAGATGGGATCTTGCAGGTGACGCCCTCCTAGCATTATACGAGACCCTAGTCATATCCGTGTTAGGCGTTTCCGGGGGAACACTAATAGCGTACATGCTAGCACCCCTAGCCAGCCCCCTAATATCCCCGCCTAGAGTAGCGTTTATAGTTAGAACGGCAGCTAACACTATAAGGACTGTTCCAGCCATATTATAGGCTATACTATTCGTTATACTCGTGGGGCCCGGCCCGAAGGCTGGAGCTCTCGCCCTAATCCTATACACCTCAGGATACCTTGCAAAGTTCTTCTACGAATCCCTAGAGGCGATCAACAGGGAGCTCTACGATTCGTTAAAAGTAATGGGGCTAGAGGGGCTACCGCTAGCCTTCGCCCTCTACTCCCACGCTAAAAGGTATATTATAAGCAACATTCTATTCATGCTAGAATACAACGTGAGGACAGCGACAATACTGGGATTCGTGGGGGCGGGCGGCATCGGATACTACATTGTCCACTATCTCAACCTACTAAACTACCAGGCCACACTAACATTCGTAGTCTTCACCCTACTACTAGTAACACTAATAGATCTCACAAGTTACATCGCAAGACAACGCGTATAGACCGTGAAGGAGGGGGCGCCCGCCCCCACCCGGCACTCGTCTGCCGAGAACAGCTAGAATAATTTTAAAATAATTAAAGCTCAAAACTAATAGTAGCCTCTGGTGACCCTACTTGGAGTCCTTTAGAGACGACTTCCACGAAATCAGCCCCCGCTGGAGGTGGAGAAGAGATAATTATGCGGGGTTCCGTGTGGGGGACAGCATGTTGAAGATGTGTATGGGCCCCACGGAAGCCCTCTACTATTCAAACGCCGAGATAAGTGATGGCGAGTTCAACGAGCTACCATGGTCTAGAGGCTACTTTGAGGTTAAAGCTAGGATGGCAAGGCTACATTATGGGAGCGCGGGCTTCGGGTTCTGGAACCACAGCATGGTTGTGGGGGAGAGCCTGCCAGTATGGTTTATATATTTGAGGGCGAGGGGCCCGTACCCCCTCCAAGGGTTCTTCGCGCAGCTAGCCCACAAGTTCTACCCCTTAACGCTCTTCAAGGGGCTAACCGCATATAAGATAGTAACCGATATTCTACCTTTCGCGGCCCCCATAAAAATAGAATCTAGTAAGCCGGCAACTCAAGACCTCGACCTCACCAAATGGCATGTCTACAGGGTAGAATGGGATGGGAGGGCAGCCAAGTTCTACATAGATGGGGTCCCCATAGTTGAGCTTGTGGAATCAAAATGGTCTAGGGTCAGAGGGGATGTATGGATAGATAACGCCGTATTCTACCCGCCATGGCGCGATGCTGGCATGGTTTACAGGCATGTAACCCAGGAGAACAGGGAGGAGGCGTGCCTAGAACTGGATTATGTTGAGGTTGGGGGAGAAAAGGTTTAACTGGGGGGTTTAAAGGCGGGCACGTGCTCCCCTACGTGCCTTTGACCGTTTAACTTTTTCAAGCGGCTTGTTTAAACACTACCGTTATGGCGTTGCTTATTCTACCAGCTAGTTTTTCTATATCCCTCCTGATCTCGGCTATGACGCTTTTAACCTCCCCAGTCTCTGCTGCTTTTTCAGCTTCTTTAAACCTTATGATGGCATATAGGAGGACCTCGTTAACGTCTAGTAGCGCTACCATGTCCCGGGTTAAATCCTTGCTTAAAACTGAGACTATTAGGCATTCGTTGTGCACCGCTCCCAGGCCGCTGAGGAACGTGAATCTCTGGCCTTCCACTATCTCCCCTCCACATAGGGCGCATTTCCACTTGCCCGCCATTGGTGTCACCCGGTTTATACTCGTTTATATGCTAGCTTTTAGGGTTTAATATGTAAGCGTCTCCGGGCAGGGTTCAAGCTTGGATCTCTGGAGCTTCTACCCTGTGCTAGTTTTGATCCACGTGCTAGCGGCTACAATGTGGGTTGGAGCCCATTTAATACTAGTCACAGGACCCCTAGTTAAGACTATTAAATCTAACGATGTGAGGCCAACCCTGGAGTTCTATAGCGCTTTCATCTGGCCAGCCACTATAGCTTTGATAATTGGAGCTTTAACAGGGGTAATCCTCGCACAAATGAAGTATCCTCCAAACTCCTGGCTTGAGTTCGGGGAGCCTAGTGGGAGGATAGGGGAGAAAATGGCTCTATTCATGATCCTTATACTAGTATCGGGCTACGCTCACATGAAAGTAATCCCCATTATGAGAACTGGGGGTGAGAGGGCCGTTAAACTTACAGTCATATACGGTTTAGTAGCTACAATTTTGTCTCTAGGATTCCCGGTCCTAGGGATAATGATTAGGTTTGAGTGGTAAAAAAGTAGCGTTAAGGGGCTAGCATGTTGCCCGGGTTCCACCTGACTTGGAGGTCTACAGCTTTATACGTCCACCTGGGCCACTCGTTGTATCCGTGTATCTTCCTGTAGAACTCTATGAGGGGTAGTTTGACTTTAAATAGTAGGCTGTACTGGCTTTCCTTAGCCCACTCTTCCCTTATAGTCTCCCCTCTAGTTTTAGTTATTGCCGTTATTATCGCCGCTGTCGGGCTTATGAACATGAGCCTGCCCGCGAGCTCGCTGGAAGCTTTTAGGGAGCCCTCATAACTCCTCTCTATCCCTGTCAGCATTAGTGGGGCTTTAACATTCAACTTCTCAGCATCTATGTAGACTTGAAGGGAGAAGTTTGCCGGCACGGGATTTTCCGTGGTAGCTTTAGATATGTCACCTTCAGGGAAAACTAGGAACCCGTATTTGACATCCCTAATCCACTCCTGGGTGAAACTGAAAGACTTGAAAACCCCTACCGGGGCTCCCCTATCTACTACAGTCTTATACTCCCAGGCTAATTTGAAAGTAAGGTTAGACCATACCCCAACTTCATCGTAAAGCTGTGTAGCCTTCAGGAACACTTTCATATAAGTAGAAGCTATGAAAGGTCCGGCCGTGGTCGCTATTAGGGATATAGCTGAGAGGCTCCTTGAAGCTTCTATAGTGTAATTAAATATTTTAGCCCCTCAGCTGTGACACCGATAACACGTTCTTCCTCGAACGCTAGCGGGATGGGGGGTCTATAGCTTAAAAGCCTGTAGCTCGTAGCTTCAGGGTTCTTATAGATTGCTAGAGCCCCTATTATAGTCCAGTACCTTAGTAGCTTCCCAACTGTTATGGTGAGGTTGTGAGTGCCCACTAATAGGGGGAGGACTCCTGTAACATCTATGACTAGAGGCTCGAAAGCTAACGTTTTAATGTTGGGTACAGGCCTCCAAAGTAGGGGGCTGAGCCCCCCAGTGTGTATCCAGGGCTGCGGCTGGGCTACGGCTATTGGGATCCCGTCTGACGATATCACTATGAACCTGTCCGGGGGTATGTTGTAATACCAGAATTCTTCGACCGAGAAGCCTTCAGTGTAAATTATTAGTAGGGCCCTACTAACCCCCTTGGGGATCTTCACTATCTCCCAAGCTACCGGGTTAGCCCTATCAAGCCAGACATTAGAAACTCCAGGCCATGAAGTCCTAGAACTGTAGGCGAATAAAGGTATCACATCGTCGGGGAGGCCTTCAGGCTTAGGCCCCGGGTATAGGAGGAGTTTGAGGTAGACGCTGAAAGCTCCTGTGAGGCCTATAGCTGGGATAGCCCAGTTCCTTAGAGCTATTGTGATGTTGAGGTCTCTGCCCACGATAATGTTGTAGAGGTGTGTCACGTCAACTATGACAGTCTGGTTAAACCTTTGAACAGTAGACCCTATAAGGGCTGGAACACCGTTAATATAGACCCAGAAAGGCCTATCATACTGTACAGCCGGCCTTGGCGGGACTACACTCACAAGGTAAACGTCAGCCCTTAAGAGTATCCTCGAGAAACTAGACCCTAAACCGGTCCAGTCAACCTTTACAAGGAAACTGTCGGGCTTAGTGAACCATGATACAGTATAGTTCCTCACAAGCTCTATAACTATGGGGTCAACCTTCGGGACCGCATAGGGATAATCCTGCCAGCTCCAGAAGCCCGAAACAGAAAGGCCAGGCCTCGGATCTTCAGCCTGAGAAGATGTGGGAGAAGTTTGAAGAGGCTCAAATCCTTGCGGGGCTTCAAGTGGAGGAACCATCTGGACAGCTAAGAGAGCTATAAGGATTAAAGCTAGAACCCCATTCAAGCCACCCACCTCCCATATCACTAAAACTATATTATGCATGGAATCTTATAAATGTTAAAGTGCCCTCTTTGCCCCTGGATATTCCTTAACGTTTTGATTATCTAAGGACTTCCCGCCTCCACAACAGGAATAATAAGATTTATGTGGGGTCATGAGCGGCCGTTAAGCCTGGACAACAGTTCTAAGATAGAAAGATTTAAATAGGTGTAAATCTTGTAAGTATTGGTGGACTTTAGATGGAGGGGCTTTCTCCACCCCCATGAAGGGGTGGAGTGGGTTTACCCTGACAGGGGGAATGTTGATGATAGCTCCAATGAACACGAGAGGAGCTTAAGAATGATGAATCCCAAGAGCTACGTAATTACTACATAGCTCAGAACCCTAACGTCTAGGGCTCCCATCTAGAGTATTCCCCCGGGCGGATCGGGGCATGGTCCCATAGTTGTCTAAGGGCTTTAAGGAGTAGGCGGAGCTTATGAATGTTTCCTGGAAATATCAGTAAGAAATTGGCCCCTCTTCTCCTAGCGTTGGGATATTGAGGCATTCGCCTTCTACCTTTAGTTCCACAGTTTCTCTTAGGAGTATGGTTGCGTAGGCTGAAGGTGGGAGGCATGCTGTGAATACCACGTTTGAACGTGTAGCATTGACGCTCCTAATTTTTAAAGGGAAATATAGGGGTCTTAGTGAGGGTGTTAGGCCTTTCAGGTCTCTTGTTTTCAACCCTTCTTCTCCGGCCACCTCCTCCACTAGGGCGGCCCATTTAGTTTTCGATGTTGCTAGTTGTGGTGATGGTAGCCTTACTACCGGGACCGTTACTGTCTCATTGCAGTATTTGATTGTCGCTATTGTTTCTCTGACTTCGTTGAGGAGCTTTTTCCTCACGGCTTTAGAGAGGGCTCTATTGAATAGGTATGCTTGGAGGGCTTCAATGTATATTCTGGGGGTTCCTTTGAAGAGTTTCCAGGGGTCCCTCCCCTCTAACGCCTCCTCGAGCCTCCTAGACTCTAAGCCTAGGTTATGTTGAGGCTCTAGGGGGTACCTGTATCTGAACTCCCTAGCTAGGGCTCCAGGCTCTCTACGCGCTATTGATAGGCCGTAGAGGTGCGTTGAGGGCCTGTGAACTCCGAACCTTTGGGGGCCGTAGAAGGCTGGTATCATGCTTATGGAGCTGAGGGTTTTCAGGAGACCCTCAGGGTCTTCAGCTTCCAACGTTATCCTGAAAATGTTCCCCAAATGGGAGCCGAGAGCTATAGGGGAGCCCTCCCCGAGGAGCCACGCCTTAACAGTACCCAGGTCGACACTATCAGCCTTAACCCTGGGGCTCCTGAAGGATACATACTGGAAACTAACACTACAGGCATCCTTAAGCCCGGCAAACGTGAACCTACCAGAATTCAAACGCCTAGAAAGCTCCCTACAAGCGTTTAAAGTAGACACTCCAACCTTCCTAACGAAATACAAGCTCCAACCAGAGCCTCTAAACCACCTTGGAGACCCGACCTCGAAAACCCTGAAACCCCAAGGAAGTTTAAGCCTAACACTCACACGGCTGAAATTGTGAAGCCTCTCCTCAATACCATATAGGAGCTCCAAAAACCTATCCTCATACACAGAGGCACACCGCACCTAAACGCTAAAACCCCTGAGTCCCATGTTTAAGCTTCAAATTCCTAGCCTAAAATGCGTGAATATGTGGAACCTTCAGGAAGCCTCACGTGCACGACTAGCTCTCCGGTTAACAGTTTATGAGTCCCCCTTTCACGTGGAGTTTAGAGGGCTTAGTATGTGGTTTAGAATAGTTTGAGGTGGCCTGTTATCTTGTCTACAGCTTCTGAAGGTGCGGGCCCTATTGCTATAGCTGTTAGCGTGCCTGGGGGTAGTTGTGTTCTTCCCGCGTCTCTTATTATCGATGTAGGGAGGCCTGCTTCCGAAGCTTTGAGGTATATTTTTAGGAGTTCCTCTTCGGATTCCGCTCTTAAGACTACTTTAATCTGCCCTTCTCTGAGCCATTTTTCTAGCCATTCCTTCCACTCTCTGTTATCAGATCTTATTATTGTTATTACTGCCTCCACACTCGCGTGGGCTGCTTGGGCTGCAGCCTTACCTCTCCCCATTTCTATGTCTCTCCTTAATATGATAGCTTGTTTATATTCCGACATTACATTGTCCCCGTCAATGTGCTTATATGCTGGTCGGGTTATTAAAGCTTATTTACTATGAAGTCTTCCCCCATAGCTGGAGGTGTGGTTTGGTTGGTCTACCAGATAATTAGGCCTGAAGGTGTTAGTGCTCATGTGGGCGTTATTGGAGGCTCCGGGCTCTACGACCCGGGGATTTTCGAGAAGCCTATTGAGGTTAAGGTTGATACCCCCTATGGGAGCCCTTCAGACTATATTATCGTAGGCGAGATTAGGGGGGTTAAGGTCGCCTTCCTCCCAAGGCATGGGAAGGGGCATAGGATACCGCCCCACTCTATAAACTATAGGGCTAACATTTGGGCCCTAAAGGCTTTAGGGGTTAAATGGGTTATTAGCGTTTCAGCAGTTGGAAGTCTTAGGTGGGATTATAAGCCTGGGGACTTCGTAGTTCCAGACCAGTTCGTAGATATGACTAAGAATAGGAGGCACTACACTTTCTTCGACGGCCCCGCCACTGTGCATGTTAGCATGGCCGACCCGTTCTGCGAGAGCCTTAGGCTTAAGATCTTGGAGATAGGGTCTAAGCTAGGCTACGCTATACACCCTAAAGGCACTTACGTCTGTATTGAAGGTCCAAGGTTCTCTACTAGAGCTGAGAGTAGGGTTTGGAAGGATGTTTTCAAGGCTGACATAATAGGGATGACCCTCGTGCCCGAGGTTAACCTGGCTTGCGAGGCCCAACTTTGCTATGCGACCCTAGCAATGGTTACAGACTATGACGTTTGGGCTGAGAGGCCTGTGACGGCAGAAGAAGTATCTAGGGTTATGACTGAGAACGTTGAGAGGGCTAAGAAACTACTCTACGAACTCATACCAATGCTGGGAGGGGAGCCTGAAGTAGGTAAGTGTAGTTGTTGTAAGGCGCTCGAATATGCTATCGTCTAGCCTGGAGAAGGCTTACCTAGAAGCTTTAAGGAGCTCCCAAAAGCTAAGTTTAAAAGTTTCAGAGGGGGAGCTGATAGTATACTCTAGGGGCGCGGAGCCCCCAGCATACATATTACTCATGGGGACAATACACGCCGGCCTCAAAACTAGGATAGCATCTACAGTAGAAGCACAAATTCATATACTCCCCTACAGGGACTACGAGAAAGTGACCGTCTTCACAATAAGCAGGAAAGATCCGAGAGCTGTTAACGCGGCAATAACAGCAGCTATACTGGGAGCAAGGGTGACACTAGTGGCGCCTCCCCTACACGAAGCTTACGAGGAGAGGGTTAGAATGAGGGGAGTTGAAAGGGTTGTAGTAACATCCCAAACCCCCCTCCTAACAGCTTCAATTGCAGCCCTAAGGTGGACCCCCGAGCTTATGGGGCTGAGAGAGGCTAGAGTGAGGGGGGAGATATTGAACCTTGAGGGGGCCCTAAAATGGCTTGTGGAAACCTATGGGGATAGGCTGGCCTCGAAGAAGCAGTATGACATAGTGGCGTATACACCCTCCACGAGACCGGGGGCATACTACTACTGTAGAGCCTTAGGAATGCTAGAGCCCATTCCCCTAGAGGCTGTAGCTGAAGCCCCAAGAAACTCTAAAATCCTAGCTTTAGCCACAACAACTGAAGAACAAGAGTACAAGGACATCATCATGTCGGCCGGCATCCAGGGTGTAGAAGTGGACATATATACTATAAACACAGACCCCCTAACAGCCGGCCTATATTCGCTACTAATAGCAATGATAATAACAGGAAAACCCCTGTAATGCGGCCCGGCAACACCCTATAGGCTTATAATAAGCAGTGATGTAGAGAGCTTAACTCGAAAATAGTAGGACAGTATCATGCCATCGTGAAGGTGGCCCGAGTAATATTCACTTATGGAACCCCATAGACCTGTGGGTAACGAACGGGTTGGGGGGCTTGTATCCATTCTGGAGTACCTGAGAGGCTGATCTTGAAGGCTATTCTCCTCGCATTGTAAAACATTATATTAATTAGCTTCCGAGCTTACATCTTTGGGAGGAGGTGGGCTGGGAAAATGGTGTTTGGGCCTTTTAGCAGCACTGAGTTACTAATAATATTGTTAATAGTACTCATACTCTTTGGGGCTTCAAGGCTGCCGGGGCTGGCTAGAGCCCTTGGGGAGTCTATGAGGGAGTTTAGGAAGGCTGTGAGCGGGGAGTATGAAGAGGAGAAGAGTAAAGAGGAGAAGGGAGAGAAGAAAGGGTAGCTGGGGAGTGTTAAGATTTGGCTGGGGAGGGGGGGCTCCCAAAGTTAGCTCTTATAGTTACAAGTGATTCTGTCTATAGTGGGCGTAGGAGGGATGAGATAACTCCTTTAGTTGCTGAGATTGTTAGGGGGTTTTTCGAGTTTGTAGGCTCGAGGGTTGTGCCTAATAGGGTTGAGGAGATAAGGGCTGCAGTTCTCGAGTATTCCAGGATCGCCGATGTCATACTAGTCACTGGGGGTACCGGGTTGAGCCCTAGGGATGTGAGTATTGAGGCTTTAGAGTCTATAGCTTCTAAGAGTGTTCCGGGGCTTGGGGAGGAGCATAGAAGGAGGAGTTACGGGAAAGTGGGGGCTAGAGCTTTAATGAGTAGGAGTGGGGGGTTCGTAGTTGGTAGAGCTCTCGTATTCGCATCACCCGGTAATCCCGATGCTGTCAGTATAGCCCTAGAGATTCTAGCTGAAACTGTCGAGCACTGCCTGGAGGACATTAGGGGGCTGGGCCACGTTAAACACTTACGATAATTGACCCTGTTAACTGAGGCTAAAAGCTTATATACCTCTTTCTTTAACTTTCAAACACAGAAGAGAGGGCTTGATCTCCGGGATGGAAGGACAAGAGGGGGAAGAGGGGGTATCAAGTAGGGATACTATAGTGGGTAAGCATGTATATGGAAACTTCTACGGCATAGACAAAGATTTGGCGGGCAATGAGGAGCTCATGAGAAGTGTGGTCGTCAGAGCTGTTAAAGCCTCAGGAGCAACACTCCATGAGGTTCACTCCTGGAAGTTTGAAGGTAAGAAGGGGGGCGTATCTGTTATAGCTCTAGTTCTAGAAAGCCACATAGCGGTACACGTGTGGCTTGAATATGACTACGCTACAGTGGACGTCTACACTTGTGGCTCCCACACAGACCCCTGGAAAGCTTTCAACGTGATAAAAGAAGCGTTAAAGCCCAAGTACTACACAGTGCACTACGCCGATAGAAGCCAACTCCCCCTATAAGCCTAGGAGGGGGCCCGGCTCCCCCGAGCCTCCCTTCTTTTCCTTTAATACGAGGGGAGGATCCTATAGCTCGCCATGTAGTATTTATTGTTGAAAGAGCCCATTATAATAGCTAGCGGGTAGCCCCCTTGGGGCTGTCCAGTGTATTGTACGTACAGGGTTTTAGACTCCCCGGGGTTTAAGGTGATTATTGTGTAGTTTACGTTAATGTTAGGGTTATTCCCGACCTCGTCGAGCCTTAAGCCTTCTCTAGTCATTATTTTAGATATTGGGAGGGGTCTGCCAACTTCTATGAGCTCCCCTATTAGCGGGGTGAGCGTGCCGCAGGGTGGAGGCTTGAATATACCTTCGTCACTTTTAACAGCGTATATTGACACTTTAGACTCAGCCAGCTTTATTCTAGCTTCTGAAGCTTCGAGAGCCCAGGCGAAGGCTATCCATAGTGTTTGTTTCGACCCTCCAATATTTACTGCTTCAACCATGTGGCACGTTATTGCGCCTTCGGGGCTTTCGCGAGAGCTGCTATAGACTAGGAGTATGTCTACTGTTGACGCTAAACTGTTGAGATACTCTATTCTAGCCCTCTCTTCTGAAACGTTCGAGTATTGGCTGGCGAAGAGTGATAGTAGTAGGATGCTTAGAGTTAGAACTATGCCGATCATTATTATAGCGGCCACAGGCTCTGCCTGCCCTCTAAGCTTCCCGGCTCCCATAAACTCCCTTAATTGTCCGGGATCTTGTGGGGCTATAATTCTTAATTAACGGTTTCATAACGTATTGTTTAATAAATTGTTTAGATTGCTAGGTGAGCAGTGTTAAACTGTGGGAGGCTCTTGGCTAGAACTCGTAGAGGGCAGGCGGAGATTATAGGGGGCCTCATAGTAATATTTATAGTTATGATAATAATGATACCCTTAATGCTACGAGTAATAAGCGACGTTCAGGCGGCAGCTGAGAGGCAGAAGAGTCTTGGAGCAGTACAGGCTGATAGGCTAGCCGAGAAAGTCATAGTACACTGGCTCCCATCATTAGACTTGAGATACCCGGCTTTCTGGCTAAACAATACTGGAACAGTAGCTGTAACACTCAAAACCCTATATTTTATAGATGCCAGGCAAGGCACCTTAATATACATGGTGAACCTCACAGAGTACGAGCCTGAAGAGGATGAGATTATAAGGGACATAGTGAAATACCCTGGAGGCTACACTATTAGAAAACAAGCTATAAAGCTCAACCCCGGAGAGGGGGCCCTAGTATATCTTAACCCGGACTTCGACGTGGACTATAGGAGGGTTTCCGTAGCAGCCCTCTCTGAGAGGGGCGTTATACACCCGGTAACAGGTAGAGGGGGGAGCCTTGAAGATCTGGTAATGAGAGCTGTTAGAGCGGTAGCAGTAGAACAGTATGTTGTATCTTTAAGCTTCACGAGCGAAGAGTCCCTGACTAATAACCCCAACATAAGCCTTAAGGACGACTACTTCTCGAGCAGCGCCGAGAGGGGGGTAGTCAGCTATGGCTTTAGCGGGCAAAAGACTCTATATTATAACTATGTGCCTGACAGTTGCAAGTGGTGCGCGGGCAGCCAGATAAACATTGTGAACACGCCTTTCAGAACCCTAATAATAGGCTATAAGCCGGGGGATAAGGGTAAGTTTAACATGCTAATAACGCTGGAGTATGGGGGAGAGTATTACAGGGTTAAGATTAGTGGTTTATCCGCGACACTATTCGTAATGACATACGGCTCCACAGTAATAAATAAGGTTGAAGATGCTATAGGCTACTGGTACTATGGCAACTCCCAGGTAAAGGCGAGTTTAACCCTAGTGGGGAGCTATGAGAATATTGAGGTTTATAGGAGAGCCGGCTCGCTCACGCCAACACTGTCGAGCTACGCGCCTTTCATACTGCTCGCAGACACTGACGGGAACGGTGTTGGGGAGCTCATACTCGTGACTGAGGATTACGCTCCAGGCACGTATAACCCCCCGCAAGTTCAGTGCTCTGCTGACGAGGGTGACAGCTACCTGGACTACTCAGGAGTCAGGAAAACCTTGGGTATAGAAGTTGATAGGGAGTGGGGTTTCGCGTTCAAATTAAACAACCCCCAAATAAACCCTGCCATAGCATCCTCAGTAGTAGTATCGCTCAAAGTATACTTCCACGACACTGAAATGGGTGGAATGCTCTGCGTCTCGAACCCCTACAGCGGAATCCTGAGAATAATGCTAGTAGACTCCAACTGGAACATAGTGTCAAGCAGGGAATACCTATACTTCGAACTAGCAACATACAAAAGTACATGGCCCCCAAACAAAGGCTTCACAACAATAACAACACAACTATTCATACCCCCAGGAACCAAGGGACCACTATACGTAGCCATAGCAATAACAGACCCATACAGCGGGAGAAAAAAAGACGACCTAGACATAACAATAGCCATAGAAACAATAGGAATAACACTATACACAAGCTAAACTGAAATGAAGTATCACAGCTGCCTTCCCTCAACGTCTTCCACGTAGCTCATAAACTTAAACCCCAACAGGGTTATCAGACTCGTTTTCCTTGGACCCCTCATAACCTCTATTTTAGCCTAATACTTATAAAGCTCAAAAACTACAAATATGAATGTTAGTGGAATGTAGGCGGGTGCCGTTATGCCCGTAGCGTTAGAGAGGGAGTTTGACGTTGAAGGGAGAATGGCCGATATCCTTGAGAAGTTCGTGGGAAAGAAGTTTAATGGGGTTACAATCTTTGAGGTTAAAAGACAGTATGAGATAGATAATAGACGCGTTGATGTAGCAGTGCTAACCGAGAGTAGCAGACCGTTACTCATTATAGAGACAAAGAAGAAATATGAAGTTAGAGGTTTTAGGGCTGAGAGAAGGTTCATAGTAACCTCTTCGGAAGTCTTGGGGCAGGCATTCTCCTACGCTGCAATCCTCAAGGGGAGGCATGTTCACGTTCCCTTTGTTGCTACAGCAAATGATAGGTACATAGCTTTATTCGTGACTCCCGATGATATAGATAGTAAGGTCAACCGGGATGCCGTTGAAAACAGAGATTATGAGAGAGTACTCTCTAGCAGCTATGTTTATGAGTTAAGGAATAAATATCTCCTCTTTCATAAGCCGGTAAGGTTTACGGAAGATTTCTTCGCGGAGGTCCTAGAGACTATTACTGGCATCTACGTTAAAAGATACGCCTTCGAGGAAAAAAGACAGGAGCTCCATTATACTTTAATAGAAGAGCTTAGAGGTTTTGTTGATTTTCTAACACCCTATGTACAAGACGCTATAGCTCCTAACGGTAAATTTAATGAAAGTGTGGCTAGAGCCATTGAAGAATACGTCAGGTCAAGGGGCTACGGGCCGACACCCGAACAGCTTGCTAGAGAAATGGCTTACGTTCTTCTAAACAAGGTCATATTCTATAAGGTCCTTGAGAACTATTACGGCAAGCTAGAGCGGCTAACACCACTCTATAAAGAGGGGGGAGCTAGAAGTGTTAGTGAATACCTAGCAAAGCTTGAGGAAATGTTTGAAAAGGCCATTGAAATTGCAGGGGATTTTGAGCCGATATTCAAGACAGGCATCTACGACATGATAAGCATCGTTGAGAGCGAGGAAGTGCTGAAGGCGTTAGACTGGCTTGTAGAGCTCATCGACGTTTACAAGATCGAGAAGTTCGGAGATATAATAGGGTATGTCTACAGGAGCTCATACCGGCAGAGGAGAGGCACCAGCTAGGCCAGTTCTACACGCCTAGGGAAATAGCGGAGCTAATAGTCAAATGGAGTGTGAAGTCCCCAGACGATAAGATACTTGACCCAGGCTGTGGGTCGGGCACGTTCCTCATAGAAGCCTATAAGAGGCTAGCTGAGCTAAAACTTAAAAAGCCCTTCAGCGAAATAAGATATGTGCCAGGTCATGTACATATGCAAATACTCTCACAACTCTACGGCATAGACATAAACGAGTTTCCAGCCCATTTAACAGCTATGAACATAGCCATGAGGAACCCCAAGGTTCCAAGTACAAATATAAGCGTGATTGTTGAGGATTTCTTCAACATCATTCCGGGACAGCGTAGTTTACTCCCGTACAAGATCAGAACCCCCGAAGGTGAAAAACGAGTAGAAATAGTGTTTAAAGACTTTGACGCGATAGTCGGCAACCCACCATATACCAGGTGGACGGAGATACCCGAGCTTACTCAAAACAGGATAATAAAAATTCATAAAGCTACTATAAGGAGATACGATCTGCTCCCGGACGTAGCTAGGGGGATTGAACCAGGAATCTACACTTACTGGATTATTCATGCGACAGGGTTTTTAAAGGAAAGCGGAAGGTTGGGTATGATAATAAGTGACTCATGGCTCCAAACAGATTACGGCTTAAGCTTCTTCAAGTATCTCCTAGAAAACTTTAAGATACATGCTGTGATAGACATATCCGCGAGAGTCTTCCGAGTACCTCTAATAGGAACTTGCATAATATTGCTTGAGAAATGCTCTAACGCGAAGGAGAGGGAAGACAACAAAGTGACATTCATATATTTAGACGTACAAAAAGGGTGGTTTAACGCTGACGATGTTTTAAAGCTGATTAAGGAAGTAGACTACGGAAGCACCCGTAAATACGAATTCGCTTCAGGAGCGAAAGCCTTAATTAGAGTTTACAGGCAAGGAGACCTCTTAACCTACGGAGATCGCTTAATTACATTACTTTTCAACATAAATGACATACTCAAGGAGCTAGCTTCCCACCCTCTTATCACTATGCTTAAGTCACACTTTGAGGTTAGCTATGGCAACATTTTATACCTATATTTAGCGTCAAGGGGGGATGTAAGAGGAGTGAGGAATGTTGGTGGCGAGGAGTTTTTCTACCTTTCCGAGGAAGAAGCTAAAAGATACCAGATACCACAGGAGTTCCTCCATCCTCTAATACCTTCACCAAGACATCTAAAGTTCTTCACGCTCACCGTAGATGACTGGAAAGGGCTTAGAAGCGAAGGTAAGAATTGTTATTTATTCTTGGCACATAAGCCTAAAGATAAACTTCCTGAGAATGTAAGAAAATATATAAGTCTTGGCGAAGGAGAGCGTGCCGTAATTAGACTTAGAAGGCGGAAAGGTGAAGCTGAAGGGCGTCCCGTATCGGAATCTGAAGCGTCAAGAGCTAGGACAAGATATCCTCAATATTTCTTCGGTTGGTACGATCCCGGCGGTGTTGTTGAGGCTCCAATATACGTTATCCGTGGTACTCAATATTGGGTAAGGTTTGTTTTATCTAAATTTAGCTGCGCTCTAGATGACAGAATACTTGCTCTAGTACCTAGTGAGGGTGTTAGTTTTGATGAGAGCGAGTTAAAGGCTCTATTAGCGTCCTTGAACTCCTCCTTCGGGCAGTTGCAGGCTGAGGTAAGAGGTAGGTCAACTGGTGGCGGTATGTTAGAGTTAGACGTTAAACCTTTGGGTGAGTTCTTAGTGTTAGATGTTAAGAGACTTCCTAGAGACGTTGTTGAGAAGCTTGCCGGGCTATTCGATAGGCTCGAGGCTGAAGCTAGGGGGCTAGGTGGGGCCGATGAGGTTGAGAATGTTTTCGGCTCCCAGCTAGCTAAGGAGCTTACTGGTAGAGAGGTAAGATCTGGGGTTAAAGGGTTATTCAATACTGTAATCAAGGAGATAGACTATGAAATAGCTAGGCTGCTAGGCTTAGAAGGTCTAGTAGAACCTATAAGGACCATAATCGTAGAGCTTGCTAGGCGCAGGCTTTCCAGGGCACAGGAAGAGAAGATAGCGTTCAAGAAGCCTGAAATCGAACATTTTAAGGCTAGAATAGGGAGAAAGAAGGGAAAAGGCGGCTCGTTCACGAAGAGGCTTAATGGGTGGTTTATGAAATAGTTAAGCTAAAATAATACGGAAGCATGAGCGTTAGCTACCCGAGCCGATAATATCCTAACGCTGCTAGAAGCTGCTCCCAGCAAAACCTTAAGGCTACGACGGGATAGAGATAACATGACCTTCCGAGAATTAAGGCTAATAGGCTCCGGCGCGACTTAATTGCGCAATGTAGCCTGAAGTCGCCTTAATGACATTTAGTTAAATTAGGATTTCCATGGGGAACTTTTAAACCTCTACGCTCCCTAGGAAGAATTACGTAAAGTTTAAACTCATGTAATATGACTGCTATAGAATTACAGCGTAAAGAGACTATGTTTACATTACTCATAAATACACGCCGCGAGCTAAGTCCTAATTAGTAGATTAGGAAAAATGTATGAGTTTGGAGATGCGTTAACTTCTTCTCATGAATAGTATTCCAGCTATTGCTAGTAGTATTATTAGGTTGATTATGCTAACTACCATGGCTACTCCTGCCCTAAACTGGGCAGAGTCTGCTGTTTTACCTATGGTCTCTATGTCTCTTGACAGTTTCCTTTCAACACTATCAATTCTGTCTTCAACCGCCTCTATGCCTGTTGATAGTTTTCTCTCAACACTACTAATCCTATCTTCAGTTACGGTTCTAAGGTTTTCAAGACTTTTACTCGTCTCAGCTCCCAGAGCCTTTATAGAGTCTTCTGTGGCCTTACCTAAACCTTCAATTGCACTACTTAATGTTTCCGATAACAGTGCAACGCTTTTAGCGAGTTCATCGCTTAGAGATCTGTTAACATCGTCAATCCTCTTTAAGAGCTCATCGTTAATAGCCTCAATCACATCCTTAAGCTCAGCAACATCTCCCCTAGCGGCTTTGAGCGCCTCCTTAAGTTCTACAGCAACTTCACTAAGAGTTTTAAGCATCACCTTAAGCTCAGCAACATCTCCCTTAACAGCCCTAAGCATATCCTCAAGCTCAGCAACACTCTTACTAACGTCAGGAACGGTCTGAATCTTAACAACAGTCTCCGTGGTTAGGGTCACCTCACTTGAATAAGCTATTAGTAGGAGCTCGTAAACAGCGTAAGGTAGTAGTTGTTCTGTAACTGTTTTAGGAAGCTTAATGACGAATCCAGCGAGGGTTTTCTCGGCTGAACCGCTGGCTATGACAGTCTTAGTTACAGCATCTCTAATTACGTATTTAATAAAGATCTCTCCAACACCCTTAGCGTCAATGATAATCTCGGTGGAGCCTCCTACGGGTATTAGCGGGGCTTTAATATCTTTAATGCTAACTGGTGTCGCCTCACCATAAGATATGGGGCCAAACGGGTATGTCGGATCCCTGAAAGCCTCAAGCATAAGTTTCTGCTCTTCAGGGCTATAGTATGTTAGCATGTATGGCCCATTAGATATCCATGCAGTCCCGGTCTTAGTGAACCAGTCAGATAGAGATTTAACTCTAGAAGTCCACTCATCAAGTGTCATTAGAGTCTTACCGTCTGGCATTGTTATAAACTTCTTGTAACTGTCATACCTTATTTTACCCTCGGCGAAGTGTTTAACTATTAGTTCAGCATCGCGTTTAACAACGAGGCTGAGCCATGGTATGCCTTCGGCTCTAGCCCTTGTCATGCTTAGAGCCCTCTCCTTACTAACATATCCAACATAGTCTTGAGCGGCTACTAGCTCGAATGGTAATGTTGTAGATGTGGCCCATGTAGCCCAGTCAGCTATATATGCTGGCTCGAAATGCCAGAAGTTTATGTAAACTTCAAGATTGTTCCCACAGGCCTCACAGCTACGACAGTATCGAAGCCTTCCTTATACACGCCTACGTACTCTCTCTCGATCTTAGCTTTCTCAGCGTTGTAAGCCGCGTCAAGGTATAGTGCTAGGGTTCCTAGTAGGTCGGCCCAGGTTATAGTCTGACCGTTATGCCATTTAGCCCCCAAGAACTTAGACATGTCAAATACTACCTTACTTGTAGCTTCAGTTCTCCCGAGGGCTCTAGCGTATGCCCAAGCCCCTTTCCCCGCGTCCCACCATATAGCATCGCCTGGAACTTTAAGCTTACCTTCAGGACCTGCAGTTTCGACTTTGAATGTTGTCCTGAAACCTATAGGCATCCCGTTGAATGGGTATCTCCACATTACAAAGTCGTATGTGCACCTTGCAGGGTCTACGCTATAAACGTCCCTGAATCCTCTATAAGTATTCCATGCCGTCGTCGCGGTCCATATCCATAGGTGTCCTACTTTTATATCCTTCCTACCCTCAACATACCAGCCCCTACAATTGTATGGGCTCCTTAAACCAGCCCCTAGGTCTATCGTTAAGCCTTTAACTTCAGCTCTAACAGGCCACTTGTCATGTGTAGCGAAGCCCCAGATTCTTATAGACTCTAATATTGCTAGTTCAGTGCCTTTCCTTAGAGCGTCAAGCCATTCTTCCATACTCTTGACTTCCATATAGTAAGCTTTTCTAGCATAGTCCGACGCGTTCTTCCCATCAATAGTCAACTCATGCCTGTAATTCCAGTACTCAGGCTCGCCCCAACCAGGCAAATAAGCTTCGATGTCTGACCCGAATAGCGCCAGGTTGCGCGGATCCCATCTATCTAGGACACCTTTACCCCAGCCTTCTGTGTAGAAGTGCCATTCGAAATCTATAGGGTTAGACCCGTAAACTATAGCTATTGCAGGCCCGAACGGTAGCTCTGAAGGTATAACATTAAATCCTAGCTTGACAAGTTCTAGGGCGAAAGCCCTACCTAATAGTAGCCTCTCATCTTCAACCCTTATAATGCCAACTATATCTATCCTCTGACCCCTATAATACCAATTGCCTCCAATGAAGTCTGCATCAGCATCGGCCATTATGTCAGCTACCCTCTTCTTGACTCTTTCAAAGTCGTATGTGAAAGCATACTTAGCTATTAGGTCTGCTAGCTCGGTATATGTCGGGTCGTCGGGCCCGTAGAAGGTGTACTTTATAGTGGCGAACCCTCTATAAACCTCCCTCAATATTGTTTCTCTGTCAAACACGTAGTTTAGCTCGAATCTCAATTCTCTGATGCAGAACGGGTTGAAGACTGCCTTGCCGGATCTGAAGACCTCTTCAGCTATTCCGCGTAGCTTTTTAGGCATATCTACTATGCCGCAAAGCTCTACTACAGTCTTATTTTCATCTGAGAGTGGTCTAACATGTCTTACAAGTATCGGGTCAACTCTTAGAGCTAGGGCTGCAGCCTCCTTAGTGAGTATGCCCGGCAACTTGATTATGTGGACTGGGGCTGGGTTTAAGACTATGTCTGTCAGCCCTGCGGGGGCTGTCACTATTCTAATTCCCGGGGTTGCAGCAAGCCTAACAGCCATGTCCCCGGGGATTCTACCGAAAATATACAAATCTATAGTACCGGCTTTAATAGCCGGCTCAACATCAGGGATAGTTACCCTAAACCATTCGACTCTATCGACAGCTGGGCCCTTAACCTGGGCCTCAACAGGAACTGGGAGTAATGCTATTATGGGCAGTGCTAGGAGTATTATTAGAGCTAGGACTGTGGAGATTTTAAGAATGTTTCCCAAAAGGGTCACCCCTTAACCGTTGACAAGATAGGCTATTGAAAGATTATAAGTTTAATGTTTGAGCATTCACATTAATCTTAGCTCTAAAATTTAGCTAGGAGTTTTAATGGGGTCATAATATTTTATTGTAATGTTAACTCTTTACATGTTCTTAGCGTAATTTATTATGTTGAACTCTAGTTTCCCGCTTTATAAGATTGTTTGGATGGGGTGTTACCTTGAGGTTTCGAGGTGGCGGGGCCGAGCTCTTTTAGTGGGCTAAAATAGTTGAGCCTTAAGGGGGTGTGGTGGGCGGGTAACACTTCAAGTAGTTGAAGTGTGAGCGATAACGCGTGGAGGTGGGCTATAGTTGTTCTGATATAGTGTTACGGTTAAGATGTACGTGCTAGAGAGTTGGACATGAGGATTTGGGGTTGATCAAGCTTACTCTCTTAGCTTACTGGTTTTGCCTATCGTTTTATTGGTGTTAGGGGTGGAGCTTGTTTTCTGGGGGCTTTTGGTCTTAGATTTATTTTGTTGGGAATTGTATGTTTAGAGTTACTATGTGTTTTGGGCTTGCCCCGGCGATTCCTAGTTTGAAGTCTAGAGTTGCTTCTTTCCCTTTTAATGCTTCTCTGTAGGATTCGAGAATTTCAATTGGGACTATTATTTCCTTCGTCTCTCCCGGCATTATAATATGTGGAGAATATGTGGGGCTCGAATGACCTATTGTGGTTCCGGTTCCCGAGAGTGTTATGCCGAGATTTTCGAAGACTATTGGCACGTCCCCGACGTTGGCTATGGTGATTTTCAGGTTCTCGCTCCAGGAAGTCCACACTGTGGGGGCTATAGATATGTTGAAGGCCATTCTAAAGTTGAAACTTTTACTGAAAAGCATTGTTTTATTCTCATAGGGTCCTAACAGCCAAAATTCAACCTTGTATGCCCCGTCTAGCCACTTCTTCTCCCACCAAGCACCAATACGGAACGCGAGAGCATCGAAGAGTTTACTCCCCGAAAGATACAAAATCCCCCGTCCTGCAATGTCTGTATAGTTAGGAGGCTCAAAAATATCTGCATGTTCCCCGTTAGGGAGTATTACTTTAAGTAGGCCGAACCAATGACCGTGAACACCATTAATCTCTATCATATCACGTAGATCTACATCGCCAGTGATGTTAAACCTCCAGTAGATTTCATCATCTATAACTAGGAAACCTAATGATGTAATGTCGGTTATCCTAGGCTGGTAACGGCTGGGCGGGGCTGTAGTAGTTGGAGTTACAGGTGCTTGCGTAACCGCTAAATAATAGGCGATCCCAGCTACTATCATAATGATTAGGAGCACGGCAACTAACAACAATTTTTTCAAATCACGCCGCCTACCCTACTACTATCAAACAGAAGTTAAATACTAATTTTAAACAAGCTTGGGCAAGGCAGCTCGCTAAAATAAAGCCAAACACGCCCATAACCCTCCACGACAACCCCACTTCCACGCTGAAACCCTACCCCGAGGACCTCCAACTAGTGAATAGCATTATCTAAGCGCAACATATTACTTCAACCACCCGATAGACAATAACCTAAAGGTAATCTCGGTAAAAGCGAGAGCTTACCCGCCAGCCCCCCATATTCCCCATTATTTAGAACTATGAGGATTATAAGCCCCAAGCAATAGTAAAGTTTCTCCTCCCCTAATTCCCCACCCGCTCAACCCCAAACCTGAAAGTTTAAGTTTTAGGAGATTTTTAGATGCTAGAATATCGCCCGCGAGAATAATGTCAACTTTAACCCCTAAACAAAGCCTCAGCGAGATTCTTAAAAAGCTAGACCTATAATAGTGGGAGTTCTCTAATAATATTTCTCCCAGTTTACCGTTTCACTAGGAGAGTTGCAAGCCACTTATATAAGCTTAATTTAAATAATTTACGGGACGATGAGGTGTTACAGGATCGCCGGCACCCCCTTAAAATTCTAGCCTCCCAGCTATATAGAAGCTGGGGGCGCGATGTTTCCGGGTTTTGAGGGTAATACTTCATGGTTATGTGTGGTGGTTGTAGCCCATTTCCAAATGTTTACCACTCTAACTTTATAGGAGAGCTGTTAAGTGTTACCTGCCCGCTATACTTCCTTAGAGCTCAACTGTTTTAGTAGGCTAAGAGCTCGGACGTGTATGGGGGGCTGTGTGGGAGGTCTTACCTCTTGCGATTTAAGGGCTCACCCATGGTTTCATGCTAGCTTCTTTGGGGGGTCTTGTTTCTCCATGGGCTGACGGCTTGTTTGGGCTGGTAGAGTTAACTGGCGGTTAACTAAACCAGGCCACATCACCTGGTTTAGTTTAAGTAGAGTTTAACCGGGGGAAGGTTTAAGAGAAAGTTAAAAAGCCGTGAACCCAAGGATACCCATTAAACCTAATTAAAGCCTTTAAAGCATGTTTACAGGGGCCTTATTTTGGGGTTCAAGCGGTAACATCTTAAATAGTTGTTTGCCGCTGCCAGCGTCGATTTACGGGCTAAACTTTCAAACCCTCCAACGTGTATGCCTTGGGTTAGATCGTGGTATGTGGTGTATCTGGTAGCTGTCTCGTTTTAACGTATCCCTGTTTTATCTTGTCGTTACCCTCCTCTCTATGATCAGGTATATCACTATTAGCATTATTATTGCCATTACCGTTATGCTAGCCATTCTTAATAGTAGTTCGTTTAGAGACTCCATTTCTCCAGGTTTCACTATGAGTTTCTCATGATTATTGCTAGTATATTGTTAGTATGAGCCCCCTATAAGTGTTTGCAGCTATGTGCGTTAATAGCACTGCTATTGCTAGCCGTACCGCTAAGAAAGCCATAACTATTAATGCTACACCTACAGGAGCCTGCCAATATTTCAGCATTCGATAGTCTTTCAGCAGGGGAACTATTAACGCTACAGCCACAGTAGGCACCACAAGGTAGACTATGGTAGGAGCTAGTATTGAAAGCCTCAAATACCTCCTCCTACCTATACCCATCAAGTTAGCAAGGGAACTATAACCAAGATCCCTAGAAGCACCGACAATGTAAGCCCCGAAAACAGCCGTAACAGCCCCCAAAACAAGGAAAGACTTAGCAATATTCCTGGAGACATCGAGATCTATGAAGCTCATTATTTGCCCAGAGAGGACTCGTTTTAACCTCATAATAAGTTAAAGGGCCGCTACCAGACGCTAAAGCTATGGAGGGAAAACTAACAACATAATATATTATATGCCCGCAGCTAGACGAGCCAAAACTAAAACTACAGGATTTAACACTGTAAACCTTAAAACATACATAGACAACAGCACCTCACCCACAATCAACTATAACAGCATAAACACCTAATATCATACCTAACACACCCCCAAGAACCAACAAACAACTACAACCACCCTGAGAAACTTAGAATAGGAGGGATAAAAATTTAAACGCCGGAGAGATACTTTAAAAAAAAAGGTTGAGGGTGGGAGTATGCGAGCTAAGCCCCTCAAATCCTAGCTGCGTTGACCTTAGCATTAGCGATTCTAGCTACAATAGCCTATGCAAACTCATTCCTATTTTTATATAAATATAGTGAAGCCTGTGGGAGGTATTCTAAGGTTTGGGCGGCGGTTTGGGGGCTTGCTGAGCTAGATGCAGAGGGCTACATGGCGGGCAGGCTTTACGGGGTTGATGGTATAGGAGGTGGATACATAACTGAAGGGTTTATAGTGGTGCGCCGCGTTATTATAGATCCGACTCCATATGGCGAGTTCGCCTACAAGATAACAGAAGCCTATCTCTGGGACGGTGTTCTTGATGCCAGAGCTATAGCTTCGATAGGGGCTGTGAAGGGCGCGTGCGGACCCTATTATCCTACCTAAAAATTTTAACTCACATCTTTTCTTTTTGATTTTGGGTGTAGGGTGCCGTAATTTGAGTTTCCGTGGGTTCTCGGCTTTCTCTTTGACGCTCATAGTGTTGGTGTCTATGCTAGGCTTAGGGTTTACCGGATCCTCTCGGGGCTCCCAGCTTGAGGACCCTTATGAGCTTCTGGGGCTTAAGGCTGAATATGAATATCCCCCTCTAAAGTTTTCAGAGTACTCAGGCTATCTCCCGCTTTCAGAATCTCCCCGCCCATTGCTCCTAGCTAAGTACAAGTTCCTCCTAGAAGAAATTTTGAGCCCCGACAAGAAATGGTATTCATATCTTAAGGAGAGGAAAGTCGAAGATCCTATAGTGGTTTCTAATACATTACTTTTATATGTTATGAATGTCGTTGATGGGAGAAGGGAGAACTTCTATTATAGGTTTTCTTGGCATGTTACTGGCTATGACGGCTCATATTACACTGTAGTTTTAAGGCTTAAAATGTACTATTACGATTTCGTCGAGAAGAGGGTTATATACGAGTTCTCTGAGATAGTTGAGACTGTTAAGGTTTCAGTCTACGATAGGCGCGTCATCTATGAGTGTTTCGACGTCGGCATATGGCCATTCTGGCTAATGCCATGGGAGCGCTATGAGGGTGCCATAGCCAAACTAGCTGAGATATCGCCTTTCTTCGATTTTAACAACGTAACTGACCCGCTAAGCTATTTTAATTTAACTTTCGACGGGGTTATTGAGAAAGCTTCTCTCAGGGATGACATGGTCAGGTATTTTAGGGATGTTCTGGGTATTGTATCTGAGAGAGTTCTCAATGCTAATTCTAATGTGGTGGACCCGGTTTATGGTGTGAGGGGCTTATATATATTTAGGGGGGAGGAGGCGAGGATTTTCGGGGAGCCATGGTTGGAAGCTTATATAAGGATGGTCAAGAAGTATTATCAACAACTCCAGACAATACCGAGAATACTATGGGGGACGGGAGGCGATTTACCTCTGCTGGCCCCCATGAACTTGTACGATGCCGTCACTGGAGTTGCTTTAAAAGCTAGGGGTATTAGCGACGTATTCTTAATGGTCATACCCCTGGAGGGGTATGTTGGAAGTTTCGGAACCCTAAACTGGCTTATAGTATCCCTCACAAGAGAGCCTCCCCCTACCAAGGAAACTGCCACCGTCACCTGCCCAGTTATAGTTAAAATAGTTAAGACCCCCACCCTTACAACTCCAACAGAGACTCCCACGACACCCCCACCGCAGACTACGATCATAACCACATCAACAACCACTATACCACAAACGACAGGAAACACGATTACACCCCCAATTATAGTGACTGCGACGGAGCTAGAGAGGCAGACCACCGTATACTCGGAGACTACCCCGGAGCATGCTCGTGACAGGACTACTCCAGCAACCCCGCCAATAACTCCGGCTAAGCCGCCAGAACCTCGGAGGGTTGAGGAAGCCCCTGGAATTTTAAGCTTCGAAATAGCAATAGCAGCATTAACAGCCTTAGCAGTCTCAGCCGCCATCATCACCATAATATTCCGTAGAGGGGCTAGGGGTTCTACGTAAAGCCGGATTTAACTTAGAATAGATCAAGAGATTAAAGCTCTAAGACCGTAATATGGGGAGCGCCTAAAGCCTGAACCTTCTTTAAGCCCGCCAAACCCCTCTTCCCAAGTTCAAGGAAGGCTTACCATAACCCCCCTTGTAGCGACCCCTCCCCGAAGACTTCCAACACCTTTCGGTAAAGTGTCACTCTCCTATAGCCACTCTTTAAGCTAGGGGCTTTGTATTAAGAAAACACTCTCACGTTCATACTCCGAGTAATCCTAGTTATAGCGTGTAGCTTACAGTTTTACAAGTCATTCATTAAAATTCTAACTATTAACTTGTTTAAAGCATAAAGGGATGTGCTGTCCTTGAGATTCTCGATAACGGCGTCCCCTCCATTAATTTAAGCGAAAAACAGCCTGAATAGATGTGACCTACCGTAGTATTATAAGGTTTGGGCTATGTGATCGGCTGCTTTCTTAGCTCCACTATTCTTCCTAGCTCCATTTTCGCTATTGTCCTAGCGTTTTCCACTAGCTTCTCTGGCGTTATGTGTGTTGCTATTATTATTGTCTGTCCTTTTGTAGCCCTCTCTATTATAATTTTTGTTAGTGTCTCCACCGACCCACTGTCTAGTCCTTGGTATGGCTCGTCTAACAGTAGTATTTCAGGGTCTCCTATTAGGGCTGTTAGTAGTAGTGCTTTACGTTTCATCCCAGTACTGTAAGTCCCGTAGGGTCTCCCCCAGAAGCTTGTCACCCCGAGGGCTTCAGCGGTCTCGAGGACATCGCTCCACGGCGTTCTAGATGTTCTAGCTGTTATCTCGGCAACCTCCCTGCAAGAGGCCCATGGAGGTAGGCTAGCCCTATCGAGCAAGGCTTTAACCTTACCCGCAAGCTTCTCCGAGTCTCTCCAGGGGTCTAACCCTAAGACTTTAACGTAGCCCGAGCTAGGCCTCTCAGCCCCAGCTATTATGGATAGTAGGGTGCTCTTACCACTACCATTAGGCCCCATTATAATGTGAATGCCGCCACCATCAACTTCATAGTCAACATTGTCTAAGGCAACGTTGAACAAGTAAACCTTCCTAACACCTCTAGCCACTACAGCCGGCACGCTCATACTACCTCGACCTTAAAATTGTGTAGGCTATTATTATGATGCCGGGGGCTAGTAGTATAGAGGTGGCTATGAGGCTCAAATTTCTAAGTTTAAACTCAGGCTGACCCCACTGGTACACTGTGAAAGTCCCCAGAATATCCGGGGCCTGGCAGCCCTCAACACGCCTGCTAGCAACGTGGAACGTGTAATATCCCGGGAGAGGTATGTTGACTTGGACTAGCTCCATCTTTGGACCCTCAAAACTCTTCCAGTACAGTATGCTGCCATCACCCTCACGGTAAACTATTAAGTCGACAACCTGGCATGGGGGGGCGAATAGGGAGACGTTAGCCCAACCCTCAATAAGCCACAGGTAAATGCGGCTTGTAGCGTTAGCCTTAAAACTAGTAGAGTACTGGGCAACCATAGGGCTATTATCTCTAGTGTAGAGGGCTATCCACGTAAAAGCCGATATAACACTTAAAGCTATAATTATGTAGGCTAAACCCTTCAACCCCCAGCCCTCCTACGGAATATTATGGTGATGATGGCGGCTGAGACTGCTAAGGCTGTTAATGCTGCTATTGCTATTTCGAAGCTTAGGATTTTAGGGGCTTCCTCAACCCTCCGAGGTTCTGGCGGCTTAGCCGGAGTTATTGGCGGGATCGCTGGAGCAGTCCTATCGCGAGCCGGCTCTATGGGCGTTGTTGTCTCAGCGCGTGTTGTTGTCGGCGTCTCCTCGGGATACGTTACTGTCGGGCGCGTTATTGTCTCGCCCTCGGGCGTCACTGTACGTGTCGCTGTTTCAGTTTGGGTTGTAGTTACAGGGCTAGTAGCCGGGGTTGTAGTAGTCGTAGTCTCCACCGCCGTTATGGTCCGGGTAGTTGTGGTTGCGGTCTCGGTAGTCCTCTCCACTACGGGAAGAGGCTCCCTTGTAATAACCCAATACCCGGACGTGACTGGGGGACCGTAGTCTAGTAGTGGTGAGGGTATGACCGTGAGGAGCACGTCGTTCGCACCCCAAACTGTTAGAGCAGCCCCGGTAACAGCATCATATAAATTGTTGGGGACCTTTAAAAAACACCCCGAAGCCGATATGATTTTCGGCCTCTCAATTTTAATTTGTGGATAATATTTCTTAGTCATCCTATAGTATGCTTCAACCCAAGCCTCCAGAAATACCCACATATCCTCCCCCGTAAACTCGTAGCAGCCAAATATTTTATTTCGGAACGAGGGGTGCGAAGACTCAACTTTAGCATTAAGAATCCTAGCGAGGGACACTCCAATCTCATCCTCAAGATATCTAGCTAGGATGCCGCCAAGATCGGCCCTCCCTACTTTGGCGTCTAAAGTTACATTGAGTGTTTTGAGCGGGTCTGTTACGTTGTTTAACTCGAAGAACGGGGATATCTCGGCTAGTTTTACTGTGGCGCCTTCATAGCGCTCCCATGGCATTAGCCAGAATGGCCATATGCCGACGTCAACACCATCATAGATGACGCGCCTATCGTAGACTGAAACCTTAACAGTCTCAACTATCTCAGAGAACTCGTATATAGCCTTTTTATTAACGAAATCGTAATAGTACATTTTAAGCCTTAAAACTACAGTGTAATATGAGCCGTCATAGCCAGTAACATGCCAAGAAAACCTATAATAGAAGCTCTCCTTACGTGGGTCGCCAATAACCCTATCAATGTATATCCGTAAATCCTTGGAAACATGGTAGGGGTCATCTAAAATCCTCCCCCTCCACAGCTCTTCAACAAGGTATGAGTACCACTTCTTGTCAGGGCTTAAAATCTCCTTCAACAGGAAATTATACTTAGCCAGGAACAGGGGTTTTGGTGGATCCGGCCACAGCAAGATGCGCCCGTCGTCCCTGTATTTCGCCAGGCTTACATCTGGATATTCATACTCAACCTTAAGCCCCAGAAGACCGTAGGGATCCTCCAGCTGGGAGCTCTGCGGGGACACTGTAAACCCTAAGCTTAGAGTAGACGCTAACACTAGAAATGTGAGCGTTAAAGCCGAGAACCTATGGAAACCCAAAACTAGCACACCTCATGAAAAAGGAAATGGAAAACTTTAAAAACATTATGGGCTTTCTCTGGAGAGCGGAGCGCACGTGCCCCTGTAAGCCTTTATAAAAGCTTCGGCGCTCACTATTTCATATATGCCTGGACCGTAAACCTCGACTGTTATTCTGTGAAAAGCCCAATCACCATTAGGATCAAATACATGGACCGTATAGCTAGTGCTTTTGACTACTGATCCTGCAGGAAGTGGCACGATCTGATAATAGCCTCCTTTACCCTTAACATCCCAAAGTCTGCCGATTGTACCGCTATAGTCAGGGCATAAATAAGTCTTCCCCTCAACATAGGCCCAGGCCTTAACATAATTCCCGGTAGCCTCCTTATAATCAGATAAGGTTATGAATCCCGCAAAGGCTACTATTGCTGTTAACGCTATTAGGGTTAAGGCTGCGGTTGCCAGGATTTTGAGGGGCTTAGCCCGCATACTCCCACCCTCAACCTTTTTTTAAAGTATCTCCAGAGTTTAAATATTTTTATCTTTTCCTGACAGGATTAGCTTTATTTAAATTTTGGCTTTAAATGCTGTTAGGGGTGGGCTGTTTTGTCTAGGCATGTTTTGAGGCTCACAATTATCGACCCGGTGGTTCTAGTTTTAGCCTGTCTAGCCGCAGGCCTAATAATATATTATGTTGTCGGTTTCCCCTTAATGTATGTGGGGGCTGGTAGTGGCCCTTTAACCTATAAAGTTGAGGTGAATCCTTTCCACTTTGAATTCTTCATAGCGACGGGTTATATTGATTCAGTCTCTAGGAGTATTGAGAGGTCTTTCCTTGTTTTGGGGGCTGTTACGGCTGTTTTCGGGGCTTACATTGTCGGTGCTTCTAGGGATCTTGGTTATAGTTCCCTTGCTAACTTGATGGGTATAGGTAGGAGGGCTTACTTGAGACTCTCAATACTAGCACCCATAACAGTTTACATATTAATACCGAGTATAGCTACAGCTATCATAGCCCCACCACTTCGAGACTATAATTTTATGAGGTACTGGCAGGTCCCCATAGCTATAGTATTAATTGTTTTGACCGTGCTTGCAGTACAGCTCTCAATAGCTATAATTCTAACGCACATAGCGGCCAACACTTATAGGGGCCTAATATTAACGTTGATAGCATTATACCTACTGGGAATAATGGGGGCTCATGAGAGGCTAATAGTGATATCTAGGGAGATGGAGTCTTTAAACGAGCTCCTAATGAGAATAGCTGGGGTAGCGGTAATAGCGATAATAGTGTTAGCAATAGCTTACATGATCGTAGAGAGGAGGACAACGACAAGGTGAAAGCCTAAATAA
>JARJMZ020000032.1 GCA_029335875.2 Thermoprotei archaeon | reverse complement strand
GGTTGGGCTTGACAGGAGGTTTCTAGGCTTGGAGACTTGGAGCCTCCAGGTTAGGATATTTAGGGAGTTCCTGAAGCTCGCAGCGGATATTGATGCCTTCGTTAATATCCACGCTCCAGACGCTTGGAGCGAAGCCCTCGGCGAGCTTATTAGGGCGGGCGTTGAAAGGGCAATGTTCCACTGGTACACGGGCCCCCAAGACCTGGCGGAAGTTATTGGGGGGCTAGGCTATAAAATATCAGTAAACCCTGCAGTGAAGATACAGGAGAAACATGCGAGAATAGCTGCAACAACACCCCTAGAATATATAGTGTTCGAGAGCGACGCCCCCTACAACTATAGAGGCCTAAAGCTAACACCCCTAATGATAAAAGAATCCATAGCCCTAGTAGCCAAACTAAAAAACACGACACAAAACCACGTAGAGGAGATAGCAGAACTAAACAGCAGGAAACTATTAAAAACATAAAAACACGAAGGCGGCTCCTAAGACCCGTTAATCCCCACTTAGACGGGATCCGAGCGCCAGTCATCGCCGCCAACTAATTAAAGATATTCTAGCGCTTATTTAGCTTTAAATCGGCAATGCCGATGAGCTTACAACTATTTAAGTTCTCTTCTACTAAAGATGTAAAATATGATTTAAGGTGGGAGAATATGAGCGTAGATAGAAGGGGTTTCATTAAAACTCTTGGTGCGGGCGTTGTCGGCTTAGCTGTTGGGGCCGTCCTTGGCTGGGCTGCTAAACCTCTCGAGGTTCGGGAGGTTACTAAAACAGAGACTGTTACCGTTCCCGGGGTTGTTGAGAGGAAACTACCTAAAGCTACTGTTAAGATTGGAGTTCTAGGCATAAGGTCTGGACTTTGGTCTACTTATGGAGAGTTTATAGAGCAGGGCGCTAGGCTGGCTGCTGAAGAGATTAATGCTAAGGGGGGCATACTTGGTAGTAGGGTTGAGCTCGTATTTAGAGATGAGCTGGCCGACGTGGTGAAGCAGGCTAAGGAGCTTGTTGATGTTGAGGGTGCTGATTTCATTATAGGTATAGATTCTAGCGGTAACGCCATGAAAGTTGGCGGTATAGTTAGTGAGCTAGGTAAAATATTAGTCGTTACCCATGCCGCTACACATAGGCTTACAGAGGAGTTAGTATATAAGGAGGGTAAGAAGCTCATATTCAGGTCTAGTGTCCCAGTATACCAAGATGGGACCCTGGCAGCTTACATAGCTAAAGACTTACCCGTGAGAAAATGGGCTGGGATTAACGGGGACTACGAGTTTGGGAGAGTATCATGGGAGCTGTTTACTAAGACTCTTAAGGCTCTTAGGCCTGATGTGGAGTTTGTAGTTGATCAATGGCCTAAGTTCGGCACAGAAGATTTCACTCCATTCATTAGTGCTCTATTAGCTTCAGACGCTGAAGCCTTATTTACGAGCATATGGGCTATTGAGCTTGTGACCCTTCAGAGGCAACTCACAATTATGGGGGGTTATAAGAAGTTTAGGGCGGTGATTTCGACCCTCGGATATTCCATGGATGTAGCTTATTCTCTAGGAACAGATTACCCCACAGCTGAGCTGGGCACGTGGGTCAGTGCTAGATATATGTGGCCTTACCCGCCCACAAAGGCTAATAAGGATTTCGTAGATAGATTTAAGGCTAGATGGGGTAGGCTTCCCGCGTATTCTGCCGAGACTACATACTCAGCGATCTACATGTTAAAAGCTGCTTTAGAGAATGCAGCAACGTTAGACCCTGACATATTAATAAAGACTTTAGAGGGCTTGGTAATAATGACCCCAGCTGGAGTTAGATGGATCAGGCCTGAAGACCATCAAGCTATCTACGAGGTACCTTATGGGAGGATCGTTCATAAAGGCGCTGAAGTGCCCCTTTTAGAGGATTTGAAAGCTGTTCCAGCAATGCTTTACTATAGGCATCCGCCCTTTACGTGAGCGTTAAGGAAGGTGCTCGTCTCTGTGGATCTAACGCCTTTTTTAACTCAAATCTTTATAGGGCTCTATAAGGGCTCCCTTTACTGGATCTTAGCTTTAGGTTTAGTTCTAATATTCGGAGTTGTTAGGGTTATAAATTTTGCTCACGCAACATTTTACGTTACAGGGTCGTATATGATGTACACGTTTTACATGTACACAGGTAACTTTATCCTCTCCTTAACAATGGCTACACTGATAGCTGGAGCCCTTGGTGTTGCTTTTGAAGTTGCTGTGATCAGGAGGGTGTATAAGCTTGAAACCATATATCAGCTTCTAGCCACATTCGCTATAGCCCTCATATTTAATGAGGCTCAAAAGCTCGTATGGGGTAAGGGCGTAGTTTACATTCCCATCCCCGAAGCTCTTAGGGAAGGTGTAAGCATTGGCGGAGTTACCTTAAACTACTACATGATTCTAATAATGGTGATAGGGCTCTTACTATTCATAATTGTAATATTATTCATGAACAACACTATCATGGGTTTAAGAATTAGGGCTGTGTGGCGTGATCCCGTGATGAGCGAGGCTTTAGGTGTTAGCACTAGGCTAATATACACTTTAGTGTTCTTCGTTGGGGCAGCGCTTGCAGGTCTCGGCGGAGCCCTTACAGTGCCCCTTATAAGTGTCGGCCCGGGGCTCGCTGATTATCTAATAGTTACAGCTTTCATAGTAGTGGTAATAGCAGGACTCGGCAGTATTACCGGTGCTTACATAATATCTGTATTGGTGGGGGTTCTTTCAAGTATACTAGTTCTAATAACGCCGGAGCTCGACATAGTAATACTCTATATGATAGCAGCTTTCATCCTACTACTTAGACCTCAAGGCCTCTTCGGTGAGAGGTGACTTGTCATGTCACTATCCTCACGTTTAAAGGGTTTAGTTAATGGCAATACCGTCGCACTACTCTTACTAATAGCTTTCCTAGCCATTATTCCTTTAACTGGCCACCGCTTCTACATGTATATAGCTACTTTAATAATGATCATGGGCATGTTCGCTATGGGCTATAACGTCCTTTTCGGCTATGTAGGGCTCCTATCTTTCGGCCACGGGCTTTTCTTCGGAGCCGGAGCTTACTCTACAGCTTTATTCACATTGAAAGTCTATAGTGACCCCCTTGTGGGCGTGCTCATAACAGTCCCTGTAGCCCTGCTGACATCCATAATTGTAGGTGTGCTAACTTTAAAGCATGGAAAAGTCTATTTCGCTATTCTAACTCTAGCTTTAAGCATGATATTCTGGTCCGCTCTCGTCAAACTACGCTGGTTAACAGGCGGGACTGACGGCCTAGTAGGCATACCTAAGCGTGGAGTCTTCGTGGACGTGTCAGGACCCATAGTGACATACTATTTTATTCTAGCATTCTTCGCTGTCATAATGTTAGGGCTTTATATATTAAACAAGTCGAGGTATGGGCTTCTTCTGAGGGCTTTAGGGGCTAACGAGGATAGATTACCTTTCCTCGGATACTCAACCTTCACGCTTAGGATGGTAGCTTTAACAATTTCAGGTACGGCTTCGGCTTTAGCCGGCTCCCTCTATGCAGTGTTTTACAGCGTCGTCACCCCCGACGTGGCATACTGGACTTTCGGGGCTGAGCCTTTAATAATGACGTTAATAGGGGGGCCATCCTACTTCCTGGGCCCCCTAATTGGGGCTTTAATATTCGTGCCTCTCACCACGGTTGTGGCTAGGTTCGCCGAGTATTGGATGCTCTTACTCGGCATAGCTCTCCTAGCTGTGATCCTTTTCTTTAGAGGGGGGCTTCTAGGGTTCCTAGAAAGTCTTAGTAGAGAGTTAAAGTTGGGGGTTTATAGGAGATGGAGATTCTGAAAGTTGAGAACGTAACTAAGAAGTTTGGAGGGTTCGTAGCTGTAAATAACGTCTCCTTCACTGTTAACCGGGGGGAGACAGTAGCTATAATAGGGCCTAACGGCGCCGGGAAAACTACGCTCGTCAACGTTATAACCAAGAAGTTAGAGCCTGATGAGGGCAGGGTATTTTTCGACGGTTTCGAGATCACCCGCCTTCCACCTCATAAGATTACGAAATTAGGCCTTGTTAGGACTTTCCAGGTCGTTAACCTTTTCCCGACGTTGACTGTCAGAGAGAATATGGCTTTAGCCGGTTTAAGTGCGGGTGCTACCGGCGAGGTAAGGCGTGTAATTGAAATGTTGGGGCTTGAGGAGTATACGGATAGAGTTGTAGCTAAAGTGCCTCTGGGAGTTCAAAAACTCGTAGAGCTGGGAACGTCTTTACTCTTAAAACCTAAAATGCTCATACTTGACGAGCCTGTTGCTGGTCTAGGTGCTGAAGACAGGCTTAACATGGTTAAAGTACTTTCAGAACTTAAAAAGTCGTTAAACCTCATCATTATAGAGCACGATATGGATGTAGTATTCGCTCTAGTCGATAGGATAATTGTTATGGATAAAGGCAGGATTATAGCTGATGGAAGGCCTGAGGATATTAGAGAGAATAAGCTTGTAAAGGAGATATATTTGGGTGGTGAGTAATGCTTTCAGTAGAAAACTTAAACGGGTATTATGGGCCCTTCCAAGTACTCTTCAACGTAAACTTTAAAGTAGAGCGTGGAGATATGATAGCCATAGTCGGGAGTAACGGGGCGGGTAAAACTTCACTATTAAAATCCATAATGAACATAGAGTTAAGGAAAGAGGGGAGGATAACATTTGAAGGTAAAGATATAACGAAGCTCCCCACATATAAAATAGCGAAGCTCGGGATATTCTATATACCGGACACCGGAGGACTATACCACGGCCTAACAACACTGGAGAACATGCAGCTAGCGGCGGGGAGGAGAACCATAGACATTGATAGGCTCAAAGAGATATACCCTGAAATAGACGCGCTCCTCCACAGGCCCGCTGACAAGCTAAGTGGAGGTGAGAGGAAAATAGTGAGCATCCTCAGGTCCATACTAGTAGAGACGAAACTCCTACTACTAGATGAGCCTACAGAAGGAGTATCACCAATAGTGACTGAAGAAATATACAAGATGCTCAAAAAACTAAACGACGAAGGCAAGACCATAATAGTAGTAGAGGCGGGCTCGCGGCTGAAAGCAGCACTAAAATATGTAGGTAAAATAGGGGTGATGAGGGCGGGGAAACTGGAATATTTCGACACAACAGAAAAAGCCCTAAAAGACCTTGAACTACTCAAAAAACTAATATTCATCTGAGTAATCCTACGTTTCCACATTACAGTAGCTTAACCATCTAAGTTCACCACAGATACTCCCGATACTTACCTATTTGAATACGTCGAAACCCAAGTAGCAGGACGTATCTAAGTCCTCACATTAACCATAAAAAGCACCTAGGCAGTGGAAAACAAAATCTTAAGCCCCGGCGTCGTGAAGAAACATGGGATTGGAGGGGCTAGTTAGGTAAATATTTCTGAAGATATCGACAGCTTTTTAGCCCTAAAATCTTCAACTTAACAAGGTTAAAACCTTCACGGTTCTCCCAGTATTTTGGGTGGTGCTCCGGCATGCCTAACTATTGGATATTTCCTATAAGCGAGGAGAATTGGCTCGTCATAAAAGAATCTCGCATCTTGGGAATCCCGGAGGCTGCTGGGAAGTTTATTGAGAGGGTTAAACCCGGTGACATAGCTATAATGTACATTAAGAATGAGGGATCCGGGACCCTTGGGGGCATGTTCGTGGGTGCCTTCAAAGTAACCTCCACATGGTTTAGGGAAGAGACGCTCCACTGGCCTGACGAGGCTAGAGAAGGCAAAGTCAAATACCCCTGGAGAGTGAGGCTAGAACCCTTAAAACTAGGTCGAGCAAGCTTCCAAGAGCTAATTCCTAAACTAAGTTTTATAAAAAGTAAGAACAGGCGGTACGCGTATCTAAGTCTAAGGGGCACACCAGCCAACCGAAGAAAACCTATACCTAAGGAGGATGGCGTGTTAATCATAGAATCATTAAAGTGACCGTTCAAATCCTTAACCGGATAGCCGAGCGTTATCGTAATGTTCCTCCTCTTCTCTCAGGCTTGCCAGGCTTTTAAGCTGCGGGGCTGGTCGGGTCTAGGTTAGTACAAGCTTTCTAATTCTTTTGCTATGTTAGTTGCCACTATTAGGCTTAGGGCGTTTATTGTGAGTTGTGGGTTTACTATTGTTGTTGATGGTAGTGTTGAAGCGTCCGCTATGTATAGGTTTTCTATCTCATATACTCTCCCCTCGGCGTCTACTACCCCGGCGTCCGTGTCTTTGCCTATTCTCGCTGTTGACATTGGGTGGTATGCGCTTATCTTGTACATTTTGGGGGTCGCGTTTTCCAGTATTTTCTCGAGTTCTCCTAAGCTTGAGGCTGTGGCGGGCTTCTTAAGTGGGGGGTATACTTTCCGTGCTCCCGCCGCTATCAGTATTTCTGTTGAGAGTTTTATGCCGGCTTTAATCTTCTCCAGGTCCCCCTTCGAGATGTTATATCTGGCCACCCCTAGCGGTATCCTTGTTAATACCTCTCCTGTATTGTCATCGCTAGATTGTACCCCTATGGATGCTATGTACTCGTATTGGGGTAGCTCTTCTAGGGGGATACTCCCGGCGCTATAGCCTATTCCCGGCGGCGGGAATGTTGCTAGTAGTATCGTGTGCCGGTCTCTCATGAGGTCTTCTACGCAATAAGACTGCATAGTCCCCTCCCACCCCCTCACTTTATAGCTCATTAACGCCGTAACCCCCACTGCTGGGTGTATGTGCAGGTGTTTGCCCAAATTCCTGTTTCTCACTCCTGAAGCTGCCAGGAGTTTCGGAGTGTTCAGGGCTCCCGCCGAGACTATTATGGCTCGAGCCTTAACCTCGAGCCTTGAACCCCCAACATTAACTATGACACTCTTAGCCTTAGACCCTTCTATAACAACCCTCTCCACTATAGAGTTAACGTAAACGTGAGCCCCCACGTCTACAGCCTCCTTTAGGAACGATAGCCTCATATCAATCTTGCCCCCA
>JARJMZ020000011.1 GCA_029335875.2 Thermoprotei archaeon | reverse complement strand
CTCTGGTTACTCACAGCTTCCTTAGGGATCACCCTGTTTATGATGTGTGGGCTGTTATTAAGAGGGGGTCTAAGGAGGAGCTTCTAGACTATGTTAGGGGGCTAGCCTTTAAGGGTGATGTTGGGGGGTGGGTAGCCTTATTCAGCAAGAGGACTTTCAAGTTGAGCGTTAAATTCGACCTTAGAGAGGGTATTTCGAGGGCGGGCCCTTACTCAGCCATAGTAGAGAATCCCCCTAAGCCTGAGGATTTAGGCATAAACCCTTTAATCCCGAAGTATGTGAGAGTATTACATATAACTGAAAGGCCCTACGCTGAGATAGCCTCCAGGGTCGGACTCTCGGAGGATGAGATTGTCAGCCTTGTTAGAGAGATGCTGAAAAAAGGTATACTAGCGGATCCCGGGGCAGCCCTTGAGGGTCATAATATTGGGTTCTCTGAGAACGCCATGGTGGTACTGGAGCCTGAAAGCGACGAGTACGAGCTTTGCGAATGCGTCTCAAAACTCCCTTATACTACGCATGTAGTCCTCAGGGAGCCATATCCCCCGGGGTCTTGGAGCCACACGTGCTACTTTATGGTTCACGCTACGAGCAGAGATAAGATAGTTAAAGTTTTAGATGAAGCTTCGAGGCTTTGCAGGCCTAGGAGCGTGGTGCCCATTTATAGTATCGCTGATCTGAAACCTGAGGTTGTGAGATGATGGGCAACTTTATACCCCTCTATGTCGACCCCTCAAGATTTAAAGTCCTAATTGTTGGGGGCGGCAGTGTGGGAACTAGGAGGGCATTTTTATTTCGTAACGCTGGAGCTCAGGTCACGGTAGTAGCTAAGGAATTTAGCGGTGAGCTATTGAAAGCTGAGGGTGTTAAGCTAGTAAGGCTAGATTTGCCCGGCGACCTGGAAGCTCTCGAGAAGCTTATCAGAGAGAATGACATAATAGTGATAGCGGTAGGCGACGAGAGGATAGCTGAGATCGTAGCCGGTAAAGCTTTAGAGCTGGGGAAGCTTGTGAACAACGCTGTAAACCATAGAATAGGAAACGTTATAGTGCCATTCAGAGCTAGCGTGGGGGGTCTGGAAGTAGCGGTGACATCTAAGGGGGCTACAGGCTTAGCTGCTAGGATAGTGTTAGATAAGATAGTAAAGCTCCTCGAGGAGGATGTCGAGGTTAAAGCTGTTTATGAGGCTATGAGCAAGCTCAAGAAGCTCATTAGAGAGAGCATCCCAGACCCTAATCTGAGGATGAGGCTCTATAAGGAGATAGGAGAGGATGGAAAGTTCAGAGGATATGTCTCAAGGGGAGATAGCGTTTCAGCATATAAACGCGGACTTGAAATAATTAAATCGTACGGAGTGAGGTTAAATGACGAGGCAGACCAGCAGCGGCGATAGCCCTATAGGAATTAAAGTAGCGTTAAGGTCTTAAATTCTCTCGGGGATCCCAGCTTTACATGTGAAAGACTTGGTTACAGTCTCTTCTATCCAAGATATTATGTCATCTTCTATAAGTGCTAGCAAATATGGGACCCTAACATCTAAACCTTTACTAGAGGCTTCAACCGTCAACCTTCCGGGCAGTAGGCTTGCCACCACTACGCACCCTTCACAGTTAGAGTTGCAGCTTAAGGCCAATCTCACCTCAACATTACCCAGGAGCTCCCTTATTCTCGAGGTTATAAAGTTTAGGTCTTCAAGCTGATCTTCAACCCTCCTCTTAGCCTTCCAATATAGCACTGTGACCTTCTCGCACCCCTCAAGCCTTCTTACAACGTTTTTAGCTATGATCTCCAGAGGTATCTTACCCGCCATTAAAGCTTTAGCTTCGTTAACGTACTCCTCAACAGTGCTGAGATGGCCTCCCCTAAAGGGTAGGAGGGCGAAGACAATGTCGCCTTGCCTCACCATGGCCGAACCTTCCTCTATAGAGCTTATAGGGTAAGCTCTAACGTCGACCCCCAGCTTCGATCTAAGCTTTTCAGCCATTCTAACCATCATGGTATGACCTTCGCTTAATCCTGGATCGTGATATATGAGCACTATCATAGATTCCGAGCCCCTCGCTCAAGCTTGAAGCTTACATGTAATATTCGGTAGTATTTAGCCCTTTATACTGATATATATTAAGGGTGATATTTCCTTAAGCTTTAAATGAGGATACCTTAGGGGCGCTTTTTGGCTTTAAAAGCTCTGGAGAGGATCGAGCTATATTCAATTACATATGAAAAGGCGCCGCACGACGTTATAGGGTCTCTTGGGAGTAAGGTTGATGAGATCTATGAAAGGCTCTATCCTAAAGTTAACGGGCTTATAGTATTATCTACATGTGCTAGATTTGAGATCTATATAGACTCCGTAGGCTACAGTGTTGAGGGGGACATATCAGAAGTCTTAGGGGAAGCGGTGAGGTATGCTGTTAAACTCGAGGGCTACGAGGTTGTAAGACATCTTTTTAAGGTAGCATCTGGACTTAAATCTCAGTTCATAGGGGAGCACGAAATATTAGGACAGGTCAGGAAGGCGTGGGCTTACGCTAGACGTAACAATTACACTTCAAGCCTCCTCAACATAATTTTTAAGAGGGCTTTGATAGCCGGCAGGAGGGTTAGGGAGGAGACGAAGCTAGGCTATGGTGCCGTGGGCTATCCTCAGGCGGCCGTGGAGCTTCTCTCAAGAATTCTAGGAGGTCTTGACGGTAGGAAAATATTGATCGTGGGCGCTGGTCAGGCCGCTGAAGCCGCCGTTAAACATTTATGTATCAAGTATAGACCTTCAAGAGTCGTAATAGCTAATAGGACGTTAGATAAAGCCGTTAAAGTCGCAAGGCTATGCGATAAAGGAGAGACTGCCGGCTTCGACGAGAGGATCAAGCTTCTAAGTGAGGTTGAGGGGGTTATAGTGGCAGTATCTGGTGGTGTTAAGGTTTTCGGTGAGGGGCACATCAACCTTTATAGGGTCCCTATTGTAGACTTGTCTCTCTCCGCCGCTACAGACTATGTTGAAGGCTTAGTTTACACTTTCGATCACGTGAAGAAACTTTCTGACGAGTATTTAAGTGTGAGGCTCTCCGAAATCCCTAAAGCCGAGGCTATAGTTGAGGAGGAAGTTGGCAGGGTAGAGAGCGATATTGTGCTAAGTGAGGTTAGGAATTTAACCTCCAATATAATGAAGTTGTCAGCTAAACTCTACGAAATTGAAATAGAAAGGACGATGAAAAGTTTAAATGGTGGAGACGCGGATTTAAGAAGAGCTCTCAGGCTCGCATTTCACAGCTATATGAAGAAGGTTCTGAGACCTCTCATCCTCTACTTCAACGATGCAGCCTTAAAGGGGCGCTATGATGTTGTAAGTGAGGTTCACAGTTATTATGTGAGAGAGTTGAGGAGGTGGGTGGAGTGAGGTTCCCCTCCTTAAGGCCGAGGAGGCTTAGGATGTTTAAGGCTTTAAGGGATTTAGTTGCTGAGACAAGGCTCGACCCCTCCAAGTTCATCTTACCCGTTTTTATCAACGATAACGTTGACAGCCCTGTTAAGATTAAGGGTTTCGAGGGCTACTATTACCCGCCAGAGTCTCCTAGTCTCATAGAGTACATTAGTAAAGCTATGGACCTAAAGGTTAAGGCGTTCTTAATATTCGGTATACCCAGGTCGAGGGATTACCGTGGAAGTCAGGCTTGGGATAAGAATGGGGTCGTTCAGAGGGCTTTAAGGTATTTGAGGAGGGAGCTTGGAGGGGAGCCTATTATATTTGCAGACCTATGCATATGCGGCTACACTGACCACGGGCACTGCGGCCTGCCTAGGAAGACTCTCAAGGGGGACATTATTGATAACGATTCTACGCTTGAAGTCTACGCTAAAATTGCTGAAAGCTACGCTGAATCCGGAGTAGACTTCGTCGCCCCCTCCGGGATGATGGATGGGCAGGTTAAAGCTATAAGGGAAGCTCTTGACACTGCAGGCTTCACGGACGTAGGCATAATGAGCTATTCAGCTAAATACGCGAGCGCTTTCTACGGGCCTTTCAGGGTTACCATGGACTCCGCTCCCAGGTTCGGGGATAGGAGGAGTTACCAGTTAGACCCGAGGAACGCTAGCGAGGCTCTCAAGGAGGTTTTAATGGATGTGGAGGAGGGGGCGGACATTGTTATGGTTAAGCCCGCACTCGCATACCTTGACATTATAAGGTTCATTAAAGAGAGTGTCCCTCACATCCCCCTAGCTGCATATAATGTGAGCGGTGAGTATATGATGGTGAAGAAAGCGGCGGAACTCGGCATAATAGATGGTGAAATCGCCATGTTAGAGATTCTTACAGCTATAGCTAGGGCCGGGGCGGACGTTATAATAACGTACCACGCCCTTGAAGCGGCGGAACTGCTCAACTCCGGGAAAACCCCGTTCTGAGCTCGCGGGGTGTGGGCTATGAGTAGGAGTCTAGATTTATACAGTGAGGCTAGGAGCCTGTTCCCCGGTGGTGTTAATAGCCCGGTGAGGGCCCTGGTTAAACCCTACCCCTTCTATGTTGAGAGGGCTGAGGGGGCATACGTTTATACTGTTGATGGAGAGGAGCTTATAGACATGGTTTTAGCCTATGGGCCTTTAATATTAGGTCATAAACATCCTAGGGTGCTAGAGAAGGTTCAAGACCAGATTTTTAAGGGGTGGCTTTATGGGGCTCCTGCCGAGGTCGAGGTTAGGCTTGCAAAGAAAATATTACAGTATGTTATGAAGGGGGGTATGGTCAGGTTCGTTAATAGTGGCAGCGAGGCTACAATGTTAGCGTTGAGGCTAGCAAGAGCCTTCACAAGGAGAAAGTTTATTGTGAAGTTTGACGGCTGCTATCACGGGGCCCACGACTATATGCTGGTTTCCGCTGGAAGCGCGGCCGAGCACTATGGGGTCCCCTCTAGCGACGGCGTCCCAGAGGAGGTTGCTAGGCTTACTCTAGTGGCGAACTTTAATGACTTTGACGGGGTGGAGAGGTTATTAAGGGCTGAGGGTGAGAGGGTATCAGCTATAATAGTTGAGCCCGTAATGGGTAATATGGGTGTTATACCTCCCAAGCCCGGCTTCCTCAAGCACTTAAGGGAGCTCTCCGACAGGTACGGGTCCTTACTAATATTTGATGAGGTTATAACCGGGTTCAGGCTGGGCCTCGGCGGGGCTCAGGAGCACTTTAACGTGAAAGCTGACATAGTGGTTCTAGGAAAGATCATTGGGGGAGGGTTCCCCATAGGGGCTGTTGTTGCACGTAGGGACATAATGGAGAATGTAACTCCCCAGGGTAGGGTCTTCAATGCGGGGACTTTCAACGCACACCCGCTATCGATGAGTGGGGGGCTCGCTACCATAGAGGTTTTGGAGGAAGGTGAAACCTACAGTGTAGCTGCTCGGGCTGCGAAAACCATAGCTAAGGCCCTGGAAGAGGCTAGCATGGAAACCGGGATCCAAGTCCAGGTCAACATTGTAGAGAGCATGCTTCAAGCATTCTTTACAGCCAACCCCGTTGTGGACGCTGCAACAGCGAGGCTAAGCAATAAGATCTTATATGAGAGGTTTCATGAGGAGATGAGGAGGAGGGGTGTTTTCATAGCGCCGAGCCAGTTTGAGGCTATATTTACGGGGCTGCCTCATAGAGGCCCCGTCCTTGATAAGATTGTCGATGCCATACACGGCTCTTTCAAAGCCCTCAAAGGTGCTGTGGGGTGAAGGTGAGGGTAGCCACTAGGGCTAGCAGGTTAAGCCTCATACAGGCGGAGATTGCCCTGAACGCTATTAAAAGCATCTACCCTAATCTTGAGTTTGAAATAGTGACAGTTAAAACTAAAGGGGACGTACTGGGAGATAAGCCCCTACATGAGATAGGTGGTGTCGGGATTTTCGAGAAGGAGGTTAACGTTGCCGTGTTGAGGGGCGACGCTGACATGGCTGTGCATAGCCTTAAGGATATACCAGGCTCTATGTCCGAGGAGCTGGAGATAGTGTACACGCCTCCCAGGGGCCCCGTGCATGACGTTCTGGTTCATAAAAGCGATGTCCCCATACCGCCGGAGGAGTTGCCTGAGGGTAGCGTTGTGGGCACTTCAAGCTATAGGAGGAAAGCTCAGCTCAGGCTCGTACATAGCGGCCTTAAAATAGTGGATATTAGGGGGAACGTTGACACTAGGATTAGGAAGCTCCTTGAGGGGCCCTACGACGCTATAGTCGTGGCGGAAGCAGGCATTGAAAGGTTAAATATAAAATTGAAATATTATAGGCTGCCGCTGGTACCATTCACACCCCCACCAGGTCAAGGCATTATAGCTGTCGTCGCCCTAAGAGATAGCTTAATAGCTAAAATGTTGAGTGGCAAGTCTGACCCCGTAACGTGGGCTATGATGAGGGCTGAGAGGAGCTTCGTGGAGGAGTTGAAGGCTGGATGTAAAATGGCTGTAGGCGGGATCACTTTAAACCGTGGGGGGGAGCTTGAGTTCATAGCTTCAGCAGTCTCCTTAAACGGCTCGAAAGGCTTCTGGGTTAGACTTAGGGGTAACTTGGAGGAGCCCGAGAAGCTGGGGATGGAGGCTGCCGAGATTGTCAAGGCTAAGCTAGATGAGGTGCTAAGATGAGAGGTAAAGTCTACATCGTGGGCGGAGGCCCCGGAGATCCTGGGCTGATCACAGTTAAAGGTTTAAAGTTGATTGGAGAGGCTGATGTGATAGTCTATGACAGGCTAGCCCCCCACGAAGTCCTTAGCGAGGCTAAGGCCGGCGCTATCAAGATTTACGCGGGTAAAGAGCCTGGGGGGAGGGGGCTCTCGCAGGAGGAGATAAACAGGATACTAGTGGAGTATGCTTCGAGAGGGCTCACAGTTGTCAGGCTCAAGGGTGGGGATCCGCTAGTCCTGGGGAGGGGTGAGGAGGAGTGCGCGTTCGTCATAGAGCATGGGATTGAGTGCGAGATAATCCCGGGGGTGTCTAGCTTCCTAGCTGCGGCAGCCTCATCTGGAGTTCCTTTAACCAGTAGGGGGCTCTCTTCCAGCTTCGCCGTAGTCACCGGGATGGAGGACCCTAGTAAGGGGTTTAAGTCTGTTGATTTAGCTAAGATAGCGTCGTCAGTAGATACCATAGTGATATTAATGGGGGCTTCGAGGTCTGCGGAAATCCTTAGAGAGGTGGCCGGGGTTAGAGGCTACGAGGAGCTGGGGGTGGTGGTTATGAGGGCTAGTATGCCTGATGAGAAGGTCTTAGCCGGGAAGCTCTCAGACTTAATAGAGGCTGCCGAGCGCGGGGAAATCGTGAACCCAGCAGTAATAATTATAGGTAAGACTGTGAGGTTCAGGGAGGTACTTAAGGCTGGTAAGGGTTGAAGCGTAGAATCCTAATAATGTCCCCCGACGACTCCCTAGCTAGAGAATTGAAGGATATAGGTGAAGTGCTTTGGATACCCATCATAGAGCTTAAGCCTATCGAGGGCTCATCGTTAAGGGCCCTGGAAGCTTTAAGAGTATGTAATAGGGTGATGCTAACAAGCCCTAGAACACTAAAAATTCTCCTCGAAGACGCTTCTAGGCATGGCGTGGGGGATGTTATATTTGAGGCCTTAAAGAGTTCTTATATAGCCGTTAATGGGCCTAAGACAGCTGAGGAGGTATGGAGGATCCTTGGCAGGCGCCCGGATTACATAGCCTCTAAACCATACTCTAAAATTCTAGCTGGAGAACTCTCGGTCAGGGTAGATTGCATAGTGGCTCTAAGATCTTCGGAGGCTGTGAGGGATGCGGATGAAATCTTCAAAACCTGCGGGGTCAGATTCTATGATATCCCAGTCTATGAGCCTACGGTGAGAGTGGAGATGATTGAGGCTGTAAAAGAAGTTATATGTAAGGGGAGGGTGGATGTAGCCCTATTGACGAGCCCCATGATAGCTAGAATATTCTGTGAGGCGATTACCATATGCCCGCGCCATAGTCTGAAAATCATCGTTATGGGGGAGACAACGTTTAAAAACACCCCACAGGAGTGTCGTGGCGCGGGTGAGCTCATAATAGGGGATGGTACTCCCAAGTCTGTCAAGGACGCTTTAGTTAAGTAGCAAATAAGCCTTACGGGTTGAGGGCTTCCTTGTCTTATTCTTTAATGTATGGCTTCGCCAAGCTCCTCGGCATTCTAGCCTTCCACCCGGCTAACGCTACTATTGCTAGGGTTCCCAGGTATGGTATTGTTTTAGCTATATAAGCGTATTCTAGGGCGTGCTGTTGCACGTATACTGATAGGGCTTCCAGGAAGCCGAAGGCGTATGCTCCAACTATTGCTAGTAGAGGGTTCCAGCCGCTGAATGCCACGTTAGCTAACGCTATGAAGCCTCTCCCAGCGGCTATTCCCCTAGTGAACTGGCCTACTATCTCTATTGCTAGGAAAGCTCCTGCTAAGCCTGCTAGAGCTCCTCCAATTGTTGTGGCTAGGATCCTGGCCATGTTAACGTTCACCCCTAAGGCTTCAGCAGCTCTAGGGTCTTCCCCGCAAGCTCTCAGTGCTAGCCCTACCCTCAACTTTTTCAGCGCGTACCATGCTATTAAAGCTATGAGTATGGAGGCTAGGCTTATGAATGGTACCTTATAGCCTAGAACGTTTAATGCTGGAGTGTAAACCTCTAGCCTTGGCGAAGCCCCATGAGCCCCCCATATGCTCGCTAAACTCACAACAGTAGCCCCATAAGCTATAATATTCACTGCCAGCCCCGCAATTATCTGGTCAGACCTAAAATACACCGCTATGGCTCCATGTGTAAAGCCTATTAAGGCCCCTGTGAGGACTGCTGTCGCCAGGCTCAGGGTGAGACTCCCCGTGACTATAGCTGTTAGGGCGGCCGCTAGAGCTGAGGCTATTAAAATGCCCTCTATCCCAATATTTACTACACCGCTCTTCTCAGTAATAATCTCCCCCACGCTAGCTAGGAGTATGGGGGTCATGAAAGTTAAAGATGAAATAGCTATAAATATTGAGAAGCTCAGCTCCAAAAAGATCACCCCAACACTTTAGAGCTTAAAAGCCTCAAAGCGTATGGGGCCGACAAGGCTAGCATCATTACCCCTATCATGACATCGGCAAGCTCTGGAGGGGCTCCAAGCACGAGCTCCAGCTTATGACCCCCAATTATGAGCGCGGATATTAGAATGGAGGCTGGCAGGGCCCCCACGGCAGTTGCTCTTCCAATTAACCCTGCAGCTATACCCATAAACCCTATGCCGAAAACGGCTGACATAGTAACGTCTATGAAGCCTGAGACAGTGTAGACTTGCAATGCCCCTGCGAGACCGCCGAGAACGCCCCCTAGGCTCATAGCTGTCAGGGTGACTCTAGATTCCGAGCTTCCAGAGTATTTTAAGGCTTCAGGGGAGCTCCCCATAACTCTTATGTAATAACCTAAAGTGGTCCTGTAGAGGATCGTGTGGACTGCTATAGTGATGGCTAAGGCTATGAGGAGGGCTTCTAAAGCTGAAAGCATCCTATCCACTCTAACACTTTGATGAACTATCACGGGGTCTCTTAAATACCTGGATATAGTAAAGGATACGGTGTAGAATAGTGTCCAGTTAAGCATTATCGACGATACAACCTCATTAACCCCCCTATAAACCCTCAGAACTCCTATTAAGAAGCCTATGAGAGCCCCGGCCAAGGGTGCTAGTATTATTGGGAGGGGGAACCCCGTTAAACTTGACACGTAGACGGCTGCGAGAGCCCCGACATAAGCCTGACCCTCAACGCCTATATTGAAAAGGCCGGCCCTTAAAGGCACTATGAACGCTAAAGCTGAGAGGGTTAGAGGCACCGATATTGAGAGGAGGTATTCTATGTTGCCAAAGCCAGATAACAGTATTAAGCTTATGGAAGCGAAGGGGTCATAGCCTAGAACTGCTGATACGATGAACCCCCCAATAATGCCAGCTATTAAAGCTGCCAGGGACTCCAAGACAGGGTAAACTTTTCTTAAACCAGATTCACCCATAGCTAGCATCAATAACACCACCCATTAGGAGCCCGAGTTTCTCCAGCGTGTAATCTTCCGGCCTCCCCTCCGAAACTATTCTACCATCATAGATTACGAGGAGCCTGTCGCTTAGGGAGAGGAGCTCCTCTAAGTCTGAAGATACTAAGAGTATAGCTGAACCCTCATCCCTAAGATTTAGCATTCTCCTCCTAACCATGTTCGCCGTGGCCACATCTAATCCTTGGGTTGGCTCGTGAGCTACGAGTATTTTAGGTCTCCTCCTAATTTCCCTCCCAACCATGAGCTTCTGCTGGTTCCCCCCGCTAAGGCTTTTTACAGTGTCATCTAAACTCCTACAGACAACCCCGAAGTCCCTCACAATATCCCCGGCATTATCTCTAGCCTTTCCCCAGTCAACGTCTACAAGCCTCCTGGTGAAGCGCGAGAGTAGCGTCATGATACTGTTCTCAACAATGTTCATTTCAAGGGCGAGGCCCACCAGTTTCGACTCCGGTATATAGGAGAGCCCGAGCTTCCCCCTCTTAGAAGCCGTGAGCCTGGTAGCGTCGACCCCATCTATCAAGATTCTACCCGCAATCGCGGGCCTGAGACCGGCTATGGCTTCCACAAGCTCCCTCTGCCCATTACCCTGGACTCCGGCTATCCCAACTATCTCCCCGTATTTCACCGTTAACGTTGCTTCTTTAACCCTTAAAACCCCCATATCATCTTTAACCTTCAGCTTTTCAACGACTAAAGCTTGCGCTCCAGGCTTTGGGATGCCGCCCTTCACTGTCAGCTCTATCTCCTCCCCAATCATAAGCCTGGCTAGGCTGGGCTCGCTTATCTCGGCAGTTTTGAAGGTTCCAACTTTGAGGCCCCTCCTCAGAATGGTGACCCTGTCAGAGACTCTTTTAGCCTCCCTAATCTTATGGGTTATCAGTATTATAGTCATGCCTTCATCTCTAAGGCTCTTAAGGACTTTAAAGAGCTCTTCAACCTCTAAAGGAGTCAATACAGATGTGGGCTCATCTAGTATGAGCACCTTGGAACCCGCTAGTAGAGCCTTCAAAACTTCAACTCTCTGCCTCAACCCTACAGGTAAGCTCTCAATAGGGTAATCGAAAGGCATGCTCCAGCCTAGCTTCCTCGAGAGCTCCTCAGCCCTAGCCCTCACCTCCGCGGGGCTAATCCTCCTCACAGAGGATAATGCCAGGTAAATGTTCTCCGCTACAGTAAGTGATGGTATAAGTGAGAACTGCTGGTATACCATCGCTATACCACTCCTGAGAGCTTCCCTAGGACTCTTAAAGTCAGCTTTCTCGCCGAAAACATATATCTCGCCTTTCGTAGGCCTTATCTCCCCATATAATATCCTCATCAGCGTGGTCTTGCCAGCACCATTCTCCCCTAGCAGCGCGTGTATTTCGCCCTCCGAAGCTTCGAAATCCACACCCTTCAAGGCTTGGGTTCCATCAGGGTATACTTTAACTATACCCTTCATTAAGACTACATGCTCCCTAGAACTCAAAAAAGACCCCCCTACTAAGTTTTTAGCAGGTTTTTAACTTTGAAGTTTAAGGGTTAGCCTATGCTACCTTTAGCTAGGGCAGCGTTAAGGTTTCCCTTCTCCAGCTCGCGGATTATGGACAGGTACTCCTCTTCAGAAGCTGGCTCCTTAAAAACTATTTTGCCCGTTACTATTAGCCCCTCAAGCTCCTTAGCTATAGCTTCGACATCGCTCTTTACATACTTACCCCTAGCATCCTTAACTATCCTCACTATATCGTCGGGGGTTAAGCCTTTAAGTTGCCCGGTCTCGTAGGCTATTTGAGCGAAATATTTCACCCCCTCGAGATCCCAGACGCCTACACCCCCCTCAGCATAGCCTAAAACCACTAGCCCGCCCCTCCAGGCCCCTTTAACCACCATCTCTATAGCTTTATACGCGGCAACGTCAACCCTCTTAGACCCGCTTAAAGGTATATATTTAGGGTTGAACCACTCCTGGCTCGCATCCTGGCCTATAGCCAGAGCCCTACCCCCACCCCTCTCATTCCAGTCTATGACGGCGTTAAACATGCCAACATGAGTTAAGCCTGCGAGGCCATACAGTACTTTAACCCCCTGACCTAGGAATGTCCAGGCAGCACTATACCCGAGGGCTGGATCGTCAAACTTACCAGTATACGTCCAGTAGAACTCCACACGCTCGCCCGTCTTCTTCTCGAAATATTTAACTCCAAAGAGATAGCCTATGTGGAAACGCCAGAGCGGCGGGATACTCATCCCAGCTACAGCTCCAACCTTTATAGGCCCGCTCTCCCCAAGCTCTCTCTGAACCTCCCTAGCCATGCCGGCTGCGAGGACACCGACCACGGCGGCCCCCTCCTGCTCTTTAAAGACGAACTCCGCAACATTATCCCTCCTAACCCCCGTAGAAGCGTCTATTAAAGCATACTTCTGCTTAGGGAACTTGTCAGCGGTCTTGTTAAGGGCGTCCACCCAGAGGAAGCCTACGAGGATTAGCAAGTCATACTTCCCGCCCCTGCTAAGCTCTTCAAGCAATGGAACCATGTGAGCTAGGGATTTAGGCGTATTATACTCAACTTCAACCCCTAAATCCCTTTTAGCTTTTTCAGCCCCCAAAGCAGCCATATCGTTGAAACTTAGATCGCCCCTACCTCCAACATCGAATAGAACAGCTACCCTAACTTTCCCAGGTGCTGTTACAGTTTCTGTTGGTGCCTGAACCTGCCTGTAAGCTATGAAAGCTATAGCCCCCAACACTACTAGAGCCGCTATAATTAAAGCTGCAAGGGATCTGGAGATAGCTTTCCAGCCCATTTTAGGGCACCGTAAGTGGTGGGCGTTTTCGTTCTTTTAAAGATTACGTTAAATGTTAAGGCTTTAAGGGATTGATTGGGGCGCATCAATTACTTGGAAACTAAGGGGTCCATGTGTAGACTTACGGTTTAGAGTATGCCTCTCCACGTTTTCCTCAAGTCTTCAACCATTAGTTTGTAGGCTTTCGCCCTGTGCGATACCTTATTTTTCTCTTCAGTACTCATTTCCGCGTATGTCCTTATTTCTCCTTCTGGAACGAATATGGGGTCGAAGCCGAATCCTCCCGTTCCTCTAGGCTCTGTGGTTATGGTTCCGCACGTTTCGCCTACGTAGACTTTCTCTATGGGTGGTATTATTACTGCTAGGGCTGTTTTGAAGCACGCTTTTCTCGTGGGGGCTCCTTCCATAAGCTTTAGTATGCCTTTCACGCCTATGGTCTTGTAAACGTAGCTGCTGTAGGGGCCTGGGAACCCGTTTAAATCTTCTATGAAGAGCCCTGAGTCGTCCACTACTAGGGGCTTCCTTAGCGTTAGGTATGCTGTTCTAGCAGAGTGTAGTGCTATTTCTTCGAGCTTCTCAGATTGTATCTCTTTTTTCTCGAGTAGTACGAGTTCAGCTTCTACTCCTAGGCTTTCAAGTATTTTAACTGCCTCCTCTCCTTTCTTAGCGTTGTTTGTTACAACGTGGAGTTTCACTTTAGCTGGCCCCATACTGTTCTCCTCCTCTCCTCAACATATCTACCTCTCAATCTTATGTCTTCAGCTCTCTCTATAACGCTCCCAGCCTCGGGGCCCATGACCTCACTGTAGCCTTCAAGGAACTCTTTGAACATAGCATCAGCTATCCCGGCGTGAGTACTCTCCACAGCCCTCCTATATAAGTGTATGTCTACAGCCCTCTCCTCAACATCTTCTGAAAACTCAGATAGCCCGTAATCTATGAGTTTAAGACCTCCCTCCCCTACAACTATGTAGTTTGACGTTGTGGGGTCTCCATGAACTATTCCAGCCTTATGTAACATTGCGAGGATAAGGCCGGCTTCTCTTGAAAATTTTACAGCTCGCTTCGAGTCTTTGAAAGCTAAGTCTTTTAAAGTTGGCCCCTCAACATACTCCATTATTATAAGCCCGACCGAAGGGAAAACCGCTAGAAGTCTTGGTGCTGGGATACCGTTTTTAATAGCATGACCTATAACCTTAGCCTCCTTCCTAGTCCTTTGGGCCGCAAGGATCTGGGCGAGTTTAGGGTGCATGTATGGTTTTAAAACTCTTAGTTTAAAAACCGCCGGTATTCCCATGAAAGTCCCAAGTCTTATCTCAGATTCTGCACCTCTCTTTATTAATGTTAAACTTCTAACCCAAGACACTACAACCTCTTCGCTCATCAACAATCAACTCTTAACGTGGAAACTCGTAATACCATGGTATGTCAACTTGATCTATCCTCCATCTTTGTCTTATTAAAGCTTTTGAAGGTTCAACAGTGTAACCCCAAAGATATGCTGGTAGGCCTGTTAAGGCTATCATAACCCCATTATCCCCACTATATTTTCCAGGTATGGGCTTGAAAAGAGCTCCGTGCAACTTTGCCATAACCTCTATCTTTTCATTGAGAAGTTTGCTGGCTGCAACACCCCCTGTTAAGAGAACCTCCCTTTTACCCGTGTGGGCGAGCCCCCTCTCTAGGACTTCAACAACAGAAGAATAAGCTATTTCTCTTAGAGTGAAGCAAACGTCTTGGAGGCGTGAGCCTTTTTTCAAAAGTCTTAGGGCTGCTGTTAGGAGGCCTGAAAACGAAGAGTCTTGTCCTTTAACTATGTAAGGCATACCCTCTATAAACTCTCCGCCCTCAGAGCAAATGTCGATAACATGTTTCCCTTCAACAACATAGGGTGGACCTATTCCAGCCTCTCTAGCGAAAGTGTCCTGCAGGTTACCGAGGGGGATGTCTAAGGTTTCACCGAAAACCCTATAACGCCCTTCAGAATATGAAACGACAGTAGTGTTACCGCCGGCAACATATAATACAATGGGATCCCTGAGTCCAGTTAAAAACCTGGCTATTTCAACATGTGCTACAGCATGATTAACGGGGACAAGAGGCTTACCATAGTAACTAGCCAGAGCCCTTGCCACGGAAGCTCCAACCCTAAGTTGAGGCCCCATCCCAGGGCCTAAAGCAACAGCTATAGCATCAACATCTCTAATCCCAACCCCAGCCTCATCTAAAGCCTCCCTAACAACTTCCCCAGCAACATTTGAAAAGAAAGGTGCAACCTCCCTCGGCAGTATACCCCCCTGCCTGGGGGAGTATATTCTTCTAGAATCCGAGAGGATATGAGGGGGCTCCGAGGATACAACTGAAACCCCGAAGGTGTGGGCTGTAGACTCTATTCCCAGGATTAGAGTCAACGCTTCCCCACTCGAGGCACGGCGAACTCCGTGTAGCCGCACTTACCGCAGTGCCATCTCTCCACGGGCTTCTTATGGTGGCCCATTATACTCCCGCATCTAGGGCATTTCTTATTTTTAAGTTTTATAGTTCCCTGCTTAGGGTCCACCATGTAAAGCTTGTGCACGTAAGTCTTAAGATCCCCGCCAGCCACAACCTAGCACCCCCACTAAACCTTAAACTCTACTCCACCATTCCTCTCTATTATGTATTTAGGCTCGAAAGCTAGAGCCCTCTCAACACCGTCATAAACGTGAACTCTAACCCTAGACTCCCCAGACCCGTACCTTGTAAAGATAGACCTAACATAAACCCTGCTAGCATCCACCCTGTAAACCTCGGCAAGCCTAGCCCTAAGGTCCCTCCTGCTCGGCGTAGACTTGAGCAGGTGGTTAACCTTCAACACTATCTCCCTCCTTCCTATAAGCGGATTATACCTGTCGCTCTCAACCTCCAAAAACCAGTCGCCAACCCTAAAGCTCTTACCCCGCTCCAGGTCAAACCACCTAACTATGAAAATGTCTAGAAGGAGGGCATATAAGTTTAAGCTCCCACGAATCCTTTAATCGAGAGCGTGGCAAGCCATAGATAAAGGCTTCAAGCCTAATATCCTCCCCTGGGCTATTCTAGCGTTCAAACAGCTATAGGCTATGACCGCCGACCCTAAGCCCGGGATCCCATATATTGTGAGCCAGCCGGGCTTGAGGCAGGCTATTGCCGCGAGTGTCACCATGTCCTCTTCGCCCTCAACTTCTAAGGCTGCCTTCACACTCTCCATCTCAACCAAGCCGCATACAGTGTCTAGAGCCTCCAAGGATAGTGTCCCCCTCTTATTGTAGATCTTAACCCTAGAAAAGTCCCCCGGTATTTCTAAGGCCCCTGCAGGCTCAACTCTCCTGCTAGTATGGTCGAAGACTACTATGATGTTTTGGGGTTTTCCATGTGCCGCGTAAGCTTCTAGGCATAATTTCGAGACAAAGTCTCCGATGCATATTACGCCCTTAGGGCCTATTTCCTCTAAGACTCTTAGGGGGCCCGAGAAAACGGGGCCCCAGGGTTGTGAGAAGTCTTCTCTAGATTCCTCGGGCAGGATTAGGCTTGGCCTGTCTACCTTCAACTATTGTGACCCCTCGTTATAGCTTTGTGAGGGGTTTATTTAGTCACTATTTTACCGGATATTCTTATAGCTTTAGCTACAGGCTTGTTTATCCCGAGTTTTGAGGCTAGAACGCTGTCCGCGCTCAATATTATCACCATGCCCTCCCAGCTTTCAAGCAGGTTTGAGGAGCCACAGTTGGAGCATATGGTTGCTTCTCTAGGGTTGAGGACTCCACAGTCTCTGCAGGCTTTGAACGGGGGCTTTTTTGAGGGGGCTTTCCTAGCTGGCAACGCTCTCACCCTCTCCTTGTCTGCTCTTCTTTCCCTAAATAAGGCTGCCTCATTGTCATCCCGATCCTCATGAATCCTCCCGTGGGCCTCGATATTTGGGTTATCCTCGCCCTGACAAGGTCTCCAGTCTCTATTATTCTACCCGTATCTATAGACTTGAAGCCCCTCCTGTCTGGGAGCATTTCCAGGCTTTCATCCGATATCTGGCTCCTGTGTACGAACGCGTCCACAGGCCCTATATCAACGAATATACCTTGGTCCTTCACATCCTTAACTACTCCTCTCAAAACCTCCTGGAGGACGGGCTCGAAAGCTAAGACCCTATATCTAACCAGGTAGTACACGTTAGGGTCTCCAGATATCGGGAGGACTACCCCATTGCTTGCAACCTGGGCTTCTAGCACCGCTATAATGACCCCTAACTCCGGGTCTGTAGTACCTTCTATGGCTGACCTAAGCATGCTCAGTATTGAGGCGTTGAGGTCTTGGTCTCCGTAGACCTTGTCGGGGGGCACCCCCACCCACTCTTCGATCTCATACTCCACATACAACCTATAACCCTCCGCGTGACCTAGCTCACGCTTTTAAACTTGAGGTTAATAAATTTTAAATTATCAATTAAAACATACAACAATCCTAGCACCATGTTAGAGGGGGCTCCACTCAAGCTCTACACCCCCCTTAGACTTCCTATAGTATAGTGTCGGTATGCCGTGGGTTTTAAGCCTCTTCCTCAACTCTCTATCACTAGTAGCCACCACAACCCTACAATCTTTAAGCTTCAAGGCAGCCTCAACTATGGCATCGTCGGGGTTCGTGTTAAGAGTCTCCACAGTTCCCGCCACTCTTCTCAGAGCCTCTAAAGCCCTCAAGGCCAGCCTGCCCTTATAACTTTGAGAGCCGGCAATAGACTCCAGCTCCTTTAAAACCGCCACTGGAACAATCACGTCAAACTTCGAGTCTAGGACTTCACCTATAGATGTGAGGGTTGTGAGGCCCCTCACAATGTACATGGCCATGTTGGAGTCGAGGATTAAAGTCACGCCTCCACGACAGCCCAGCCAGCCAGCCTCCATCTACCCTGGACCCTCCTACTTATAGCCACCCTAGCTCCTTTCCACGCCACCACAGGCCTTGCCAGGTTAACCTCCATAGTATCTTTCCTAATATTAGTTATGACTCCTAGGGTCAGAGAGGGGCCCACGGACAAGACTAGCTGCTCCCCCCTCCTCGGGGGCTCCACTCTAACCTCCTCTTTCAAGCCCATGATCTTCTCGAACAACCCATAGCTCAAAGTTAGATTATCAAAGACTGGGGGCAGCTGGTTAGGCTTACCGGCAACGTTACCCACCATGTTATCAGCCTTGGTGAGGGAAGGGTCTAGGCTGGTGCCTACAGCTACTAGCCCCCCAGGCTTAGCCTCGTCTACAGGAGTGTCGCCGAACCTTAAACTCTCAACTCTAGTTAATATAGGCTCGTAAACAGGCTTACCCCCAACTTTCTTAACCTCAATACCCGGCCTTATCTCCAGCTCGTCCCCAACCCTTAGAACCCCCTGGATCAAGGAGCCTCCCAGAACGCCCCCCATGAGCCTCTCCGGAGGGGTGCCTGGCTTGTTCACGTCGAAGCTCCTAACCACGTACATTAACGGGGGTTTTGACAGGTCTCTCTCAGGGGTCTTTATCCTCTCCTCTATCCCTGCTATGAGCGCATCTATGTTAACGCGTTTGAGGGCGCTCACCGGGATTATGGGGGAGTCTTCGGCCGCCGTTCCCTTTATGAACTTTAATATTTCCTCGTAGTTTTTTATGGCCCTCTCCCTGCTGACCACGTCAACCTTGTTCTGGACGACTACAATATTCTTAGCTCCTATAATCTCTAAGGCAGCCAGATGCTCTCTAGTTTGAGGTTGGGGGCAAGGCTCGTTAGCAGCTATAACTAGGAGGGCTCCATCCATTAGAGCGGCTCCAGAGAGCATTGTAGCCATAAGTATCTCGTGGCCCGGGGCGTCCACGAAGGACACTCTCCTCCTAAACTCCGGGGTTTCCCCCGGCTTGCACTCGCACACAGGCTCTGGAGTGTACATGTCTGGGTAGCCGCAGCCGGGGCATACCCATACTTCCCCGTCTGCATAGCCGAGTTTTATCGTCATCCCCCTCCTGATCTCCTCGCTATGCCTCATGGTCCACATTCCCGTGAGGGCTTGGACTAGAGTTGTTTTCCCATGGTCCACGTGGCCTACAACGCCTATGTTAACTTCAGGCTGCCTCTTCTCCATCAACTCAACCCTCATATGCTATGACTAGGTTAAGCTGGGCTAAGCCCGTCTTCCTCCTCTCGGCTCTAGGATCGGGTATCATCCTCCCTCTAACACTCTTCCTCCTCCTCTCCCCCTCTTTTTCAGGCCTATAGCCTGGAGGCCCGGAGAGCAGCACTTCCCACCTACCAGTGCCTGGGGTCCCGGAGTGCATGGGGATCCCCGTAGCGTCAGAGCCTCCCGTGATCTTAAGCCTTAAACCTTTAAGTCCCAGGAGGCTCCCATCCACGTAGTCTCCTATCTCCAAGCCGGCTAGTTTAATAGCCACACTCTCGTCAACAGCGAGCTGCCAAGATTTAGCCCTGAAAGCCTCCCCCTCAGCCTCCAGCCTTCCCGTAGCTTCAGCTAGCAAGTCTCCATTAACCCTAACTTCGCCCTCGGGGACGCTATTGTCTACTTGAACCTTGAAAGGTATTTTAACCTTTTTACCCTCAACATTAAACCTTAAGGTCATAACTCCAACAACGCTCAAACCTAAATCCTCGTAAAGCTTACTGTTAACTTTCGCTATGGGGAGCTCCACCCTCTCCTGCTCCTTGCTCTTCCTCATAGTCTCAGAATACTTTATATCGTCAACTCCCACAACCTTAACCCTAACCACTCTACTCCCAGCCTTGGGGTCGGACACTACAACCCTAAGAGGCGGCCTCTCCCTAGCAGACACTCTCTCCTCCCTCTAAGCTTTAGAAGCTTAGTCTAAACCCTTAATAATATTAACGAGGTTCCAACTCATAGTAGTTGTCGCCAACCACTAGGCCCCTAGCATTCACAGGGCCCCCAGCTCATTGAGGCTTGCCCGCCTATCCATCTCTTTGATGGCGGCTCCTTGGAGGGCTCGCCTATACCTCCATTGGAGGATTGTCTTTCTCCCAGTTTCATGGGAAGCGTTCTGGCTCGGGGAGGCCGCTTCACAGAATAAATATCATCCTTTGCTAGTTTTAATGAAACTGCTTACAGCCCCACATAGCGTTCTAGTGTCTATTTCGCTTAAAAAGCATGGTGGAAATAAAGGATAGTGGGGGTCAGCTTGGTTCATAGTGGTGAGCCGGGCAGGCTAAGGCAGCCTATAGTGGTAGTGTTGGGTCATGTGGATCACGGTAAGACCAGCCTCTTAGATAAGATTAGGAGGACCGCTATAGCTGCAAGGGAGGCCGGCGGTATTACACAGCATATTGGGGCTAGCTTTGTCCCCGCCAGGGTTATAGAGTCTCTCGCGGAGCCTTTGAAGAAGGTTGTCCCCGTCAAGCTGGTGATCCCCGGGCTTCTCTTCATAGATACTCCGGGCCACGAGCTATTCTCTAATCTTAGGAGGAGGGGTGGTAGTGTCGCCGACTTCGCCATCCTAGTTGTAGATGTTATGGAGGGTTTCCAGCCTCAGACTTATGAGGCTCTAAGCCTCCTCAAGTCTAGGAAGACCCCCTTCGTCGTAGCTGTTAACAAGATCGACAGGATACCCGGGTGGGAGCCTCAGCCAGACGCTCCCTTCATTTTCAGTTTTCAAAAGCAGCGTGAGAGTGTTAGGGGGGAGCTTGAGAGGAGAATATATGATATAGTCGGCAGACTCTACGAGGAAGGCATGCCCTCAGACGTTTTCACGAGGATAAAAGATTTCACCAAGAAAGTCGCCCTGGTTCCCGTGTCGGCTAAAACAGGTGAGGGGATAGCCGAGCTTCTAGCGGTAATAGCTGGGCTGACACAACAGTATATGAGGGATAGGCTTAAGTATGTTGAGGGGCCCGCTAAGGGTGTTGTCCTTGAAGTTAAAGAGCAGGTGGGCCTGGGGCATGTGGTGGACGCCATAATATATGATGGGATCATTAGAGTGGGGGACACTATAGTGCTGGCCGGCAAGGGGGAGCCTATAGTCTCCAACGTCAGGGCGCTCTTAATGCCGAGACCCCTGGAGGAGATCAGAGCTAGGGAGGCGAAGTTCACTGCCGTCGAGGAGGTTTCAGCGGCCGCCGGCGTCAGGATAGTTGCTGACGGGCTTGAGGACGCCCTCGCAGGCTCCCCCATATACGCCGTCTGGGATGAGAGTAGCCTAGGTAAAATAGTGGAGGCTGTGAAGGAGGAGGTTAAAACAGTAATAATAAGGACTGAGAACGTGGGCCTAGTGGTCAAGGCTGACACGCTGGGCACTCTCGAGGCTATAGTTGAGGCCCTTAGGAGGGATAATATTCCCGTGAGGGTCGCAGACGTGGGTCCTGTGAGCAGGAGCGATGTGATAGACGCGGCGGTAACAATGAAACTCAACAAGACACTAGGGGTAATACTGGCCTTCAACGTGAAAATACTGCCCGAGGCTGAAGAGGAGGCTTCAAACTCCAGGGTCACAATATTCCAGAACAACGTCATATACAAGTTGCTCGAAGACTACAAGGAGTGGGTTAAGAGGGAGAAGGCTAGAGAGAGGGAGGCAGCCCTCGAAGCCCTCGTGAGACCCGGGAAGGCCAGGATAATACCAGGCTATGTTTTCAGGAGGAGCGACCCGGCTATCGTGGGGGTTGAAGTTCTAGGGGGGATAATAAAGCCCGGATACCCTGTAATGGGCTCTGACGGGAAGCCCCTGGGCAGGATAATGGCTATAAAAGAAAGGGATAAAAGCCTTGGAGAGGCGAGGGCTGGCACTAGCGTAGCAATATCAATACATGGTAAGATACTCGTGGGGAGGCATGTTGACGAGGGCGACATAATATACACTGATGTTCCGGCGGAGCACGCTAACAAGCTAATATCAGAGTTTACAGACATGATATCAATGGATGAGGTCATGACCTTGAGGGAGATCGTGGAGATAAAGTATAATGCTGGGGGTAAAGAATACCTCCCAGTAGTCTTGAAGCTGAGGAAGAAGCTGGGCGAGGGCGTTAGGTAAACATTAATAGTCGGGCATTACCTCCGATTCTCTGAATACGACCTTAAACTCTCTAGCGTAGGACTCCTCAGAGTCTGAAGCGTGGACTATGTTCTCGAGGATTGAGAGGGAATAGTCCCCCCTAATAGTGCCTGGAGGGGCCTTTCTCCCGTCAGTGGGCCCTATCATAGTTCTAACCACGCTTATAGCAGAGTCCCCCTCAACCACAACAGCTACTACCGGGCCGCTCTGCGTAAACTTTACTAGTTCATCGTAGAAGGGCTTACCCTTGTGCACAGAGTAGAACTCTTCAGCCTGCTCCCTGCTCATCCACAACATTTTCAGAGCCCTTATCCTCAGCCCCTTCCTCTCCAGCCTCGATATTACCTCCCCCACCAGCCCCCTCCTGACACCGTCAGGCTTCACCACTATGAGGGTTCTCTCTACCGGCAACCTTCCTTCACCTTACTGTTCTCCCTGTTTTCCTAACCCACACGAGCCTGGCAGGGTTCCTCCCCATGATGAAGCTTTTACGGCACTTGCTACTGCAGAACCAGAATATCTCTCCCCTAGCCGACACGTGCATCATCCCAGTGCCGGGCTCTATGCTTTTACCGCAGAAGCTACACACTCTCTCCTTAGGCATTAACCTGTGCACCCCTCCTAGCGTTGTTTACTGTTAAGCTTAATAGGCTTATGGCTTTAGTTTAACATGTAGGAGGTAGAGGGGCTTGAGCTCCAGCGAGGGGGGCATCATAGAAGATATAGGCTACCCCGCCGAAGTCATACAGATAATAGGCAGGACGGGGGTTACAGGGGAAGTCACACAGGTGAGAGTGAGAATACTGGAGGGAAGGGATAAGGGGAGGATCCTAACCCGCAACGTCCTAGGCGCTGTGAGAATAGGGGACATAGTGATACTGAGGGAGACGGAGAGGGAAGCCAGAAAACTCACGGGCAAGAGGTAAACACGGCTTAGAACGGTGATAACTTGAAGATCCTCGAGGTAACAATAGCGCTTTTAGACGAGATCATAATAGTAACAGTAATAGTGGGAGCCCTAACCTTCATGGCCGTAGCTCTCAACGTAATAGGGCTTGGAGAGGCGCTAGTAATAGGGGCGGTCCTAATAGTGGTCATAGCGTTAATAACATATAAAGTAGTGGAGGCACACAAGGCTAAAGTCAAAGTAGGCATAGAAACATACATAGGCAAAAAGGCTAAAGTAGTGGAAGCCGCCGGAAAAACGGCAATAATAATGGTCGAAGGGGAACTCTGGAAAGCGGAGAGCGAGACAGAAACCACCCTATCGTCTGAAGACACAGTCATAATAGTGGGTTTCGAGGAAGGAAAGTTTATAGTAAAACCCTTAAAGGAAAAAGCTTAGAACAGCGGCCCCAGCTTATTAAAGTACCCCCCTGTTACAGGAGTCTTAACGTGGAAACGCTGGGATATGTTTACTGGGGGGTTTAACGGTATTCGGGGCTGGCTGGGTTGAAGTTTTCACCTGACGTGCTCTCTCCCTATGAGCTCGCCGGCTACTATATACTTCATAATGTTCTGTGCTCCTTCGGCTCCCGCCATGTATGATAGTATGCCTAGGAATCCTCTGCCCAGCCTGCCTTCTTTGGTGTAGGATAGGGCTCCGAATGTTTTCATAGCCGTCTCATATATTTTGAATGATGTCTCTACGGCTTTCATCTTTGAGGCTGCAGCGTAGAAGGCTAGGTCTCTGGGCTTCACGCCCGGCTCTTTCCTAACATAGATCCTGTCCGCTGTCCACGCAGCCTTGTATACTAGGAGTTTTGTGGCTTCGAGTTCTACGGCTAGCTCTGCTAGGGGGAAGCTTACCCCCTGGAAGCTTGCTATGGGCCTCTCGAAAAGCACTCTCTCCCTGCTCCATTTAACCGCCTCCTCCAGAGCCCACCTGGCTGAGCCTATGTTTGCGGCCGCTACAAGTATTCTGGCTAGGTTGAACCCCTCCATGGCCACGTAGAAGCCTCTGCCCTCTCCCCCCACAACGTATTTAGGCTCTATGGGGGCCCCTTTCAAGTTTAGGATCCCAGTCGATATTCCATGCCTCCCAATAGTGTTCAGTATACTATACTCTAAGCCTTCAACTATAGAGCCCCCCCTCTTAGCCGCGAAGGCGAAAGCAGTCAAGCCCCTATGCTTATCCTCGACCCTGCCAGTCCTCGCTAGGAGCAGCCAGCCCCCATTGTCTAGCTGCTCTAAAGCCTCCCTAACACCACTAATATAGATCTTCTCCCCATAAACCCTGTAAACACCGCCCTCAAGAGAGGCTGAAACCCTCAAACCAGCAACATCACTACCACCCTGAGGCTCCGTAGAAGCTATACCGAAAAACCCTCTACCAGAGCCTACGAGAGGTAATATTTCTCCCTTGGCCTCCTCAGACCCATAGAGATAGAGAACGTAGGGCCAGGAATTGTTAAGCAAAGTATAGACAGCAGTAGCCATAGAAGGATCATGATAACCCACCTCCTCAGCAGCAATAGCCGCCAAAGTAAAACTACCACCCTGACCACCATACTCCTCAGGAACGGGAATAGCGAAGAAACCCTGAGAACCCATATCCCTAATCAAATCCGTGGGGATAAGGCTCCTCTCATCAATAGACTCCCATAAGGGCGAAAGCTTCTTGCTCAGAAACTCCCTAACAGACTCCCTGAAAAGCTCCTCCTCCCTCGTAAACGTGAAATCCACAGCGCTAGCACCAACCAAAACTCTAACACATAGAATTTTTATAAACCCTTGCTTAACCACGTCATAAGAGTATGCGAGCCAAGGGTTAGGGCGTTATGCTGTTAAAGCCTTAATAGCTGTCAGCCCCGATGTAGCTAAGAACGCTCTCGCGAATCTTGCAATGAATCGTGATGAAAAAGAGTTTTATAAGGAGATCTTGAGTCATTGGAGGAAGACGTTTAGGGCTATCATTTTCCCCACGACGAACAAAAAAGCTTAGATTTAAGCTGATCGCGACTATAAGTTGTAGGGACGACAAAGGTATGGTTAAGTGGCAGCGTGCTACTGTTACTGAGGGGTCTAAGGTTTTAGGGTTTGTGGGAGGGGTTCTTAGGAGTTTAGAGGGTGAGGTTGAGGTTTTAGATGTGGATTTGATTCGTGTCTATCCCCCTCTTTCTAATCTTGACGTTGTTTTTCGACTGTTGGAATCTAGGGATGTACCTGTGTTTTTATGGGGTTCGGAGCTTTCTGAGCCTGTGGAGTTTGAGCTGGAGGAGCTGGGTTTAACTGTTGTTTTGAAGCCTTCTGAAGCTCCTGTGGGTGGTGTTGTTCTTAGGAGGGTTTACGAGGAGCTTCCCAGGATGGTTTTAAGCCTTGACTCTTCTGCTTTTAAGGCTTTCGCTTTGAAAACTAGCGTTGACGGCGTAGAGTACATGGTGGTTTACGGGCTTGACGGGCTTGCTTACATGCTTGAGGGGGATGTTCACGGGGTTACTATACCCTATGTTGACGCTGCCGGCATAGTGCACACGCACCCTGAAGGGGCTTGCGGGCTTTCGAGGGCTGATGTTAGAAGCTCTGTTTACGCCCTGTCTGAGCTCGTGTTTTTCGAGGCTGCTGTAACCCCCACGTGCGCCTTCTACATGGCCAGGATAGGATTACTATACGAGGAGGATTTTGCCTCCCTACTTAACAGGGGGGATATTCTAGAGCCTTTGAGGTTGAAGACTGTTGTAGCCAACGCTATACCATTATAATGCCGGCGTAGCCGTGTGTTTGCATTAAATACGGGGATATAGTGTTTAATTAACATTAGCTTAAAAACATTAAATCCACGAAAACCTACGGGGGACAGTGTTGAAACTAGGGGAGATGCTAGTAGCCCTCACCAGCCTAGCTAGGACCGGGTGGATGCTTAGGGGGATCCCTCATAGTTTAGCTGAGAACGTGGCCGAGCACCTGTTCGTCTCAGCTATAATAGCCTATGAGATCGCCGTTGAAGCCTCCAGGAAAGGGCTCCCCGTAAGCCCTGAAAAGGCTGCGGCAGTAGCCTTAGTCCACGATCTTGCCGAGGCTTTAATAGGCGACATAAGTAGGAGGGCTGAACTAGCCGGAAAAGAGGAGGTTGAAGAGAGGGCTTACAACAACCTCCAAGTATCTGCGGAAATGAAAGCCCTATACATAGAGTATAAGAAGCAGACATTAGAGGGATCCATAGCTAAAATAGCTGACAACATAGCAACATACTGGAAAGCAAGAAGATACATTAAAGCAGGCTATATGGAAGTGGAAGATATAATGATAGGATCCCTAAAAACAGCATTGGAAACAGCCGAAAGCAGGGGAATAAGAGAAATAGTGGAGAACATAGTGGAAAGACTAGAATAAAACAATGGTGTAGGAGAGCACTGTTAAACCTCCTAGTGAATTTCTTCAGGAGGTTAGTGTGGGCTCCTGAGATAAGCTACTTAAGCTGAGCTATGTCTACGTTAAAAACCACGTTTCTTTAAAAAGTGCTTAGAGGGGTGGAGGTTATCTGCTGTATGTTCCCATGTTCCACCCGTATGCCAGTATTTTACCCTTAGATGCTCTTACTAGGTCTTCTATGCTTCTTAGGTTTATTGTTATCTGCTCGTTTAATGCTAGTACTAGGAAGTAGTATCTGTGTGTTCCGTGGCCTCTTGGGGGGCATAGTGGGTACCAGTCTCTCCTCCCCCCGCTGTTTGGGAGTACTGTTGTCTTTTTTAGGTCTTCGTGTGTTAGGCGCGTCATGTTGGGGGGTATGTTGTATGTTGCTAGGTGGTAGAATACTCCTATTGGGGCGTCCGGGTCGTAGGATATTATTGCGTAGCTTTTAGCCCCCTCGAAGGGCGTCCAGGTTATTGTGGGCATTCTGCCTCTAGAGTCGCACGAGAATTCTCTGCCTAGCCTGTTCCCGGTTTTTTCTAGGCCTTCTATGTTCACGTTTATAGCCTCCTTGGCTCCTTTGATTATCTCCTCGATTTCTGTGGGCGCGTAGAAGCTCAAGTTTCCCCGCCCCCTGTCACTTATAGTTTTCAGTGTTTGGGGGTTAATAGTTTCGTCATTACCTCTGTAACACTGCGGCGTCCTTCCTCTATTAGTGGCTAGCCTAGAAGAGCTTGGGGGCTTAGGGTCTTGATTAGGTTTAACGCCGTCTACGAGTCTATGTGCCCTAACTGCGGCGGCCCTATAGTTGTGTCGAGGCTCTTGGAGGGCTTGCCCTGTGAAGTCTGCCTGCCCAGGGCTCCCTCTAGGGTTGATGTTGAGAGTGTTGCTAGGGATTTAAAAGCTGGGGGGAGGCTTGGGGGCTTTGAATGGCTTAGGGTTATGGTTGAGAGTTTCAGAGAGTTCTCCTCATATTTCAGGGCTAAAGTCGGCTTTGAAATGTGGAGTGCCCAGGCTAGCTGGGCTAGGAGGCTTTTATCTCTCGATAGTTTCGCTATAACGGCCCCCACCGGTGTCGGTAAGAGCACGCTCCTCAGCGCGTACGCTGCTTATAAAGCTGAGGTTTACGGGTGGAGGATAATCTATCTAGTGCCCACGGAAAACCTTGCTAGGCAGACTGCTTCAAGGCTTTCAGCAATGACCGGGGGCGTTATAGCCTACTATTCAACAATGCCTTCAAAAGCTAAGGCTGAAACTTTAGAGCTCATCAGCAGGGGGGATTTCAGGGTTCTCGTAGCCACCACGGGATTCCTAGAGAGGAGGTTTGAAATGCTAGGCTCCTTGAAGCCGTTCAACCTCATAGTGGTTGACGATGTTGACAGCCTCCTCAGGGATAGCAGGAACGTTGAGAGGATACTCAGACTCCTGGGGTTTAAAGAGGAGACTATAGCGCTCGCATGGAACCTTGTTAGGGCAAAGCTCAAACTATACAAGGCAATACAAGCTGGGGCTACAGATAAAATATCGAGGCTTGAAGAGGCTATAGGCGAGCTCGAGCTGAAACTTAGAGAGAGGCTTAAAACAGAAGCTAGAGGCCAGCTGATCGTAGCCTCAGCTACGGGGAGGCCTCGGGGGGTAAAGCACATGCTCTTCAAGGAACTCCTAGACTTCGAGGTTGGAGGTAGCGGGGACTATGTAAGGAACGTTATAGATGCTTATAAGATCTCGGGAGACCCCTCAGCCTACGTTTCCATAGTGAAAGAGCTGGGGCCTGGAGGCATAGTTTTCGTGAGCCAACACCTCGGGGCGAAAACAGTTGATGTTGTGGCTCGAAACCTGGAAGCTACAGGCCTAAGAGTGGGTAAGGCCCTCTCAGGCTCCTGGAGGAGTGTTGAGAAACTAGAGAGGGGGGAGCTTGACGTTATAGTCTCTGTCGCCAGCAGGTATGGGGTTGCGGTTAGGGGTCTCGACGCCCCGAAAGCCGTGAAGTACGCTGTCTTCATAGGGGTCCCGGCTAGGAAGTTGAGGGTTGAGGAGGCTATTTTAAATCCTCAGAGGCTTTTGAGGGTTTTAATGCAAATGAGGGATGAGGGTGTTGAAGGATCCGAGGGTATGGTTAGGGTTTTGAGGGGTATTATTGACGGCTTAGAGGACCCCGGGGTTTTAATGCTGGCTTTGAGGAGGGGCTCTATAGAGGGCCCCTTAGAATATGCTGTGAAAGCTTATAGGGATGTCTATGAGAGGGCTTTAGAGTGGATAAGGAGGAAGCTCGGGTCTTCCGACACCTACATTGTGGGCTCCATGGTTTTCACTAGGGAGGAGGGGGGAGACTACATGTACTCCCCGGATGTCCTAACATATATACAGGCTAGTGGGAGGACGAGCAGGCTGCTTGAGGGGAGGCTAACCCTTGGGCTCAGCGTTATAGTTGAGCCTATTGAACACCTTGTTAAAGCTTTCGCCCTAAAACTAAACTGGCTAGCTAAAGCTAGCTTAGCGAGCTATGACGACCTCGACATTGGAAGGGTTAAGGAGGAGCTTGAAAAGAGCAGGGCAGGCTGGGGGAGGGAGTTTAGGGTTAGGAGTATACTCGTCATAGTAGAGTCTCCAACTAAAGCCAGGACTATAGCGTGGTTCTGGGGGAGGCCTGGGAAGAGGAGGATTAAGAGTTTAACAGTATATGAGACTTCAGCTGCAGACGTTGAAAGCGGAACAGTATACTTGCTCCAGGTTACAGCTTCGAGAGGCCACGTCTTCGACCTTGTGGAGGAGGTTCAAGGATCCCTTTACGGAGTTCTCCGCGATGGCGACAGGTATTCCCCAGTATATGGTACTGTTAAGAGGTGCCTCTCCTGCGGGGCCCAGTTTATAGGTGGCCTCTCCTGCCCCAAATGTGGCTCGTCAAACTTTAGGGACTCCAGGGTTATCCTCGAGGTTGTCAGGAAGCTCGCCATGGAGGTTGACGAGGTTATAGTGGCTACAGACCCCGACAGAGAGGGAGAGAAAATAGCCTGGGATATATTCTTGGCCCTCAAAGCCTTCAACGGCAACGTTAAGAGAGCTAGGTTTCACGAAGTCACCAGGGACGCTTTCCTTAAAGCTTTAAGGGGGGCTTCCGAGTTTGACGTTAAAGCTGTTGAAGCCCAGATAGCTAGGAGGATCGTGGACAGATGGGTCGGCTACTCTCTCAGCGAAGTCCTCCAGAAAGTTTATAAGGCCAGGTGGATGGGGGCTGGGAGGGTTCAAAGCCCCGTCCTAGGCTGGGTTGTTGACAGGTATTCTGAGAGGTTGAAATCCATGGGATACTCTGTCTGTTTAAGCCTAAGCGTACCCTATAGAATATGTGTTCACACGGGGAGCAGGGAGGAGGCTGAGAGGCTGGCGGGGGCTAGGGTTGTTAAGGTTAAGAGTCTAGAGCTATCGGAGGAGACCCTAAGCCCCCCTCCACCCTTCACCACAGACTCCCTCATATACGAGGCTTCTAGAAGGCTAGGGCTTACAGCTGAAGCCACAATGAGGGTGGCCCAGGAGCTTTTCGAGTCTGGCCTAATAACATATCATAGGACTGACTCAACTAGGGTATCGCCAGCCGGGATGGCCACAGCCAGGGAGTACCTTAATAGGAAGGGCCTCCAGGCAGCTTATAAGCCCAGGGGATGGGGTGAAGGGGGGGCTCACGAGGCTATAAGGCCCACGAGACCCCTAGACTTAGAGGATCTCGAGAGGGCTTTAAGCGAGGGGCTTGTGAGGGTTCACGTTAAACTCTTATGGCCCCACAGGGCCCTCTACGACCTCATATTTAGGAGGTTCACAGCCAGCCAGATGGTTGAATCTAGAATTGTGAAGGCTAAGGCTATCATAGGGGTTCTCGATAGAGTAGAGACCCTGGAAGCTGTAGCGGGCGTTGTCAACGAGGGGTTTACAAGGGTATACTCTAACTTCAAAGTCGAAGGATGGCTCCTCAAAGTTAAAGAGGGGGAAGACATTAACGTTGAAAACTCCACAGTTAGAAAATCAAGCCCCATAAGCCTGTATACGAGCGGCGACCTGGTAAGGCTCATGAAAGAGAGGGGGGTCGGGAGGCCTAGCACATACCATAAAGCCATAGAAGCTAATAAGAGGCACGGCTACATAGTTGAGAGCAAGAGGCTCAGACTACTAATACCCACGAAAACAGGAATAGAAGCATACGACTATCTGGCGAGACACTTCAAACACTTGGTGAGCGAGAGCTACACGAGAAAACTAGAAGAAGACCTCGACAATATAGAGTCAGACTCCATAGACCCTAACACGCTCCTAGACGAGGTATGGCAAGACATAGTAGTGTTGAAGGAAAAAGCAGCAAACCATAACCTGGACTCTACCATGGTATTGGGGGAGGGTGTGGCTGTGAAAGCGTGATCAGAGGTAAACTCCACAGCCCCCATAGAGTTTGCTCTAACCCAGCCCGAGGGATGGTGTTAAAAGCGTTCCTAAACTATTTAAATAATCGGGGTTTGAGGGCTGGCTGCCGAGCTTAGCTATGTAGACTTCGTTGTTAGGGTTTTGACTGCCGCGGCTGGAGGGGCTCTTATAGGCCTTGAGAGGGAGAGGCTTCAGCTCGCCGGCACTGAGAGGGGTTCTAGGAGCCTCCCAGGTGTTAGGAGTTTCGGGCTGATAAGCCTTTATGGAAGCCTAGCCTCTATGACTTCTACTTTAGCCTCTAACGGCGACCTTATTGTTTGGAGTATCATATTTTCCTCCGCTACCCTAGCTATGGCCCTCTTCTTCAGCATATACACTTATCTCACAATGTCTTCTAGGAGGGCTCCGGGTATAACGACCTATGTAGTCATACTCGTGGCATATATTATAGGCGTCACGGCGGGCTTGGGGAAGCTTATGGAGGCCGCTTCAGTGACTATACTAGCCACGCTCCTCCTAGCTATTAAGAACCCTGCAGTGAAACTAGCTAGAGAACTCAAGTATGAGGAGCTGACAGCTATAATGGAGATAGCAGTCTTAGCCCTCATAATAGGGCCTATAGTGGCCGCGTACTCCCCCATAATCCCCTGGATCGACGTTTACAGAGTCTACATATTCTTCCTCCTAGTCCTAGCATTGAGCCTTGTAAGTTACGGGGCCGCGAGGATATGGGGGTCTCAGGGGGTTTCATATGCAGCTTCCCTAGGGAGCTTTGTAAACAGCGAAGCTATGATAGCGGGTGTCACGAGGCTCGTGGGGGAGTCTAAGGCTTCACCAGAGGATAAAGCTAGGACTCTCGGAGTTCTAACAACAATAATAATAGCTACTATGCACCTCAGAGCATCACTATTAGCCCTAGTAGCTCTCAACATATTCACGGGCTCCCTAGTCCTCGGAGAGTCTATAGGGCTCCTAGTCCTAGCTCTGATCTCTATAATAATACTATCGCATGCCTTCAGGACAAGCCTTTCAAGCCCCCAGCTTAGTATAACAGTGAAAAGCCCCCTAAGCTGGTATACCGCAGTTAAAGTAACAATAACCTATGCGATACTAGTGGCGCTCTTCAAAGCCCTGGAGATTGTGGAAGCCCCGCTACAAGTATTCTACATACTTACAGTAGCCGGGGGGTTCGTTAACGCCACAGCAGCAATATTAGGGGTCGCCACGTCAGTAGCGTTCACCGGCATCCCCGTAGCTGTCGCTTCAATAACGGTTGCAATAGCGGCGGCAACACTAAATAAAATAGTATACTCTGAAATGAGCCTCCTAGACGAGAAATCCAAGAAAACGGTTATAACTAGGAGCTTGACGTTCTCGGCGATCCCCCTGCTAATATCACTAGCATACCTGGCGAAGGCGCTAGGCTTACTATAGTATAAGCAAATAAACCCCCTAAACCATAGTATAATATGGCTCGATGAAGAACGCCCGGATAACACGATAAGATGAGAGAGGCCTGTGTTACCGAGAGCCGCTCAACCCGACACTACCGCTCTCCGAGAATGCTAGCACGGGTATCCCCCTTGATCCCGTAAACACCCCACGCTAGACCGCTATTCAAGCGGGGTTTGAACTACATGGATTTTTCAGCTGGAGCAGCGTTATACCTTAAAGGGGCGGATACATAGAATTTTGTGTCTAGGTGGGTTTGTTGGGTGTTATTGTTAGTCTTGCTATGGAGGCTGCTTTTGAGGGGTCTGCTAACTATGCTGGTGGTTTAGGGGTTTTGGAGGCTGACAAGTTTTATGCTGCGGGGAGGCTGGGGCTTCCATATGTTCTTGTGGTCCCCTTCTATCCTTATGGTTATGTAGACTATGTTTCAGCTAATAGGTCTAGGATTGTTGAGGTTAGGCATAGGCATAGCTTCAGGTTCCTCTCCAGGCTGGAGCCTCTTGGTAGTTTAAGTGTTAGGGGCGCCGGCGGCAGGCTTATAGCCGATGTGGACCTCTACCTTTACTTGAGCGGCTCCGCTAGGGCTATACTCTATAGGGTTAAGAGGCCCCCACGCGCCTCTAAACTCTTCAAACACGTTTATAGACATCATGCCGACGAGTGCACCTATTATATTACGGCGGCCGCAGTCTCGGCGGAGATAGCTAGGAGGTATGGGGGTGATAACGCTATAGTTGACGTGCAGGAGGCTCACCTAGCCCTAGCCCCGTATCTCCTGCCTTCACAGTTTACTGTAAGGTTTATAACACACACCCCGGGCCCCTGGGGCCACCCAAGGCTTTGTAAGGGCGAGGCTGAGGAAGCCCTTGGGGTTAGCCTTCCAAGTGTTGGAACGATGACTGAAGCCGCTATGGACGCAGCCTTAGAAGCCTATGCCGTGTCCCGGAAGCACGCGGAGATAACCAGGAAACTCTTCCCCAATTACGCTGGTAAGATAAAACATGTGACTAACGCTATCGACCTCGAAAAGTGGCAGAGGATCAAGAAAGACCCGGGGAGCCCTGAAGCTCTGGCTTTTGAAAAGCTCAAGTTAAGGAGGGAGCTTGCATCGCTAATAGCCAGCCTTTCAGGGAGGAGGGTAGATGATAAGCTAATAATAGTGTGGTCTAGGAGGATAGTTAAGTATAAGAGACCATACTTCCTCGAAATGCTAGCGGAAGAGAGGGACTTGAAGGATAGGATATTCATATTCGCCGCCGGAAAACCCCACCCCCACGACAGCTGGGGGAGGAGTATAGCTGAGAGGCTCATAAGAGCCTCTAGAGAAAAAAGTAACATATACTTCCACCCAACATACGATACTGAAATAGCATACTATGCTATAAGCGGTGCAGACATACTACTATTCACCCCCTTCCCAGGCTGGGAAGCTAGCGGGACAAGCCAGTTGAAAGCCATGGCTAACGGAACCCCCATACTATCATCACGAGATGGGGCGAGCCTAGAGTTCATAGAGGATAATGTGAACAGCTGGCTCTTCGGCTCAGACTTAGAGGAGTTCATAAACATAGAAGAGGATGAAAGAGCTAGGAAAATAGACGAAGAAGACTATGAGGACATGATAAGAAAACTACAGAACATAGTAGACCTCTATGAAACTAGGAGGCATGAATACAACGAGATATCGTATAGAGCCTACAGGGAGACGCCGAAACTCGGCATAGAAAG
>JARJMZ020000009.1 GCA_029335875.2 Thermoprotei archaeon | reverse complement strand
GGGGGCTTTCTCGGCCGTTTAGGGGTTTTTTTTATTGGTTTGGGAAACACTTTTTTCTAGAGCCCCTATGTGGCGGGCCTCTACTTTTTATCTGGTTCGATGAGGGCTGTCCTCTAGCGGTTTATGTTGCACTTGAATGTTTACATAGTATATATCCTCCTATACTTCTCATACATACTTTTCACAGACAATATTAGCATAGAGTCTTTGAATATTAGGTATGAGAAGTATAGGAGGAAAGCTACTATGAAAACATTCATGGGCACCCTAACCCTCTCGAGGACAGCCCTCATCGACCCAGTGAACTTGTAGAGGCCCGCAACATAGGGGAGCTCGACAATAGTGTGACCCAAAGCTATAAGAACACCGCCTAAAGGGCCGAGAAAGCCCCCCACAGCTACAGCAGAAGCCGAGAGGGGCCCCGGGCTTAAAGCGCCGCTAGGCGTAATAGCTAGGGTTAAAAGTATGAGCTTCCTAAAACCGCCCAACAAGCCCACCCGAACACTCTTCTAAAATGTAGGATTTCACCCTTAAAAACATTTAGGGAAAACTATGCCGCCACCCACGGTAATTTGAGAAATTGAAAGCAAACAATTTAAGGTCTGCGAAACCAGCTTATCTCCGAATTTCAAACGACACTATTTAAAGCTCTATTAATGAGCATAATCGCACATATTGATAAAGGAATAAACGAGAGATCCCCAGCAGGCTTTAATAGGGTGGAGAAGGTTGAGGTATGCCTATGAATATTACAGGCGGGAGGATGAGAAGTTTGAATTGTTGACAAGCACATATCAGCATGTATATGAGTTGAAGGAAATTATAGACTCCCTACTCAATGAAGCTATGGAGGCTGGCATGATGGGAGACTATAGAACAGTTTTCAGAATACTTAAAGGAACTAAGGACGCTATTGATGAGACAATTGAGATTTTAGAGATTAGAAGAGCTAAAGCCAGAAGAAAATAATTTAAATAAACCCTTTTAAAATAACAAAACTTTGCCCACTAAAGGCTCCAAGCGGAGATGAGAGTAAAACTCTAAGCCTTCCAAGGCTAGCCTTAGATATGAGACCTCTAACGTTGGCCTCAACAGCCGCTCACGAACTTATGGGGATCCCACGGTTCTTGTGAGTTAGTATTGAACTCTCTGAATAATCAAAAGAATATTAGGGAGCAAACTGTTTAGAGGGCTAGATCTAGAAGCTCCCTGGGCGGTTCAACGAATATGTCTAGGGGGAGGAAGGCTGAAACTGTGAAGTTTGGAACGTCCACGAGTTGGCTGAGTTTTAGGTCTGCAGCGACACTAGCTATTATATAAGCTTGTTCCCTTGTGTAACCGGTTTTCTCGAGGAGGTTCACTAGGTTTAATAGTGCGTGTCTCGCTGATAATGTGGCGTTTTCAGACTCGTTCCTATCATCTATAACTCCGACCCCCACAACGCTCGCGATCCTCGACCACGTAAACCTTCTAAGTGAAGACTCTGAGGGTTTGAAAACCGGGAATCTTATATCATACTTTCTGGCTCCCTCCTTTATAATGTAGAATCTGAACACTCCTTTGGCTCTCATCTCAACAGCAGTCCCGCAAACCTCCCCGTCGCCCTGAGCGAAGTGAGCGTCCCCCACGGAGAAAAGGGCTCCATCAACAAACACTGGGAAATATATCTTAGAGCCTGGACTCAAATTTCTCACATCTAAGTTACCTCCATTCTCCCTTGGAGGTATAGTCCTTAAACCCTCACTAGCTATAGGCTCCACGGGAGGCACCGCCCCCCTCGGGTTTGGAGGTAGGACGAAACCCCCTCTAGCCCTAAGATCCCCCTCCCTCCTCTTAATAGACTCTAAGAGGGCTTTTGAAGGAGCCACACCCATAACCCCGAAAAAGGCGTCTCCAGGTATCCTAATGTTAGGCAGGTCGGGCGACCTAGCATAGCCCCCCTCAATCTCCCATCTAACCTTGAAAGGTTTAGGGAAAAGGTCTCTAAGAAACCCGAAACCAGGTATTATAACTGAAAAGCCGAAACTGTCAGCAACAACATCAAGAACCTCCACAACAAGCAAATCACCGGGCTTAGCACCCCTAACGTAAACCGGGCCTGTAAGAGGGTGGACGAAGCCTAACTCCGCTCTAGAAACATCTTCAAAGCCGGGGCTTGAAGTTATCTGACCATCAAGAGCATCCCTAGTCTCAATCTCCACTATATCCCCAGGATCTACTTCTAAAACAGGTTTAATGTCGGGATGCCACCTATTATGACACTTATCCGGCTCATCAGCACACATTTTACCAGGACTTATTGTTAGCTTAACCACCAAAACTTATCACCTCGTCAATGTTAAATGTGGGGGAGTTTAAGGTTTAATAGTTTACTAGAACCCTGTTATTATAACTTTTATTAAGTCAGTATTTTGGAGGACTTGGGTGGAGGCGTTTTAAGTTGATAATTGAAAAGCTTAGAGAGGAGCTTCGCGATGTTAACGAGAAGATATTAAGCTCCCGCTCCGTTACAAGCCCCACAATGGATGTTTTGAGGGGTTTCGTTGCAAACCAGCTTTATATCGTTCCCCACGATCTTAAGGCTCTTTCAGTTTTCATGGTAAAAGCTAGAGACTCCTTGGAGTACGAGTTTGTTAAGATGCTTATAGATGGTGATTACAACGCTTATAAAGCCCTACTCGAGCTTGCTGGCGAGCTTAAGGTTTCATTCAGCTATGACGCTTTATCCCCGGCGGCCGTAGCTTACACACACTTCCTCTCATGGCTCTCCCTACATGGAACTATGGGGGATCTAGCTGTTGCGGCCTCAGTTAACCTGCCCGTATGGGGTGAAAACTGCGGGAAGCTCTCTGTTTGGGCTAGGAGTGTTGGTGTTAGGAACACTATGTTCATGGACATGTTCTCAGGGCCCTACACAGAGCTTGAATCTATGGCTGAAAAGATCGCTGAGAGATACTCAGACTGGGGTCGGTACAGGTTTATAGCTAAAGCTATACAATACTATGAGCTCATGTTCTGGGAAGCCTTAGCCTAGCATTTTATCATGGGGGTTTTTATCCCTTTCTCGCACACTATGTTTTTAGACTTCTCATAGCCTGCGTCCGCGTGCCTCACTACTCCTAGTCCCGGGTCTACTGTTAGCACTCTTTCAGCCCTCTCCTCAGACTCTTTGGTTCCGTCTAGGACTAGGCCGAAGCCTGCGTGGAGTGAGTATCCTATTCCTACTCCTCCTCCATGGTGGAAGCATACCCATGTTGCCCCGGCTGAGGCGTTTAGTAGGGCGTTTAGGACTGGCCAGTCTCCTATAGCGTCGCTCCCGTCTAGCATCCCCTCGGTCTCCCTGTAGGGGCTTGCCACGCTCCCAGAGTCTAGGTGGTCTCTGCCTATCCACATGGGCCCTATCTCCCCTAGTCTTATGAGGCTGTTCATGATCTTCCCAAACCTAGCCCTCTCCCCATAGCCCAGCCATACTACTCTGGCGGGTAAACCCTGGAATTTGACGTGCTGCCTCGCCTTCTCAACCCACCTTACTAGCCTCCTGTTATCCTTGAAGGTGGCTATTATCTCGTCGTCGAGCCTGTAAATGTCCTTGGGGTTCCCCGTGAGGCTCGAGTATCTGAAGGGTCCTCTGCCCTCCTCGAACATAGGCCTTATATATGCTTGTACGAACCCGGGGAACTCGAAGGCATCCCTGTAGCCCGCCTCGTAAGCCATCTTCCTAATATTGTTCCCATACTCGAAAACAACAGAGCCCCTCCTCTTAAACTCTACCATAGCCTTAACATGCTCCCTCATACTCTCCAAAGCCATCCTCTTATACCTCTCAGGATCCTCGACCCTCAACTTTTCAGCCTCCTCGACGGAGAGCCCTAACGGGACATAGCTTAATGGGTCGTGGGCTGGAGTCTGATCTGTGACAACATCTGGAATAACGCCCTGCCTCAGGATTTCATTGTACACTTCTGCAGCATTCCCCAGGAGGCCTATACTTATAGGCTCCCTCCTCTCCTTAGCCGTTAGAGCCATGTCGAGAGCCTTGTCCAAACTATCAGTCCAAGTGTCCAGGTATCCGTGCCTAATCCTCCTCTCAATCATCCTCCTATCAACTTCAACGACTAGAGCAACACCACCATTCATCTTAACAGCTAAAGGCTGAGCCCCACCCATCTCCCCCAGGCCAGCGGTTAAGACTAGCCTACCCTCCAAACTCCCCTCAGGGAAATGTTGTTCAGCTGCGAAAGCGAAAGTCTCATAAGTACCCTGAAGTATACCCTGAGTCCCAATATAGCTCCAGCACCCAGCAGTCATCTGACCGAACATAGTTAAACCTTTACGCTCAAGATCCCAGAAAACCTCCCAGTCAGCCCATTTAGGGACTAGGACAGCATTACTAATAACAACCCTCGGAGCCTCCCTACGAGTCTTAAAAACAGCCACGGGCTTACCGCTTTGAACAACAAGGGTCTCATCCTCACTCATCTCCATCAAAGTTTCAACTATAGCCTCAAAAGCCTCCCAACCCCTGGCAGCCCTTCCAGTACCCCCATAGACTATGAGGTTAGCGGGGTCCTTAGCAACCTCGGGGTCGAGGACGTGGAAAAGCATCCTCAAAACCCCCTCAACCTGCCAACTACCACTCTTAACATGAATATCCCAGCCCCTGATATGTGAGACCCTGAGAGGATCCCAAGGCCTATAATAGCCCTTTTCTATAAGACTGTAGATGGGCCTACCCCTATAAGCCTCTAAAACCTCCCTCCCACTCAAACTCCCTACACCAGAACATAACCTCTTCAGATGAAATTTAAATTAACCTACACAGTGTTGTTAAAAAGGTGTAATTTAACTTAGTGGCTAGTATCATCAGCCGCCGAGCTCTCGGCTTAGCTATCTTTAGGGCCCGCCTGGCTTCCCCCATACTACTTGTTCTAGCGGCTCTCTCCCCGTCTCTGTTTGCGGTATCGTCAAGGCTATGATGCTTTTGAAGTCTCTTCTCGTTAGCCTTGACGTGTGGTGGGGTATTGATAGGGGTTGTGGGTAGCCTTCGGGGGATACTTTTAAGAGTGTTTTCACAATCTGCTCTACCTCTCCCTTAGTTAGTTTGCCCGGCATTGTAGCTTGGTATAGTCTTCCCGCCGGGTGTAACAGTATGTAGGTTAGGGTGTACCATTTTTCCATTGTGATCCCCTCCCTCTTCGCCATGTCTATTGTGCCGCTTCTGATCTCGAAGTATGGGTTGTCGTACCATAGGAAGCCGGGCTTCCTCCCCTCCCTGGCGGCTATGAGGTTTGCTGCCATGAAGTCGGGGATTACTGTTTTCCTCCCGTCTACTGTAGCTTTTATCCTGGGGTTCTCCTCTGACGTTAAATGTGTTTTCGTAACACTCTTGGATATAAACGCTATCCTCGAGCTCTTCGAGAGCGAGCCCAGCATTCTAATCCTTTGAGCCCACCCCTCATGGAGCCTGTCCACGAGCTTCTCGAGCTCTTTAAACCTCTCGTAAACCTTCGGGCTTATGAGGACTGGGACTGTGAAGCTAGCGTAAGACCCATCCATTAGTATTAAGTCAGCACTCTTAGACCTTGAGAGAGCCTCATGGGCAAGGGAAACCTCCAGGTTCCTCGACGAGCTGGATATTAAGGCGTCCCTATTCCTACTACTAAACCCAAACTTCCCGGAACCTGCTAGCTCAACATAGCCGACATCAGCGTCTGACACATTAGAGATCACACCCCTGGAAGCATCATAGACAACGGCTACACCCTGAACGGCGAAGATAAAGAAGAACCTGAAAAGCTCGCTCTGCCTACTACTATCAACGCCAATATAAACACCTCCAAGAGAGCCCCCCACAGGAACCCACTCGCCACCTTCAACCTCAACCCTCCTATACTCAGAGAGGAGCCTGGAAACCTCAGAGCCAACACTGCGGAACAAAGCTAAAAGCTCTCCAGTAACGGGCACCGCAAACCCCTAAACGTGAAGCGCCAGAGAAGACTAATAAAAACGTCAAGACTCCAGCAGCTAGAATTCCCTAAATTCTAATAAAATCAAGTGCACCCCCTTTAACCGTATAGGCCCGGAGGCTGGAATGTGGAAACCTCCATGGGGGAGGCATTAGCTTTAAGCCTGGCAGAGTAGCGGGAGAAACGGTGGGGAGACGGTTGGCTACTAGGCGGCCTGGGATGGGGGCTGGGGGAAAGGGTTTGAGCCGCCCGCTGCTCATGTTGGCGGTACTAACTTTAATACTGGTAGCTGTGGGGGTGGCGATAACCGTGTATCAAACGTTGTTCAGGGAATCGGGGTGGGCAACCATAGTTGTTGAGGGTCATCCAATAGCCTATGAAAACAAGTCAGCCTCCCCTGGATATGCCGTAATTAAGGTGACCATAGCGAACAGTGGGAACGCGCCGTTGAAAGATAACATTGCATTTATAGTCATACCCCACCTGGAATACCGGAAGATCCCCGCAAACGAGCTCATCGCCGACCTCCCCCCGGGTGCCTCCGTAACTTTAACCTTCACCCTCTCAAGCCACGAATGGGAGGCGCTCAAGAACTATCCCGTGTTTCCGGCAATACTGCAAATTAAGAGAATTGATTCCGACGTTATTAACAGTTTCCAGGTCGAGGTGAGGGTGAAAGATTAGAACTCCCGGGCCCCACTCTTTAGGTTACCACTGTCTGAAGGGTTTAACTTTGAGGAAGCCCATAGTCAAAAATATGGCACTCGCGGTCAGCACGAGTAGTCCCAAGAGCAGTCCTAACAGTAACACCTGAGCCATCAACGGTATGAGCTGCCGGGGAATTAACCCCTCTGCTAGCGCGCCCCCCAACACTAGTATCCCGGTGAGTATCAACTCTAACAGAGCGCCTATTAACAGCAGCGCGCCTGCTGCCCTGAACAACGTTACCCCAGAATGCCATGCTAGAAAACTCAAAGACATATACATGAAGTAGCTGGCTAGCGCAAAGAAAACAAGCCATAGGACCGGGGCAGCCCCCAGCGCGCCCCCCTCAGTCAGCCCAAATATTTCAGAGATGAACCTCCACCCGAAGATAGCAATAGTTCCGACAGCGATCCCAACTATGTAGAGGATCGTGAAGTAGAGAGCGTTTCTGAATATCCCACCCTCGCCGTAAAACCTTGAAAGCATATATAGCGAAATTAGAACTAGAATCCAGCCTAAACAACTAAACACTATGCTTAAATACCCTAATACAAACCCGAATGAAACATAAACTATAATAGCTAAGAAACCCCCACTTCTAACGCCTATTATACCGAGTATAATGCCGATCGCGACGCCTACCATGCAGAGTATAATAATGGCACCCCCAATAACCCCCCTTATTCTAGCTTTTCCAAGATCTGAGATCATAAACTAACGCCCCAAGCGGGAAAGGTAAAAGCTAGTTAATAAGCGTTTACCGTGATCGTTCCCGATGCAAACATTAGAAGCCCCTAAGACTATTCTAGTAAATGTTAATGAAGTTTCCCACGAGGACCTCTATTTAGGCTTTCCCGCTCTACGATCTTTTAGCTAGGATTTTATGATGGAAATAATTAAAAAATATATGTTTAAATTTTTAAGCTTTCTCTAATTATAAGGCTTTGAGTCGAGAAGAGGGTGATATCGGTGAGGGCCATATCTAGGTCTATGATTATTGCTGCTGTCATCCTGGTACTGATAGTTGTTCTAGGTTTTTATCTCGTTCTGAAACCTGGAGCTCCGGCCCCAGTGATCACTCCAACGCCGGTAACTACCCCTACGACTCCCCAAACACCTATCACCCCTACTCCAACCCCAACACCTGTTACCCCCATAGTGTCCAAGAAGGATGTGCTTAGGGTCGCTATAGGGATAGACCTGGATACTATAGATCCACACGGCCAGACGACTACTGTTGTCTTCAATGTTGTGAGGCACGTGTATGAAACTCTGGTATGGTATGATGAGAAGGGTAACGTGATACCCTGGCTTGCTGAGAGGTGGGAGATTTCCCCTGATGGTTTAACGTACACCTTCTATCTGAGGAAGGGGGTTAAGTTCCATGATGGGGCTGAGTTTGACGCTTACGCTGTCAAGGCTAACGTGGATAGATGGACGGACCCCACTGTTAGAGTTCCGCTTAGGGGTCAACTTCCCATAAAGGGTGCTGAGGTTGTAGACAAGTATACTGTCAAGATATACTTTAAGGAGCCTTACGCTCCAGCTCTCAGGGCTATAGCGTCATACCTGCTAATAGCGAGCCCTAAGGTCATCGAGAAATTCGGCAACCAGACCATAACTGAGGCTATCGGAACAGGACCTTACAAGTTTGTTTCCTGGGAGAAGGGTAAGAAGGTTGTTTTAGAGGCTAATGAGGGTTATTGGGGCGAGAAGCCTTATATTAAGAGGATAGAATGGCTCATAATACCCGACGCTACGACGAGGGTGGCAGCCCTCCTAGCTAAGGATGTAGACTTCGCCTACAACCTCCCGCCCACCGATATAGATAGGGTTAAGACTGCAGGGTTCCAGGCTGTAACACCCCTGAGCAACAGGATAATATTCATAGCCATACTGCCTAAGGGCCCGCTCGCAGACCCTAAAGTGAGGCAAGCCCTAAACTATGCGGTAGACAAGCAGGCCATAATAGACTATGTGCTCTACGGCTTAGGAGTAGACACTAACGCGCCCCTACCGTCCCACTTCTTCGGCTACGCTAGAATGACGCCATACGATTACAACGTTGAAAAAGCTAGGAAACTGTTAGCTGAAGCCGGGTACCCGCAAGGCTTCAAGGTCGTCCTACTACATCCAACCGGCAGATATCTCCAGGACAAGCAGGTGGCCGAGGCTGTGCAAGCATACCTGTCAAAGATAGGGGTTCAAGTGGAGCTTAGGACTATGGACTGGCCCAGCTTTGTAAAGGAAGTAACTAAACCTCTAGAGGAGAAGACTTATGATATGGTCCTATTAGGGTGGGGCCCGCTAGTTGCCGACGCTCACTTCACTCTACACGGGCAATTCCACTCAAAACAAGCTCCGCCTAAAGGCTTAGCAGCAGCCCACTACTCCAACCCGGAGGTTGACTCTTTACTAGAGCAGGCTGCCAGGGAGGTTGACGAGGCTAAGAGGAGGGAGCTCTATAGGAGGGCTATAGAGATCATATGGCAGGATGCCCCCTGGATATTCCTCTACGTCCAGAAATGGTTCTACGGGTCCGCGGCGAACCTTAAAGGCTTCATGGTTTACATAGACGGTGAGCAAATATTCTTCCACAAGGCCTACTTTGATTAAAGGAAGCGAGAGTTGAGCCTGTTAAACTACACTGTTTACAGGCTGGCCCAGGGTTTCATAACTTTTTTGGGTGCCTTCCTCCTAATATTTTTATTCGTGAGGCTTCTTCCCGGCGACCCTGCAAGGCTAATAGCGGGGCCTGAGGCTCTGGAAGAGGATATTCAGAGGATTAGAGCTCACCTCGGCCTCGACAGGCCACTTTACGAGCAGTTTATAACTTACATGGCATCCCTCCTTAGAGGCGACCTCGGGACTTCTATAAAGTATGGTACGCCGGTCCTCGAAGAGATACTGGCAAGGCTGCCGTACACTCTAGCTTTAGCTTTTGTGGCTGAAGCTCTGGCTGTTAGCGTTGCAGTACCTTTAGGAGTGCTTGCAGCCCTTAAACCGAGATCTCTAGTTTCCCAGCTGGTTTCAGTTCTAGCAGTTGTTGGGGCCTCCCTCCCGGTTTTCTGGACTGGCCTCATGCTCATATTCATTTTCTCGGTTGAACTTAGACTCCTACCTTCGAGCGGGGCTGAAAGCCCGAAACACATTATACTCCCCTCGGCAACCCTAGCCTTCTTCCTCGTAGGTAACCTGGCTAGGATAACGAGGGCTGCGGTTATGGAGTCCCTAAGCTCAAACCATGTTGTGACAGCTCGAGCTAAAGGTTTAAGCTTCAACAAGATACTCGTGAGGCACGTGCTGAGAAACTCTTTAATACCGATATTAACAGTGGCTAGCGTGCAGCTGGGCGCCCTCCTTGGCGGGGCTGTTGTGACTGAAACTGTTTTCGCATGGCCTGGCATAGGCTCCCTGCTCATAGACTCCCTCTTCTTCAGGGACTACCCCCTAGCCCAGGGCGTCATAATGTTCACTGTGGGAGCCTTCATATTGATAAACATTGTTACAGACATACTCTACGCCCTAGTAGACCCTAGAGTGAGGGAGATACTATGGAAAGCCGCTTGACAAAGAGGATAAAGGAGGCTAAGAGGAAAAGGCTGCTAGAAGTATGGGAGGCTTTCAAAGCTAATAAGGTCGCCCTAGCAGCCCTCTGCATAGTAGCTATCGTTATCATACTAACCCCCATAGGATCACGTATAGCCCCCCACGACCCCTATGACTTCAACCTGGCTAGGGCTAGACAGCCCCCCTCAGGAGAGCACGTTCTAGGCACTGACGAGCTCGGCAGGGACATATTGAGTAGGCTCCTGGTGGGGGCTAAGTATACTGTGGGGATTTCAGTGGTTTCAATAGTTATAGGCGCCTCTCTGGGGACGCTGCTGGGCTTAATATCAGGGTATAAGGGGGGCTTATGGGATAGCTTAATACAGAGGGTTAACGATGTTCTCCTAGCGTTCCCCACAATACTCCTAGCTATAGCTCTAGTAGCTTTTAAAGGCCCCGGGGTTTCGAGCCTCATTCTAGCCATAGCTGTAAGCTCCATGCCCGTGTATGTTAGGCTTGTTAGGGCCGCCGTGCTACAGGTGGTTGTTGAGGATTATGTTGCAGCCGCTAAACTATTGGGTTTAAGCTCTTGGAGGATAATGTTAAGGCACGTTCTACCTAACGTCATGTCCCCTGTCATTGTTCAAGCCACGTATCACATGGGGCTAGCTATACTCATAGCTTCAGCTCTGGGCTTCCTAGGTTTAGGGGTGCCCCCGCCAACCCCCGAGTGGGGCTCTATGATAGGGACGGGTAAAGTCTACCTCTTCAGCGCCCCCCATATAGTAGTGTTCCCGGGGCTCTTCATATCCGTAACGATAATAGCCTTCAACGTCTTAGGTGACGGGCTTAGGGACGCCCTAGACCCTAGGGCTAGGGCTATGCTTAGGAGGTTTTGAGGGATGAGCGAGCTGTTGAAAGTGGAAGCCTTGAAAGTCTACTACCGCCTGCCTCAGGGCGTTGTGAGGGCTGTGGACGAAGTGTCCTTCAGCCTTGAGAGGGGGGAGGTTCTAGGCATAGCTGGGGAGAGCGGCTCTGGCAAGAGCACTCTGGCCATGGCGCTAGCAGGCCTCCTAAGGCCCCCGGCGGTCATAGAGTCTGGCAGGATAATATTCGACGGCCTAGACCTCACGAAGCTCGGCGAGGGTGAGTGGAGGAAGCTTAGGGGCAGGAGGATAGCGGTGATATTCCAGGATCCAGGCACATACCTAAACCCCGTCTACACCTCAGGCTTCCAGGTGGCTGAGGTTTACGAGGCTCATAGAGGTGGGAGGGCCTCAAGATACGTGGAGCTCGTTAAAGACCTCTATAGGAAGGTTAAGATGGCCGACCCTGAGAGGAGGGTGCACAGCTACCCCCACCAAATGAGTGGGGGCATGAAGCAGAGGGTGCTAATATCAATGGCTATAGCTGAAAAACCAGACCTCATAATAGCTGATGAGCCCACGTCAGCCCTAGATGTGACCATCCAGGCTGAGATCGTGGAGCTCCTAAAAGAGCTTAAAAGCGAGACTGGATCCTCGATAATATTCATAACACACGATCTAGCCCTGCTCCTCGAAATAGCCGACAGGATAATGATAATGTACGCTGGGAAGATGGCCGAGCTCGGCAGAAGCAGCGAAATAAGGGATAACCCCCTACACCCATACACCAGAGGGTTATTGAGCGTTCTAAAACCTGAAAGAAAACAGAAGCTAGCCTCGATCCCCGGCTCGATCCCGAGCCTCATAGACCCGCCGAAAGGGTGCAGGTTCCACCCACGCTGCCCCATGGCCATGCCCGAGTGTAGCCGTGTCGAGCCTAGAACGGTTAAAGTTAACGGGAGAACAGTGTCGTGCCTCTTATATGAGGGGTGAGCGTTGGAGGCCGTAGTGAGACTCATAGATGTCAGGAAATACTTCCCGGCGGGGGCCGGCATCCTAGGCTTTGGGAGGAAGTACGCTAGGGCTGTTGACGGTGTGAGCCTCGACGTTTACGGGGGCGAAGTCCTAGCTCTCGTGGGCGAGAGCGGCTCCGGCAAGAGCACCCTAGGTAAGATAGTGGCGGGGCTTTTGGAGCCAGACGGGGGTAAAGTGCTCTATAGGGGTGAAGACCTCTTCAGGATACTGGGTAGGAGAGATGTGAGGCACAAGATTCAGGCGGTCTTCCAAAACCCGGACAGCAGCCTTAACCCTAGGCTCACAGTTTTCGACACGTTAAGCGAGGCTATAAAAGCGAGGAACCCGAAACTGGGTAACTCCCACCTACTAGAGGAAATAGTGAAGCTACTCAAAGTAATGGGTTTAAGCGAGGATCACCTGGTAAAATACCCGGGAGAGCTCTCGGGAGGAGAGAAGCAGAGGATAGCCATAGCGAGAGCCCTAGCAGTAGAGCCTGAAATACTGGTAGCCGACGAGATAGTATCATCCGTAGACGTGTCCGTGAGAGCGCACATACTAAACCTACTAATGGACCTGAAGGAAATGTATAAACTCACAATGATATTCATAACACACGACATGGGCCTAGTATGGGCGGTAGCCGATAGAATAGCCATAATGTACACGGGCAAAATAGTGGAGGAAGGCCCCGTAGAAGAGGTATTCAAAGACCCCCTACACCCATACACAAAAATGCTCCTAACATCATCACCATCAGCTAAACTAGTAGGAGCATACGTCGACGAAAAATTCAAAGCAAGAGGAGAGCCCCCAAGCCCCATAGACCCGCCCAAAGGCTGCAAATTCGTAACAAGATGCCCCATAGCCACCAAAGAATGCTGGACCCAAGAACCCCCATTAAAACCCGTAAGCGCCAATAGGAAAGCAGCATGCCTCAAAATATGAGAGCTCAATAATTATCTTCGAGGCTTTCGCACGGAAACCTATAACAGCCCGCTAGACCCCCTGAACTTTTCCTCCCAGCAACTTAAGCTAGCATGAACTTCGAAAGCCGAGTAAACCTCATAGGGAAGAGGGGCTTGCAACCTTCTCCCGAGTAGGGCTGTTACTGTGAGCGGGGGGTTTAACATTATGGAATGCTGCCGCTAGGACTACTATGCTCACAAGCCATAGGAAGTGCTCGATATTATATGAACGTTAATATGCTGGCCGCCTTAAATAACCGCCCTCTCGATATCTCAGCTAAGAGACTCAAAGACTTATATATGAGGTGTCCGGCTAGAACGAGAAATATCACTCAGACAAGCGCGCATACCTCTATAATAGCACCTCCTATAGCCCCCGAAGAGAATATCCTAACACCTCCTACTCCAGTCTGCATCAAGGCTTTAGTAATGAAGACTATGATAGGGTAGACTATGGAAACCGAGAGAGTAATGCCGGCTATGGGGGCGGTCACTTATGAGGGTGAAGGGCGTTCTTGAACATCCCGTAACCGCCGTAAACCCTCGAGGAAAGCTAAAAATTTACATGAATCGCCATGACATAAGTGAAAAGACTTAAGATATAAAGTTTTAAGGGGAAAAGTTTGAAACACTACTGTGAGCTGGGGCTCGCTGGAGTAACTGCAGCCTCTTCGGGTCTCATGGGTTGAAGGAGCTTAACTGAGGCAAACGCTACCACTAGAACTATTAAGCCTACAAATAATATGAGATTCACTATAATTATTATGCTCGTTATCTGACCTACTAACAGTAGTAAGCCAGCTACTCTGAACAACCCTTCCTCAGATTTTCCCGCTAAGAGGCTCAACGACCTATACATGAAGAAGAAAGCTATTATTCCAAAAAGCACTCCGACGAGCAGAGACACTATTAGGATTCCGGCAAAACCTTCTGGATGAAATATGGCTGGAAGAACGGTTAAACTAGAAATTGCGCCAGCCACACCTGCAATTATATAGGAGATGAAGAAGTAAATAGCGTTCCTGAATATTCTGTCCTCGCCATAAAATCTTGAGAATATATATAGCGATATGACGACAAGAACCCAACCTAAAATGCTAAGTATAGCAGTGAGAATAAATAATAGCATACTCACAGCTAGCTCTACAATTGATGCGAGAAACACTAAAGCAAAAGCACTAATTAGAACGCCAAAAATAATAATAGCGGTTCCAATAATCCCTAGGGTTCTAGCTTTCTCGAAATCGGTGGACACTATTCACACCTTAATTAAAAGCAAAAAGCCTATAAAGTTAAGGCTGACCCTAGAGATTTCATCAAATGGAACATTTGATTTAACCCGTGTGGCTGTTGATGAAGCAGTTCTTCCTAAAATTAGTTATTGCCGTCTACCTATATTATGTCGGGGGCTTTGACCTTCTCTATTTTAAGCCTTTCTGCGGTCTCAAGCGTTGGTACACCGTTTTTGTCCCACCCCCTAATATCGTAGTATGCGTCTAGGGCTTTCTCCACTTCTTCCCCTGTTAATTTATATTCTTTCCCTTCGAACTCGATGGGCTCGTAGAATTTCTTTGGTAGCTGGTCTTTGCTCCTGTCTACCCCCATCTTATTGTTTATCATTCTCGTGAGTGTTACTATTCTCTCTGCTGTTTCCACTATTTGCTCTGGTGTGTACTCCCACCCTGTCACAATGTTTAGGAGTTCCGCCATGTTCTGGAAGTTGTATATGTATCTTCCAAACTTGCAGAGTAGTAGGGAGTCCATTAGTGCTCCGAGGTTCTCGTATTCTATGACAGCCTTAACCTTCTCCTCTGCCAGGCTCAGCCTCCCCCCTGCTCTCCCCGCTATGTCTATGGCGTAAGCCATTGTTCCCAGGTGGTCCGCGCCCCTTCCCGATATGGCGTATCCCAGGGCCATTCCTTTTAGAGTTCTGGGGTCGTAGCCTGCTGGCTCGAGGTTTTTAACGTGGACTGCTAGCTCCTCTGCTCCTAGGGCTTTGGCTGCTCTTGCTACTCCTTCCGCTAGGATCTCTCCTAGGCCTCTCCTGTACGCTATGTCTACTGTGAGTTTCTCTATCTTCTCCGGCTCCCCCCAGTCTATCTTATAATCTACTATGCCCCTCCTAGAGAGCTCTATCGTGAACCCTATCATGTTCCCGAGGGTTATAGTGTCCATTCCCAGCCTGTCCGCTAGGTCGTTAAGCTTTATCAGCCAGTCTGGGTCGCTCACCCCCGGTAGCCCCCCTAGGGCGAATATAGTCTCATATTCAATGTCAACCCTCACGTTGAACTTCCTGCTCTCAACGAGCCTGTGGCATGCTACACTACAGTATAGGCAGGCCCCAGCCTTGACGAAATAATCCTTCTTCATGCTAGACCACTCTATCCTCCCCCATCCTTCAACCTGGACTTTACTCCAGTAGTAGCTCGGGAAGAAGCCCATCCTATTAGCTATCTCAACTATCCTAGGAGTCCCCCCATCTCTCAAGGCTTTAGTAGTAGCCTCGCCCAAGAGCTTTACCGTGAAGCTTTTAAGGTACTCTGAGAGCCTCCCCGGATCAGCTAATGGCACATCTCTACCGGCGGGCTTGAAAACTATAGCTTTAACCCTCTTACTACCCATAACAGCCCCGGCTCCAGTCCTCCCAAACTGCCTCCAAACATCATGGTTTATAGAGGCGAACCTGACAAGATTCTCGCCCGCAGGGCCTATAGCTAGGACAGCACTATCTCTACCATGATCCTTCTTGAGCTCCTCCTCAACACTTATAGCGTCCAAACCCCACAAGTGCGAGGCATCCCTAAACTCTACGCTACCATCTTCAACAACAATATATAAGGGATCCCTGCTAGCCCCCCTAACTATGAGAACGTCAACGCCAGCATACTTCATAACAGCAGCCAAACTACCCCCAAGGTTGCTGCCCCCAAGTATCCCCGTGAGCGGGGATCTGAAGGCACTCCAAGCCCTAGAAGCCATGGGTATCCTAGTGCCCCCAAAGGGGCCAGAAGCGAATATGAGGGGATTCCCGGGGTCTAAAGCATCATAACCCCATATACCGTAATCGTAGAGGATCTTATTAGCGAGGCCCTTTCCACCTATATAAGTTTTGGCTAGGCTCTCGTCAACATCGAGGACTTTAAAGGATTTAGTGGCGGCATCAGCAACAACGATCCTACCAGCATAACCGTACATAAACTAACACCAAGGTATTGATATTAGTGGATCTTAAAATATTTTCAGTTTATACTAGGTGCCGACAAACTAGCATAGCAGGGATAACCGGGTTAACGGTTATTAACTGGGAGCGTTTAACTGGTATATGGGGATGAGGAAAAAGAGGGTTGCTCGACTTTAATGAAGAACGCCGGAACACCCGACCCTCTAACTGCTAATAGAATACTTACGCTACTCTCTAGGTATTTTCAGAGCCCCCTCTCTTATAAGGCTGCTAATTCTCTAGAGGTGGGATTTTGGAGGGCCGCCTAGACCTCAACCTTCTGGGCTCCGCCAGGCTTATAGGTGTTGTGATCTCAGGCTCTAGAGCTTCCCTAGCTCCAGTCCGCGTCTCCATAGATTCCATAGATTTTGTTAGGGATGAGATGCTGGTTTTAATTGAGGACTCGGAGGAGGGGAGGCTGTATCTGGGGGTTGTTAAGGGGGCTGTTAAGAAGGATATAGCTATTGACGGTTCTAGTCTGCCCTCAAACTTTGACCCTAAGATGAGCTATAGTTATTCCGCGCCGATCATGTCCGCCTATGTTGAGATCATGGGGGAGATTAGTGGTGGGGGTGTTGAGGTTAGTTTTTCCATCCCTAGGCCTGGGAGTAGGGTTTACGTGGTTAGCGATGGTAGGGAGCTTTCCAGGCTTCTCGGAGCCCCTGAGGGGCTTTACGTTGGTTACCACAAGTTTTCAGGGGCTAGTATCCGCATGGTTCCCGAGGCTCTCAACTATCATGTTGCGGTCCTCGGAGCTACAGGTACTGGGAAGTCTAGGCTTGTTAAGGGTCTAGTAGAGGAGGTTCTCTCCAGGACCAGCTACTCTGTGATCATCTTTGACCACACGGGCCTCGACTATAGCGACTTGTCTAGGTGGGGTTTTGAAGCCTCCCTCGTAGACGGCTCTAGGATAATACTCGACCCCGACGTCGTCTCCGAGATCATAATTGATAGGGCTGGCTTGAAGGACTACCATAGCGATAGCATGTACTTCGCCGTAACATCATATATACAGTCTAGGCTTGAAGAGCTCCAGAAAGGCGATAGTTTAAGGGTTAAACCTAAGGCTGAGGTGAGCGTTGAGGATATTGTTAGAAGGTATAGGGAGGCGTGCAAGAACGGGACGTTCAAGTGGGAGCTCACAAGCTTCATAGAATCTCTTTACAGTAAACTCCCCGATATTGGCGTTAGAGAATCCACCATTAGGAAGTATGAGGTCCTCATAACCCTAAGGCTGGGTAGGGGTTTCTTCGACAATTATTTAAACGGGAGGACTATAGCCGTGGACGATATTGTAGGGCAGGTCCTCGGCGGCGGGAGGCTCGTGATAGTGGACTTGTCTAGGGAGGTTGAGTATGAGGCTAAGAGGTCTATAGTGTACCAGGTCTTGAAAGGTGTTTGGGACAGGGTTTTAGCGGGGAGGTTTAGGGCTAACGCTATAGCTGTCATAGATGAAGCCCACAATTACGTGTGTGCTCAAACTTGTAAGCCCAGTGTTGACATGGTAGCTAGGACTGCGAGGGAGGGGAGGAAGTGGGGCTTCGGGCTCATACTAGCTTCCCAGAGGGTCATAGATTTAGCCCCGGACATTAGGGGTAACGTTAACACCATATTCTTCTCGAGGCTCCAGTCTACCATGGACTATGAGGAGCTTAAGAGGTGGGTTGAGGGGGTCCAGTTTCTAGAGTACACCCTACCAATGCTCACCAGGAGGGAATTCTACTTCACAGGGCTGGGGAACATTGTTAGGAGACCTTTACTGGTGAGGGTTAAAGATGTCTCTTGACTATAGCTACGCTATAGACGAGGAGGTTGAAGAGAACCCGGAAATACTCCTGGCGCTCTCAAAACTCTCGACTAGAGTAGCTAGAGAGATATCTAGGAGGGCTGAAACACTAGCAAAGCTTAGGGAAGAGATCAGGAGTAGGTTAGAGATTAGGAAGTCCGAGGACACTGGATCCAGCAGGTTCCTAAGCATACTAGCCGTAGACAGCACATGGTCAACACCCCCCCTAGACCTGGTAGCCGGCTCCATAGCCTTCATAGCCACAGGCTACGTAATCGCCGCACCCTCAGGCCTCGGAGCACACGGCATAAGCAGGGTGGCTGCGAGACTGGGCTTAGGCGAGGTTGAGGGGAGGTTTAAGCTTAGCATAGAGCTAGACTCTAAAATAATGGAGTATCTCACCGCGCACGAGATGCTTAATGAGAGCGTTGACATGGTCATGCTAGACGGATCCCTATACTTCTCGTCAATGCACGACTTCTACAACCCAGCACCCCCCACCACTGATAGGAGGATGCTTGCGGGCGCGGAGCTAGCCTCCCTAGTCTCTAGAGCACTGCTAGACTTGATGTATAAAGCCGATGAGCTTCAAGCGCCCCTCGTGGGGGTCGTTAAGAGGGTCTCAAGCAAACTACTACTCCCCAAAATCTCCGACATTATAGGGTTGAAAGAGCCGGCATACGTCAACGATAAGCTTCTGGCGAGCATCATATTAGAGCCGGGAGAATACATGATCCTGGAAAACTACCTGGAAGCACACAGGAAATACCTGGAGCTCGCAGCAGCCAGCCAAGGGAAAAACGCATGGAGACTCCTAAAAACCATAGAATACTGCACCAGCCTCCCCGAAAACACGCCCCAAGGCTCCCTATGCAACCGCATGAAAAAGACCGCAATAGCATTCTATAGACACAAAGGACCCACAGGATACCCCCAAGCCACAAGACTCGACATATACCCGGCAAACAGAGCAGAGGAGATCATAGAGTACGCCATGAAACACACAACAGAAAACAACGTCCCAGAACCCATAGACCACGTAGACAGATATGTTAGAATAGACACTGCAACAATAAAAAGACTATACCAAATACTGAGAAGCATCAGCCCAACCCCGGAGTCGCTCATAGCCCTAAACCTAACAAACCCCCAAAAACGATACTTATATGAAGAGAAAACCGGATAGACATTAAACCCCCCACCCCACGCTAGTTTTTCTAGGTCCTCATGAGGGAGGTTCAATCTAAATTCAAGCCCTTAAAATAGGGGATTTAAAGATTTTGTTCGATAGAGCTTCAACATTTAACTCCTCTTCTACTTCAAACCCTTTAATAAGTGATGTTAATGGGTGTCTTATTGATTTGTGTGATTCAAGAAATTCACCTTATTTCGATTGAAACATTATTTATAAACTTCAATGTCCATTAGAGATACGGTTGAGAGCTTGGCTAGGCCTAAGCTTAGGGTTAGGATTATATCGTGGGATGAGGTTGTTAACTGGGTTCTCAGCTTGGCTGATGTCATTAAAGCTTCTAGTTGGAAGCCTGATGTTATAATAGCTTCGGCTAGGGGAGGATATGTTCCCGCACGTTTATTGGGGGACGCTCTTGGAGTGGGGGAGCTTCTGAGCCTTCAGATAACTCATTGGGCTGAGTCTACAGTTTTGACTGGTAAAACTGTCATAAGGAATCCTTACAATGTGAAATTGAAAGGTAAGAGAGCTCTCCTAGTGGATGATATTATCGATACCGGGCTTACAGTGCTCACAGCTAGAGAGTTCATAGTTAGAGAGTGGGAGCCTGACGAGCTTAGAGTTGCCGTTATATCTTGGGTTAGCTCTCTGGCTAAGGTTAAGCCAGACTATTACCTTGAAGACTTAAGAGAGAGGGAGTGGGACTGGTATCTTTATCCTTGGAAGCGTGTTGACGACATTGCGAGTCTTATAGCTAGGATATTTAGGGAAGATGAGAGGGCTAGGAGCAGAGTGGTTGTTTTTAGAGAGCTCGAAGAGCTTTTCGTGGAATGGTATGGCATACACCCCTCAGCTTTTGGAAGATACTGGGAGCTTGCCCTTGAAAGGGTTATTTCAGTAGGGCTTGTGCACAGAGTTCCCGAGGGACTAGTTCTCGTCAACCCCATAGCCCCCGTAACGCCACTTTAATTGAGGGAGGTTTGAGTGCTCATAATTATAGGTAACACTAAGATAGGTAAAGCTCTCCACGTAAACCTACCCCTGGGAGCTCCTAGGGGTTTAAAGTTTGAGGCTTTCATTAGCGGCACGTGCCCCGGGGCCAGCCTATGGTGTCTCGAGAACTGCTATGGCATAGATAGGCCCCCTTCAGAAGATCCGGAGTCTCTTGAAGCTTTAAAGAAGGCCATAGAGCTTTCCCTTCGCGACTTAAAGGCTTTCAAGGAGGCTATTGTAAGAGAGCTCCTGGATAAAGGCAGAGCCTTAGAGGAATCAGGAGACACGCTCGACGATGGGAGTGTCCCGGTGAGGCTTCACATCGTCGGCGACTTCTATCTCCCAGACTATGCTAGAACATGGCTTGACATAGTAGATGAGCTTAGAGGGTTAAAGTTTAGATTCTGGACATACACTAAGTCTTGGTGGATGGAGAAAGTAGCTGAGACCTACGCTAAAATTAGGCTATCAAACCCTAAAGTTTTAGCTGAAGAGCTCTTTGACATGCTACAAGAGCTCAGAACAAGGAACAATTTCAAGCTCTACGCGAGCACAGACAAAACTATGCCCGACATAACAAAGAGACCTGAAATGAGAGGATGGCTAGAGGCTGGAATAGAATTCACATACAACGAAAAGTCAATAACATGCCCCGAAATACCGTGCGTAGCCTGCAAATACTGCATATACGGTAAAGGCCACGTGAAGTTCATGGAAAGAAGAAACAAAGTAAGACCAATACCGAAACCCTGGAAGACCCCTCTATCCCCAAGAGAGTGGAGGATCCTACTAAAGGCGAAGAGGGAGGAAATTGAATGGTACATCAAATCCTTAAAACTATTACAAAACCCTCTCTAGAAGCTAAATCTTGATCCTCTTCTTTATCCTATTTAAGCTCCCTATGTTTCACGTTCGTCGCTTCTGGCGGCGCTGTCAGATCGCTAGTCAATATAAGTTTTAAGCATAGCGTAAACTGTATAAGCAGCTCCTTAACATCCTTTTTGACGTAATCTTAATAATTCTTGCTTTGTTTATGCTTAAGCAGGTGCTAACTGTGAGCTCGGATTTTGAGTATTCTAGGATTTCAGGACTTCTTGGTGCCATTTTGATAGCTGTGGGCTTTATTATTCATCTTTCGCTTGTTACAGTTGCTTCTTTAATCTGTCGCAACGCATAAAAGATGTTGCCATATATGGTACCGAGATTTACATGAGCCTTCCAATATTAAGTCTTATTGGTTGGGTTTTGCTTATAATCTCGCTTCACCGTCTTTCACATGTTTATAATGAGGCTAGGCTATTCCGTTATGCCAGCTACTCTCTAGCTTCAATAGTGGGCGGCTTTATCCTGGCCATACTTCTCGTCCTATTTATAGGTCGCACTTTCTTAAAAACCTTTAGCACATACATCGGTATAACAGCATTTTTAGTATTCGTAGGCGGCATCATATTAATGAACTATTTCATATATAAATCGTTAAACCTCATAGTTGAGAAGTCCGGAGAAGAGCTTTTCAAAATAGCTGGCCAACTAATGTTAATAGGAGCTGTGACACTAGTTATATTCATGGGAATGGTCCTCTCGATCCTCGGAGGTACAATCTTAGCGTTGGCCTTCTATGGACTAAAACCGCCTCAACAGCAAAAACCCGCGGGAGAGACGTTCGTTAAATCTACAAATGAAGGCTTACAACAGCATAGGCTATAACTTCTATATATGTTAAAGCTAAAGCGTAGGGAGCTCTTTAAGCTAAATTAATTAGTGCTGAAAAGCTTCATATAATGCTATTTGGGCTGATATGGTTCATGTAGGCATCTCATCTATATGCGCGTATAACTTCATGAGGCCCCTTATTGGTCTTCTCTCGTTTGGGATTTTCTATGATGTCATTTGATGGGCTCCCTCCAATTAGCTTTTTCTTCCACATCACAGCTATTCTATCGCTCAAATATCTTACTAAATTGTTTTTCTTAAGCTCTTTGAATAGCTCAAGCGTTTGAGTACATCTAGAGCCGATGTGGGCTCGTCTAATATTAGGACTTTAGATTCTGTAGCCAGAGCTCTAGCTATCGCTATTATTTGGACATATCTTCCGCCTAGGTCCATCGGATATTTTACCCAGACGTAAAGTACAAAAGCTCAAATAGAACACTTTTATTTTGGAGATCAGCGTTGAGTGAAGACGAGCCTTGCAAGGGATTCATAACATTACCAGGCGGCTGGAAGAATTACTTGAAAACCTCCAGAAAATCCTTTTAAAAATACATAAGGATAAGCCCACGCTAAACGAGCTGAGCCGCTGGGCGAGCGCGGAGTTCAAAACCAAGGAATGGGTTAAGAATGCTTTGGAGGACAACGTAATTTGTATGTCGTTGGCAACAAGGAAAGAAGGTAACCGGCTGTATTTAACGGAGGAAGGGAAGAAGTTCCTCGATACGGGGGACAAGGAAATACTTCTAAACCTCTTCTGTAAGAACATTTGGGGCGCGAAGGAGATGTTGCTCTGGCTTAAAGAGCAGCCGATGACATCGAAGGAATTATTTGAAAAGTTTAGGAGCATAGGCGCTTCCTGGAAGAAGGGCTATCAGGTTGAGTACAGGCTTCTGTGGCTGAGAGCTTTAGAGGTCGTAGATAAAAGCGGCCAGAAATATATTCTCACTAGCTATGGAATGAAGTTCGTCGAGAGCCTAGAAACTCCTCTAGAAGTTAGGAAGGAGCCGTCTCATAATGAAGTGGTTAACATGTTAATTGAGCTTGGGGAGACGCTCGGCTTTTACGTTAAAAGAGAGGAATCGATCCCAAGCAAGAGACGTCGCTGTGATGTGACATGGAGGAGTCGTGAAAAAAGCTCGGAGCCGCCCGATAAAGTCTTCGAGGTGGCGTTAAGCATCGAGCGCATTAGGGATGCGCTATCAAAACTAGAACATGTTGCAAAGCTTTGGAGACCTTATCAGTTATACATAGTAGTGGCTGATGAAGAGAATGTAAAGAAGGCTGAGGACCTCATGGAAGACTTGTGGACCATTAGTAGAACCTACAAGCCTAGGGTAGTGAGTTGGACTGACATAAAGGCTGTTTATGAATGTTGGAAGACGAAAAAAGATCTAGTTAAGGAGCTCAGTTCGAGGCTACCCTCCTAGTATCCTCAGCGATTTCCTCGCATCTACGGTAAAACCGTCATACATAATTCTCGCCTCTGGTCTTAGCGGGGGGCTTAAAGCAAGACTGAGAGAGCTAAGATCATAGCGTCTTAGGCACGATATTTAACAACTATAGCTTATTAGATTTAAGCTGGGCCAAGTATTGGGGTATGCGGATGGTGGGCATGTCTTGGGGCTGTGCAGGGACTCTTGGATTTCCTTTGATGGGCGTACTGTTATAGTTACAGGGTCTAGTAGGGGTATAGGTAGGGCTGCTGCCCTCGAGTTTGCGAGGCTTGGGGCTAATGTTGTTGTTAACGCTTCTAAGAGCGTGGGTGAGATGGTGAAGGTTGTTGAGGAGATTAGAGCTATGGGGGGTAGTGCTGTTGGCGTTCAGGCTGATGTGAGCTTATTTGAGGGTTGCAGGAAGGTTGTGGATGAGGCTTTGAAGGCCTTCGGCTCCGTGGATATACTCGTTAATAACGCTGGGATAGCTGTGCCGGCTATGAGCTGGAAGATGGGCGATGAGGAGTGGCGCAGGGTTTTAGATGTTAACTTGACTGGGGCCATGAACTGTGTTAGGGCCGTGTTGCCTCACATGATTGAGGGGAGGAGGGGGGTTATAGTTAATGTGTCTTCAGTAGCTGGGATATACGGTCTAGTGGGGAACTCTAACTATGCGGCTTCAAAAGCAGCCCTAATAGGGCTGACAAGGGGTCTAGCGTTAGAGTTAGCAAAGTACAATATTAGGGTTGTGGGGGTGGCCTTCGGCTTCATAGAGACTGAGATGACAGCATGGCTTAAAGAGCCGAAGTGGAGGGAGAAATACCTGCCTAGGATAGCCCTGGGGAGGCTTGGAACCCCTGAGGAGGCCGCGAACCTAATAGTATTCCTGGCATCTGATAGGGCAAGCTACATAACGGGGACAACAGTAATAGCAGATGGGGGGTTCGGGTAAACGTTAATGCCGGGATCAAGTTCCTAGGTTACATGGTGGGAGGTGCTGTCACTCCTTCCAGGAGGGTCTACCGGCGTAAGGCAGGGGGTGTTATTGGGTAGAGTTTTGGGGTTCAAGTGCTCGCATACTGTGGATCTTTATTAGTCCCTAACTCCTGTTCTAGACGAGGTGTCGCCTGTGTCATCGGATTTCAGTATTGCCAGGGTTTTAGGGCTTACCGGCTCTATCTTAATAGTTGTAGGAGTGGCCGCTAGTATTTTTATGGGCGTGGTGCAGTTGTTCGCCTTTATCAGGCTATTCTATGCTCAAGATTTTCAGGGATATTTTCAGACCCCATTGGACACCTCTCTCACCGGCTTATACCTATTGCCTCATCTAAACCTCATCGGCTGGGCTTTAGTCATAGTTTCGCTCTACTTCTCCTCCAGAGTCTACGGTGAGGGTGGTATATTCAAGTATGCTGTTTACTCTGTAGCCTCCATAGTGGTTGGAGTAGTCGGCGCTATTATAATAGTGCTCCTCGCCATCATAGGGGTTATCCTCTCTGCAGCCCCTATAGGCTTGTTTCTCCTGCTAGCCGCCATCATCGTAGTATTAGCGGGCATAGTGTTAATGGGGTATTTCATGTATAGGTCTCTAAGCCTCCTATCGGAGAAGTCTGGAGAGCCTCTATTCAGAGCAGCAGGCATTATAATGTTCATAGCCGCCGTAACAATGATAATACTCATAGGAAGTCTCATAGAGCTTGTAGGCGCAATAGTCCTAGCAATAGCATTCTACACGCTAAAACCCCCGGGCGGTGGGGGTGCGCATTCAAAGGAGGTTAAAATAGCGAAGGAGGATCTAGAGGGACAACGGGAACACTCACTATAACCATGAAACTTTGAAAAACAAGACAATAAGGCGGGAGAATGTTCAGCAGGGGCGGATCCATCACCGCTCATTATTAGAGTCACTCATCACCATACTACATGTAACCTCCAGGGCTTATTAAGGTTGACTGCCCCCCAGACACATGTAACTCCTAGGACCGTTTAAGGACTTAAGGAACGCGTTCACCCTTTTCAGCTTGCACCAGAATTTTCCTTATCCCCTATTCCTATATGAGAACCACTCAACTACTTAGATTAAAGCTATTCAATAAAGCTTAAATATGTTAGATTTTAACTGTTTTTAGGTGGGACGACGCTTATGTCCTCGGAAAGCCCTAATTTCACGTCTGCCAAGACCTTAGGGCTTCTTGGCGGCGCTATGATAGCTGTGGTTGGGGTATTTAAGTTTGTCGTGAGCGTGGGTACTCCCTACGCTTTCGTGGGACCTACCGTTTTTTACCTTGGAATGCTCTATCCCGAGTATGTGGATAGCGCCATGTTGTACCCCTTGACGATTATAGCCATCATAGGCTGGATTTTACTGTTTTATAGTCTTTTTCGTTTCTCAGAAATTTATGGTGAGGAGAGGATACGCAAGTACGCTTCCTACTCTATAATCCTGGGTATAGGCCTACCCTTCCTGGGCATGCTCGTCCTCATTCCTCTACTTATCACCTCCGAGGACATACTTAAGGTCTTTCTGATGGTACTCCCCCTATTTCTAGCTGGAGCTCTGCTAATGGGATACTTCATCTATAGATCTCTGAGTTTACTAGCAGATAAATCTAATGAGCCCCTTCTAAAGAAGGGGGGTATAATAATGTTCATAGCTGTCCCAACAACAATAATACACGTAGGGTGTCTCTTGGAGACTGCTGGTGGAATAGCTATAGCATTGGCCTTCGACAAAATGAGGCCTCCAAGCAGTGTAAGCCCGCATCCAAGAGACGTTCAGAGCACTAATAAACTCTAAATTCTTATTCTAGTAACGTTAAACTTACACTAAATACTACCTCAGAGCTCCTCATGGCAGTCTACAGTGAGGAGAGAGCTTTAATGTAAACCTGACTTAGTGCTACTGACGCCACATTCTCTTCTTCTAGAGAGGCTCTCGCCCTAAAGTCCTTATGGTTCTATGAGCTGTTAAAGAGGGCTCATTTATTGATATCCGTATATCACGGCTCTCAAGCTTAAAACTCCACATACTGGGTGATTTCCCGGTCATTGAGCAAATGGTATGAGTACAGCTAGTACTATAAACGGCCCGGTTAATGTGAGTACTTAAGGTTGTTAGCTAAGGAGGACAGGCTACCTGGAGACATTTAAGGAGATAATAATGCAAACTATGAAGACTTAGAGTTAAATTTTTAAGGTTTCCGCTTTCAGTAAGTCCGCCTCTATGACAGCCTGGCCATCAGAGGCGGGGGCGTGAGAAAATGCCGCTACAATACCCACAAGGCGGCCCCAGTAGCGCTCGCCGATGGAGCCCTCAAAGGGGTTAGGGGGAGCCGGGCTTAAAACCATGGAGATAAACCGCTAGTATTAGGTTCCGGCGTCCACGCTCTATAAGATGGAATTATATAACTTCTTTTAGCGTTCCACGTCTGTAGGGTGTTCGTGTTGGATTGGGGTTTAATTGAGGGTTTTATTATTGAGAAGATGAGCGAGTATAGGATGCCCGGTGTTAGTATTGCTGTGGTTAGGGGCGGCGATGTGATCTATGCTAGGGGTTTCGGCTATAGGGATGTTGATAGGATGGTGCCGGCTTCCCCGGGCACTGTTTACGGTATTGGCTCTATAACTAAGTCGTTCACCGCTCTGGCTGTCATGACGTTGTATGAGAGGGGGCTCCTAGACTTGTGGGATCCTGTGTCTAAGTATGTGGAGTTTGAATTGAAAGTTGCCGGGGAGCCTGTGGCTATCCACCACCTCCTTACACATTCCAGTGGCATCCCGGCTCTCGCTTACGCTGAAGCTTTCATTAGGGGCTCTCTCGGCCTAGACTCTAAATGGCTGCCCCTATCATATCCTGATGATGTTATCGCTTTCATGAGAGGCTATGAAAGCTGGGTTGAGGGGGAGCCCGGCTCCAAGTTTTTCTATCTGAACGAGGGCTACGTGATCCTAGGTAAGATCGTAGAGAAAGTTTCAGGGGTTAGCTATGAGGATTATGTTAGGAGGACTATACTGGAGCCCCTGGGGATGAGGAGGAGCTATTTTAAAAGGGAGGATGTTGAGAGGGACGCCGATGTTGCGGTGGGCTATATAGTTGATAGGGAAGGTAGGCTTGTGGCGGGCAAGTTCCCTTACGGGGTAACAGCTGATGGGGGTCTCCTAAGTAACCCTCTAGACATGGTTAGGTATGCGTCTATGCTTTTAAACTGGGGGGTTTACGGGGGCTCGGAGATAGTGGGTAGGAAGAGCGTTGAAGCTATGGAGACCCCTCACATTAAATTACCCTATGAGAGTGCGGCTGCAGACTACTACGGCTACGGGCTCATGATCAAGACAGATTTCTATGGGAGGAAACTAGTAGGACACGGGGGCTCCGTTTTAACATACACCGCTTACATGGGCTACGTTAGGGGGGACAATGTTGGAGTAGTGATCATGGCTAACAGCTCAGGCTACCCCCTATCACTCCTAGGCCAGTATGTGATAGCCCACATGATGGGGGTAGACCCGGAGAGCCTCGAACCCGTAAAGCTTGAGAGGATACTATCTAAGGTCGCGGGCACATACGAGACTTTCAAGGGGACTATGAGGCTCACAGTCAAGAGGAAACAGGGTACCCTAATAATAGAATACAAGGATAAATACGTGGAGGAGGTGACCCCCCTAACGCCTCAAAGGATAGAGGAGGATTACGCGCTATTCTACGCGCACACCCTAACAGGGAGGATCCCCGTAGAGTTCAGGATAAGAGGGGATAAAGTAGAAATGATATATGAGAGGTATAAGCTAGTCAAAGTAGGAAGATAGCGGCAGACCTCACAGCACCTCCCCCACATAAGCCTCCCATTCACCCTCACCTACACGCGCCCCTCCCTCCAGCTCCTTCTCCATTATTAGAGCGTCCGTCCCATCAGGATAATAACCCTTTATAGTTCCCACATGCTTAAACCCTCTCTTAACGTAAAGGTTCACCGCGGGAATATTAGTAGTCTTAACCTCCAAGACAGCCCTCGAAAGCCCGAGGCTCGCGCATTTAACCTCAAAAACCTCCATAAGCCTCTCCCCAAGCCCCCTACGCCTCAGACCGGGCTTCACAGCTATATCCACTAGATGGCATAAACCCCCCTCCACAATCCCAGCAACAAACCCCGCTATAGCCCCCCCACACTCCACAACTATAAAAAGCTCAGGGAAAACCTCCAGGATACTTTCAAAAACATGTTTTTCAAAAGCCTCAGCCTCGAAAGACTCACGCTCTATCTTCAAAATATCGCCCAAGTCTTTATTAGAGGCTTCCCTAAAAATACATGTTTCACCCATGATCTCACCTCCTGTAGTGGCCCGTGAGCATCGTGCTCGCACCCAACTATTTTAACGAGATCTTCACCACCTCTCCCCAGAGCGTTAACTACAACTATCATAACCTAATTATATGTTTGGGGCTCTTAAATCCTTTATAGGCAGCCTTTCCCATCGCAACTCAGCGTCGGAGTGTCGAGTATCTTTAATGTCCACATGCTTAAAAGAAGCTTTCCTATTAATATCCCTATATTATTGAGCCCCCTCTGCTTTTTGCAATTAACTGGGGAGTTTAATTAGGAGAGATATATGGTTTCACAGGGGAATAGCAGTTCAACTATGTCGGTAATAATAGTAGTGATTTGGAAGGCGGCCGGCGTTGTTGTAGATGTGACTGTTCTTATGGTGACCGTGATGTCTCACGATAAGATGGACTGAGACGGTAATGGCGTGCCACGAGATCCCTCTAAGGAATAATGATTGTTAGCGTGTCAAGTCTGGAGAGTGTTTGGAGGCTTTCCCTAGATGAGGGTTGAAAAAGAGAGATGTATGAGGGGGGTTTACGTTAGGTATTTTGGAGCCTTGGGGTATTTGTTCCATAGGTCTGGATCGTGGCTTATTACTACGTTTGTTTTAGGTCTTTTTAGCATTAGTTTCATTAGTTTCATGCCAGATATGTACTCGTCTAGGTCTGCTAGTAGCCATCCTTTGTTTTCAATTTCAATTTCTTGGGGTAGGTGTGTGAAGTCCCCGGTGAATATGTATGAGTTTCCATTGTTTGTTGTCACCCTCATCATTATGCTTCCCGGCGTGTGGGCTCCAACCCATATTATTTCTATGCCTGGTAGTAGTTCGAAGTGCGTGATATCTATTGGGTACCAGTTTGCTCCCTTGAGAGCCTCCAGGTCTACGGGCTGGTATGCTCCTATCCTGTTGAGCCAGTAGAAGTAGAGGGCGTTCTGTATCTCCTTCTTATGAACTATCAATGGTGTTTTAGCGTCTTTGAAAACATATGCTTGACCTAGATGGTCTAGGTGCATGTGAGATAGTACTATGAAAGTTACATCTTCAGGCTTTACACCTACGAGTTTAAGCTGGTTTTCAACCCTGTTCTCATCGGCAAACTTAACCATGGGGAACACCTGCCAGACAGCTTGTGTCCATTGCTTAGAAGCTTCCGGGTGGCTGCCCGTGTCGAAGAGGACGTAGCCGTCTTTATGCTCTACTAGAGCTCCAGTCACTGGGATCTCTATCCACTTATGCTTTTCAGCTATCCTGCTGACATCGCCCATTTCAACGTAGAGTAGGGGGTTAGGTATGAACCACCCAGGCTCCCCGGCTAGAACCCCATAGTCTAGTAGGAACACTCTCTTAACCCCGGTTTCGGCGGCCATAGTGTAACACCCTCTACTAGACCTCTAGATATTTAAAGTTACAGAGCATAAATATTTTAAATATTTAAAGTTTCTAGACCTCCCACTCATATGTGAATGGGTGTAAGCCTTGGTATTCTACACGTATGTCAACGAGGGTGTGTTTACACTAGCATCCGTCACCCTTAAGTTCGGTATTGGGGCTAGCGAGGAGGCTGGCTTTGAAGTCTCCAGGCTGGGGCTTAAGAGGGTCCTTCTAGTCACAGATAGGAATCTTATGGAGCTTGGAGTGGCTAAGAAAGTTGTGGATAACATTGAGAAGGAAGGGGTTGAAGTCGAGGTCTACGATGATATTGAGATTGAGCCCACGGATGTCTCAATGGTTAAGGCTTCAGAGTGGGCTAGAGATAAGGTTTTTGACGGGATCGTCGCTGTGGGGGGAGGTAGTGTTATAGATCATGCTAAGGTTATAAACTTGCTTACGAAATACCCCGCCAATATAATCGAGTATATTAGCAGGCCTATAGGTCTTGGGAAGCCCGTTCCAGGACCTTTAAAGCCGTTAATAGCTGTGCCAACAACAGCCGGGAGCGGGAGTGAGAATACTGGCGTCGCCGTTCTAGACGTTAAAGCTGAAAGAGTTAAAACGGGAATATCACACTATTATTTGAAGCCCACTATGGGCATAGTAGACCCCCTAATGACGGTCACAATGCCTCCAACAGTTACAGCTGCTACAGGCTTAGATGTCTTGACACATGCGGCTGAAGCATATACAACGAAACCATACTATGCTAGGCCTAGATATTCGAGCCCCGCCGAGAGACCAGTATATCAGGGGGCTAACCCGATAACAGACGTTTTCAGCGAGAAAGCCGTAGAGCTTGTAAGCAAATATCTGAGAAGAGCCTACTATAACGGGCACGATGTGGAAGCAAGATACTACATGATGCTAGCCTGTGAACTGGCTAGCGCAAGCTTCGGGCATGCGGGAGTGCACATACCACATGCAAACGCATACCCAATAGCTGGAATGGTCAGAGAATACGTGCCCCCAGACTATAAAGTTGAACACCCGCTAGTACCACATGGAATATCAGTAGTTCTAACAGCACCAGCAGCATTCAAAACCATAGCGCCAGCAGTTCCAGAAAGAGTGGCTAAAATAGCTGAACTTCTAGGAGTACAGCCCGAATCAAGCCACCCAAAGAAAATAGGGGAAGCAGCCTATGAAGCTTTTGCAAGCCTAATAGAAGACCTCAAAACAGTGCCCAGAGGATTAAAAGACGTGGGATACAGGGAGAGCGATATACCAGCCCTAGTAGAGGGATCCCTCAAACAACAAAGGCTCCTAATACACTCACCAATACCCGCAACAAAAAGCCTACTAGAAAAAGTATTCAAAGAATCCATGGAACTCTAAAAAAGACAACACACGGCCGAACACCCTTCACACCTCAAACTTTTTATTGGAGTTTAGCCTCAATCAAATTTTTCCCTCTAAAGCTTTCTAAAGTAAACTTCTTCTCCTAGTAGTTTCTAGTCTAGCGTTGGAGTTTTTGTTCTCAGACTTTTTAATGTTGTGCACTGTTCTCTGAGGGTTTTCATTGCCACTTATTGAAAGTTAAGTTTATAAGTTTAATGTGTCACATATATCATGGTTATGTTGAGTGTGAGTTGAGCTTATAATGGACTTTGTTGTTGGAGGCGGGGCGCTGGCAGCTCTATCTAGGCTTGCTATGGCTCTACGTAATGTTAGTGTTAGAGGTTTTATTGTTAGGAGTGTTTTGAGGCTTGAAGACGCTCTTTGGCTTAGGGAGCCTGTTGAAGATTCTGGGGATTTTGTTGCTAGGGTTTACGAGTATTCTTCGAGGCCTTTAAGGGCTAGGAGGCCCTTTCCCGGTAAAGGTTTCAAGTTCACACCTTTAGGTTTAGATTCTAGCTCTAGGGTTCTTGAGACTAGCGCTGCTGATATTATTATTGGAGGGGTTAGTGTTTCAAGTTCTCGGGGTTTTCCGGGTTTCACGTGGCCCTCTTGGGGGGAGCCTGTTTTTAAAGATGTTCATCCCATATTCTATTTGCTCCCAAACTTTGAGGGGTCTATTGAGTTGGGGGATCCTCTGGTTTCCACTGTGAACTCCGCGGGAATACCTTTTGATATCAACTATAGTGTTGGGGAGGCTGCTGACGAGATGAGGGTTAGTATGGAGAACTGGGCTTTAAGGTGTTCGCTAGATGTTGTCGAAGATCTTGAGGACCCTGTTGTCATGGTCGACGGCCCCCTATATACTGTTGTTAAGGCCCTCGTGTTGAAGGGTGTTTCTGAAAACGTTTCAGCTGTCTGGGCTAAACTTTTAAATGAGAGGGTTGAGGCTATAAAAGCTTTGGAGTCCCGGGGGGTCCCTGTTATTGGGGTTGTTAAGAGGGTTGAGAAAAGCACTATACTATCTAAAACTAGAGGGTTCTCTTATCTAACTGGGAACAATGCGTTGGAAGGGGATAAAAGTGTTGTTCTGAAAATGTTTGCAAACATCGAAGATAAGATTCCCGGGAGAATCTATGTTACCCCTAAAATCCTGGTTAAAGCGCCTCGAGGGGTTGAGGCTGACGATAAGATTATAGAGTACATAGTGATACCCCCGGGGAAGTATCAATTCAACATTAGCTTTTCAAGAGTATATAGAGTAGAGTATACGCTCAAATCTCTTAAAATCCTAGAGTCTAAAGGCCTGGACCCTATACAAGTCACAGCTATGGATAGTGTGGCCTCCGGAAGTCTTGAACCCCTTTCTATAAAGATGAGCGATGTTAGGTCGTCAAGGATAACCCAGGCTTTCAAGGGAGAGTTGGCCAGGAAAATTGCGAGTTTGAAGGCGCCCCTAAGCTATTGGAGTTTGAAGGAGGCTGCGTGGGGTTGGGAGAGTTAGAAACTAGAGTTAGGGAGGAAGCTGCTGGAGTTAGTGAGAGGGTTGCTAGGCTCCTTGAAGGTGCTTACTCTAAAGCTTTAAAATATGGGGATGTTATAGGGAGAGTTTCAAGGTATTCTAGTGTTAAAGTTGACGAGCGTGGCGTCATAGAGTTCGAAGTTGAACCTGAAATCTACTATTCTAGTAGTGGCAAGGCCATCCACAGAGTAGGGGAGTATGTTGCGGTAGTCGAACCTAAGACTGGGAAGCTCATACTTCTTAGAATAATGTCTATAGAGAGAAGGGATGAACTAGCAGTTCTAGGTCTGGAACCTCCGGTTTCAGGGTACGAGTCTAGGCCTGAGCCCGCGGGCCTCTTAACAACTACGAGGATAAAAGCTAGGGCACTCCTAGAGCTCGACCCCGAAAAAAGTGAGGAGCCCGTGCCGGCTACCCTAAGTATTGAACCTCAAAGCCCGGTGATAGACCCTAAGCCCGGTGTTCTAGCTAGGCTCCTTGACCTTAAAGATGATCCTGGCCCTGTTATAGGCTCTCTAGCAACGCCCTCAGGCCTAGTTAAGGAGGGCGCTTTAACTGTTAAGCTCCCCTACAGTATCCTTTTAAACCACACTCTAATAATAGGGACTACGGGGAGCGGTAAGACTACTCTACTCAAAAACATGATAGCATCCATATACTCGACATGGGAGCAGAACGCCCCCATAGTTATAGCTGTAGACATGAACCAGGACTTCATACAGCTACCGCTCAACCCTGAGTCTAGACCCGGCGACCCCATAGCTGAGAACGCGTATAGGAACGTGAAACCCCCCGAGAGTCTGATAGTAGTGACTCCTCTACCTTTTAGGGTTATAAACGAGATCATCGATAAGATTGGAACCGGGAATGCTAACTCCCTGAGGATAGCTGAGGAGGCCGCTAAAATCTATTATAGAGATAGTATAGAGCCTCTCTTAGGCTCCAGAATCGGGGGTATTGGAGTCAAGTGTCTCCGGCGTGAAGGCTTCACAGTTATGTGCAAGATTGACGCTCCATGGGGCCCCCTGACCTTTATACCCTACAATATCAACACTATGACAATGAGTAGTGATAAGGTTTCAGCTCTAGCCCCGGGGCTTACCGAGTTCGCTAGGGAGCTCCTGGATAGGGTTAGGAAGAGCTTCTTCAGGGATTCAAACCTCTACCCGCCCCTTCACGTCATAGTGGGGGCTTTAAGAGCTCATACTCATAGAGTTTCCAAGTATGACAAGCACGAGAATATATTCACCATAGTTAAGGAGATCGCTATTCCAAGAATAGCGAGTGGGGGGTCAAATGATGCCTCCCTCAGAACGTTTATTATAGAAGGTTTAAATATGTCATTGGAGAGCGCCATTACTATATGCCTTGAAACTCTTAAGACCGCCGAGCCCCACGAGGAGACTGTTAAATCCCTCTACAGGAGGCTTCTATCCCTTTTAGACTCTGAAATAGCTGATGTCATGGTTGCTGGAATCGGTAAACTCCATGTCTTTGAGGAGCCTAGATGGGAAGACATAATAGTTGAAGCTGAGAAAACCAGGGCCCCCGTAGTTTTAGATTTGAAGTGGCCCATAGATAAAGGATTGGGGAGTCTTGAGGGGCCGAGGATGGCCGCCTACAGGATGCTCCAAGCTTTAATAGACTGGAAACATAGCCAGTGGTCTAGGAGGGTATTAGGGAGAAGTGTCTTAGTGGTCATAGATGAGGCTCACCAATTCTTCCCCCAAGAGAGGGGAGCTAGGGAGGAGCAAGAGGCTAGCAGGCAAGTAGCCTCTATGATATCTAGAATAGCGAGGCTGGGGAGGGCTCGGGGGGTAGGCTTAATATTCAGTACTCACAGCCCCAAAGACCTCCACGACATAATACTCCAGCTGGCCAACACTAAAATATTCCTGAGAACGGAACCCCATCATGCGGAGAAACTAGACATACCAGGTGAGGTGAAAGAGTTCCTACCAAGACTCCCAGACAGGCTAATGGCTGTCATAAGCTACGCGTTTAGAGGAGGCTATGTGTTCGCCCAAACAACAACACCACTAACAGCACACTATGACATATCATATCAGATGTTCAAGAAAAGATAGCCAAGAGGCTCAAGGCAACAAGAACCCAGTTAAAACCTATAAACGCCCCAACTATGGGAGAGCAGCCCCTTATATGGATGCTCTGAAGAAGCTAAATTAGGATCCGAAGATGTCTTATCTTAATGGGATGAAGAAGCGTTTCAGCTCTGACGTTGTGAAGAATCCCGACCCGGCTACTGACCTCTCCATACCTCCTTTGAAGGGGGTCTACGTGCTACTCCTAAGGCTTGAAACACCTTTAAAGACTTCTATAGGCTTCCTGGGCCCCGTAGAGTTGCCTTGCGGCATCTACGCTTATGTGGGCAGCGCTAGGGGCCCCGGGGGGCTTAGAGCTAGAGTGTCTAGGCATCTTGGGAAGGTTAAGAGTTTAAAGTGGCACATAGACTATGTCACGAGCTCGCCTCAGGCGAGAATTGAAGCCCTAGTGTATGCTGAAACCCTAGAAGACTTAGAAGCCCCCATATCCATGAAACTTGGAAACTCTCTATGTTTCAAATATTCCCTGAAGGGTTTCGGCTCCACAGATAAGAGGAGTGAGACGCACCTGTTCAAGTGTATGTGTAGCCTGGAAGAGTGTGTTAGAGAGGCTTCAAAGACTCTCCAGGAATTTAACCTCAAAGTTAAGACTTGTAAATTATAAAAAGAAGAAAGAAATAATAGTTTTCCCTTGAGGCTCTACGCGTTACTCTTTAGCTGACTCTTTATATGTTAACTCTTTATATCTAACGGCGAAGTTTCCTAGTAGAGCTATGGCTACGGGCGCTAGAACGATTATTGCTATTAAGTTCGGTATAGCCATGAGCCCGTTCATAGTGTCTGAGAAAGCCCAGAATATTTCGAAGTATTCTTTAGCCAGGACAGCTGCAGGTATTATCGGGATCACCCATAATACCCTCCACACTAGCCTCACAGGCTTCTCGGGCAGCTTCAGAATCTTACTCCAGAAGTACACCCAGTTAACCTCACCATACCAAGCCCACGTTAATAGAGTTGTAAATGCGAACAGCATTAGAGCCACCCCTACTAATAGGGGCGCCAGAGCTCCATACCCTCTAGAAAAGGCCTCGAACGCTAGGGGGGCTCCCGTGAGCCCTGTAGTGTACGCTCCAGTTATCACCACTGAGATCCCTGTTATCATGCATATGACCAGGGTGTCCATGAAAACTTCGAACATACTATAGAACCCTTGCCTCCCGGGGTGATCCGACTCTCCATAGGCGTAGGCGTTAGGGGCGCTGCCGAGGCCGGCCTCGTTAGAGAACAGCCCCCTGGCAACCCCATATCTTATAGCTTCATAAGTAGTCCACCCTAGGACCCCCCCGGCTACAGCCTCCGGGGAGCCGGCCATTGATGCTGTCGTCTTCGCAACCTCCATAGGCATGAACGCTCCTTTAATTATGAGTATTATGGTGTCTATGAAGTTGCCGGCGAACATTATCCATAGACCTATGCCTGCTAGTATGTACCATGCGACCATGAAAGGAATTAGATATGTTGCCGCTTCAGCTATCCTCCTAATACCTCCCAGGATTACTAGAGCTACAAATATGAAGAGGATTATGCCTGTTAACCATTTAGTTATAGTAACGTCTAAGCCGTAACTTTCAGCAAGGTAGGCTGCTCCGTAAGCCACGTTATTAGCCTGAACCATGTTACCTATGCCGAAGGCTGATATGAAGGCGAATAGTGCGAATAAAACTGCTAGAATACCCCCTACTATGGGGACTTGCTTTATATAGTAGGGTGTGCCGCCTTCAACTACAGTACCGTCAGCCTTAACCTTCCTGAACTTCATGCTGAGTGTTACCTCAGTGGCTTTAAGGGCCATTCCGAAAAGTCCTGTGAGGAACATCCAGAAGAGGGCGCCGGGCCCTCCTAAAGCGACAGCAGTGCTCACGCCGGCAACGTTACCTACACCTACAGTAGCCCCCATAACAGTTGCCCATATCTTGAATGGGTGTACCTCACCGCCCCCTCTCCTCCCTTTCCACATCATGTTTCTCACTACAGTCCCGAAGTATCTGATTTGCATAGCTCCTAGTAGTATTGTTAGGGCAAGCCCTGTACCGAGTAGAATTATTATAGCTGGGAGCCCCCAGACAATGCCGTTAACGTAGTACATGATGTTTATTAAAGTTTCTAAAACCATACCCACCACCTCACACTAACTCTCCAGGCGCGCTGCTGACTGTAGCCTCAGATCTCCCAACTACAAACTTATAGAACCCTATTAAAGCCAGCCCAAGTATTAAAACTACCAATACGATAAAAGCCGGTAGGTTGCCGAAGACTTCTTCAGAGATCTTATTCTGCTTCTTCTCTGTAAGTTCCTCATCGCTAAACTTCACATTAAGCTGTATAAAAGCCGTAGTGAAGACGAAACCGGCGAGTAAAACTATCACGACGATCCAAACTACTAAAGGTATATATGATAGCTTGACAGGAATCTCGCTCAAGCCTCCCACCCTTAACATTCACTTAGGGAAAAAGGAGTAGGAGGGGATATTAAAATTTTACGTTACTTTCTTAATGGTGGTATAAAATTTACATCTTAGCCCACAGCTCCCTTCTCCATTCCGGCTTTCGTAATCTGAGTACGCCTATAGTTATGAGAGGTATGACATATACTATGAAGAATACCCAGGCCATAGTTCCATAGCCTTTAGCTACTAACGCTATAAGACCCACCTGCGCGGTGACGATAGCTATGAAGAGGATTACTACTGAGAGAAGAGCTTCACCAGTTCTTCCTAAGGTTCTTCCATACAACTTAAGTTGCGCATCAATCCTCCTAATTAGGGCGTAAATCATGCCCAGAGCTGTTTCCATGAGCGTGTAGAATATCCAGAAGACATATATTGCCAGGAGCCCTATCGACAGTTCAAAGATAGAAAGATTTAAATAGACGTGAATTCTATCAAGTATTAATGGAGAGACTTAATGGAGAACCCTCACACACTTAAGGAAGCTAAGAAACCCTTAGGAGTTACTACAAGAACCATACAAAGATGGGGTAAAGAGGGGTTGAGGGTGTCAAAGATCCTCTATCAAGTCAGAGCATATAACATAAAAACACGATTACGATGTCCGTGAATTCCTAAATGATTACAGGCTATTGCTTCAAAAAGCTATCGATATAATCTGGAGCAATATTTCCTGGAAAGTTGAGGGGAAGAGGTTGATCCCTATAATTCCTAAAGAGAATGTGTTCAAGAGAAAACTCAGGAACGAGTTAATGGAGAACTGGGATTATGCGAAGCATTATGTCGACTCAGCGATAAAAGAAGCATATTAAATACTAAAGTCGTGGAGGAGGAGATATCTCAAAGGAAGTGCGGGGAGAAACAAACCAATCGTTAAGAAGAAGTTTGTGAGGATAAAAGAGACGCTCTACGTTTACAGAGATGGAAAAATTAGGGTCACAGTTAAACCCCATGAATACCTGTATTTTGATATATCGAAAGCTTGGTTCTTGAGAAGGGCTAAAGGCTATATGGGGGAATTGATTTTGAACGAGGAGTTTTTAACGGTAACATTCAGATTTAAGCAACATGAAACTGAAATCAAAGGTAGGATAGCGTGGGATTGTAATGAGAGAAGTATTGATGGATTCAACCCAGATATTGGATGGGTAAGAATAGATTTAACAAAGCTCTTCCACATTCACAGGGTTTATGAGCTTAAGAGGGGGAGGTTACAGAGTGAAGCTTCAAAGAAGCATTCGCTGAGGAAAGTTCTCGAGAAATATTCGAGGCGTGAAAGGAATAGGGCTAAGGATTTCCTCCATAAGTTAACAACGTCTTTGGCTAAGAGTTTTAAAGGCTATATTCATGGCTTTGAGGATCTCAATAAGGAAAACATGTTCGGTAGATCAAAGAGGAGGAATAGAAATGTTGCTAAGAGCGATTGGAAAACAGTAATAAAATTAATGAGCTACAAGTCGAAGGTTGTGCTTTTAAATCCAAAAAACACGAGCAAGACTTGCTCCAGATGTGGGAGGGTTAATGCCCCGAAAGGAGCGGTCTACGAATGCGAATGTGGTTTAGTAATAGATAGGCAGTTGAATGCTTCAATAAACCTATATCTTCAGATGGAGGGTCTTCCTCCATCCCCAAAAGTCTTCAAAGACTTGATGAGGGGGTGGAGTGGGTTCACCCTGACAGGGGATGAGGCTTATGACAGCTCCAATGAACTCGAGAGGAGCTTAAGGCTTGTGAATCCCAAGAGCTACGTAGTAATTACGTAGCTCAGAACCCATGTACTTCATAGTTTGCATAGAGCCCTATGGTCCCGATAACCCAGAAAGCTTCCATCGCCCTCCTACCGTAGAAGTGTAGCACCCCTACCACTATTATTACTATGGCAGCTGATAGTGCAAACGGTATTCCCACAATGTCAGATAGCATGTAGCCGGCTGCAGCCCCAACAACAGCTATAACTATCCAAGCCATTATTATATAGGCTATGTCGAGAATGAACCACCCTTTCCACAGAAACTGTTTAGACCACGTCATGTAATCATATGCTCTAAATATTCGAGCTACCTCTAGGGACAGAGCTAGAATTACAATCCAGGCGACCGTCGAAATCAGAATCGCGATCCAGCCGTAAGATCCATATTTAGCTAAAAACTCAACAATCTCCCTGCCGCTACCAAAACCCCCACCTATCCAAACACTTTGTAAAATAATAGCCACGACGGCAGCATACCATACTCTCATTAAGGTAGTAGATACCAGACTGTAACACCTCTATTTCACTTGTTGAAGTTAGAACTAGAGTTTAAATAACTTTAGGATTCACATTAATAAGGTTCTGCCAGTTAATAAATGGTAGGTTTAGGGGTGTGCGGGATGTTGAGTTATGAGGAGAGGGTTGAGCTTCTCTATAGGGAGTTTGAGTCTAAGTATGTTTCTATGACCCCTAAGAGTAGGGGGTTGTTTGAGAGGGCTCGTAAGGTTCTTCCAGGCGGTGTTACCTACGCTATTAGGTTTTTCAAGCCTTACCCCATATATGTTTCTAGGGCTGAGGGTGTTCATGTGTGGGATGTTGATGGTAACGTTTATGTTGACTTCTGGATGGGTCACGGTGCTAACGTTCTAGGCCATGCTCCAAGGTTTGTTATTGAAGCCGTGAGAGATGCTTCCCTTAACGGCACACATTTAGGTTTCGAGAGCCTTCCACCTGTAGAGTATGCTGAGTTTTTATCTAAAGTTGTGCCCGGACTTGAATCTCTAAGGTTTACTAATAGCGGAACTGAGGCTAACATGTACGCTGCTAGGCTTGCAAGAGCTTATAGTGGGAGGAAGTATGTTGTAAAGGTTGAGGGGGGCTGGCATGGGGGCTACGACTCTCTACATACGGGAGTTACGCCCCCCTTCGTGGGGCCGGAGTCTGCAGGTCTCCCCGAGGAGTTCGTAAAATATACTATACCCGTGCCGTTTAACGACCTCGAAGCCCTTGAGGAAGCCTTACGCAGGTATCCTGTGGCGGCTGTTTTCATAGAGCCGGTCCTGGGAGCTGGGGGTTGTATAGCCCCTGTGGAGGGTTATTTGAGGGGTGTTAGGGAGCTCGTCGACAGATACGGGTCTCTTCTAGTTTTCGACGAGGTTA
>JARJMZ020000001.1 GCA_029335875.2 Thermoprotei archaeon | reverse complement strand
AGCTGTGTATACGCGCCAGGGGGAGCTGAGGGGGGTATTCCACGTTATAGGGGCTGGGCTTGCAGGCCTCTCTCTAGCTAGAGAGCTCTTAGATAGGGGGTTTAACGTTAAAGTAGTCGAGACGAGGGATAGGGTTGGGGGCATCTCCATCTTAGACCCTGAGGTTTCAAAGCTCATCGGGAAACTATGTTCGGAGGTTAACGTGAGACTCCAATCTACAGCCGTTAAACTGGGGGGTTTAACGGTCATAGTGTCGAGTAGAGGTGTGGAGAGGGTAGTTGGGGGGGCTTCGGCTACAGGGTTTAGGGTGGCAAACCCGACGGAGCTGGGCATTTTCGGTGATAGGCCCGCCGGCGTATACCCATTCCATGCAGCCCTAGACTTGCTGGTTGCAGGCCTATCTCCGGGGAGGGTTATAGCTGTTTATGGGGCTAACAGGTATAGCATTCTAATGGCTGAGAAGCTCGCCGAATATGGGAGGAGAGTATACGTTATAGACCCCGGCTTAACCCCCACCCAGCCCCCGAGGGGTTTGGAGGTCGTTAAAGGTAGGGTTAGAAGGTTGAAGGGGCCTATGAGGCTCTCCGAGATAAAGCTTGATAGAGCCTCTCTGGAGGCTGACACTTTAATAATAGCGGTGTTTAAACCTTGGAACCCGTTCCCAGAACTTCCCCCAGTAGGGCACTCCACCCTGGAAGTCTACAACCCTAAAGCTCTAGTGGAGGCGGGCAGGCTCCTAGCAGTAAACTTGAGCTGCGGGGAGCACGCCTATAGGAGGGTTATAGTTGAGGGGGGTGTTCAAGCGTTCCCGGAAACGCTAACACCCTGCCTCAGAGAACTGCTAGTTGCCAAGGTGGGGGGTGGGGAGGTTAAGGTTAACGGTGAAAGCTATAGGATTGAGGGCGACTATGCTGTAATCAAGGTTCCCGGGGGCCCGGGGGATTTGAGGGTGAGGGGTTTTTGAAATACGGTGTCATCGACGTGGGAGGCACGGGGGTTAAGGTTAGCGTCTACAATGAAAGCTTCCGGAAAGTAGACTATGTTAAGATACAGGTCCCGATAGTGTCCTCGAAGGAGGGGGTGGCGGAGCATGACGCTTTAGAGATTAGGGGTGCGGTGATCCACACGCTCAAATGGCTTAGGGAGCGTGGGGTCAAGCTTGGGGGGATAGCCACTTATAGAGCTTCTATACTAGCCTGGCACCGTGATGGGACCCCCCTAACTAATGTCATAACATGGATGGACTGGAGGAGTAGGGCTGTAGTCTCAAAGCCCATATACAAGGTCCTCGGACTAGTTCCTCCCCTGGGTAGAATACTTAGAGCTGATAGCCCGGCCGTGAAGATAAAGTGGCTCCTAGAGTCAACGCCGGGGATTAAGGCGAGGGTTGAAAGGGGCGAGGCCTACGTGGGAACTCTAAGCTCTTACATAGCTTATCTAGTTTCTTCAAGGTACATTAACGATGCCTCGAACGAGGCCCTCACAGGCCTCCTACACCCCGGGAATTTCAAGAGGCTGTGGCCCGTCTACGACATCCTGGGGATCCCGAAAGCCGTCGACCCCGAAGTTGTAGATAATGTTAGCCACATAGGCTCTACGGACGGCGTGGACGTGGGGGTTCTCATAGCGGACCAGCAGGCTTCAATAGTCGGGTCTTCATGCCTAAGCCCACAATGCCTCAAAGTTACCGGGAGCACTGGGGTCTTCGTTGACGCTGTAACCGGGGAGTTAATAATGCCTGGGAAGCCCCTCATACCTCTAGTAGTCTACAGGGTTAGGGGGGAGGCGCTCTACGCTGTCGAGGGCTTCGCCTCCTCCGGAGGCTCTATTGTAGAGTGGCTTGTTAGAGCGGGGTTCCTTGATAGTGTCGGGGATTTAGATAGGCTAGCTTATGAGGCTAGGCATGGCGTGGTCTTCATACCCTCACTCTCACCCATAAGCTATCCTGTGGTGAGAGGGGAGGCTACAGGCCTCGTATACGGGCTCTCCCATAGCACCTCTAAGAGTGATTTTGCTAGGGGGGCCCTTGAAGGCGTCGTCTTAATAGTGGCGAGCCTCGCAGACCGCGTCGAGAAAACCGCGGGGAGGAGGGAGCTCATAAGGGCTGACGGGGGCTTGAGCAACAGCACAGCATACCTGAAACTCCTAGCTTCAGCGTGTAACCGTAGGGTTGAGAGGGTTAGGGGTGTTGACGGGACTGGGAGGGGGGTGGCCCTGCTCTTAGCCGTCTATGAGGGGGCTCTTAAAACAAGGGATCTCGCGGGCTTGGGCGATGTGGACCTCACTGTGGAGCCGGGAGCTTTAAGCTTGAAGGTTAACGTTGACGTGTGGAGGAGGGCTCTGGGTTGGGGCTCGAGAGTTTCCTGAGAGATGTTACAGGCTCTCTCGGCAGTGACATTATGCTAGCCGATGTTGGGAGGTACTCTAGAGACTGGTGGCCTCTGGCTATGCTCCTCGAGAAGCTCGGATCCTGGGGGTTTAAGCCCCCCACAGTATTAGCTCCGAGGAGTGTTGAGGAGGTTTCATATGTTGTTAGGAAAGCCGGGGAGCACGGCGTTTGCCTAATAGCGCATGGTGGCGGCTCGAGCGTGACTGGAGCTTCAGCCCCCAGGGGTGAATGCGTTCTGCTAACCCTCTCTAGGATGAGGGGGGTTCTGGAGTTTAACGTTGAGGATCTAACTGTAACCGTCGAGGCTGGCATACTCCTCTCAGAGCTCGAGGAATGGCTTAACTCTCGGGGCTACACTATTAGGCATGTGCCCCAATCTTTCCACATAGCTTCTGTTGGGGGCTGCATAGCTACCATGTGCTCTGGCCAGTACAGCACGGGCTATGGGAGCATAGAGGATATAGTTGTTAACATGGAAGTCGTCCTCCCCTCAGGGGACATAGTGTGGGCTAGGAGCATAAACACTCCAAGGTCCTCTATGGGCCCCGATCTGAAACACTTGTTTATAGGGTCTGAAGGGGCTTACGGCATTGTGACTAAAGCTACCCTCAGGGTCCTACCAGTACCTAGGTATAAGGTTGAGGCTTCGTTTGAAGTTCCAAGTTTCAATAAGGGGCTATCGGCAGTTAGAGAGATCATGGCTAGGGGCTTAACGCCCGCCCTAGCAAGGCTCTCAGACGATGTAGAGTCCATGCTGAGGTTCGGGAGGGGGAGGCCGGTGCTCCTACTAGCCTATGAGGCAAGCTACTGGGAAGTGCTGGAAGCCATGTGGGATAAGGCGAGGGAGATCGTGGAGGCTGCCGGCGGCGAATATATTGGGGAAGAGCCTTACAAGAAGTGGCTCTCCTCAAGGTTCAACTATGAAGAGGACATTAAACTAGTAGACTCAATGGGCTTATGGTTTGAAACCCTAGACGTGGCGGCAACATGGTCGAAGCTACCAAGAGTATATGAGAGCGTGAAGAAAGCCCTCGAAGAGCTCCAGGAAAAGCCCATAGTAATGACACACGCATCCCACTTCTACACTACCGGGGCAGCACTATACTACACGATACTATACAGGAAAGACCCGAAACTCTACTGGGACATAGTGGAAACGTTCATGAGAACAGCAGCGGAAACCGGGGCAACACCAAGCCACCACCATGGAGTGGGAATGCTCAAAAAGAAATGGCTAAAAATAGACCCGGGACCCTCAACAATAATATTAAACAAGATAAAAGAAGCCCTCGACCCCAAAAACGTGCTAAACTCGAACATAACCAACTAAAACACCCCGAGGGGAAACGCAAAGCAACCTAGAGTCTCCTAGCTAGCACTGTCACACAACATCACAGAGCTAGGGAAAGCCAGCTAAACCGCCAGGGCATCAACAATAGTTGAGCTTAAGACAGTTAGAAAGCCCCAACGTCAACCCCGAGGGGGTTAAAGTGATAATAGGGAGCCTGGGAAGCCATGGCTCCACTAACTACTCTGCTAGGCCACTCCAGGGGGTCGAGGGTTTAGAGCTTCTATATGTCACACTTTAAACACTGTATATTTCAATGTCATGGTGTGCCGCCGCTTCCTTAGCTTCCTCGTGGACATACGGCGTGATGATCATTAGCTTGGCCGGCTTTACGCCCGTCTTACGCTCGTAGAACTCTGCTTTCCTCTTAAATGCCGCTACGTCTTCGCGGTCCACGCTAGACTTGATCTCCACTAATATAACCTTACCGTCTCTCACAATAATGTCTATCTCCACGATGCTGGGATAACCGTAGACTACGCCCTCATCATCCCTCGCAATCCACCTCTCAACCTTTAGCCCCAGCTCCTCCTCGACAATCCCCCTCATCCCGGCTCTGAAGGCTTCCTCGCTCATGACCCCCCACCTCACGCCTAAAGCGTTAATCTTCCTCTCGAGAGCTGCAAACCCCCTATTCATATCTCTCCTCAGGTTTATCAGCTCCTCACTAAACTTTCTAAACATAGAGTTCGTGTCTTCCCTAAGCTTGATAAACTCCTCATCATGCCTGGCGAAGCCCCTCATCATATCCTCGCGGAGCTTCACAAGCTCCTCATCATGCCTCTTAAAGCCTAGGTTCATATCCTCTCTAAGTTTGTTCATATCTTCTCTAAGTCTAGCTATTTCCTCGTCGTGTCTTTTAAGCCACATGGTTGTGTCTTCGCGGAGTTTGTTCATGTCTTCTCTTAGCTTAGCTATCTCCCCTATGAGTTTCACCATCATCTCTTCGTGTTTATCCAGCCTCCCTAGGATCTCGAGTAGTCCTGTGGCCCCAGCTACTGCATAGCGAAACTCCCTATCCTCTAGAAGCTCTAGGAAGACCTTCCTGACAGCCTCCTTTAGGTTCGACTGCAACCAGCGCCCCTAATTATTCAGAGCATATTAAGGTTATTAAAACTAGCGCCCCTCGGAAGCCCCGCCCTCACACTTCCGGCCTCCGATGGTGGTCTCTGGAACCTAACACATGGATATTTTTAATAGCTTTTACCCCACGGTTTTAGGCCTCAGCCTCCCGAGCCCTGTCGCCGCTCTAGGGCTTCATCGGCTAACACCTTTCCGCGAGGGAGGAGGCTCTATCGCGGAGGCCAACGTTGCAGCAGAACGGTAGCACTAAACCAATGTCAAAGGCTGGGGTCTTCGGAGGAAAGAGGGCTAATAGAGAGCTCCCAATATTGGGAAGACGTGGGGGCCTCTAATGGCGGGAATGTATTAAAATAGAACATCCTTAAACGCGGCCACATAATACTAAGGCGGGCTGCGGGGGAAGCCCTAACCTAGTTTTTAAATAAATGCTGGTTTCCCTAGTTTAAATGGAGGGGTCGCGTTGTGGACGTGACGGTTGTCGGGGGCGGTGTTATCGGCTTGTTCTCCGCTTATTATCTTGTGAGGCGCGGTTTTAGCGTTTCTCTCGTCGACGCCGGCCTTGTTAAGGCTTCAAGGTTTAACGCCGGCTTTGTGGTGCCTTCTTTCGCTTTAATCTCTAAGTTTACGTTGTTGGATGTCCTTAAAGCTCTCCTAGGCTGGGGCCCTGTTAGGGTCTCGTTTCCAGGTCCCGGGCTGTCATGGCTTCTAAGGGCTTACAGGAGTGTCGGCTTGACAGGGCTGAGAGCTGTTAGGGAGCTGGGCTATAGGAGCCTGGAGCTCTACATGGAGCTTTTCTCGAGAGAGAGCTTGGATGTTGACGTTGTGAGGGGGGTTTTAGCTTTATTCCTTAAGAGGGAGGATGCTGAGGCTTTCTCTATGAAGGTTAAGGGTAGGCTTATTGGGGGGGGAGGAGCTTGAAGAGCTGGGCTATAGGGGTTTCGGGGCCGGCCTCCTTGTTGAGGAGGAGTTCGCCTTAGACCCCGAAAAACTATATAATTCCATGAAGGGGCTACTTGAAAACTATGGGGTTAAATTTGTTGATGATAGAGTGTTAAGGGTTAGCGAGGATGGGCGCGTCAGGCTAAGCCTAGCCAAGACGGGGACCCTTGAAGCTGGCTATGCTGTGATAGCGTGCGGCTCCTGGGTTGGAGAGCTTACGAAGCCCCTAGGCTATGACCCTGAGGTAGAGCCTGCACGAGGGCTCGTTGCGAAGTTCCCGCTTAAGGAGACTATTGTTAAGGGGCCCGGGTTATTGGAGGATTATGGGATAGCGGTGCAGCAGCACCCCTCAACGGGCACATTAAGGGTAACCGGGTTCTTCGAGCTCCTAGGGTTTAACGAGAGCTGGACTAGGGGTAGGGTAGAGTGGCTCATAGAAAATGTTAGGAGGCACTTGAGAGGGCTGGAGGGGGTTAGGGTAGAGGGCTTTGAACTATCAACAGGGTTTAGGCCTTGCACCCCCACAATGACACCCATAATAGGATTCATACCCGGGAGCGGGAGGATACTAGTAGCCTCGGGACACTGCAGGCTGGGCCTCACGCTAGCCCCAGCTACGGGGGAGCTTGTAAGAGACTTTATTGAAGGGTCTAAGCCTAAGCTTAGCCAGGAAGCTGTTAGAGAGCTAAAACCAAAATAAAAAGGGGAGGACGTTTAGAGCATCCTCAACTCTTGGGCTTAACCTCTTCCTTCTCCCTATATACTCCAGAGTAGTAGTACATTGCTCCGGCCCAGAGTATTGTCCCCACTAGTGTTACTATTGTTACAAGCCACCACTCGAAGGGGAACGCCATAAGCTATTCACCCATCTCTCTAATCTTTTTCTCCCTCTGGTACGAGTAGTACCATGTGTATAGAGCTAGCAGCACTATGATTATGGTTAATATGAGGAAGGGTAGCCAGAGCATCACTTACCACCCCCAGCCCTCTCTAAGACTTTGCCCGCAACATAGTATAGTATTATGCCGCCTACTATTAATATTAGTACTCCTGGGAACGTGTAGTAAGTGTGTAAGCCCGCATCCCAGCCTCTCATCCACTCCCAATAAGCTATCCACCAGATGAAGAATATTATTGGTATCACAACGTTTATCTTAACCAGGAAGTTCCACCAGGAGCCTAGGGGTATGAGGGGTTTAGGCTCTACGGCCATAAGCTCCCTCCTAACAGTTTCAGTATTCGTTAAGAACCCTACTATTAAAGCTATGCCTGCAAGACCTAGAGCTAAGCCTATGACACCCCATACAGTGTCATAATAGTCTAGCCACGTTCCGGAGAGCGCTGTAGGTATACCTATTAGTATTGCTATGACCCCGGTTAAAACAGCAGCCTGCCACGGGGGCATCCCAAGGTCTTTGAGGGGTCTAAGGGTAACTTCATGTATAGTATATAGGCTTGTGAAAGCCGCAAACCAGAATGCTACGAAGAATATTAGACCATAAAGATAGCCGGTTAAACCACCCATCTCATGGAATAGCCTTGGAAGAGCTACGAAAGCTAGCCCTGTGCCAGCCTGCTTAATATCCTCCATAGGTGTTGCTGAGACAGCGAATATTAAAGGTATTATTGCCAGCCCAGCCATCCAGGCGACAGCGGTATCGTTAACAGTGTTACCGAAAGATAGTAATGTCACATCATCCCTCTTCCTGGTCCAAGCCCCGGCTGCTATGAAGAAGCCCCACGCTATCCCAATACTCCATATTACCTGGGAGAGGGACTGCATCCAGGTCGCGGGGTCTATTAGGGTCTCTAGCTTGGGGACCATGTAGAACTCTAGGCCCTTAGAGGCTCCGGGTAGGGTTAGGCTGAATATTGCGAGCCCTGCTGTCAGTATGAATAGTATTGGGAACATTACTCTAGCAACCATAGTTATACCTCTAATACCTAAAGCTGTCACTATGATGCTTCCAACCATCATTAGAACTCCTATAGCTACAGATATCCAAGTCTGATATATGGAATTCCATGTAGCGGCAGCGTCAAAGTCGGGCCTCGTGAATGTTCCGGTAAGGGCGAATATCATGTAAGTGAATATCCACCCGGTAACAACCCAGTAATAGGCTAGTATCATGAAACTGCACCAAGCCATCCAAAGGCCGAGGAACGACGCGAACCTCTTATATTTCTGAGCGAAATTATATGGGCCGAAGATAGGCCCGCCCCTACCAATCCTACCTATAGCATACTCGGCAACAGCTAAGACGAAAGCAGTGAAAATAAGCCAAACCAGATACGCTAGGAGGAAACTCCCACCACCATAGTTTGCAGCCCTCCAACTAAACCTCCAATAGTTTCCAGCCCCAACACTCCACCCCACAACCGCCATCAATATTGCGAAACTACTAGGAGCCCTCTCAACAATACGAGGCAGTATCTCTCTAGCACCCACAGGAGTCACCTCGCCTAAACAAAGTAACAAGAGGGAATATTTAAATTTTCCCCTCTAACTTTCAACATTTCAATAAAAATTTATTAGCCCCCTCATTGAAACTTGAAAGTTCGGCTCTTGAAGGGTGAGCTTGCATGAGGCAACCCTCAAAGGTTCTAGCCTTGCTAGTCGTCCTCGTTATTGTCACGTCTCCAATATACCCCTCCCTAAGCCTAGAATATCCTAGTAGTTGGGGTTCCCCTGTTAAGTTCCGGTGGATACTGCTTCTTGACGAGCCTCAAGGCTATAACATGTTAGACGTCCAGGCCATGATGGAGGCTTCAGCTAGAACACAGGAGCCCGTTGCGAGGCTTCTCAAGAGCTTGGGGGCTGAGGTTATTCATAGGCACTGGATCGTTAACGCTATAACGTTTAAAGCTGACCTCGGAGTGGTTCAAAAGCTTAGACAGACGGGTTACACTGTTATCGAGGATATGCTCCTTGAGAGGCAAATCCTCCCATTAAACTTTGAACCCCCATCTAGCGACGTGGAGCCTGCAGCCGACATTAGAAGCATTGGAGCCGATAGACTACACAATCTAGGAGTTACAGGGCGAGACGTTAAAGTAGCAGTATTAGATACAGGGGTCGAGAACGGGCACCCATGGCTCCAAAGGGGTGGGGTGAGCGTAGTAAAATGGGAATATGACGCTACAAGGAAGGGCATAGTTGACTATTGTGGCAAGAGAAAAGAGGATCACGAGGGCGGGCTCCATGGAACACACGTGGCAGGCATAGTAGCAAGCCAGAGCCCTAGGGCGCCTGGAGTAGCCCCGGGGGCCGATATATATGATATAATTGTGTTTAGCGAAGATCTAGGCTGTCGCGGCGCTCTAACGGGGGATATAGTGGCTGGTGTTGAAGCGGCACTTCTAGGTCCTGACGGGAGACCTAACACTGGGGATGAATCTGACATACTTAGCTTAAGCTTAGGTAGAGTGTTGCCTCCTTGGCTAGCATCATATTCAAAGTTCCCCCTTGTAGAAGCTCTAAGCAGAGCTGCAGCTTTAGGTAAACTTGTTGTTGTAGCTGCGGGGAACGAAGGGGGTTTTTACACTATTAACTACCTATGTCTGGCTAGCGGCGTTATATGTGTGGGGGCTTCGAACACTTACTGGTGGCTTGGAGACTTTCGTGATGATGACGAGGTTGCATGGTTTAGTTCTAGGGGGCCTTTACCTTGGGGTAGGGTGGCTCCAACGTTTGTAGCGCCGGGGGTCTACATATATTCCACGATACCTACAGCTTTAGCCTGGAAGTATAATTTGCCTGAGCCTGCATTGTACGCTAGTGGGACTAGCATGGCTGCCCCCCACGTTTCAGGGGCTTTAGCTTTGATTATAGAATACAATAGGAATCGTGGCGCCCCGACATCTCCAGATTTTCTGGTGAAACTTCTATCTCAAACCTCTAGACCCATAGGGTTCTGGGGTTGGATTCCTACGCCTATGGATCAGGGTTCAGGACAAATCAATGTTTATGACGCGGTAGCCTCTAGGGTACTAGTTGAGGTTGAAGGTAACGTTTCAGCCTCTAAGATAAGCTATGGGGATTCTGAGAGCTTCCAGGTTAAAGTAGTTAACTTAGGAGCTGTAAGTGTCCAGGTGACTTTCACCGCGTCGTTAATGGAGGTTTTCACAGAAGAAGAGACGCCATGGAATGTTATTAGGTTTAACGAGACTACGACATCCATTCCTCCAGGGAAGTCTAAAACTGTGACTTTAACCGTTGACGTTAAAGATTTGAAGCCCGGAACTTACGCTGGGTACGTGCTGGTTTACGATGGGGAACGCTACTATAGGGCCCCCATCTCCATCCTGGTTCCGAGCAAACTATCAGAGCATAGCGGGGTACTTAGGGGTCAAGCAGTAACTGTAGTTGGGAAATCTTCAGGCCTTGACATAGCACTACTAGACTGGAGCGCTGTCGGAGTCTATGTTGAAAGCCCGGTGATGGAGCCTGTTATGATTAGTATCCAATCTTTAACTCCTGCTGGGGCTAAAATCTTGTCTCGAATCTTATCCCCCGCAGGGGCTCTCATAGAGCTGCCGTCTTCAGGCTATCTTCTATCTAGTTCGGGCCTTTACATTATTATGTTCGAGCTAGACATCATATATTGGTTTCTAGGCTATGCCATACCCGTAAAAATAGACGTCATATTAGAGGCCCCCAGAATATCTGAGCTTGCAGCTTCTAGAGAAGCTATTTTAAAGTCTATAAGTAAAGTTGAGGTTTTAGAGTCTAAGGTTTCGGCTTTGGAAGATAAGATTAGGATTTTAGAAGATAGGGTTTCAACGTTAGAGTCTAAGGTTTCAATAATTGAAGATAGAATTTCCGTTTTGGAGCGTTCCCTAGAAGCTTTAAAGTATGACGTTGACAGGCTGAAAACTGATGTGGGCAACCTTGTTACGGTCGTTTCAAACCTTGAAAGTAGGGTTTCCCGCGCGGAGTCCGACATTAGAGTGTTGAATGTTGAGGTTAAAGAGTTGGAGTCTAAGGTTAACTCTATAGCCAGGAACCTCTCAGATCTTAACGGTAAAGTTGGAGCTTTAGAGGGGGCCCTGGAGACTGTAAAGGCCGATATAAGGGTGGTTTCGACGGAAATGTCAAAGCTTGAGGCTGACATAAACTCTACAAAGAGGGATGTGGTAAGAGTTTCGGAGCAATTGTTAAGCTTGAAGGCTAACGTGGATTTGGAGCTGAAAAGGCTTGAAGAGAACCTCAACATAAGCCTAGCTGAGACTAGAACGTTAATTGAAAGGCTGAGAGCTAACTTAAGCTCTAGCTTAGCTTTGCTTGGAGAAAAGCTAGGTAGCGTTGAGAAAAGCCTAACAACCAGGATAAATGAGACAAGCAAGATGCTCACAGCAAAACTAGAGACGACGGAGGCGAACATAAGAGGGGTGAGCGAGAGGACTAAACTATTAGAGTCGGGGGTGGAGACGTTAAAAGACAACCTTAAAGGCTTAGAGTCGGACCTTAAAACAGTCTCGGACACTCTAGAGAAGGTTAAGGTGGATCTTGAAGAGAGGATTTCGAGGGAATCTGAGCAGTTAAGCTCTAAGGCTTCGAGGGCTGAGATTCTCGGGGCTGTAGGTATAGTGACTGGGCTTTCCGCTATAGCTCTCGCCGCCTACACTCTCGTTAGGAGAAGATAGGGCGGCGGTTTACCCCACTCTAACTTTTTCCTGTGAGTATTTTTAGCATTGTTCTGGCGTTTTCTAGCATCCAGTGGTTGTTGTTGAAGAACACGTATGCCTTTGCGGGGTTGATCTTCACTAAATATTCTGCTATTTCGTCGAGCTCCTCCCTGGTATAGTCATGAGCGTACCACTCGCTTCTTCCATGCATTCTCAAGTATACTATGTTGTTGCTTGAGGTTATCCATGTTGCTATTGGGGAGTCTATTGAGACTATTGTAGCCCCCAGGCTCCTGCAAAGGTCTACTGTCTCATTGTTAAACCAGCTTTCATGCCTAAACTCTACCGCAAGCCTAGCCCCCAACTCTACGGCCTCAGAGAACCTCTCCAGCCTCCCAATGTTGCTCCGTGTTTTCGAGAAGTTTGGCGGGAGCTGGAACATGTAGAAATCTATAACCCCCTCTAGGGGGGTGAAAAGCTCCCTAAACCTCGAGAAAACCTCCAGGGAGCCTTCGCTAAGCCTACGGTAATGGGTTATACTCCTATGGACTTTAACAGACCACCTCAACCTACCAAAACTCCTCCTAGCCCACCCTAAAACTTGAGCTTTAAAGGGGAACCTGTAGAATGAAGCGTTAAGCTCCACAGCATTAAGACCAGAGTATTTAAGATACCAGTCAAAAGAGCCGCCCAAATTCCAATCATAAAGCCACCCAGAAGTCCCAACATAAACCTCCAAACTTAAACCCTAAACCA
>JARJMZ020000025.1 GCA_029335875.2 Thermoprotei archaeon | reverse complement strand
TCGCTATACTAGCCCACCCCTATGACTGGTTATCAGAGGCGGGCGCAGGGAGGCCCCAGTAATGCCCGCCAATGGAGCCCCCAACAGGCCGAAGGGGGAAGCCGGGCCTGATGTCATTTGGCACTAGGTTCCGGCGACCGCTAACTCTATATGTAGGGTTAGGTTTGAATAAGCATAAGACCAGCCTTGTTAACAGCTTAAAACTATTATGGGAGATGGGGAAAGCCTCGAACGCTATGGGATAATTCGGTGCTAGGTTGGAACAGCGATTTCAGGGGTACAACTATTCCAGTGTTATAAATATATAAATTTAATATTTAAGGGTTAACTTGTTTTAGTTCCCTTTAGGAAATTGGGTGACAATAGTGGATTTAAAGGGTTCCATCATAATTTTGGCTTCACTAGCAGGCTTTGGCGGCTCTCTCTGGGGTTATTATAGTTTTGTTAGGGGAGGTGAAAATCCCGTGTGTAGGCCTGGAAGTAAGGTTGATTGTCTTGCTGTCTATAGCTTGCCTCAAGCTTGGGTTCTAGGCTTTCACCTCAGCTTTCTAGCCCCCTGGTACTATGTTTTGAAGCTTGTCCTGGGGTTTGCAGCTGTTTTCTCGGGTTTCGATCTTTTCTTTAGGGCTCTCGCTATAGCTGCTTGGGGTGGGCTGCTTCTCGTGCCCTACCTGGTTTACCTCGAGCTTAGAGTTGCCAGGGCTATATGCGTTTATTGTACTATAATGCATGTTAGTACTTTAGCGTTGGCTTTAGCTACTTTCAACGATTTGTTGAAAGCCCTGGGCTTTTATTAGAATATGCTTTTAACATAGTATAGTATGTAGAGGCCCGCCCCCACTAATATCATACCCTGGGCTACTATCATAGCCCTGCTTTTCATAATAGCCTCTATTCTATCCGCGAGTTCTGCTGTAGTGGAGAAAGCTATGTAGGGCGTTATGTAACCTAGAGAGAACACTATAGAGTTAGCCAGAACAATGTGGGGGGCTGACTCGAACAAGGCCACCAACACTAGAATGAAAGGTAGGGAGCACTGTATGCCAAGCAAGGGTATAACCTTAGAAGCTCCAGGTATCGCTATGAGAACGCTACTCATACTAACAATAGTCAAAACACCCCAAGCTACCAGCATACTGGCAACAGCAGACAACATTAATTTATAAACGTTAACCGGCATAGGCAGCACCATGCTGGCAACGTAAAGCAACGTCATGGTAGAGCCTCCTAGAATAGCTACTAACGCTATAGTCAAGCTCTTCCTAGCCACCATACCCGGAGACAGCCCGCCACCCCTAGAAGCTAGAGAGTATGCTGCTATCATAGGGATGCTGCATGGGGAAAAAGCAGCTATAAGACCTAGAATGAAGGCCCCGCTAGTTGAAGCTATAATATAGTTTAAGTTGAAAGCCCTCACCATAGGCTCTGGTAGCGCTAACCCAGTTGACATACCTGTACTGACGTCGAAAGCCTCCCCCATCACACTTCCCTCTATAAACTCTTTAAGGGGACTATACTGGTCTCCCAGGCCGAAGGTGGAGGTGTGCCTGCCTCTTTCAACCCCATCAACGTAGACTATTAACGTGGGGGTTCCTGTGACGCGGAATTCTCCCAGAACTTCCAGGGTCTTCCTAGCATCTCTGGACAGCATTTTATCCAGGTGGGCCACTATAAACAGTATATCACGCCTCTCACTAGCATATTTAAGTAGGGAAGGCTCCATTTTAGCGCACCCGGGGCACAATTCCTGTTTGAAATAGAGGACTGACACTCCTTTCCCCGGGATGGAGCCTTTAAGGCTTTCCGGGTCCACCACCTCTATAATATTGTCTGAAATGCGTGAAGTCGACACCAGCATCTCTCCAGCTATAGAGTAGAAGATGAAGAGAAGCCATACCGCTAGGGTCAGCGCAACTAGCCTCCTAACGTTAGACTTGGGGTCTTTAAGCCTTAACCTAGAATTCTTCATACCAGCAGCCTCCCCGGTTTCAGCTTTTATAGCCCCTATGGCCACCTATATATTTAAGTCTACGTAGGAGCCACAATTAAACTTCGGGTGCCGGGGGTTGACGTTTAAAGGGTCCATTAGCGAGTTTATAGGCGAAGTTGAACTAGAGAAGATCCCCGGGATTCTTTCGAGAGACTTTGAAGTAGCCAGGGTCATAGCTAAGACCCAGGGTAAAGGCCCCGTTGTTTATTTCAGGGTTGAAGGCTGCGAGCAGGACAGCGTTTCTAACATGGTAGACTTAAGGTTTAAACTATATAAAGCCTTGAGAGTTGAAGGTGAAACTGAAGGGTACGCTAAACTCCTCGAAGCCTTGTCTAACCCAGCGCCCCTCAACTTTACTGGAGCCCCCAAGCTGAAAGTAGCTGAGAGGGGTCTTCTAAGCCTCCCAGCTGTTAGGTTCTACGAGGGGGAGGCGGGCCCCTACATATCGTCGGCAGTTTTCATAGCTTGTTTTGAAGGCATATGTAATGCTAGCGTTCACAGGGTTTTGGTTAAAGGCGAGAATATAGGGGTTGTTAGGGTTGTCCCGAGGCACTTGTGGGATTTATACATGAGAGCCTCTAGTAAGGGGTTGGACCTTCCAGTCACTATGATCATGGGGGTTCACCCGGCCGTCATCCTCGCAGCAGCTTCGAGCCCCCAGTTTGGGGTTTTCGAGCTTAACGTCGCCTCCAAGCTTATGGGGGGTTTAGAGGTTTATGAGAGCCCAGTCCACGGAAACCCCGTGCCCTATGGAGCGGCAGCTGTTGTTGAAGGGTGGCTCACGAGGGATATGATAGAGGAGAGCCCATATGTCGATGTTATCGGGACCTATGACAGGGTTAGGATGCAGCCGGTCTTTAAAGTTGACAGTGTTCACCTCAACCTTGAAGAGCCCACCCACGTCATACTCTCGGGGGGTCTTGAGGCTTCACTCCTAATAGGGTATACTAGGGAGGCGCTGATATGGGATTACGTGTCGAAGGTTGTAGCTAGGGTGCATAAGGTTAGGCTGACTCCTGCGAGCGGCGGCTGGCTCCACGCCGTGATATCTATAGAGAAGAGGCATGAGGGCGACGCTAAGAACGCTATAATGGCCGCCTTTGCCGCCCACCCGAGCCTTAAACACGTTGTAATAGTAGACCCAGATATAGACCCGGATGACCCAGGCAGCGTAGAGTGGGCTATAGCTACAAGGTTCCAGGCTAGCAGAGGTCTAGTGGTTATAGAGAACGTGAGAGGGTCAACTTTAGACCCCAGCTCCCAGGATGGAATGACTAGTAAGATGGGGCTTGACGCTACTAAACCCCTAAAGGGGGGATTAGAATATGGGAGAGCCAGAATACCCGGCGTTTAAATTTGCAACTTATATATCAATACATATTTATATTAAATTCCGTTTGAAAACATAAAAAGAGGAGAGGTGTCCCTCATGTTAAACCCGCAGAGGGCTATTGAGGTTAGGTTCCATGGGAGGGGAGGTCAAGGAGCTGTTACAGCCTCAATCATACTGGCTGAGGCTGCAGCTTTACAAGGATTATACTCCCAGGCTTTCCCGGAGTTCGGCCCTGAGAGGAGGGGTGCCCCGGTTAAGGCGTATACTAGGATCTCGAAAGGGCCTATTAAAACTAGAGCCCCAATATTAAACCCTGAGGTGGTCGTGGTTTTAGACCCCTCACTACACCCCTCTATATACATGCAAGGGTTGAAAAGCGACGGGCTCCTGATTCTCAACTCTAAGAGGGAGGCTAGAGTTATAGCTGGAGAGCTTGGTTTTGGGAGGGTTGCAGTTGTAGATGCTACTGGGATAGCTTTGAGGAACCTGAAAGCCCCCATAGTTAATGTCGCCATGCTTGGAGCCCTAGCTAGGGTTTTAGAAGAAGTCTCCCTAGACTCCATAGCTAAGGCTACTTTGAAAGCTCTCTTCAACATTAAATGGGAGGGCGACCTAGCATCCCTGCTCAAGACCTCGATTATAGGGGAGGCCGCTCTAGGTAACATTAAAGCCTTAAACGAAGCTTATAGGCTGACAGAGGTGTATGTGGCTTGAGCTGGAGGGAGATCCCGATAGGGGGTATCATAGTTGAGGCTGGCAATAGTGTAAACAGGAGGACTGGAGACTGGAGAGTGTTCAAGCCGGTAATAAACCAGGATAAGTGCACTAGATGCCTCATATGCTGGATGTACTGCCCAGACGGGGTCATAGAAATTAGGAACACCCCATACAAGACCTCAACAGGGAGGCTCTGGACTACAACCCTCGAAATAAACTACAACCACTGTAAAGGCTGCGCCATATGCGCTGAAGAGTGTCCTGTGAACGCTATAGAGCTTATAGAGGAGGTGAAGTAGGGTGGAGTCCGTGCTCGAGACTAGGGTAAGGCAGGTCAGAGTCTTCCTTAACTCCAACTATGCTGCAGCATATGCTGCTAGAGACGCTGATGTAGATGTTATAGCAGCCTACCCTATAACCCCTCAAACGGGGGTTGTCGAGAAACTGTCGGAGATAATAGCTAATGGGGAGCTTGACGCGGAGATGATCCACGTTGAGAGCGAGCATTCAGCGTTAAGCGCTATAGTAGGGGCTTCAGCGGTGGGGGCTAGAGTGTTCACTGCGACATCGTCTCAGGGTTTAGAGTTTATGCATGAAGTGCTTCACATAGCTTCGGGCATGAGGCTCCCCTTGGTGATGAGTGTAGCTACTAGAGCCATCTCAGCCCCCATAAACATATGGAATGATTACAGTGACCTTATGAATGTTAGAGACTCCTCGTGGATAACTTTTATAGCCTCCACAGCTCAGGAGGTTTACGATTCCATAATAGAGGCATACATGGTGTCCGAGGATCCTAGGGTTCTACTACCTTCAATAGTAGCTTATGACGGCTTCTGGATGAGCCACACTTATGAGCCCCTCTACATCCCGGAGGATAGGGGGATAGTGTCTAAGATGCTGCCTAGGAGGCCTAGGTATGTCTTGGACCCGGATAACCCCATAACTATGGGGTCCCTCGTAAACCCAGACTGGTACTATGAGATTAAATACCAGCAGGTTGAAGCTATGAAAGAAGCCTGTAGAGTTGTAAGGGAGGCGGATGTTAAAATAAAAGAGTATTTAGGCAGAGCCTACGAGCCTATAGAGTCTTATATGGCTGAAGACTCTGAAATCCTAGTTTTAACCTATGGGGGCGCCTACGAGACCCTACAGTCAGCTGTCGACATGCTGAGGTCTGAGGGTCTCAGGGTTGGGGCTTTAAAGCTTAGACTATGGAGGCCTTTCCCAGTTGGAGATTTGAAGTCTAAAGTTGGGGGTGCTAAGACTCTTATAGTTGTCGATAGGGCTATAAGCTATGGCGCTAGTATTGAAGGCCCGGTGGCCCTCGAGGTTATAGCAGCCCTCCACAGGGAAGGATTACACCCCACTATATCAAGCTTCATAGCTGGCATAGGTGGGAGGCCCGTCAGCGAGGAGGACTTTAAAGGCATGGTCAAGAAAGCCCTGAAACTCGGGGATAAAGCTTTGAAGATAGGCTCCATACACTGGGGGGTTAGGGGTGTGAGCTATGAGTAGCACCCCTAGTATCAGGGGTGTAAGAGACCTCCAGAGGGAGGAGTTTTTCGCTCCAGGCCATGGGCTCTGCGCCGGGTGCACCGCAGGCACTATAATAAGGCACCTGCTGAAAGTCTCAGGCAGGAACACTATAATCGTTAACGCTACTGGGTGCGTTGAAGTCTCAACGACAATTTATCCCTACACTTCCTGGAAAATCCCGTGGCTCCACGTAGCTTTCGAGAACGCTGCCGCAGCGGCTAGCGGTGTTGAGGCCGCCTTGAAGGCTATGGCGAGGAAGGGCTTAGTGGACCCTGAGAGGAGGATTAACATTATAGTGTTAGCTGGCGATGGGGGAACTTATGATATAGGCTTCCAGGCTCTCAGCGGCATGCTAGAGAGGGGCCATAGAGTTATGTACGTGCTATACGATAATGAAGCTTACATGAACACTGGAATACAGAGGAGCGGGTCCACGCCTCTGCACGCTTGGACGACGACAACCCCCATAGGCAGGGTTTTGAGGGGGAAGATGCAGTTTAAGAAGCCCATAGCCGACATAGTGGCGGCACATAGAATACCCTATGTAGCCACAGCCAACGTAGCGTACCCCATAGACATGGACCAAAAATTCCTCAAAGGACTCCAAGTAGACGGGCCCTCGTTCATACACGTCTTACAGCCGTGCCCCACAGGCTGGAGGTTCGACCCGAGATACGGAATAAAAGTTGGGAAGCTAGCTGTTGAAACTGCTATGTGGATAAACTGGGAGATGACTGTGGAAGGGTTTAAAGTCACAACAAGAGTCCCCAAGAGGAAGCATGTGAGACACTACCTCACAATCCAGGGAAGGTTTAAAGGGTTAACTGACGAGGAGATCGAGGAAATACAGAGGCTCGTAGACAATGAAGTTGAAAGAATAAATAAGATGGTGGGAGAAGAGGTTATAGGTCCCCTAGCCGATTAACTACGACCCCCAAGTCTTTTAACTCCATCAGCACTAAGCAGGCTCGCAAGCTCAGTCCTATGTCTAACCTCATCCCTCAATATATCTTCTGCAAGCTCCTCGGTTACAGGGTCTTTACCGTGAGTATAAGCGTATAGATCCCTATAAGCTTGAATAGCGCACTCCTCAGCTTTAACCGCAGCTATTATCCAGCCGTCAACATCATAGGGGTCTCCTGGAACCTCTGGATATTTACATTTTGAGAGCTCCCAGAGTCTTGTAAAATCCCTTGGAGGGTCTACGTCGAAGTCTTGGAGCCTATCAGCTATCATCCTACTGTGTTTCCCAAGCTCTTCTTCAGCCTCCTTAAGGAAATGCTCTGCTAGCTCCTCAGACAGGTGACCTTTCAAGCTGTAGGCTGTTAAAGTGTAATAGTATGCAGCTATCCACTCATCAGCATACGCTGAAAGAAGCATGTTGATTACCTTATCCTTGTCTATGGGCTCTATAAACTCGAGTCTCAACCTTACCACCTGACCTCGGAATGCTACCTAGCCCTTATATATGTGAAGACTGCGCTGAGCACGTCAAAATCGAACAACACTAAATACCTGGAAACGAGCGAGAGAGCACTTTAGGAACGTTTATTCCAGCGGTTCCCCTCCCCATACACTATGTATAGCATACCTACGAGGCATCTAAAGAAGCTCGAGCGAGAGCCTTAAGCGCGGGCTCAACGCGACCTCTAAGGCTGGTGAGGGGGCTAGGGCAATGTTGCTAACGAGGTTAGAAAAGTGTTTAAATCGAGAATTAGCGTCAAGGGAGAACGTTCCCCGCGGAAGGTACCACAGTTAATATAAGCACAGTTTAAACTAAACTTGAAGGGGTGGTTTTGTGTGAGTGAAAGGGTTAAGCCTATTCTGATAGTGGCGCTCCCAATTCTAGCTTTTATTATAACAAGGAAAGGAGATTTTGATTTGGGGCAAAGCGTTTCCACAAGCATCCTGGTGCTTTTCATCAGCGCTACTCTACTATACTGGCGTTTTAGGGTTGCTTTCGCCTTACTTGGAGTCTCGCTTCTACTATTTCTAGGTCTCCTAGATCTGGAACATTTTGTCACGTTCTCCCAGCTTGATGTCATAGTATTCCTTGTTGGCATGATGACTGTTATAGGGGCCCTTGAGGAGAGGCATTTCTTCGACTATCTTCTAGATACCATAGGGTCTAAGGTGAGGTCTGGGTATGCCCTATATGCAGTAATACTTGCCATGTCAGCGTTAATGGCGGCTTTGGTTGACGAGGTTACATCTATAATATTTATTACACTATTCATACTTAAAATATGCGATAGGCTTAAACTAAACCCCCTACCTTTTGTTATAGCGGCAGTGTTCGCCACTAACGTGGGGAGTAGCGCTACAGTGGTAGGCAATCCTATAGGTGTGATGATAGCTTTTAGAGGGGGCTTCACTTTCCTAGACTTCATTATATGGTCTACCCCAAACGCTATCATAGTGACTCTAGCCACGATATTAGCCTCGATCCTAGTGTGGAGGGGCTACGTCTCATCTATGGATGAGAAGCTCAGGAGGGAGAGGCTGGAGATCAAGATTCCAGAGGATGTAAGGAGGATGCAGCCTATTAACTGGGTCCTATTCCTTGGGACTATTGGGATGCTGGCAATCCACCACCCCCTCGAAGGGTTCCTGGAGGGGTTTTTAGGTAAAGAGCCTGGAAGTATGAAGAACGCCCTGCTAGTAGCGACCCCCATGCTCTGGGCTTCTATAAGCTTGCTTCTGGAGAGGCATAGAGCTAGGGAGATAGTTGTCCACAGGGTTGACTGGTGGACTCTACTCTTCTTCATGCTACTATTCTCTGCAGTGGGAACCCTTAAGTATACTGGGGCTAACGAGAGGATAGGATACTACGCTGTAAGGCTTGGAGAGCTTTTCGGGGCCCCCTTGGGCGGCGTTGAGTTGGGGACTCTTCACTCTCTATTCCTTGTAACTGGCGTGTTAACGGCGTTTCTGGATAACGTTCTAGCTATTGCAACTATGGTTCCGATAGTATACGCTATACATGAAACTCAAGGGTGGAACGTTTTCTCCTTCTTCTGGGCCATGCTCTTCGCCGGGACTATGGTCGGAAACTACACCCCCATAGGGTCTACGGCTAACATAGTAGCCTTAGGCATCCTGGAGAGGCGTGGAGAGAAGATATCGTTCGCCTACTGGGTTAAATATGCTATCGTAGTGGCGACAGTCCAAATAATCATATCTCTATTATGGCTCAACATGTACGTAGTCCCTGGAGCTCCCGGAGACTATACACCTCCTATAAAGCTTCCTAAATAATTATAAATATAAAGCTTTCGAGCTTCTACAAGCTCTAACGGTCGTAGAGTTTTGGCTAGAAGGGTTTCAGAAGATCTGATAAGGCTTCTAAGTAGGGATAAAGTAATAGACGATCCCGATATTGTCAGGCTTTACGCTAGGGAGCCTAGCGGCATATCGTCGGAGGCTCTAGCGGTAGTATTCCCGGAAAATGTGAGGGATGTCTCTAAGATAGCCTCTTACGCTTACAAAAATAATGTCCCAGTATATCCTCAGGGCTCCACTACAGACTTAGTAGGAGGGGCGGTGCCGGAGCCTTCAGGTATTATAGTTTCTTTTGAGAGAATGAACAAGATTGTTAACGTTAACATTTTAGACTCTACAGTTGACGTTGAAGTAGGCGTTAGGCTTGGAGATTTAAATGTAGAGCTCGCAAAACACGGCTATATGTTCCCAATAGATCCTGCGAGCGTTAACATAGCTACAGTAGGAGGAGCTATTAATAGCGGGGCGGGAGGGCTTAGGGGAGCCAAATACGGAACTATGAGAGACTGGGTTTTAAGGCTCACAATAGTCCTGCCCGACGAGACGGGCACTATTATGAATGTTGGATGTAGAACTACAAAGTGTAGACAAGGCTATGATCTTGTAAGGCTCATTGTCGGGAGTGAGGGGACTTTAGCCTTAGTTGCTGAGGCTACACTTAAAATAGCCCCCCTACCCGAAACTATGGCTACAGCCCTAGCCTTCTTCCCCACGCTTGAAAACTTGTTTGAGGCGTATAGGGAGATTAAGTCGAGCGGCGTCCAACCTCTAATTATGGAGTTTATGGATCACGAGACTGCCAAGCTCGCTGGGGAAGCGTCTAAGAGCCCTATAAATGTTGAGGGTCACATGCTCCTGGTGAGCGTGGACTGCAACTTTGAAGCTGTAGAGAGGATAGAGTCCTGGCTTAGGGGTGTCATGGAGAAGAATGGAGCCGTAAAAGTATACACTTCTAAAACTATTGAGGGGGCTGAGCCTCTATTCACTATAAGGAGGAGCCTCTTCCCAGCTCAAGTAGCCATAGCTTCCGAGCTATACCCTGGGAGGAAGAAGATAGTGTTCATGGATGACATAGCTGTGCCCCCCTCAAAGATCCTTGAAGCTGTGAAAGTAATAAAAAGCGTTAGTGAAGAGAAGGGGTTGAAAGTGTCCATAGGAGGCCATATTGGTGATGGAAACTTACATCCATCCGTAGCCTTCCCCCTAGACGATGATACTATTAAGAAGAAAGTTTTAGAGTGGGAGTTTGAAATATCAAAAATAGCTGTTGAGCTTGGAGGTACGGTGAGCGCCGAACACGGTATAGGGCTTAGGAAAAAAGAGTTTTTAAGGATGGAGATGGAGAAGTTGGGCTCAGTCAAAGCTCTTGAAATAATGAAGGGTGTAAAGAAGATTTTCGATCCTAAAGGTATACTGAACCCGGGGAAGGTAGTTTAAGGGTGGATAAATCTCTGAGGGTTTGGGTTGAATCTGAGGCGGGGCGGTGCGTATATTGTGGGTTTTGCGAGCCCGTATGCCCAACCTTATACCCCGGGGGTCATAGAGGCTACGGTCCTAGGGGTAGGGTTAATATAGCCCTTAACCTTGTGGAGGGAGGTAAACCTACGGAGGAGGTATTAAAGTCTATATACTCTTGCCTCCTCTGCGGAGCCTGCAACCTAGTTTGTCCGGCTAAGATAGATATCGTCAGCGTTATAAGAGTTTTTAGAGCTCTAATGTGGAGGACTAAGACTTATTAATTTTAAAAAGATCTCAATTCTAGGAGGTAGAGGTTCACCATGCTCGATCCACTCCAGATCGTTAGAGTCGTAGAGGAGAACATGAAAGCTCACGGTCTCCCGTTCCCGGCACCTAGGGAGGCTTTATACTCGTGGGCTAAACCGTTAAAAATGCCCGATAGAGGTTCTCCAATGCTTTATACTGGAGGCCTTTACCAGATTACCCCCTATATTATGTCAGTGGTTGATTCTTTGTCTAAATTTGAGGATCTCAAGTTAATCTCTGTAGCTTTGAAAGCTTCAAGACTATTATCAACATTAGGCCTTTCAGGTCTTGTTGTAAGGCCTAGAGCTGACACTGTGTCTTATGTTGAAAACATTCTCAGGTCTATAGTGGAGCTTTTAAGGAAAGCAGGTGTTAATGTCGCATATGGGTATGAGGATGACTTATATAGTGGGGTTCTCTTATACGATCTAGGTCTTGACGAGCTTTTTAAGGAGCACGCTGTTAAAGTCTATAAAGCGTTAAAGTCTAGAGAAGCTAAAACCATTATAACAGTTGACCCCCACACGACACATATCATGAGAAGCGTTTACCCTAAATATGTTGAAGGCTACGACCTTGAGGTTAAAAGTTACCTTGAAGTATTGGCTGAGGCGGGCCTCAAAACAGAACAGCAAAATGGGGGGGACGTTGTTATACATGACCCCTGCCTTTATGCGAGGTTTGAGGGTGTAATAGGGCAGCCTAGATTTCTTTTACAGAAAAGCGGTTTTAAAGTCCTGGAGCCTAGGAGAAGTGGAAGGATGACCTATTGTTGTGGTGGCCCTATAGAGGGGTTAGCTCCAAAAATGGCTAAGACCATAGCTAAGACTAGATTATCGGAGCTTTCAGAGAAACATGGGGTTATAGTGACGTTATGCCCCATATGCTATGCTAACCTGAAAAGTGTGTCTGACGATAAGGTTAAGGTTGAGGATATAGCTTTACTTCTCGGGGGCCGTGAGTTGTGAAAGTTAAACTTGAAGCTGATATGGTTTTAGATGAAATAAGCAAGGCTCTAGACAACATAGAGTTTCAAGAAGCTCTTAGAAGAGCTTCTACAAACAATCAGGTTAAGGTAGCTCAACTTCTCACCGAAAAACCCGAGCTTATAGAGCTTGCAAAAGAAGTTGGTAGTTTGAAAAGAAGGTCTGTTGAATCTTTAAGGGAGCTAGTGGAAAAGGCTGTGGAAAGTTTGAGGAAGATAGCTGCTAAACCTTATTATGCTGAGACTGTCGAGGAAGCTAGGAAGCTGATTGGGGATATTGTGGGGTCTGGTAAGAGAGTTGTAATGGCTAAAAGTATGGCTGCTACAGAAATAGGGTTGAGACAATATTTAGAGTCTCTAAATAATGAGGTGTGGGAGACGGATTTAGGAGAGTTTTTAATTCAACTTGAAGGTTCAAAGCCTATGCACGCTATAGCTCCAGCCGTTCACATGACTAGGGAGAGGGCTTCAACTCTTGTGGCTGAGAAGCTTAAAGTTGGCATCCCAAAGGGTGGCGTGGAGGATATAGTGTCAACAGTCAGGATGTTTCTAAGAGATAAGATTGTAACCGCCGACGTTGGCGTAAGCGGGGCTAACGCTCTAGCAGCTGACACTGGAGCTATAGTTCTCGTTGAAAACGAGAGTAACATTAGACTAGTTACTAGCGCGCCCCCAACACACATAGCTATAGTGCCTATAGATAAGATAGTGCCAACGTTGATAGAAGCGTTTAAAGTAGCCATAGTTCAAGCTACATATGCAGGTCTATACCCGCCAACATATATAAACATCATAGCAGGGCCCAGTAGCACAGCTGATATAGAGCAGATCAGAGTATATGGGGCGCAGGGACCCAGAGAGCTCCACGTAATACTCTTAGACAACGGGAGGATGAAAGCTTCTAAAGATCCCGTGCTCAAAGAACAACTATACTGTATAAGATGTGGAAGATGCCAGTTCGAGTGCCCCGTATGGATTCACACCGCAAACACGTGGGGAGGCCCCACATATGGAGGCCCTATGGGCATAGTTTGGACAGCCATAACATTAGACCCTATAGAAGCCGGGAAACTAGCATACCTATGTTTAGGATGTGGAAGGTGCGACGAAGCGTGCCCGGTAAACATAAACATATCCATGGAACTCAGACACCTTAAAATGCTGGTAGTGCAAGCCTCTAAGCGGGGCTAGCCCTTTATAGCACTCCCAAACTTAGGGATGGAGGTTTTTAGTTTGCAAGCCCCCGTGTTAACCTTGAATTAGGGTGTGCCTCTGACTAGCGGCGGGGCTGGTGCGAGCTGTGTACTCTATAGTTGGGGGGCTTGACCTGGCTGCTAGCGAGCGTAGGTGTAGCGGCTTCTCAACTGTAAATGTAGCTGGGAGGGCTGTTCTCAGCTCGAAGTGCGTCTACTCTGATGGGGAGATCATAGATTCAATAGTCTCGAGCAGTGTCGAGCTTATAGCTGTGGATGCTCCTCTAGCTGAGAAACCTATATTCAGGTCTGTGGATAAGCTTGCTAGGAGGCTCGGCTACCCCGTTATCCCCCCTACACTGGGTCCTATGAGGACCCTTACTTTGAGGGCCTGGAGGCTCGCCGGAGAGCTTTCGAGCTTGGGGGTCAAAGTTGTTGAGACCCATCCTAGAAGCGCCCTTATCAGTGCGGGCGTCTCGAGCGTTGAAGAGCTCCTAGCTAGGCTGGGTTTAAAAAGCCTCGTAGACCTGGGGGGGCTCTCGAGGGATGAGGTGGACTCTATAGTAGCCTCTATAACAGCATATTGTTATGTTGTAGGGTGGTGTCTCGGGAAAGTGGAGGCTGACGATGGAGTCATATACTTGGTCGACATCGAGCGAAGGAGTCCCCCCTAGAACACTCTTACCCTCAATGCTTGAACTTGGATTTGGGGAGCTCTTTTAAGTCGCCCCCGTCAACCCTCGCAATTATAGATGCTGTGCTCACCCTCTTGACTATGCCGCTATAGGGGTTTAGAGCCTCGAATATTCCGAGGTTTGAAGTGTCTGCTATTATCATCTTAGCTTCATAGCCTTCCTCGATGATTGGGGGTTTGCCGCCCACTATAGTGTAGGGGTTCACCATTATTGATTTGAGAACCTCCAGGGCAGCCCTCTCCTCCTTGAAGCCCTGCATCCTGGCTATTAAGAGTGCTGCTCGGGCTTCGCCCCATATTTCTGGGGTGTTCCACGAAGCGTTATCCGAGCCTAGGGCTGTTTTAACCCCTACCTTGAAAGCTTCAGCTATAGGGGGCGAGCCTAAGCCATGCCACATGTTAGACTGTGGGCAGAATATTAAGGCTACCCCCTTATCTCTCATAGCCTCGAGGTCCTCGCGCTTTAAATAAACCCCATGGATTATAGCGTCTAACCCGGCTTCAAGAGCCCCCTCAAAATCCCCCTTGATCCTAGCCTCCATGTCTTCAGCCACGTGAGCCATGGCCGGCTTATGCTCTGAAGATAAACGTTTAAGAGTGGAGACTTCATAGTCTAGGGGGCTTGAAACTCCGAGACCCTCACAGCCCTCAGGCCACTCAGGGCCAGGCCTCCCCAGTATTAGGGCTTTAAGGCCCTTGGGAGTTAGACTCTTAGCTTTCTGGGCAAGCTTACACCCCCTACCACCCCCCTCCCTGAAGTCTACTAGTAGCCCCAGCCCCATAGACCAGGCTAGAGTGTAGAACTCCGATATAGCGTCCACCAGCATACTCGGAGGTGTGGACTCGAGGAGCCTATGTTTAAGCCCGTGGGGCGGAGCTACGAGCTCCTTCAACCCCATATCAACCCCATACTCTGGGAAAGCGTGGTCCGCAGAGTGCACGTGAGCGTTCCCAGGCTGAGGTAACGCCAGAAAACCCTCTCCTCCCGGAGACTCTGAACTACAGGAGCTCCAGCTCTCTACAGATTCTATGATGCCTTCCCTTAAGTGAATGCACAAATAACGCTTAACCTCCAGCTCCCAGCCCACGAGGGCCATACCAACTCTCAAGCTAAACTCCAAAAGACAACACCCGGAAAAAGAGTCTAAACTTTAGCACCTATTTAGCTGGGAGGGGTGACGTAGAAGTAGAGCTTAGCGGTATGATAGTCTCTTATTACCGTTCTAGCGGCCTCCTCTATTAGGGGCTCCCCAGTACTCTTATACCTCCACCCCCTCTTCAAAGCTAAAGCCTCCAGGGCCTTGTACGGGTCTATCTCTTCTATCCCATAAGCGTCTAGAAGAGCCCTCCTGTTGTATTTTAAAATCTTCTCTATTAACGCCACAGCAGCCGGCAGAGGATCCGGGATCTCCTCCGGGGCCTTACCCCTTATGATAGCCTCAGGCCAGCCCCCTTCCACCGGGATTATGCCGGGAGTGTCTATAATGTAGAAGCCCTCCTCAACCTTAAATAGTTGGAGACTCCTAGTGTAGCCGTAACTTCCCGGCACGGGGCTCGTCGAAGCCCCTCTCCGCCCTCTGAGAGCGTTTATAACGCTCGATTTCCCAGTTTTAGGATAACCCACCACGGCTACAGTAAACGGTTTTGTGGGGGCGTTAGCTTTAATCCACCCCCTCAAAATTCTAGTCCCCAGCCTTGAAGTGGCTGACACATACATAGATTTATAACCTAAACCTTCAAGGTAAGACTTCCACCCCTCAGCAACACTCCTAGGCACGAGGTCACATTTATTTAAGACTATTAATAGTGTTTTATCGAAAGCCTCAACAATCTTCTCAAGCCTCCTACTCATAGTACTCATAGGATCCCTAATATCAACTACTTCCAATACAACATCAGAACTCCTAACAAGCCTTGCGATCATTCTCCAACTCGCAAGCCTCATACGTTAACCGCTAATATAAGAGACTAGTAGAACCCTTATCTTTTCAGGGAAAACTCCCACTATCCCCTCTTACAGGGGACGCCGGTTCCTCTAACGTATTACTTCTAATAATATTATAACCGTAACCGTTTTTAACACAGTTTAATACCTGTGGAGTCTGGTGGCTAGTGTGAAACGCGGGATATTAGGGTTCCTCAGTAGGATTAGACATCCGACCCGTGAAATAGTTGTTGAGATCATAACTATAAGCCCGATATCGATAAGGTTCTGTAAACTCGATACTTGCGACATGTTGGGGAGATTCTTTGGAGTAGACTTTAGTAGTAGTATAGCAGAGGAATACCCGGAGGATGTGAAGGAAATACACTCTAAAGTCATGGAGCTTATAAAAGTGCTAAATAGAAGATGTTACGTCAAAGTGAACGTAATAGAAGCTCTAACACCCCTAGGCTTCTACAAGGTGTCGAAATATGGAGTCGAAAAATTGCCGGCAATAATAGTTGATGGGATCAGAATGTATGAAGGATCGGACTGGGACCCTCGAGAAGTCTCTGAGAAAGTGTGCTCTATAGCTTTAAGCAGGCGGTAGAGAGCTTAGTTATTTAAACGGATAGTGTTTGGGTTTACACGTATATCACTGCTACGTGCACGGCCATGTATATAGTTTATGATATGGGAATTACGGCTCTATCCAGTAGGTTTAATATTTAAAGTTTTAGTTTACATTATTATAGGTTTTGGGATGCTATGTGAGTAGAGTCGCAGTAAGGATTAGAGATTTTGTGAAGAAGTTTGGCAACGTCGTTGCTGTTAATGGTTTGAATCTTGACGTTTTCGATGGAGAGATTTTCGGTTTTCTAGGCCCTAACGGCTCCGGTAAGTCTACAACCCTCCTTACTATAGCTACTGTCTATAAGCCTACGAGGGGTGACATAGAGGTTTACGGGTTTAGCGTGACCAGGAACGGTGACGCTGTGAGGAAGCTTATAGGTATAGCTTTCCAGGAGCCTAAAGCTCTCTGGGTTGATAAGCCCTACGAGCTTCTCGTGTGGCACGCCATGGTTGTGGGCTATAGTCTCATCGATTCTAGGAGGGTTGTAAGGGATGTTATGGAGGAGCTAGGCTTGTGGGAGCATAGAAATAAGCTGTTCTCAGAGCTGAGTGGAGGTACTAGGAAGAAAGTTGAGATAGCTAAGCTTTTCATACAGAAACCTAAACTAGCTATATTCGACGAGCCAACCGCACAGTTAGACGTTACAACAAAGCATTTAGTGTGGAGCAAGATTAGAGATATGAATAGGGAAGGCTCCACAATAATAGTAGCCACTAACGATACGTTTGAAGCTGAGAGGTTAAGCGACAGGGTAGGGATAATATATAGGGGGACATTGAAAGCTCTAGGCTCCCCCTCAGAACTTAAAGACATGATACCCGGCGGGGACATAATAGAGATTAGGGTAGAGGGGTTTATCAGCGGTAATGCACTAAGAAAAATTGAAGATGCCCTCGAAACTAAAAGGCTTGATTTAAGTAACGGGACGCTTAAAGCATACGTTAACAGAGGCGAGGAGAAAGTAGCTTTAGCCCTGGAAATTCTGATGCGAGAAAACGTTAAAGTTAGAAGTGTAGCTGTTAAAGAGCCCTCCCTCGACGAGGTATTCTTCTATTTCACTGGCGCTAAACTGGAGGAGGTTAGAGGTTGAAAGAGGATATCAGGGTTTTAATCCTCGTCATGCTATGGGATATTAGGAAGCTTGGGAGGTACAAGTTTTTCTTAGCTATGAGGTTCACGTGGTTCCTAGTCCAAGTTCTAGTATTCGGGCTCCTAGTTTCTGCTATGGTTTCCATAAGAGGCCCTGGGGGTCTCCTGGACTATTACAAGTTCTACATTATAGGGGCTTATACAGCAGTCCTATTCTCTATCTCAATCATGAAAGGTTACGACATCGCGGAGGAGATTGAAGACGGGCTTATAGACTACCAGCTTTCCCTCCCTATTAAGAGGCGTGTCTTAGCGTTGGGAAGAGCTTTAGGGGGAGGTTTAGCTTCCTTCACATATTCCACCCCCATGCTGGCAGTTACAATTCTAGCCTTGAAAGTTCAAAACCCAATAGCGTTACTAGCCATGACACTTGTATCGCTCCTCCTAGCTGTTAGTGTTTCAGGCCTAGCCGTGTCCATAGCTTTAATCCTAAAGTCTGGGGATAGGCTTGATATTCTTATGGGAGTTTCAGACGCTCTCCTAATAAGGCTGAGCACAATATTCTACCCGGCGGTGGCGATGGCGGCTGTATCCTTATACTATTACGCTGCTAAAGTTAACCCTATTAGCTACGCCGCTGACATGCTCAGATATGTGGCTGAGCCCGGGGAATTCTCAGGGTTCCTAGTAGCAGACCCCCTCATAATGTTCTCTCTAATAGCGGGGTTTGCTGCGACCTCCACTATAGCCTCTATAGTGCTTCTAGAGAGGAAGATTGAGGGGGGTTATAGTAGGTGACTTTCCCTAGATCTGTCCCCATAATAGCCTATAGGGACCTACAGCGTTTCTGGAAATATAAATGGTGGCTCGCGGGGCTCATCACGATGAACTTAGCAGACCTCCTAATATTCGCTTTAGTATTTAGGGGCATAGTGAGGAGGGAGGTAGTGCCAGACTACTTACAATTCATAGCGCCGGGCATAGCGTCAATAGCGGCTTTCGCTGCAGCGTTCACTATAGGGAGAGAGGTTATGGTGGAGCTCAGGAGAGACTTCCACCATTACCTCCTAAGCCTCCCAATATCAAGACTAGAGCTCGTGGCGGGGAGAATAGCTAGCGGGCTCGCTAGAGGCTTAATATACCAGCTACCATTCATAGTTCTGATAGTCATATTAACGAGATTGCCGAGCCCCACAGAAGCTCTCATAGCGCTCTCAGTATCAGCTATGATAGCAGCTTCAATGTCAAGCCTATCAATAGCTCTCTCAACTCTCGCGAGAAGTCTGGAACTCCAGGCGACTATAAGGGGGCTAGTATACTTCATAGTATTCTTTGCCTCAAACATATTCTATCCCGAGCACATAATTAGAGTAAGATTCCCGGAGGCCGTTCAGATAGTGATAATTAATAATCCCATATCGATAGCTACAAGCATTTACAGGCACATATTCACTCCACACCTAGTTCAAACAGCGTACACATTAGAGGAGCTCCTATTAAAACTAACCCTCTGGACAGTAATATTGCTACTAGTCGGAGCTCTCCTATACGAAAGAAACCTTAAATGATGAGTAGTCATATCTTTAAGCATAGCTGGAGGACTACTTAGTTATTCTCCTCCTAGCGTCATCAATATAGTACTCTACGTCGTCCGCTTCAAGACTACTCTCTCCCATAAGCTTTTCTAGTTGGAGTTTGAGCTGCTTCCACTCAGATCTAGGTGTTTTCTTCAGGAGCTCTTCTACAGTTTCCATTACTTTCGACCTCTTCATGGCGGACTCTTTAATATCCCCAGGCGCGTATTCTAGCTCTTTTACGTCGAAGTTCCTACATACGACATATATCCTTTTAACTGGGGCGGGTCTCCTAGTTCTGCCTAGGTACATTAAGGGTTTATACTTTTCGAGCCTCCAGACTCCTTCGAAGTTTTCTATAGCATATATGGAGGCTACTTCCCCAACTATCATGTCGTGGTCTCCCGTCTCAACCACATTAGATAGCCTCGTTTCGAGGGCTGCTGAAGCCTCGGCTATTATGGGGGCTCCTAAGACTCCCCCTTTAGAAATGGTCAGCCCTGATTTAGCCAGCTTACTCGGATAGAACCTTTCAGAAGCGTCCCCAAGATATGGGGTTTTATCTAGGTGGGCGGCGTCGAGGAAGTTTATCGAGTATACCCTGGATCTCAATATTAGCTTGTAAGTGTAGCGTTCGGGAGCTATAGCCACGCCTATAAGCGGAGGATCCGAGGAGAGCTGAGTCCACCATGCTGCAAGCATAGCCCCAACCTTACCCTTATACCCCGCGACGACAGCGACAGGAATAGTAGGGTACAGGACCCTATCTAGATCTCTGAGACTCACCCTCCTCAACATTAACCCTCACCCACCTTATAATCTCAACAGGACAATTCTCATAAGCGGCGACCACGCAATCCTCAAGATCATCTGACACGAGGCCCCAACCACCTTCCGAAGACCGCCACTGAGGTTTAACCACAGCCTTCCCATCATCCCTACTAATCTCGAAAACCTCAGGACACAAAACCACACACACCATCTCAGAAACGCAAGCCTCCCGAGGCTCAATCCAAACCCTTATCAACCCTGGGAAACCCCCATATAAATTTAAACATTAAACCTTAATAGCCAGGCCCGCTCCGGGCCGGGCGCTACTTCCATAACGCCGGGCCCCATTTAGGGGCCTCCGCCCCGCGAGCCTTACTAGCCTGTGCCCCTTCAGGCCTAGTCTCAGCTGTTAAAGGGGGTTAAAGCTTTGTACTCTGATCGGGGGCTTCCCTAAAAACAGTCGCCGCAATCTAAAACCTAGAGGGGGGAAAGGAAACCCTCCACTTAAAAGGGTTCGATGAAGGGCCTAAGATTAAATAAGCCTCGAGGTAACCAATAACTAGAAAGGAGCCGGGGTGGCCGAGCGGCCTAAGGCGACGGGCTTGAGACCCGTTGCCCCGTTAGGGGCGCGCGGGTTCGAATCCCGCCCCCGGCGCCAGGAGCGGGGCCGTAGTCTAGCCTGGCTAGGATGCAGGGCTTGGGCCCCTGTGGTCCCGGGTTCAAATCCCGGCGGCCCCACCATAGCATTGTGAGAGCGCCTCAGCATTATTCCCGGGTTCTCCTAGTTAAAACTAGTTTCCTTCCAGGCGTTTATGTTAAGCGGGCATCCTGGGTCTGGAGCTTTAAGGTCCCCGAAATATGCGTAGGCTCTAGCTCTACATCCCCCACATATATGCCTGAACCTGCACGGCCCCTGGGGCCCGCATTTAAGGTTTTCCCTATTTCTTAGCTCGTTGAGTATGGGGCTATTGTGCCATATGTTTAAGAGTCCGTGTTTCAGAACGTTCCCGACCTTGACAGGTATGAAGACGCATGGTTGGGCGTCCCCGTTAGGTTCTATAGCCATGTAAGTAACCCCGGCCCCACATCCCCCTATGATCTCGGCTATAGCTATGGGGGCTACCGAGTACTTTTCAGCTTCGTCGAATACGAGGAAGTGGGAAGCTAAACCTCCTTTTTCACCTCCTATGGTTACGAGGGAGTAGAAGGGTGATGTTGAATATGCTTGGAGCCCTAATTCTCTCCAAGCCTTATAAAGCCTCTTTAGAAACTCGTATCTTTCATAGGGGTTCAGATCGACACTTACTATAGATTTACCCCTGCCTGTGGGGACGAAATTGAAAGCTACTATGGCATCTACTTTCAACTCCCTAGCTAGGTTGAAGGTCTCCTCCACATCCCCATGGCTTAACTTTGTGACTGTGAAAGCTATCCCCACGTTGAGGCCTTCAGCCTTAGCGTTCTTAATCCCCCTAATAGCCATGTCCCAGACGCCTTTAACACCTCTAAACTTATCGTGAACCTCTGGGTGAGGGGAGTCCACGCTAACTTCAACATAACTAACTCCAACCTCCTTAAGCCTCCTAGCGACACTCCTAGATATGAGAGTCCCGTTAGTAGCTACGCTAACGAGAATCCCCGATTTAGAGGCTTTTTCAGCCGCAATCCAGAAGTCTCTGCTAAGCAGGGGTTCCCCGCCTGAGAAAGCTAAAATAGCCACTCCAGCCTCGTCGATCTGCCTCAAAACTTCAAGCTTCCCCCCTAAATCAAGCTCCCCCCGCATACCTTGAGGTGTTGCTGAGGCATAGCAATGTTTGCATTTGAGATTACACGCCTTAGTGAAATCCCAAACTATCATGAAAGGAGCGTATATACGTTGAGGGCGCGTGCGGCCGAAAAGGGCAAGACCTAGAATTAAGCTGGCGAGCCCCCTACGCATATATTCCTGTCTAAGGTAACCCCTCAGATAATCCTCATCAACCCCTACCTTAGAAGCGAGCCATGAGACAATACTAGATATAGCCGCTACAGCCACCTGGTCAGCGAACCCTCTAGGATCCTCCACCCCAGAGTAAACTCCAAGAAGCCTAACTAGTTTCCTTGGACTACCATGCCTCTTAACGAGGGCTTCCAAGATTTTGCGGGAGAACATTATATAACTGCTCCCCCATTTAAATATAGTAATTTTATAGCTTTTTAAACTATAATATTAGTAAGTACTTTCCCACTAAGAAGGTTCAATAGCTAAACACGGCTAGAGAGGATGGTAAAGAAAAAAGATAGATTATGGGGTTGTTTAAGAGGCGCACTCCGGGTAGTCTGGGGGTACTTTAGCTCTGAAGTATTTGCCTGTTGAGGGGTCCTGGAATAACCCTATTTTTACTCCTTTGCCTCCTTTCGGCTGTAGCATCCAGACTTTCTTAGGCACTATGTTTGCTTCTGTGCCCGCGGGGGTCTTGACTTTTACCGGCTTAGTGCATGGAGGCATCCTTGCTTCACCTCATTCATTGACCATTATTATACTATATACATGGGAAGGCTAATATATTTGATGTGCCCGAATCAAAGGGTTAACATCTTATTAACCTCAATTGAAGGTATTAACACACATTGATTTAACTCAGCCGCAGGCGCGGGCATTAAAACATTGGGGAAAACAGTTTCTAGGCTAGGTAGAGAAGGTTTTGCGACCCCAGCCTCCTCCTCCAGGCGTCTCTATTAATACTTCGTCTCCCGGCTCCAGGTCTACTGTGAACTTGCTCGGCATTTCCAGTTTTATGCCCGAAGCCTTTATTACAGTTATCCTACCTGGAGCTCCGGACTCTCCACCTTGAAGGCCGTATGGCCTTGTTTTGAACCTGTCTGCTAGTATTGATAGCCTGGCCGGTTTCAGCGTTTTGAAAGCCCTTATTATCCCATCTCCCCCTTTAAACGCGCCTTCACCCCCGCTACCCTCTCTTATCATATACGCTGTATATAGTATGGGGTAGCTTCTCTCAGCCACCTCTATAGGGGTGTTTAGAGTGTTTGTCATGTTTACATGCACGCCGCTGACACCCTCTTTCCCGGGCCTACCCCCAGTGCCTCCGCCTATAGTCTCATAGTATGCCCAGTAGCCCCTCTCTTCGTCCACGCCGCCCATCATCACGTTCATCATAGTGCCAGAGCCTGCTGCCGGCACACTATGGGAGGCCACCTGGGCTAGGGCTTTGAGAACGACGTCCGCGATCCTCTGGCTAGTCTCAAGGTTTCCGCCCGCTACCGGCGCGGGCTTCTTAGGGTTCACTATTGTGCCTTCCGGGGCGTGAACGTTTATAGTGCTGTAGAATCCTTCATTTGTTGGAATGTCCCCCCCGAGTGTTGACCTGACCGCATAGGAGACTGCCGAGAATGTTACTCCGAAGACGGCGTTTAGGGGGGCTTCAAGCTGGGGGGATGTCCCTGTGAAGTCTACGTTAACAGCCTCGCCGCCAACCTCTAGTTTAACCTTTATGGGTAGCAGGCTATCGTCAAGCTCCAAATAGTCTACAGCCTCGTAAACCCCCCTCTCCCATTCCTCCATCCGTTTTAACGCTAGTTTTCTACCATAGTCTACGGCTTTAGACCAAGAGTCTAAAACTCCCTCCGCGCCAAACTTATCCATTAAATCTTTAACCTTCCTGATCCCCGTAATGTTAGCTGCCATTTGAGCCTTCAAATCCCCCGAGGATACCTGTGGGGTCTTAGTGTTTGAGGCTATTAGCCTTAAAATCTCCAGGTCCACGTCCCATTTTTTAACAAGTTTAACTGGAGGTATTATGAGCCCCTCCTCATATATAGTCCTAGCTTTAGGGTTAATACTTCCAGGAACGGGGCCTCCTACATCAACATGGTGAGCCTTGTTTACAACATAGGCTACAAGCCTCTCCCCATGAAATACGGGGGCTAAGAGCATTATGTCGTTAAGGTGTGTGCCGGCAATGTACGGGTCGTTGACAACAAGCATATCACCCTCCCCGAGGCTAACATTGTTATCATCAACCCACCTGAGAGCGTTAGCCACACCCACTCTAAAAGAGCCTAAATGAACGGGTATATGCTCCGCCTGAGCAACGATCCTCCCCGAGGGATCTAGGACGGCACAGCTATGATCCATCCTCTCCCTAATATTAGGGGAAAGCGCCGACCTTTTGAGAGCCGCCCCCATCTCTTCAGCTATGAAAGCTGTAGCCCTATACACGAGCTCCCACGAGACCATGCTAAGCCACCCTCACCAATCTCAACTCCCCTAAACCTCCAGCATAAGCCCTCCAACCCTCAGGGACTAATGTTGTAGAGCCGTACTCCTCGACCACCGCCGGGCCCTCTATAGTGAAACTTACAGGTATTTCATCCCTCCAGTATACTGGAGTTTTAACCCTTGATCCTCCAAAGTTCACATCCCTATAGCTCCTCACTCTAGGCTCCCCCCTCAAAGGCGGGGTTCTTAGATTAGGCTTCAGCCTCCTAACCACAGCTATAACTCTTATGAGGACAACCTCAACGGGAGCGTCGAGCTTAAACCCGAAAGTGGCCATGTGCTTCTCCTCAAAAACCCTCCTAACGTCCTCGATCCTGGCAGGCCTAGCTATGGGGACTGTCAGCTCCCACCCTTGACCCTCATATCTCACATCGGCATACCTCACGAAATAGTCAACCCTGCCAAGCCTCTTCGAAAGCTCCTCTTCAAGCTTCACATAAGAGTTTTCCAGATCTTCGGGATAAGCTACTCTAGCCTCAAACCTCCAATCAGCCATGAGGAGTCCCAGGGCGCTGAAAACCCCGGGGTATGGTGGGATCACAACGCTCCCTATTCCAAGCTCTTCGGCGATGAAAACAGCATGCTGGGGCCCCGCGCCCCCAAACGCTATCAGGGTGAACTCTGAAGGGTCTAGACCCCTCTCAACTGTTACCAGCCTCACGGCCCTAGCCATTTCAAGGTTAGCTAGTTGGAGGGCTTCAGAAGCTGTAGCCTCAGGGTCCCCCAGCTTTGAGAAGGCTTTCAGGGAGAGCTCCCTGTGGAGTTTCATAGAGCCTCCAAGCATGTATTCTCCTATCCTATCCAATAATAGGTTAGCGTCTGTCAGCGTGGGCTCCACACCACCCTTACCATAACATGCAGGCCCAGGATCAGCCCCGGCGCTCAGGGGGCCAACCCTTAAAGCCCCAGCTTCATCCCTCCAAATTATAGTGCCTCCCCCAGCTGAGACCTCAGCCAGGTCTACGAAGGTGAACCTAACAGGGTATCCTGAGCCCTTAACCACCCTTCCATGGTGAGCCTCGCCCCCAACCTCATACTCGCTTGTGAGCTCGAACTCGTAGCCAACTATAGTCCCAGTCTTAGCGGTTGTGCCCCCCATGTCGAAGCTTATAGCTTTAGGTATCCCTAGGAGCCTGGCGAACTCCGCTGCAGCCACAACCCCGGCCGCGGGGCCGCTCTCAACGAGCTGGACCGGTCTCAAGGCGGCCTCCTCAACATCCACTAGGCCCCCAGAACTTGACATGGCATAGAGCCCCTTAGCCCCCAGGCTGCGCAGCCCGTCTAGGAGCCTGGCCAGATACCTTGAGATTATGGGCATTAAGGCGGCGTTGACAACAGTTGTGGAAGCCCTCTCAAACTCCCTAGGCTCCGGGGAAACCTTATAAGAGGGGGAAACATAGGGGGTGAACTTGGAGAGTACCTCCTCAGCAGCACGCTCATTAATAGGGTTTACGTAAGAGTGGAGGAAAACTATGGCTGTAGACTCGACATTATACTCTCTAAGCTTAGAGCCTAAAGCTTCAACAGCCACCACATCTACAGGCTTAAGCAGGTAACCCCTAGCATCAACCCTCTCATCAACCTCAAACCTGAGATCTCTAGGAACCAGGGGCCTAGGCTTCTCAAAGAAAAGATCGTAAAGCCTAGGCCTATTCTGGCGGCCAATCTCAATAACATCCCTGAAACCCCTAGTAGTGACGAGAGCCACCCTAGGGAGCTCGAGCCCGACCTGGCCCCTCAAAGCGTTAGTAGCAATAGTAGTAGCGTGGACAACCTCACTAACACCCTCTATAAACTTTAAACCCTCGAGAACAGCAACCTCAGGACTCCTAGGGGTAGACAAAATCTTAAAATAACCTATAGAACCGTCCCCCTTAACGAAAACGAAATCCGTGAACGTGCCGCCAACGTCAACAGCCACATTCAAACCTGCACGCCCCAGCCTCACTAACTCCAGCCTAGGGATAGGCCTTATATTCTTAGCGTGAACTTAAAGTAAAATTTATAAATACCTTAGCAAGTTAAAAGACGTGAGGTGACAGTGATGACATTGGAGGATGAGCTGAAGGTTAAGCTGGAGAACCCTCTAGCTTTAATTTTAACGGTCCTAACTATAATAGCATACATTCTCCTGTTTGCCGTCTACACGTTTAACAGACCGGACCCCACTGTTCTCAACATGAGCATGCCCCTACTTTACGCTTTATTATTGTGGGTCGCTATTGCAGTCATAATAGTGGTCGCCGCCTATAAGCTTTGGAGGTGAGCCCTCATGGTTGAAACATGGCAAATAGTGATTTCAATAATACTCCTGTATATAGTTGCGGTCATGATAATAAGCTATGTAGCTACCAAGATTCTTAGGAGGACTCTTGAAGACTTTTACATCTTAAGTAGAGGGGCTGGGCTTATAGTCCTGTTCTTGGCCACCGCTTCTACATATCATAGCGCGTTCGCTTTCTTAACTAGTGTTGCCGTCTTTTCAACGACAGGAGTTACGTTCTGGATAGGCTCTTTCGCTTGGACAACGCTTGCGGGCATTGTAGCCTATGTTCTTGGTAAGAGGATATATCTCCTCGGTAAGAGTAGGGGCTATATATCTCCCTCCGACCTCTTAGCTGATAGGTATAATAGTGAGCTTCTTAGGGTAATAACAGCTCTAGTTTGGGCAGTGTTCATCATAGGCTATATTACAGTCCAGGCTATAGGGCTAGGCATAATAATGAGCGTTGGAAGCGGCGGTAGGATATCCTATGAAGTGGGAGCTCTAATATTAGTATTGGTTGCAGCCTTATATGTTGCTATGGGAGGTCTTAGGGCCGCCTACTGGACTGACGTGCTCCAGGGGATCTGGATGTACCTTGGAGTCTGGCTAGCTGGGCTTCTAATAGCCTTCAAGTTCTTCCCCAGCATAAGCGAACTGTTCTCGGCTGTGAGAGAAGTTAACCCGAAACTATTAACCTTAAACTGGGCGCCCGAACTCCTAGCAGGTAACGTTATAGTTTTCGGGATCGGAGTCATGATACTGCCCCACCTATGGATAAAGTTTTACGCGGCCAGAGACACTTACACGATAAAGTGGAACTCAGCATTAACAGCTCTATATATCAGTAGCTTCTATATACCGGCAATGCTTGTAGGCTTGACTGCAGCAGTATTAAACGTTAAAGGGGTCCCAGGGCTCTTAGAACCGGGATTCATAAAGAAGTTAACAGGTTTATATGGATCGGCGGACGCTGTCATGGCTTACATGATATATGTACTCACACACCCGATAATAGCCGGGTTCCTCTTAGCCGGGGCTGCAGCGGCCGCCATGAGCACTCTAGACAGCTTCTTAGGAACCATATCGTTAGTGTTGACAAGGGACATATACCAGAGGGTCAATCCGAGGGCTAGTGAAACTTCTCTAGTGCTTATCTCAAGGCTGCTAATAATCCTGTTCGGCCTCATAGGGTGGGTCTTAGCAATTCAAAGGCCGGGCCTAATATTCGATATTGTAGCTGTAGCGGCTGGAGGAGGTCTCCAAGTGCTGCCAGCCCTCCTCCAGGCAGTTATCCCCACTAGGATACAGTGGATAAACAAGTATGGAGCTATAATAGGCCTTATCGTGGGCTCGCTCATAGTACTAATATTCTCTGCCCCCACAGCTAAATATATTGGGACAGCCGCATACGCGTACCCCGCCGGGCAGGCTAGCCTCTACGCTCTCATAGTCAACTTCATAGTGGCTGTCGTTGTGTCTCAAATATTCAAATCCAAGTAGCTAAAGAGTCTTTAGGTCTCCACCCCTACCTTTTTCCTTTAGGGCTTCAGGTATTGGATTTAGATTCAATAGTGAAGTCTATAGAGCTCGTAGTAGGCAGGTTCGGCGGCAGGATTACCTACTCTTATAGGGAAGAGTTCGGCGACCCAGAGCCCGGGCCGCCGGTCGAGGACGCCGGCCTGGATCCCAGGCTCGTGGAGACTCTAAAATCCTCGGGTATATACAGGTTTTTCAGGTTCCAGTTTGAGGCTTTGAAGTCCATAGGGTCTGGGCGCGATACTGTAATAGTTTCCGGTACTGGGACCGGGAAGACTGAGGCTTTCCTCGCCCCCATAGTCGATAGTATCTTGAAGAGCAGGGGGCCAGGGCCGGGGGCGGTCCTAGTATACCCTACTAAGGCTCTAGCTAGGGATCAAGTCTCGCGTATGAGGCTCTTATCCCAGCCAGGCCTAGGGGTTAGGATCGCGGTTTTAGACGGCGACACGCCCGCAGCCGAGAGGGCCAGAATATACTCTGACCCCCCAGACATCCTTGTAACAAACCCTGACATGGTACACTATAGCCTCGCATACCACGACAAGCTCAGGAGGCTCCTCTCCAACGCCAGGTTCATAGTCTTCGACGAGCTCCACTCATACAACGGAGTTTTCGGGAGCCATGTCAGGTGGGTTATACAGAGAATGCTGAGATACGCTGGAGACGCTATCCTAGTAGGTTCAGGAGCTACTATTGGGAACCCCGAAGACCTTGGGGAGAAGCTTTTCGGTAGAAAGCCTGAGGTTATCGAGGGGCCGAGGCGTAGGAGGGGCGTTGCAGTCCACTGTTTCGTGGATTCGGGGCATGCTAGCAGGTGGAGCCTATCGGCGGCGCTCATAGCTGCTCTCGCGAGCAACGGGCTTAAAGTACTGGCTTTCACGGACTCGCAGCAGATGGCGGAGCTTGTCACTAGGATAGCTTTGAAGAATTACAATGTGAAAGCCGCAGTCCACAGGGCCGGTTTAAAAGCTGAATACAGGAAGAGTGTAGAGGAGGCTTTCAAGAGGGGGAGTCTGAGAGCCCTAGTAGCGACGCCAACAATGGAGCTGGGCGTAGACATAGGAGACTTGGACGCTATAGTGTTGACGGGGTTGCCTAAAAGCTACTCCAGCTACATCCAGAGGGCTGGGAGGGCT
>JARJMZ020000012.1 GCA_029335875.2 Thermoprotei archaeon | reverse complement strand
AGACTAGCAGAGCTCCTAGTAACAGAGCCGGACGTAAGACTAGCAATAATAAACGCAGTATTAAGAGACGTGGCAACAAAAAGCGACATAGAAAAACTAAGAATGGAATTTAAAGATGAAATGGAGAAGCTGAGGGGGGAGTTTAAGGTTGAAATAGGTAGGGTTGAGGGGAGCCTCGGGTCTATGTTTGCGAGGTTGGAGGAGAGGGTTACGAGATTAGAGGAGAGGGTTAGTAGGCTGGAGGAGAGGGTCGGAAAGCTGGAGGAGAGGGTCGCGAGGCTGGAAGCTAGAGTTAACATGATCATGGTTATGATCGTGGCTTTCAACATACCGATACTAGTGGCTGTCATAGGAATACTCCTAAGGTTAGCGTTTACCCCAACGCCGTGAAACCCCCTTCTCTCCTATCGTGAGCTTGAGTGTGGCGGGAGTTTATGTTAGGAGGTTTTGAAGGGTTCCGGGCTACGTGTTGGTATGTGTAGCCCTTGGGTTTCGCTGGTTTCGAGCTTCTCTTGGGTTCATGGAAGCTTTCGCCAGCCTCCTCTCCCGTCGGGGTGAGCTCGCCTCCACCCTTTCACAGTAAACATTCTTGGCTCTGAAGCGCTGGTGAGGGTGTTTTCCTTTAGCTATAAGCGTGCTATGGGAGGCGCGCATGTGCTCGATGTATGGGTTTTGGGCTTGAATAAGAGCGGGGAATGTGTGCTCTTTTCGATAGTGGGTGGGTTTGCGGGTGGAAGTCTTCGGCGAGCTTGGGGTGGGGTTGGCATTGTGCTGGGTTTGGGGCTTGCTTGTTTTGTATATACTTGTTTAGAATAGTTTTCTCGTCTTTTCTCTTTTAGGGTTGGGGGTTTGGCTGTTTCCTGTGGGAGGCCTAATAGGCTTGTCGTTTCTAGGAGTCCTTATCTTCTCCAGCATGCTTGTAATCCTGTTGATTGGAGGCCTTGGGGTCCCGGGGTTTTGGAGGAGGCTCGCGCCTTGGGGAGGCCTCTGTTTATCTCTATTGGTTATTCTACGTGCCACTGGTGTCATGTCATGGCTAGGGAGTCTTTTGAGGATGTTGAGGTTGCCGCGGTCCTTAACGATTATTTCATCCCAGTTAAGGTTGATAGGGAGGAGATGCCTGACGTTGACAGCTTCTACATGGCATACTGCCTTTCAACCTCCGTTAATTGCGGCTGGCCCCTCAACGTTATAGCCACGCCTGATGGGAGGCCCTTCTACGTTAGAACATATATGAGTAGGAGGGAGCTTTTATGGGTGCTACTCCAGGTGGCTAAAGCCTGGCATGGAGGCGGGAGGGGCGAGGTTGAGAGGGTAGCTTCTGAAGCTATGGAGGCTCTGAGGCTAATGTGGGCTCCAAGCGCTGGAACCTTAAACTTCAAGGAGGCGTTCAAGTCAGCCTACACCTCCCTATCATCTGAGTACGACCCAGCCTACGGGGGTTTCGGGGCTGGACCTAAGTTCCCCACGCCCCACAACATCTCCTTCCTCCTCAGGTACTGGTACAGGTTTAACGATGAAGACGCTGTTGAGATGGCTTTGAGAACCCTGGATCACATTGTAGCCGGGGGTATACACGATATTGTGGGAGGGGGCTTCCACAGGTATACCGTGGATAGGAGGTGGCTCCTGCCCCACTTCGAGAAAATGCTCTACGACCAGGCTCTCATGCTCTCAGCGCTAATAGAATCATACACTATAACGGGAGACCCCGTTTATAAATGGGCTTCAGAGAAGCTCGTAGACTTCGCTCTCAGAGAGCTGCAGAGCCCTGAGGGGGGCTTCTACTCAGCTCTAAGCTCTGAGAGCGGGGGTGTTGAGGGGGGCTTCTACACTTGGACCGTGGAAGAGCTTAGGGGGGCTCTTGGGGGCGGAGAGTTTAAGCTCGCATACAAGCTTTTCAACTTGAGCGACAAGGGTAACTATGCTGATGAAGCTACTGGGAGGGCTACGGGGAGGAACATACTGTACATAGGCTTACCTCTAGCGGAAGCCTCAAGGCTCCACGGGCTGAGTGTTGGGGGGCTCCTAGAGTTCATAGATAGGGTTTCAAGCGTACTGTTAGAGTTGAGGGGCTCCAGGCCCAAGCCCGACGTCGACGATAAAGTCCTGGCCGACTGGAACGGTCTAATGATATCTTCGCTGGCTAGAGCATACCAAGCCCTAGGATCTGAGAGAGCCCTGGAAGCCTCCCTTAAAGCGGCTGGCTTCATAGAGTCGAGAATGGTTGAGGGGGGCGCGATACGCCACTCTTATAGGGGAGGGGAAGCCTATATTGAGGGGATGCTCCCAGACTATGCTAGCGTATCCCTAGCCCTAATGGACGTCTACGAGGCTACATTCAGGGAACACTACCTAGAACTCTCCCTAGAAATTTTAAACACCATGGTTAGAAGCTTCTGGGATGATGAGGGTAAAGTCTTCAGGTTGAAGCGGGGAGGCTTAACGGGCGATGTCCTGGAACCCTACGACTCCGCCCACCCCTCAGGATACTCGATGGCAGTACACGCTCTCATAAAAGCCTCAATGTACACGGGGGAGCCCAAGTATAGTGCCCTCGCTGAAGAGGCTGTTAAAGGGGTAGCAGACAGAATATCCAGGGCGCCCTCAGCTTTCACATACATGCTCTCAGCCCTAGACCTCAAATATGGGGGGAGCTTGGAGCTCGTAATAGCCGCTGAAAAAGCTGGAGAAGCGGAGCCTGTAATAAGGGAATTGTGGGGGAGGTATCAGCCTGACAAAATACTACTACTAGTAGAGGGGGGGTCAAACATAAGTAGAGTAGCCCCCTATACGAGGAACATGGTGGCGTTAGGGGGTAAGCCCACGCTATACGCTTGCAGGGGGGGAGCCTGCGACCTGCCCCTGGTGGGGCTTGAGGCTATTGTTAAAGCCCTTGGAGCCCCTAGAATCTATAAGAGGTATTAGAGGTGTTCAAGCCTTAAACCCCCCTCCCTACCCCAGCCTACTACTATGTCAGCCCAGCTCCTAGCCTCACTATAGTCTTTGAAGTCGCTCTTCCAGGGAATATCGGGGTCGTAGCTTTTAACCTCGAAGCCCATATTCCTGAGCTCCATCATCACCCTCCAGGGGTAGTTTAGGTCCTCCGATATGAAGTACTGGGAGCCCGGCTTGTAGCCCAGCCCGTGGAACAGTATCCTCTTAAAGCCTGAGTCCCTGGCTTTAGCGGCTATTTTGGAGGCTACACGCGTTATGTAGAGCTCGTTTGCCACTATAGCATCCCTCAGGATCCTCGTGAAGGGGCTTTCAACGTTATTGTCCACCATCCAAGCGTATAGCATAACAGAGTCTTTGAGGAGGCATGGGCCCCCGGCGTATCCAGGCCTGTAAGGCTGGAAGCCGAAGGGTTTTGTTGAGGCTGCCTCGAGGGCCTCAGAATAGTTGAGGCCTGCAGCGTCCCCCCCTGTTTTCAGCGAGGAGGCTAGAGCTATGTTTACGAGCCTCTGGGAGTTCTCTAGGAGTTTCGAGTATTCAGCCTCCCTGATCCCCGTGACCTTAGCTATTTTGACCGCTAGCTTCTCAGAGTAGAGTTCTAGACCCTTCTCCAGGCTGGCCCTGTCGGGGGCCCCTAACACTCTGGGTATGTTTGAGACATTCCAAACCCTATCCCCCGGGTTTATCCTCTCAGGAGAGTGGACTGTGAAAAAACCCTCCCCGAGGGCTAGCCTTGAAACATCCTCCACGATCCTGGAGAGCCTCTCAACAGTGCCCCCAGGGTATATTGTAACCTCTGAAGCTATCAGGGACCCCCTCCCCACAACCTCCCCCAGGCTCTTGGCAGCAGCTTCTAGGGGCTTGAAGTCTATGAAGTCATCCATAGACCCTCCGCCCGATTCCAGCTTTTCGAGGAGGGTTTTCCCATAAACTTTCAGGGGGGTGTTCACGGCGACCACATAGTATTTAAACCCTTTAACCTCCCAGTAGGAGCTCGTAGCCCTAATCCTACCCCTAACAGACTCCCAGTTATCAACAATGTAAGGGTCTTTTACGTGGAGCTCCCCCCCACTGTTTATCCTCGCAACAACATCCTCCTTAACGTCTACAACAGTCACATTAAACCCTCTAAGGGCAGCGTGCACCGCAGCGTTTAACCCCACGAAGCCCCCTCCTATAACCGCTAAGTCCCCGTGCCGGCTCAACCCTAGGGTCCCGGCCTTTAACCCTTTCAAATTTTAAACCTTTAAGCCTTTAAGGGAGAGGGTGGTGGTTTAAACGCTAGCGAGGAGGGCCCTAATAGTATTCACTATGTTGAGTTTCGTGTCGCTCTTCGCCGACATGACCTATGAAGGGGCTAGGAGCATATCGGGAGCCTACCTTGAGGTTCTCGGAGCCTCCCTTATAGTAGCCGGGGGTATAAGCCTGGGGGAGCTCGTCTCCTACGTTGCGAGGCTCGCGGGGGGTGTTATAGCTCATTTCGCCGCCTCCAGCCTCGCATACTGGGCTATAGTGATTTCAGGCTACACTATAAACCTAGTGGCTGTCCCCCTCCTAGCGTTCGCCGGGAGCTGGGAGGCTGCTTTCACCCTCTACATTCTAGAGAGGGTGGGTAAGGGGTTGAGGGTTCCCGTGAGGGACACTATAATAGCTGAGGTTTCAAGCGGCATAGGTAGGGGTAAGGCTTTCGCCTTCCACGAGCTCCTAGACCAGGTTGGGGGTGTCGCCGGGCCCCTTGTAGTAGCTTACTCTATAGCTTCCCACGGGGGGTCTTACAGGGAGGCTTTCATAGTGTTAGCGGTGCCGGCGGCGGCTTCCATAATACTCCTCCTGGCAGCTTCAATAGCATACCCTAGAATATCCTCGGCGCAGCGCCTCGAGGTGGGGTTGAAGAAGGCTATAACCTGGAAGTTCACACTATACGCTCTAGGCATAGCCCTGGCAATGGCCTCTTTCATACACTGGGGTCAAGCCTCATACATACTCTCAGAGATAGGGGGAGAGCAGATAGCGCTCCTCTACGCCCTAGTAATGGCTGTAGACGGCTTAGCCGCAATACCTCTAGGCATGGCTTTCGACAGGTGGGGGCTGCGCGTCTCCCTCATAATACCCCTGCTAACCGCGGCGGCCACCCTAAACATCCTAAACGGTAACATTATAGCCTTCACCCTAGCCTGGGGGGTGTCTATGGGGGCCCTGGAAGTCCTCCCCAAAGCTGCTGTGGCAGAGCTTGTCGAGGCTAGAGCTAGGAGCCTCGCATACTCAATGCTATTCATATCCATGGGGCTCGGGTGGACTATAGGAAACATAGTTATGGCGTGCGCGCTGCCAGACACTATGGTGGGCTCCCTCACAGCCCTGGGGTTCGCGGCCGCATCTCTAATAGTCCTCGCGGCAGCCTCTAGGCTCTAGCTTTAACCATCATCTCAACTATGGGCTCTACGCCCGGGGCTTTAACCCAGGCCCTCTTATGCTTAGACCCCTCATACATCCCTAGAACCCTCTCAACAACACTCTCTGGAACCCCGGTGGCGCCGCTGACCTCCCCCCTGCTAAGTTTCAGGTCGAAGTAAGCGTGTAACACCAGGTCTATATTGTCGTAGCTCATTCCAAGCTCCTTCTCAGCCTCATGGCCGGGCCAGAGCCTTGGGGAGCTGGGTTTTAAAGCTATAGACTCCGGGACTCCAAGGTGTAAGGCCAGCCTCCTGACCTGGCTCTTATAGAGTACTGCTAGGGGCGCCACGTCAACACCCCCATCACCGTATTTTGTGAAGTAGCCTATCAAGATCTCGCTCCTATCCCCCGTGCCTAGGACTATATAGTCGAGCTTGTTAGCGTAATAGTAGAGTATGCACATCCTAACCCTAGCCCTCAAATTCCCGAGGGCCACCCTGTCAGCCTCCTCAGACTCGTACACTGGGAGGGAGCCTTTGAAAACCTCGATTATAGGGGCGATGTTAACAACATGGTATCTAGTCCCATAAAGCCTGGCAAGGCCCACGGCATCTTCAACGTCAGCCTGAGGAGTAACGTTGGGGTCAGGCATTATTAGAGGGAGAACCCTCTCAGCCCCCAAAGCTCTAACCGCCAGAGCATAGACAGTACTAGAGTCTAAGCCCCCGCTAAGCCCCACAACATAACCCTTCCTCCCCGAGGATTCAAGCTCGCCCCTCAGGAAACTAGCCAGGTAAGCTTCCACAGCCCCATAATCTATGTTAACTATATTGTCGAGTTTAACCCTAACTAAGCCCCTCCACCCCCCTAGAGGTTTGCATACATGTAGAACTCGTATGGGTGAGGCCTCATATTAACCTCTTCAGCCTCCAACCTCTTAACCTCTATGTAAGCGTCTATCAGGTCGTCCGTGAACACTGGTTTAAGGTATTCCCTGTCAGAGTCAAGCTCCTCCAAAGCCTCTGTAAGGCTTGAGGGTAGGGTTTTAAAGCCCAGCCTCCTAAGATCCCACCTTGAAAGCTTGTAGACGTTACCCTCATAGGGGTCCCCGGGGTCCAGCCTCCTCTTTACGCCATCCAGCCCAGCCATTAGCGTGGCTGCTATGGCGAGATAAGGGTTGGCCGCGGGGTCTGGGGCTCTGAACTCTATCCTGAGCTTCCCGCTGTTGGAGGCCGCCGGGATCCTCACTATCGCGCTCCTGTTATAATAGCCCCAAACGCAGTATACTGGAGCCTCATAGCCTGGGACCAGCCTCCTATAACTGTTAGTAGTGGGGGCCACTATGGCTGCCAGGCTCCTAGCATGCTCTATCAACCCCCCAATGAAGTGCCTGGCAGTCTCGCTCAAGCCACCGTTAACCCCGGAGAACAGGTTCACCCTACCCTCTAAATCCCACAGGCTCGCATGCAAGTGCATGCCGCTACCGTTATCCCCGTACACGGGCTTGGGCATGAACAAAGCTATAAGCCCCATCCTCCTAGCTATGTTCCTGGCAGCCCACTTAGCTGTCACAACCTCGTCGCCCACGTAAGCGGGATCCCCTGAGGCGAGGGAAACCTCGATCTGGGACACTGCAACCTCATGGTGTGATATGAGACTCCTATAGCCCAGGGCCTCTAAGGCTTTAGAGAACTCAACCCTGAAGTCCATGAGGGGGTCTGAGGGTTCAACCATATGGTACGCCTTCTTAGTCTGGGTGAAGTAGCCGCTACCCTCAGGGCTCTCCAGGGTTTTAAGGCTGTAGCCTAAGCCCCTTTGAGGGCTTAAAACTCTAACCTTTAAAGCCCTGTACAGGAAGAACTCAACCTCCACGCCTACCACTGGCTTGAAGCCTAGACCCTCCAGGTGATCTTTAACCTTCTCTGCTACAAGCCTGGGATCCCTCCCATACCTGGAGCCTCCAGGCTCATAGATCCTCGATAAGACTCTGACAGCCTCCGGCTGCCACGGTATTTGTTTGAGGGTTTCAGGTATAGGTTCTAATAGTAGGTCGCTCTTCTCTATCTTAGCGAAGCCGTAGACGCTGCTCCCGTCGAAGGTTGCGGGGAACTTGTTGTTTTTGAGGGAGTCGTAGGGTATCTCGACTCCCCTTAGAAACCCTGCTAGGTCTACGTATTGTAGTTGGGCTATTTTAAAGTGCCCGCTCATCTCTCTATCACGGGCAATATAGGTTGTGGTGTCCGGCCTTAATAAGTTTATACGTGTAACATTTTCTAGCCAAAATTTAAATATTCCAGCGTTTTGAAGCGTAATCCTTGTATAGCGTGGCGTAATCCCTCTCAAAATCCTCCCTGAAAGCCCACCTCTCAAGAGCCTCCTCGAGCCTCCCAGAGTCTAACGTCACAGTTGAAACCCCAATATTGGGGCCTAGAGAGGCTAAGACCCTACCCAGGGGGCTAAATACGACGCTGGAACCCCCAGCAACCCTCCCATCAGGGTACCTGTTGCCCACAGCGTTAACCCCAACAGTGTAGACCACGTTCTCAGAAGCTCTAACCCTCAATGCCGAGCGCCAGAGGCCGAGCCTGTTGTCTGGGGTGCTCGAAGGATTATATATCACGGAAGCCCCGAGAGCAGCGAGCACCCTAGACACCTCGGGGTAGAAAATATCCACGCAGGCCACACAGCCTAAAGTCCAACCTTTAACCTTAAACGCGCCCTGAATCCTCCCAGGCTCAACCCTGCCCCTCTCACCCACAGCCTTAGAAGGGTATATCTTCTCGCAAACCCTAACAGGGGAGCCCTCAATGAAGGCCAGCCCAACACTCCTAACCCTCCCATCAAAATCCACAACATACTGTAAACCCCCGACAACGTTAGACTCAAAAACCTCATAAAGCCCCCCAACAATAGACTCAAACTCCCCAACACCTAAGGGCTTAGCTGAAACCCAATTCTCAGGGAAAACAACGAGATCCCCTACAGGACCCTCGGAAACAAGCTTTCTAGCGAGCTCAAACATCCCGGAAACATCCCTACCAGGCACCCTACCAACCTGAACAATAGTAACCTTAAACATGAAGCCACCACTAAACATTTCTAGCCCCACAGCTTAAAACACTACCCAACAAACACGAATGTATGACGCGACATAAAACAATACTACTAAGGTGTTGGGGTAAACGCTAACCTTAGGAGTATTCCTATGACAGCCACTAGTATCGGTATGTTGAATGCTACTGTCACGAGCATTAGCATGCTAACCCTAGCTTCCAGCCTCGCAACCCTCTCCTCCAGCCTACCGACCCTCTCCTCCAACTTCGCAATCCTAGACCCGAGGCTCCCCTCAACCCTACCTATTTCAACCTTAACCTCCCCCCTCAGCTTCTCCAAGTCACCCCTATACTCCCCTCTCAACCTCTCCATTTCATCTTTAACCTCCCCCCTCAGCTTCTCCATTTCATCTTTAAATTCCATTCTTAGTTTTTCTATGTCGCTTTTTGTTGCCACGTCTCTTAATACTGCGTTTATTATTGCTAGTCTTACGTCCGGCTCTGTTACTAGGAGCTCTGCTAGTCT
>JARJMZ020000007.1 GCA_029335875.2 Thermoprotei archaeon | reverse complement strand
ACGCTGAAGCCCCTGCCGGCCCCCTCATAGCCGTGTATTGTGGCCGCGAACACTAGCCTCTCATGCTCCCTCCATATCTTATGTAGTAGTGGCACGTGTATGCCGCTAGCCTCATCAACCGCAACTATGTCACCCTCTAGCTTGGGTATGACGTAGGGCTCCCAGTATTCGAGGCTGAACTTCCTCCCCTGGATCTCTATAATGTAGCCTCCCCTCTTGACGGGCCTCGGCTCCAAGCCTGAGGCTTCCGCTGCTTTCAAAGCTAGCTCCATTAGGCTCTGCACGTTTGACGGCTCCGGGGCTGTGACGAGCACTCTAACCCTGTGTTTAACCTCCCCTAGGAGTTTAACCAGGCCTATGAGGCCTATGCCTACGGCGCAACTCTTACCCCTACCCCTGTCAGCTGTGACTACTATGACCTTCTTCCTACCCCTGGGGGGTCTCTCGTAGAGCCACTCCATTAGGTTTATGACGTTAACCTGGTCTCTTGTTAGGGCTAGCTCGTAAACCTCCTTTGGGAAGATCCTTGAGGGGGGTATTGTAACCTCGCTCCTAGGAGAGGCCTCTATAGTGTATTGTGTCCCGCTTAGGGGTTTGGCTGAGTCCACGTCGTAGACGTATATGTTACCGTTATGCTCTAACAGTTTACTCTTAAACCATGTTATGAATATGTGTCTGGGCTCCTCGAAGCCCGGGACGAGGAGGTTCTTCTTGAATATTGTCATAGCTTGATCCCAGGAGCTCCAGGGTGGGGCCTCTACAATTATGATGCCTCCCCCCTCTACAACGCCCGTAAGCCTCCCCACATCGTTTGGTTTGAGGTCGTTAACCAGGTCTAGGACTAGGGCTTGGAATGTTGTTCCGAGGAACTTCTCGCTCTCCTCGTATACGGCTATTGTGGGGTCTAGGAGTTTAGCCTTCCCAGCTATGGCCTCCCTCACAATCTCCTTCCTTAGCCTCGCATCTTCAAACTCGTCGTGGAATACGTAGAGTAGTTTGAGCCTCCTCCCCCCAGCTTCTTTCCCGTAGACCCTCTCATAGTATAGTAGTGTCTTAGCTACAGTAGCCCCCAGCTTTACAGGGTTGGAGCCTGAGTACACGACCATAACCCTATACCTGTTCCTGAGAGAGAACACTATCGCGGGCGAGAGCCCCCTCACAAACCTGGAAACCCTGGGGCCAACTATAGACCCCAAGCTGCTGGCAACGCTGCGGGCGGCAGCCTCTATGCTCTCCCTCTCCACCACGGCCACCGTTTAACTTAGCCCTTAGAGGGTTTAGGAGCTTGGAGCTTATTAGCTTACAATAGCCCAAGCCGGGGGAGAGGGGAGAGTTAAATAGTGGATGCTGTGGCTGAGGGGGCTCCCATAGCCCTAGCTGTTAGGAGGGGTGAGAGCCTCAGGACATACTACTTCAGGGTTTATAGGGGCCACACATACTCAACGTTCGCAGGCGTAGTCAGAGGGGAGGAGATTATAGGGAGAAAATATGGGGAAGCGCTGGAGCTCGCAGACGCTGAAGCCCTAATATTTAAGCCGACGCTGAGGGAGCTGATGGAAAACTTCTACGAGAGACCCACCCAAGTAGTATACCCCAAAGACCTGGGCATCATAAGCCTTGAAGCGGGCCTAAAACCCGGGATGAGAGTAGTGGAGGGGGGGACGGGGAGCGGCTTCCTAACAACGGAAATAGCCAGAATAGTGTGCCCCACAGGCAGGGTATACACTTACGATGTGAGACCTGAAAACATTGAGGCGGCGAAAAGAAACATAAAACTAGCGGGCCTAGACGAGTGCGTAGAATTCAAGCTAGGCGACGTGAAAACCCAAGTAGGGGAGACAAACCTAGACGCTGCAATACTAGACATTCCAGACCCCTGGGAAGCCCTAGAAACCCTGTGGCCGGCGTTGAAAAACGGAGCCCCACTAATAACGTTCATACCAACAATGAACCAGATAATAAAACTAGTGGAAAAACTGCCGAAAGGCTGGATAATAACTAAAACAATAGAAACCCTAGAGAGAGAGGTGGAAACAGCAAAAGAGGCTATAAGACCGGCGAGAACATCGCCATTCACAGGCTTCATAGTTGTTTTAAGGAAGACTATGAGAAACCCCTAACCCCGCCTCTGGGAAAGGCAAGCCTCAACTATGGCCTCGGAAACCCTCTCAGGATCCGCCCCCAAACCAGTCTCAACCTTGTAGCCGAAATTCAAATATTTGAACCCCTCAATCAAGACAACGTCAACCTTACCCTCAACAATCTCCATAACCTCGTCGAGGCTCGAATCCCTCAAAAACACTGCAACCCTCTCCCCAGAACCCATAACCACTATAGAGTAGTCAGCCAAACCCTCCTCAATAAACCTCCAAGAATCCTTATGAGCCACATCAACCTGGTGATGAGTATGCTTCAAAACAGCAACCTTAAGACCCATAGCCTTAAACTTCATAGCAGACCTAACAATACTACTAGTCTTGCCCGAACCGCTAGGACCAACAACCTGGACAACACATAAAACCAAACCATAACCCCAAGACAACGTAAACACGACAACATTTAAATAAACACAAATAACCCCAATGAACAGGCAAAGCAACGCAGGGCTCTTCTTAAGCATTTGGATCATCGAGCAAGCGGCCGAAATCGATCACTAGACTGCTCGATAATAGGATTTACCTCACACAAGGGTTTAAACATTTAGAGGCGGTAACAGTCTTCCACCGGGGAACCGGAAACGCTCTCGAGTGGTGATCCGCCTCCTACTTGAGGGAGGATGGCTATGAACGATTGGTCGCTTAATGTTTCTTCAAGCCCTTTTAAGGGTGGGACTCCGTTTATCAGGATCATGTACTCGTTTCTGAGTTCTCCCTTATCGTTGAGGAGTCTTGCCAGTAGTTTGCCCTCCGACTTCTTGTCTAGTATTTCTAGGAGTTCTCTTAGTGTTGCTTTCTCAAGCTCTATTTCAGCTTCTCCTGTTGGTTGTAGGAGTTCTGATAGGTGCCCGTAGAGTTTTATTTTGACTTTCAAGTTTAACTCCTTTTTGTATTGTGTTTGTATTAAAATTTATATGTTCTAGGGGTTACGTTTTTCTCGGTGTTTTCCGTTGAAGGGTTTGTGGGGTAGGGCTCTCTGGGTTGACCTTTCTAGGAGGGAGGTTAGGGTTTGGGATTATCCTGTTGATTACGCTTTGGACTATGTTGGGGGTAGGGGTTTAGCTGCTAGGGTTCTTTGGGATTTTATGCCTGCTGGCGCCGATCCTCTAGGCCCGGAGAATATTCTCGTGTTTGCCGCGGGCCCTTTGACCGGGCTTGCTGTTAATAGTGGTAAGATTGTTGTTGCGGCTAAGAGCCCCCTTACTGGGGGTTATGGTGATGGTAATATTGGCTCTCATTTTGCCATTGGCCTTAGGAAGTCTGGTTTCGACGCTTTAATAGTTTCTGGGAGGGCTCGCAAGCCCTCATATATCTATGTTGAGAACGGTGAGACCCACATTTTAAGTGCTGAGGCCCTCTGGGGCTCTAACGCTGTGGAGTGTGAGAGGAGGATTAAGGAGGTTCACGGTAGGAGTGTGGGGGTTGCATGTATTGGGCCTGCCGGCGAGAGGCTCGTTAGATATGCTGTTGTAATATCCCAGGCTGGCAGGGCTGGGGGGAGGCCTGGTATTGGGGCTGTTATGGGCAGTAAGAATCTTAAGGCTGTAGCAGCCATAGGAGACATGGATATACCCGTAGCAGATCCTGGGGAGGTTAGGAGGCTTTACGTTGACTCCGTTAGGGATGTTAAGGGTAAGGATGGCTACGGGTTCTGGGTTAGGCAGGGCACTATGGCCACTATAGAGTGGAGTCAGGCAGCCTCAGTACTCCCAGCGTATAATTTCAGGGAGGGGGTTTTTGAGGGTTATAGGATGATAGACGGCTACTCTATGGAGGCTGCTAAGGTTGACTTGAGGTCTTGCCCCGTGTGCGCGATGCCCTGCGGGAACGTGGTCTTAGACTCTAAGGGCTTGGAGGCCGAGCTCGACTACGAGAATGTCGCTATGCTGGGCTCGAACCTGGGCATAGCCCACCTGGGTCACGTGGCTAGGATTAACAGGGTTGCAGATGAGATGGGCCTAGACACAATATCCCTCGGGGCCGTAATATCCTTCGCAATGGAAGCCACCGAGAGGAAGCTCCTGAAAGAAGGCATAGAGTGGGGGGACCATAAAGCTGCTGAAAGCCTAGCCTTGGACATAGCATATAGGAGGGGCGCCCTAGGCGAGCTCCTAGCCGAAGGCGTCATGAGAGCCTCAGAAAAACTGGGGGGAGACTCCGGGGATTGGGCCATGCACGTTAAAGGCCTGGAGATATCAGCATACGACTGCCACGCAGCCCCAGCAATGGCCCTAGCCTACGGGACTTCACCGATAGGGGCCCACCATAAAGATGCTTGGATAATAGCGTGGGAAGTTAAAACTGGGAGGTTCGAGTATAGCGAGGCTAAAGTAGACAAGCTCATAGAACTCCAGAGAATTAGAGGCGGCATATTCGAAACCCTAGTAGCATGCAGATTCCCATGGGTAGAGCTGGGGTTCAACCTAGAATGGTACCCCAAAATATTCAAAGCAGCAACAGGCAGACCAATAACTCTGGAGGAATACTATGAGATAGCCGATAGAATATACACGCTAATAAGAGCACTATGGATAAGAGAACAAGGAACATGGAATCCACAAATGGACACCCCACCAGCAAGATGGTTCAAAAAACCACTAACAAAAGGACCAATAGCAGGATCAAAACTAGACCCAGAAAAATACCACTGGATGCTACAAAAATACTACCAAAAAAGAGGGTGGGACGAAAGGGGAATACCAAGAAAGTCGACACTAAGAAAGTTAAAACTAGAATATACAATACCAGAACTAGAGAAGCACACCACACTGACAGAATAACCTTTAAAACCCCTAATTAAATAAGCTAGGAATAGGAGGGCCCGTCGTCTAGCGGCTAGGACGCCGCCCTGACGCGGCGGAGGTCCGGGGTTCAAATCCCCGCGGGCCCACCAAACCCCAACCATCTCCTAGTTCTTCGTTATTTGAGCAGCTAATTTCGCAGGCCTCTGGGTATGGTACCTACTATGGAGAATAGACAGGCAGATACCCAAAGAACTAAGAGTATCATGGTACTACTGGCTAGGAGTAATAGGCCTCTGCGCTATAAGCTCAATATTCTTCATAGCCTTCTTCCTCAGACACGTACTAAGAGTAATCTAAAGACAAACAATAAACCCCCACCTTTTTCCCCTTATTCCTTAAGCGAGTTGCGAAGCCCATCGTAACCCACGTATCCGTTACTATGGCTTTGCTCACTATCTTTGGGACAGACAACAGAGCCTCACGGTAATGAACCTGTTCTTTATCATATCTGTACCAGGCTTACTCAAGGCTTCTCTTAAGTAAGCTGTTGTTATCACATTGTAGACGGGTTTAATCTCACGCTTGTAAGCGTCTTTTCTATCCAAATCGTGCAAATCAACTATAAGGTTTAATCCCTTAATAGAAGCCAGATCTATGCTCGAGTGCTCTACGTGGAATATTCTTCTCAATAGCCTTTTCAAGTTTTCGGAAACAACGTCTGCGTTGATCAAATTTTTCCCCGTCTCCTCAGACATATGCCTCAACTCTTAATACGATGGGTTGCCTACAAACCGGACAATGAAAGTTTGTGATATTTGGCGACCAATAATTGTATTCTGCTTTACAATTGCCATATGGACATTTAACCCGGATACCAAATATCGGGGACTCTTTTCTAGGGCTAAGCATTAAACCACCTAGTCCGCCTAACACTGCCCCAGGAGGCCCAAATAGTGCTCCAATCAAAGCTCCTAACACTGCTGTTACCAAACTAGGTGGAATCTTTCCAAGATCTTTAGCCAACTTTTGTATGTTAAGAAGATCTTCAATGCTATTTGGGTCAAATATCATATGGTATTGGAAGACCTTTTCTTTCAAACACGAAAACAGGGATGTTCCTATCTGAAGCTAATCCTACCTCATAGATTACCCATTTCTTAGTATACTCTGTCCTTACAATCTCGTCTGTAAGGAATAAGAAAACAGCATCACTTAATTGAATGTTCTTTCGGATTTCTTTACATGGTATAGGTTCCTTTCTCGATTCAGGAATAAATTCTTCGATTATGGGAGTATGACCGAGATTGATGAGAAGTGTTTGTATGATTTGCACTAACCATTTGTCTCTTTTACTATGCGAAATGAAAATAACTGCCATGCCCTCACCTCTTAAGGTAGAGTTGCTCCTGCTACTAGAATACCTATAAGACCGCCAATAATAGCGCTAGTAGTCCTATCTTCTTTATAAAGAAGCGCCCCTACACCTGCACCGCCTATACCCAATAGGGTAATCCACCACTGAGGCGCGTCATACCTCAAGTGCCCAATAATGTCTATTAAAGGACTGACCATATCCCAATGAGCTTTATAGAATTCTTTAAACTTTCTAACATGAATTCTCCTTCCATCCTTTAACGTCAACTCATAATCCGCTATCTGTCCCTGCGGCCAACCCAATGTTTCTTTAAAGCCCTCTATCCTAGGATCCGGGACTAGATGACTTGGTATGAACATATCTACATGAGGGGGATTTCTTAAAATCAATGGAATTATCGAATACCACGAATACACGTGGACCACCTCTAGGTTGACCACCCTTGAGCCCAATCCTCACCGTGTAGCTGCGTGTTACACCAAAAACATTTCGATGCCCTATAGGTAATTGATCCACCACATTCTGGGCATGAAAAGAGCTTCACCTGCTTACCAGATAAGAACTTTATAAAATTGCTGATGTCGGTATCGGCTGCGCCAGCAAGGAGCATTAAGAAAGGAGTAAGGAAGTCCCTGAGATGCTGCTCTCTTTTTAATCTTCTTGAGGTTGCAAGAAACGGCTTCTTATATAACGTCAGACTCCCTCGCTCCCCTCGGGTAAACTCTGTAGACCTTAAATACATTATGACCCTTGACAATCTAGTCCCCGGTATATGTAGGTAAACTAAAACTTAAAATTTTTCTCCTATAAATATTTTCTATTTAGTTCTGCTAATAATCGAAGCACGTCAGGAGAATAAAACTCTTGTAATCCGAGGATTCGAATGGGGGTGATAGCCTATCCCCTTCGCACCATATTTCATAACTAAAACGATAAAATATCATAAATAGTGGAAGGCTCAAGGGGCTCGTGACCGAGGGACCGCCCACCGACACTGGCTAGCTCACTATGGGAGGCGCCTAGCCTTTGCCCGCGACGCCGGGGCAACGCTCGCTTCGAGATTGTTAGGAGCGGTAGCAGCATAGGCGTGAGTAGAGCTCCACGTAAGCTTTAAGACTGTGATTGAAACTTTACCCAACATAAATGCCAATCAAAATGTTATAACCGGGTCGTAAACACTCTAACCTTCTTAAAGCGAATTGCAAATAAACTCACTTGCAGACCCGTGAAAAGAACCTCCTAAGCTTAACCCTTATAATTAAGGCTCAAGGATTCCTTCCATAAAACAGAGTCATCTGGAGGTGCTTGAGATGATGTATAACCCTTTATTAAGGCTCAAGCTTACAGTTAGGAGTGTGAAAAGGAGGTGGGACTATGAAGGAGCAGGAAGTCTCCCTGAAAATGGCTGAGATCTTCCTGAAGACTGCTGAAAAGGATTTAGGGGCGTCTAGACACTTATGGGAGGGAAAGTTTTACCCTCAAGCGGTGTTCTATTTGCAACAGAGCGTCGAAAAAGCTCTCAAATACCTTCTACTATGGACTGGAATTGCAGGCGAAGACGACGTGAAGAAAATCGGGCATAAACCTCAAAAGCTTTGTATTATGATAATGACTGTAGCAGAAAAGATGAGAAAAGATAAATTTTTTGGAGAAATACTTAAAGGAGTATTTAAAGATAGAGGTATTAACTTTAACCGTGTAATGTGCAAGAAAATAGAAGAGAAAGAGCTTTATTCAGCTTCTTTAAAAAGTATTGACGTTATTATAGATAATCATGAATTAAAAGATGAGCGAATTAAGGAGTGGCTGGAATCGGAACAAGCTCAACAAATTTATCTAGTCTTAGAAAAAGAATTTGTAAAAATGCTTATAGAGTTCGGTTATTCTGCGCAACTTTTGATTTATCTCTTTTTCGTTCTTGCTCCACACGTTACCAGGTCAAGATACCCGGTTGACGATTCTGATCCACTGGAGATCTACAATGAGGGAATATCGTTAATCCAGAAATTCGAGTCTCTACTGAAAATCTGCGAATACATCTTGAATAATTTAAAGAACATCAAGGTCTACCCTATGTCTGACGATATTAGGAAAATTTTAAAGTCAATTAGGGCTGAAACGCCTAAATGAAACTATTAAACACTCTCTTTACGCTTCCTTAGCTTAAATATAACCTTTTTCCCTATTTTCTTACCTATAAGCTCAAGTGTTTCAAACTTAAGCTATGAGTATCGAGACTTCTGGCTTCTTATAAGAGGGTACTGTAAGTTAGGCGATGCTAGAGAGCTTCTGGAGCTCTCTGTTATAATGTCCTATAGTCTAATGCCGAGCTTTTCATGCTGCTTATAGAGGTTGAGCATCGCTCTAATTAGTCTTAAGCAGATTGCTCCATCGGTTGAAAGAGTGTTGTTTTAGCGTGTGAGAGGTGTAGTCTGCTTATTTCATAATATAGACTTTTTTGCGAGATCCGAGAGGTAAGTGGAGTAAAACGTTGCGAAACTCTTAGTCTCACGACTTTTAAGATTGTCGTTAAGTTACTTTACTGTTTTAATGTTCCTTGTAGCTGGCTCGTTTAGCGATAACATGAAGGGGCGGCTAGGGCGTGCGGCTCGCATGTATACCGTTTGGGTTATGTGTTTTCCCTACGGGGAAACTGGGCTGGTAAGGGGGTTGTGGCTTAAAATATTGTTATAGGGTGTCGAAGCCTGCCTAGAGTCTCTCTTGGGGTTTCCTACTTTCGAAGCTTATCATTCCCTCGAAGAACATTTTAAGCCTTAGTGCTCTGTCTAGGTGCTCTGTGAATAGCACGTCGCTCTTAACATGGCTCACTATCTTATCGTACTCCTTATTATCGTAGAACTCCGCTATCTCCTCGCTCCTATATTCGGAGAATGGCATGCTCAATCTTAAGGCTATGTTGAGAGCGCTCAGCCCCGCATATCTAAAGTTGTTGTATGGTAAGAGGCATTGTAGGAGGTCTATGGCAAATATGTCCCTTAAGAGAGTATAGTAGAGATCCTCCAGACCCCCCAAGCCGTGACGGTACGCCCTAGAAATTATGAAGGGAATATCGAACCTTAGAATATTGAAGCCTACAAGCTCCAGTAAGCCTCGATCCTTCAAACCCTCAATGTACCCGAGAAACTTCTCTAAAATAACCCTCTCACCATCCTCCCACTCCTTAAACACAGTAACATCGGCATCTGTGAGGCTCTTAAAGCCGATAGCAATAACCTTATCACTATGGAAATCCGGCTCACCTTTGGGAGAGTACGTCTCAATATCTAAATAAACCCTATAAACATCCACACCCAAACCACCATCCTAATACTCATCTTCAACGTCCATAAATACTTCACTTTCCATCTCACCCAACACACTCTATTCTCCAATGGAAGACAAACATAGCGTAAAGGAAGCGGCTGCCAGGAGGGCAAGTTGGGACAATAGTGCTTAGGAGAGAAGTTAAAAGTCGGAAGAAGCTGAGAGGGAAAGCTAGGGAGGAGATACAAAGTTTGGTAAGGAAACCGGTTGACGACACCATTCAAAATCCTATGACACACATTATCGGGATATTAGGAGTTTGAAGATAGAAAATATGGGGTCTCAAACGCTTCGAATGGAAAGTATTAAGCTGAGACTATGGAAGGTAATGTATTTAAACTATGGCGTTAATATTACAGATGGAGCCTCTAATTCCCTAGGGGAATTCGATTAACAAGGGGCAGTGAAAGGGGGATTCTCTGGAGAGAAGGGCAAATCGGTGTTTAAATAGTTTTCGTCGACGAATTCACCTAATAAGGGAAACTTCTAAAGGGAATAGAAAGTGTAGAGGTAATAGTTGTTTAGGAGCGTGCCCTTCAGAAAGTTGGGCATCAGGAGGTTTATATCATTTAAGCCTGAGCAAAATCTCGATAAAAGGGGGTCGGCGAAAAATGAGCAGCTTAATCAGACGGTCTATTACAACAATGGACCTTGTTATAGGAATTGTAGTGGCGGTAATATTTATTATCATACTTTGGGTGCTTTATAGCGAGCTTCCCAAGATAGCGCCAGAAATGGGGGCACTAAGACCGGTAATATTGGTAGCGATACTACTGATTATGGCAATACCTCTCTTATTAATCTATAAAACGTATCGCGGCTAGAGGGGATATAACGATCCTTGGGGGTTTGACTTCGCATATCTTTTTCTTTTCTTATTTGAACGCATATTTCTACCCCTTTTGGGGAGTTTAACTTTTGAAGGTAAGTATGGTAGCTCGACTGCAACAGCTAGCTGAGCTTGCTACGTGTCTCAGCGTTAGGAGTGTTATGCTCTCCTTTCTTTCTCCGATCTTGTGGATGCGAACCTCGAGGGATGCCCCTAGTTTCTCCTGTCCGGTTTGGTGGAAAGCTTGTACTCTTCTCTTTCCACATAGTAGGGCTAGGCGGTGGTAGTGGTGTTATGATTCTTTAGCTAGTGGCTGCCGCTTTTGCACCGTGTTTCTCGAGCTGTTTGACGAACACTTTCAGTGCGGATGAGAGCGAGGAGACTATGGGCGGTGAGAGTGTGTACCCTCTACGGCCCCATGGGCTCCCCTTCGACAGATCTATTGCTATCTCGAGGAATTGTGAGAACGCTCCACCAAGGGTTGAGTATTTCCCGAAGATGAGCTCTTCCAGGAATGATGTCCAGTATTTCACGTTTCTCGAGCGCTTGACGAGGATGAGATAGCTTCCCACTACGGGGCCTACGTCGTCTCTGACCGCGTAGATACTGGGGTCCCCTATTCTAATGGGGCTTATGCAGCCTGCTCTCGACAGTATATCTAAGATCCCGACGAACAGATCCTTCGTGCGGCGCCCTTCAAGTCTTAGAAGTGTATCGGTTTTCTCCCCTGAACCTATGTTGAACAAAAGCTTGCTCCCGTTCTTCCCAGTCCTATAAATAAGATAGTAACTGTACTCCATACCAGCCGCCTCAGCCCACTACCATGAATAAGGCTACTCTACTAAAGCTTAATACATTTCCTTCCCCATAATACCCATGGGTTATGTAGAGCCCGTGCTCGTCTGCAATCACATCATAGCCGTGGTCTGAGGTCACGAGGACAGAGCCAAGCCTAGCAGGACGCTCTATCTTATCGAATACCTTTAAGATCCTAGTAGACATGACTCTGAGGAACTCCTCTAGGGCAAAACCGTGCTTATGGACTATGAGATCCACCGTTGAGCTCTTATCGTAGGAGCTCGCCCCTAACCTCTCCTTGAGGAGTTTCGCGTAGTTTGCTAAGCGCTCCTCGACACCTAAGGCCTTCAACTGCCCTGTCAAGAAGCGGGTAACACCGACGGGGTTTACGAAAATTTCCTCTAGCACGTTTACGCTGCGCTTCCGGCTCCCGAGCTTTATTGCTATAGCCATAAATTCGGGCACAGATGTGCAGTCGAGGACTAGAACCTCGTCGACTTTACCAACCTTTATCTTAAGTGAATCGATGATGTACTGAAGGTTGGCCTCCTCAAGGATCACGGCTCTCCTTTTATCCTCCAGGATGGAGTTTAGGGACTTAACGAGATCTAGAGCCGAAAGATAGAGCTTCGTACGTGCGACACTCCGATATGGCTGCGGTATTCCCATCTCGATCCTTTTAAGCTCTCCCGGCTCCTTCACCTTGATAATCGAGAGCCCGGCTTTTATCAGAGAGTAGGATACAGTCGAGTAGAGAATTTCGAGGGGCAAATTCTCCAGTGATTTCGCCTCTACGATCATGCCCTCAAACTTCTTCGATAGATTATCCACGGTCTCTACTTTACCCCCTTACTCTTGATTCAAGCCGTTTGTGAGGGAACTCTCTGGGAGAAAGGAAGCTTAACACGTCCACTATGTACTGTCTCAACTCCAGAGCTATGTCGAGCACGAGCCTCAACTCGCTATTGTCAAACTCTCCATGGGGAAATAGGAGTTTGACGAGCCCGGAGACTGTTTTTTGGACAGCCTTCTCATCTCTTATTGTGAAATTATCTCCTAGCTCTATATGGGCCTCTGCAATACTCCAGAAGCTTTCCTTCCTCAACTTGTGGAGCACCTCGGCAAAGTAGTCTGCAGCTAGTCCCAGCCCACGGGCTAAATGTTCTTCGCTTCTCATTATCTTGGGCATCTCCCAGCCCGGTATCATCCCGTGGATTCTATCGAGGAAAGCTGGATCTAGCATTATGTCGGGCAGAACCCTCAGTATCCCCCTAGCATGTACCTCCTCCTCTATGTTCCCGAGGAATACAAGAGAGCACTCGCTGCGAGCCCTTTTCAGCGGGCCGCGCTCGAAGAACCCTTCTGTCATGAAATCCTTCAACTTCCCAACCATCTCATCCGGGTTAGTGAACCTAACCCTGCTCACTTCGTCGAAAACTACTACGTCATGTACCGCAATGTCGCCTGCAAGCCTCAAACTCGCGTTGAAGAAAAGCTGGGCCGGGCTCACAGAGCCGCCTGAGTATATTCGAGTGTAGTATGACACGTTCCTATAAAGGTATGTTTTCCCCGTAGCTCTCGGACCTAATTCCATAAGGTTAACATTCCCCTCGACGAGCGGTATAAGCCTAGCTAGTAAGAGGAGCTTCTGCCTCCGGGAATAGGCTCCGGGGTTTAACCCTACTGTAGTCACTAGCAGGTCTATCCACGAGTCTAAAGAAAACTTTCGGCGGCCTTCTACGAAGGCTTTAAGGTCTATATTATACACCTGGAACGGTTCCATATCTGTCATCAAGATCGGTGAAAACTCCTCTCTCCCTTCTCCGAAGAGATCCGGGCGGTACTCCAATACTCCGAATCCCCACATTCCTGAGAGGAGCCTCTCAAACCTCCTGACGAGACCTTCATCGATAAGGGCGTCATATATTTGTAAGCTCGGTATGTGGAGCATGTAGAGATTTCTTCTTAGGTTCACTCTCACCTTGAACTCGTCTATCAGCTTAATCGAACCCTGGCGTAGCAGCCTGTGGAGCACGAGCTCTTTATCCTTAGGCTCCGGGAAATACTCGGCAACTATCTCAGCGAGTTTTCTGAAAGCTTCGTCAACATTCGGGTATTTTGAGCAGTATTTTGACACCAAGTACTCGGATATAAAGCGCGGTAGCCTAGAAACTTCGCGGCGTAAAGCTAACTTCTTATCTACAGCGAGTTCCCCGAAGACTCTCAAGACTTTATCGTCAAACTCTCTCAAGGGACCACCTTTTAGCTGGGTAATAGTCTGTCCCAGCTCCTCCTAACCTTCTCACTGAAGAACGGACCGAGTATTTCCCGGACTTTATCCTCCAGGAGCGGCTCCGCGAATCCGATCTCGAGTTGCAGAGTGGCTTTATACTTCTCAGAGAGATGCTTGAGGAAGTTCAGTGCCTGAAGAATATGGGAAACTTCATGCTTCAAACCTAGAAACTCGAACATAGCGCGGAAGCCGCTCCCATCCGCTTTTACCGCCATATAGTTCACAAGTTGCCCATATGTATGATAGAGCAAGTCTAGCCTCTGCCTGAACTCGTTAAAGTCGAAGCCCTCACCCACTTCAACTACAGCTTTCTCTAGAGTTCTTACAGGTAATGAGGGAGGCGGAGGAGGTGGGGGAGCGATCGTGGAAGGTTGAGGTGGGAGTTCCACTACTTCCGGAGGCTTCATCTCCTCAATCTCGAATAATATGCGGTTTGCCTCCTCCCTCACATTAAACTTCACTCTTACATTTTCCACCTCAAGGGTTCTCCCGTTAAGCCCCCCCATCGCGTCTCGGACTACGTTTAGGCTTAGAGGTCTTACTCCGTAAACGCCCTGCATAGCATTCTCGGCTATATCACTGATACTATCTGAATCTCTGAATACTCCCTTCTCCATTTCTTCCCTATAATGTTTAAGTATAGCCTCTAACACAGCTTTCGAGTCCCAAGTGAAGCGTGCAGTCTCTATCACTTTTCTAAAGAACATGTTTGTGACGGCCGAATATTTTTGCAGGTCAGACTCTTTCTCCTCTTCCAACTTTGAAGCTCCCTTAGATGCCTCAACGACCGGCTCGTGCAAGTCCTTGAGAATGAATTTTCCAGACTGTTCGTCATATAAGACCATCTTTTCGTAAAGCTCTAGTAGTCCCACAGTTACTTTTCGCGTGAGCCTAACAAATACTTCTTGAGCGTGCCTCAGCGCATCAGTTATCTGACGTTCTATTATGCTCTTCATTCCTGCTTCTAGTTTTTCACGCTGTTCCAGGAAATCTCTCAGATCCATTGCGAGCCTCTTCCTCACAGTTCTCTCATAGTCGCCTATTTTCTCTTTTACGATCCTCTCCCTGTTTCTAAGGTGACTAATGAATTCCTTCGTGGCCGCGTAGGAGACTACGTCTTCCAGTAGGCGGGCCAGCTTACTCTCACTCAGGTTTGGTATGAGAATCAGGAGGTGTAGCGGGTGGCTGATTTCACCCTTTTCAATAGCACTTTGGAGTTTCTCCGCGATCTCTTCCATAAGTTTTCCATATTCTCTTTTCCTCTGGAAGAGCTCGTTGAACAGGAATACATCCCAGGGTGGGACGATAACTATTGAGAGCCTCCCCTTGCTCTGGGCTTCCCTAAGCTCTCTATCGTTTATCAGCCCCTCGATTCTCTCAAGCGCTCTATAGTCCTTATTAAGGAACACATCGACATCCTTTTCTCTACCAGGTATTATAGCCCCCATAGCTCCTAAGCTTAAGATATTGGCGAGGCCGATCTCCCGTAGGTATCCCGGGATCTGGGCAGGCGTCTCAAGCCTCTTCTCATGCTCTGCTTTGAAAACTGCTAGCTTATCGTAGATGGTTCTTAGGGGAGATAACACGTAGAACTTCCGCGCGCCGAACTCCCTCTCCTCTATCCTTGCACTCTGTATCTTCAGGTACTCCACGGCTTCCCGGAGCTTCCCTAGGGCTTCTACCGCCTCCTCACTCGGCCAGGTGGCCAGCAAGTCTAACTGAATCTCTTCCAGTGTAACACCATAGCTCTTGAGATCCCTCTCGCTTTCAGCCTCTAAAAGCGCCATCACATTAGCAGTCATACCCTTAGATAGTATCTGTTTTGCTATTGTATCCACAGATTTCCGCAATTCGGGAGCGGCAGACTTTACAGCGTGCTCTACGTCTGAGATGGCGATAGCCCAATCGCTCTCAAAGTCCCCCATTAGGTCGACCGGCCCTGTCATCTCAAATGGGAGGTGCTTCACCCCGATTGCGGGCGCGCTCGGCTCTAAATTGAGCGCGTTCTCAGCCGCTCTAGCTAGTAGTACTATCGCCGTCCTCACATACTCGGTCTTAGGAGCTTCATAAGGTCTCACTATTTTCCTGAGCAGCCATGCCATACTCGGCGATAGGGGGTAAGAGCTCTTAATCTGCTCCTCATATACCTTAAAAGTCTCTAAGAGATTATACTCCCGAGCTTGAAGAGCCAGATAAGATAGAAAAGTCTCCTTAGCGCTCTCCTCGTCCTCTACGCTCTTGAGAACTCTGTGCTTAGATATGTCTATTATATGCCTTAAATCGTAAGATAACACGTCACTCTCACTTATGCCCCCCACAGCCCTACTTAAGCGCTCCTTTAAGAGTTCAAGGTCCCTGCGTATACCGTCTATCTTCTCCTGCGTCTCGCGGTCATCTGTCATCCTCAGATAGAGATTGTCTATTCCTCTCTTATCCTGCTCTGCAAAAGCTATTATGATGTAGGTGGGTATTCCGCTAGCGTTCAGTTTCGAGTAAAGATGTGTTATGAAGTTAATTATAAGCTCAATCTCTCTATACTTCTCTAGGTTTTTCGTCTCTACATAGCTCGTCAGCCTCTTATATACTCCGAACCCCATCTCATCGACCAAAAGCAGGAGTCTCGACCTCCCCCCTAGCTCTTTGTATCTCTCTAAGACTTTTACCACGAGCTCCGCTAGGTCTTCAGAAGATTGTATTACCATGCTGGCGTTCTTCAGGGCTTCTATTGCTGCTTGAGAGAGCTTTGGATCTTTCACTTGCCACTGCTCCGGGCGTCTCTCTGCTATCGCCTTAAGTTGTTTGAGTAATAAGTCGAACGGCTTGTCGAAACTGAAATCTATCCCGAGAACTAGCGTTTCTCGGGCTAGCTCTTCCTTAAACTTGAGCTCCCGTGCCAGCCTAGAGTGAACCCCTTCTTTCGAGTTCAGTATATGCCAGAGTAGTATCATGACGTGGGTCTTGCCGAAGCCGAAGCCCTTAGTAAGATATATGCCTTGGACCACCGGTCTGTCAAGAGCCTCGAGAGCCTTCTTCATGAATATTTGTAGTGGTAGCGTGGGGAATGTGATATCTATAACATAGTTTGGATCCTTGAACTTCGTATCTATAGGCTCTCCGAGATAGCTTTTTAGGACCTTGCCGAAGCTTGGTATGAGCTCAGAACTTATTTCTTTTAGAGATTCCTTGAGCTTGAAGACTTGTCCCACTGTTTTCAAAACACTTCACCTCCAAAGAGTTAGGTATGTTAAAGTTTTTATAGCCAGCTCTCTTACAATCATCGCCTTCTCCCTCTCGTCTAAACCCGGAGCATACCTTAACAGGCCTTCCTGGGTCTTGAAGCCTAGATCCTGGTCGTGCGCTGTTTCCAGGAGGACTATGGCCAGGGCTGCGCATCTTGAAAGCTCTCTCTCGTCGTACACTACTTCATCCCTTATACTCTTAGCCCTGACAGCTGGGTCCCCGCTTTTCGACATACTCTTATAGGCTAACTCTACAGCCCTCCCCGGACTCGTCTGTCTCAATATGTCTATTGGGGTTTTCCCGCCAGCTAAAGTTAACATCTCCAGCAACTGAGGGTAATAGGCCTTCTCCTTCTCGGCGATGAGACTGTACTTCTTAAGCTTCTCTATGTCGAAACCGCAGAGTTTACCCACAGTCTGTACAAGGTCGAAACTTAGCCTTAGGGGCTCATCATGTACTTTAGATGTCGATAGGTCCACGCGGGACAGTAGCCAGAGGGTTAGATAGGAGCGTGCTGCCGGGTCCCAGAGCATGGCCTTAGTCACATTCTCTACTACTGCGCTAGCTAGTTTCTCATCAAGCTTCACGGGGCCCGTCTCAGTTAGAACCTTACGGATTAAGGGTTGCGTAAACTCTGAGACGACAGCGGTTATAGCAGCATCGTAAAGGTCTTCAAACTTCGCGCCTATAGGGAGTTCGAACCTCGAGGCGACGCTCAAAGCGGTCCCGAACATCAGGGCGGCAGCGTCAGCTGCAGATACTCCCGCCTCCTCTATCACCTTCCTTACACCATTCACTTCCTCCTCCACGGTTCTCTTGAATAGCGTGTTATCTATCAAGCTTCCACGAACGTTTTCAGGCGATACGCCCAGCAACTTCTGACGCAGATACTTACGCCCGACTATTACCAGGCTCATCTCCTGAGCTATAACGTTCACCTGCTTCTTGTAGCGAGTAGGCATCTCAGTTAGCAAAGGCCACACTTTCGAAACCACATACCCCCCCTCATAGAGAGCCTCGCCTACAGTCTGCCACGCTAGCGCTGTAGGGTGTGTAAACCATAAGAGTAGGACGCCGTCATCCTTAAGCACTTTCGAAGTCTCAGCTATAAACTCTTTAAAGAACCTTCTAAATCTACCCCCTCTATCCTCCTTGTTGTAAGCTACAACCTCCCTCTCTCTAGGCACCTTAGGGCTCGCCCAAGTCCAGCCCGAGAGCTTCAAGTTCTGCCTGAACAAGAGCTCGAGGACAGGAGCCAGGGACCTGCGGAGTATTGTCCAGAAGAACTCGCTCCTATCACTATATATCACCTGCTCGAAATATGGAGGATCAACATTTATAACATCAACACTCTTAAGACCCAAAATGCTCGACAGCCTAGTAGCGTCACCCATGTAAACGCTTACAAGCTCCTTAACACTCCCATCCCTAAACTCTTCGCTAAGGAACCTCAACACTGGAAGAATTCCTCCATCTGTTTTCGTTAGAGACCCAGACTCGGCAATATCAGGCTCTAAAGCCCACATGAATTCCTCTTCTATATTTCCTATTTCGCAGTATTCACTCCTGAAGTCTATACTACTCTCACCTCTAAACGTACTCCGTATCCCTGTTTTAAACTGCGCGCCCTGCCACGATGTTGCTATAGTGTTATAGTCCGCTATCTTATCTACTGCGAGCGCCAGATATAGCGCCACTGCAGCCCCAAACTCTCCATTTTTTGACGCTAAGTCCTCAGCTATCTCCGCTACTAACTTAGAAAGCTTAGCTATAGTTAGGAGTTGCCGTGGGTTGAAGAGCATATACCATCTAGTTATACCCTTACTCCTAGCTGTTCTTGCCCACACGTTCTCTGGGGGGATCTCGTCTAGTGGTATGTAATCTTGAAGGTCTAAGATCTCGCTGCTCAGCGCGTGTAGAGCGTCTACGAACTTCTCCCTCTCGATTCCATCATCCCATAAGGCATGGAAAGTGTTATCCTTTTTAACATATTTAATGAGCGGAATGTGGAGTCTGAGTAGCTTCTCCTCGATTTCCGACGTTACCGGGGTGAACTCCTCTACTATACTCTTCATAAGCTTTGCGTGTTCCTCGAACCATCTATCTAAGGATGTTTTCCCGTTTTTGGCGCGTCCTCGTAGCTGGAACCATTTGCCGCAGTATGGGCACTTTATATTGTCTCCGCGTTTAGCTATAGTTTTAGATCGAATCTCTTCGTTTGTAGTTTGAGCGGAGAAAGTCTTTTTAGCTCCGTCATATGTTAACTTTAGGAATCTCCTCTTGAAGCTTTCATCTTTTGTTATTTCAGGCTCAACGCCTTGGATCGGGATTAGCCCTTGACAGAACGGGCATTCGACTCCTCTAGCAAAAATGTATGTCCAGGCGTCGTCGCTATAATAGCGTCCGAGCTCGTCCCCGGCTCTACGTATTAGTTCTTTCGAGGCTTTCAGGGTCTCCTCGAAGAGCCCGGCGTCCGCATACTTAGAGGGGAACTCCAGTATAGCCTTTAGGATTAAGTAGGCGACGGGATTATACTCCATAGCGATAGTCCTGAAGCCTAATCTTGCGGACTCAAGAGGGATGCTGCCCCCGCCAGCCATGGGGTCTACGACGGTGATATCGCTCGGCGGTTTCCCCACTATTTTAGCTATTCTCTCCCTGAGAACCTTCCTATCGGGGCTGACCATGTAAATCACTTTACCTAGCCCCGCCGCTTTCGCTATTGTGGATACACTGTTAAACTCGCCCTCATCCAAAGTGCTAGGTAGTGCTGACGCCAGAGTTAACACTCGCGCCGGGCCCGCAGGCCTCCTAGCAAACCAAATATGAATATTACGTATTCTCGGTATGCGAATTACGCGAATAAAGCTGGCTTCCATAGAGCTGAGCTTATTCAACGTAGACAAGGGTAATTTCGCCTCTATAAACCTAACATCGACACCCATCATACCCCACCTTTCCCCATAAACGCGAACTTAAATTGAGCACGCACTCGAGATAAGTTAGGAGAAGTGTTTAAATGCGCCAACATGCCTCCCCTCGACTAATTTATCTCATGAAATTTTTATATCTTACTTATTTTAAATTTTATTTTACATAACCTATAACCTGTCTTACCAATTTTACATACCTTTTAGTTCTTTTGTTATTTAGGCTTGCTCGGTATTCAAACACGAGCACCACCCCGCTTTCTCTCAGACATTACCGCTAGCAACATGTTGAAAACGTCGTCAGACGCTCGCTGGGACAGTTTAAACATACACTTCAGCCTCTTATAACGTTTAAGCAGGAACTCAACTTCTTCAGGAGTAAACTCACGGTATTCGCTCAAAGCTTCTTTAAGCAAGACTGCAGCCTTATACGTTTTCCTGTAAACCCTATATAGTTTTTTATATCTCTCTTTATCCACCCCACCCCCACCTCCACTAATATATTAGTTT
>JARJMZ020000006.1 GCA_029335875.2 Thermoprotei archaeon | reverse complement strand
GTGGGCCGGTAGCTCAGCCTGGAAGAGCGCTCGGTTGGCATCCGAGAGGTCCCGGGTTCAAATCCCGGCCGGTCCACCACACTCCTTACACTAAACATATTTAAGGTTTAAACGGGCATGTTACGGCCGGGTGTTTTTCCTTGATAGTTGTTAAATCGCGTTCTGGCAAGCCCCTCAGAGTTGAAGGGTTCAGGATTAGGATCTTTGAAAAGCTCAGTTTACCCCCTATTAGCGAGAGGCTTAAAGCTATACGTGAAGCTGGCTGGAATACTTTCCTTTTAAAGGCTGACAGCGTTTTCCTCGACATGCTCACTGATAGTGGGGTTAACGCTATGAGTGATAGGCAGCTTGCAGCCATGATAACGGCTCAGGATGCTTATGCCGGGGGCAGGTCTTTCTACGAGCTTGCCAGTGTGGTCGAGGAGCTCATGGGCTTCAAATATGTTATCCCCGTGCATCAGGGTAGGGCTGCGGAACACTTGATATCCAAGGTTTTCGTGAGGGAGGGTAGCGTGGTCCCCATGAACTATCACTTCACCACAACTAAGGCGCACATAGAGCTAGCGGGGGGCGAGATCCTGGAGATCCCCATTAAGGAGGCTCTAGACAGGAGGAGTAGGCACCCGTTCAAGGGCGACATTGACATAGCTAAGCTAGAGGAGGCGTTTAGAGAGTTTAAGGGTAGGATACCTTTCGTTAGGGTGGAAGCTGTAGCAAACCTTCTTGGGGGGCAGCCTGTCTCAATGGCTAACATAAGGGGGGTCAGAGAACTCTGCGATAAACATAGCGTGCCCCTAGTTATCGACGCTAGCATGATAGACTGGAATGTTTACTTTATAAAAGAAAGAGAGCCGGGCTACGGCTCCAAGAGCCTAAGGGATATCTTAGGGGAGTTTCTAAGCCATGCAGACATAGTTTACATGAGCTCTAGGAAAGCGCCTTCAGTGAGGGGAGGGCTAATAGCAACTAATAGCAGGGAGTTCTACGAGAAGCTGGTTGTCCACCTCCCCGTATATGAGGGGTTCCTGACATATGGGGGTATGAGCGTTAAAGAAATAGCGGCAATGGCTGTGGGCCTCACGGAGATGGTTGACGAGAGCCTTATAGGGTCGGAGCTAGAGTTGATAAACTACGTAGTTGAGGAGCTCGACAGGAAAGGAGTCCCAGTAGTTCTCCCGCCTGGAGGTCTTGGAGTCCACCTGGACTCTCTAGAATTCCTGCCCCACATACCTAGGGCTTCCTACCCCGCGGGCTCCCTAGCCTCCGCCTTATACCTGGTTTCAGGCATAAGGTCTATGGAGAGGGGCGCCCTCTCAATGGACAGGGATAAGTATGGTAGGGAGATATACCCGGACCTCGAACTCGTTAGAATAGCGTTCCCCAGGAGAACATACCTGAGATCCCACGCTGACTACCTGATAGATAGGGTTCTCTGGCTCTACGAGCATAGAGAACACGTTAAAGGCCTACGCTGGCTCTACGAGCCCCCAATACTCAGGTTCTTCCTCGGGAGGCTCGAAGATATGGGAGGATGGGGGGAGAATCTCGCCGAAGTCTATAGGAGGGAGCTTGGAGAATACTGAAGCTATGATCTCGGATCTCCCAGTTTCGGCAACACCCTATACAAGTTAAACCTCAAACTCCTAGGTTTCACAGAACGGTCTCCCCTATCCGCTAGGTTTAGGCTAAGCTCTATAATGTTCTTGAGGTTCTCGTCTGCCAGCTTATAGTAGACGCGTTTCCCGGATTTCCTAAACTTAACTATGCCGAGCCTCTTAACCAGGTTTATATGATAGGATATTAGATTCTCAGGCCTCCCCAAAGCTTCAGCCATATCTTTTATAGTGGCTTCACCTTTCCTGGCAAGATAAATGAATATAAGTAGCCTCGTAGGGTCCGACAAGACCTTAAACACTTCCGAGGCATAGCCAACCAAATAAGCTATATCTTGAGACATAACTCACACCCTAAACCCCATAATTTTAAAATAAGTAAAAATAATAAACCTTTATTAACGAAACAAAGCTAAACAACATAAGCCCAAAGCTCACCTCAGATCCTACAGGAAAATTTAAACTCTACACTCTCAGACACCAGCAGCTATGTAGGGAAGCATATCATGAGGGTTTTACAGCATTAGTGTGAGCCCCGCGAACCCGAGCGGAGCAAGTAATTTCACGAGGAGAAACTGCAATCTTGATGTGGAACCCTCATGATACATTTTCCGCTCCAGGCGTTTGTTGTCTAGCTGGTGCTAGTTTCCCGCCACGGCCTCCCTTAGTTCCATGATTTAAAACAGCTCTTTTTCCCCTTTTACTATTTTCATCGCATACTCTGTTATTTTCTCTAGTTTCTCGTTGGCTATGTTTTCAGCTTCGGCTTTAATGTCTCTCGATAGTCTGGCTTCCTTTGACATTTTGATTTTTACGTTGGCTACTAGGGGTTTGTCTATTTGTTTCCCTATCTGGCTTAGTACGCTCACATATACGGTGTTGACTCCGCGCTGGGATAGTTGTTTGTATATTTCCTCTGCTATATCCCTGGCTATTACATTGTATATTTTACCTACGTGGCTTACAGGGTTTTTGCCCGCTGTAGCCTCCATGCTCATTGGCCTGAAGGGTGTTATAAGCCCGTTTACCCTGTTGCCTCTTCCTGTAGCCCCGTCGTCTCCGTGTTCAGCGCTTGTCCCGGTTACTGTTAGGTAGAATATTTTCCTCTCAGCTACATCTCCAGTGTTCACGTGGACCTCGACTTCGTAGCCTGACGCTATTTTATCTGCGAGTTTTAGGATCTCCTCTCTTACAGCCTCTTTAGCGCTCAAATATTCGTCCGCGTCTGCTAGCTGGCTGCTTATCATTGCCGCCGCTATTGTTAGCGTTATCTTCTTATTCCTCCTCATGCCCATGACTTTAACATCCTCCCCCACCATGGGGTACTTGTATTTGAAAGCCCTACTGTTGAGGGTCCTTTCAGTCTCATAGACCAGCTTCTCGAGGGTCGATAGGGGGGCGAAGCTTAAGCCTACGCTAGTATCGTTAGCTAGGGGGATTTCAGTCTCAGCCTCAACTATGGACTTTAAATCAGTGCTACCCTTCCCAACTTTATAGTCGACTATAACGTCAACCTCGGGGTTCAGGAACCTGAAATTATCCTTGAGCCACTTCTTAACAGCATCAACTATTATAGTGCCGAAGGGGACATAGCTAACCCCTCCCTCCCTAAACACTTCGGTTGTCAGCCTCCCGGAAACTATAATATATATAGGCTGGAGCACCTCCCCGCCCCCGAAACGCGGGCTAGACTGACCCCCCACCAGGAGGACCTTATCAACATTATGGTGTAGGATCCTCCCAAACTCCCTCATATAATACAAGCTCAAAGCCCTACTAGAAGCCTCGGCGACAGCATCGCAAATATAGTCAGGATGGCCCAAACCCTTCCTCTCCACGATCTCAACCTCTAGCTCCTCAACATCCGGGAACTTCGACTCCTCCACAACAATATTCCTCAATTTCAGCATCCCCACCACACTGTTAACTCTAAATAGGGGAACATTTAAATAATAATATCCAACTCAGCATTTAAACCTTAATGACGACAACACGCCGTCCCCTATCTCGATCATTACAGTAATAGGGCTACGCGGTCGCCGGAACCTAGTGCCAAATGACATCAGGCCCGGCTTCCCCCTTCGGCCTGTTGGGGGCTCCATTGGCGGGCATTACTGGGGCCTCCCTGCGCCCGCCTCTGATAACCAGTCATAGGGGTGGGCTAGTATAGCGA
>JARJMZ020000035.1 GCA_029335875.2 Thermoprotei archaeon | reverse complement strand
ATACTCTGATGTAATATAATATAGTGTGTACGCTGTGGGGGCTGAGCCTAGGGGTGTTAGGTCTATCTTGATCTCCCCACTTAAATATTCAGCCGCTAATATGGCTATTGAGCAAGCTAGAGGCGCAGCTAGAAGTATCATGTCTACTCTAGGCTTAGCAGTTAAGTAGATAAAGGTTGAGGCTATTGTCAACATTAAGGCTACGGCCGCTATCGACGCCTCAACAAATGTCAACTTTAAAAGTTTTAAAGACAAGGGTTGGGGCACACCCATATGTTAATGTTTACTTAGGGGTTTAAAACTTCATATTATTACTCCGCGCGTCCCCGGCTTAATTCTTTTAAACTTTCAGGCTCCATATTTAAATGGGATATGTTAGAGGTTTCAGAAGGTGGCTGTAGGGGTTAAAGTAGGGATATTGAAGCCTGAGGCTGTTGATAAATGTGTGAGGAGCTATTTTACTAAGAAACTTTATAAGGTTTGCATTACGGGGGATGGGCGCTACATAATATATGATGCTATCCTGGATGAGGTTGATGTTGAGAGGGTTCAGAGATTTTTTGATAGGGTCTCTCGCGGGGAGTTTCCTGGAGAGAAGCTTGACCCGAGGATTAAGCACATTGTTGACAGGCATGTTAACGGCTACGGCCTCCTAGAGGGGCTCCTTATGGATGATGATGTCGTAGATGTTTTCGCCATATCTGGGGTCCCAATATCTATAGTTCACAAGGAGTATGGGAGGCTTGAAACTAACATTGTTCTGGAGGAGGAGGACCTTATAGAGATTATTCTAAGAGCTTCAAACCTCGCCGGTAAAGGCGTTAGTGAGAGGCGTCCAATCCCCTCTTTCATAGAGCCTAGGTATAACTCAAGGTTCTCCGTAGTCTACAGGAGTGATATAAATGCCAGAGGCTATGTAGCCTTAGACATTAGGAAACAGCCCCCAAACCCCTGGTCTATATTCAGGCTTATAGATTTAAACACTATTAGCCTTGACATGGCCTCATTCCTATGGTTAATGGTTAAATATAAAGTTCCAATAATGGTTGTCGGAGAGCTGTTCACAGGTAAGACTACTACGATAAACTCCCTACTATCCCTAATACCCCCAGACTCTAGAGTATTCACAATAGAAGACGCCCCCGAACTAGTGGCTCCAACAAGGTACTGGATAAGAACTATAACTAGGGAGGACGTGGACAACCCTCAAGATAGGATAGGGGTTTTCCAGCTTATAAAGATAGCTGTGAGGATGAGCGTAGACTATGTAATAGTTGGGGAGGTGAGGGGTGAAGAGGCTAGAGAATGGGCCCAGGCAATATTGTTAGGCCACGGGGGTCTAACATCTTTCCACTCAGCAACTGTAGAGGCTGCACTCCTAAGGCTCAAATCACCGCCAATAGAAGTCCCGGACCAAGCCCTCAGATATTTGAATGTTTTCGTTAAGATGGAGCCCCTAGAGACTGAGGAGGGGAGGCTTAGGAGAATAGCTAAGATATACCTGTATGATGAGGGCAGGACACATCTAGCATATACATACGACCCGGCTAAGGGGGAGTTTGGGAGGGTAATAAACCCCCTAAACTTGCCATTCATAGATAGGGTAGCTAAAGGCCACGGCCTTAAAACTGAAGATTTAAAGGTTGAGCTTGAGGCTATGAGGGAAGTTCTAGCTAGGACTATGGAGGAGCTCGTTGAGAATTATGGAGACACGGGTAGAATACCTTTCAGGGAAGTCCCCCAAATAATATACTCCAGGCTTGATAGAGCGTTAAAGGGTGGGGGCTTTTGAACATCTATAGTATAACGATAATCCTCCTGTTAGTAATCTTTGCTCTAGCTACCGGATACGTGGTTCCCGAGAGATTAAGCCTTATCATACCATTAGCTATCATAGCATTAGCTGTGGCGGGCACAATATTAGCTTCATTAGCCCACTCTTTCGAAACTTACATTTACGATTTCATGAGGGAACAGTTTGAGAGGGCTGGAATCCCGCTCGGTAGGGGCTATCCTAGGCTTGTAGTCGTCAGCATTATAGCTATTTTCATGGTAGCCCTAACTTTAATAGCTCTATTCTTCTCCTCGATAATAGCCGGCGTTTACGCGCCCCAAGCTTTAACCGTTTTTCTAGCTTTAAGCATAATACTTATAATGGCTGGCATGGCCTCAACTTTAACGCTCATAATAGCTTCTCCTAGGCTCATAAGCTCTTTGAGGGTCACGGGCGCTCTGGTGGAGCTCCCCTTCCTCATAGCGACATTAAGGGTTTTCTCTAAGACGCATTTAACGCTCTATGACGTATTCAAGCTTGTAGAGTCCTCAGCCGCTCTAAAGTGGTGGAGTAGTGAGGTTAAGGCTAGGGAGGCTGTTGCTAAGGCTCGCGGCGTCTCCCTCCTCACAGCTATTAGTATGCTCTCAGAAGAGCACCCCTCACTGGAGGTTAGAGATTTCCTTAAGAGAGTTACTATAGTAGGCTCGTATGCCGGGACTATAGCTGGGGTTGTTGAGAGGCTGTCTGAGCAAGTGTTCGGGAGGCTTAGATCTAGGCTTGAAACTTTAACAGGGTACATGTATATAGCTGTGGGCGTAGCTCTAGCATCACTATTCCTAGTACCAATCTTAGCGGCAACAGTAGGTCAGGTTATTGGAGTGAAGCCTCCGATGGTAGTCTACGTTACGCTAGCTACGGCAGCACCTCTATTCCTCTTCTCATACATGCTAGCAGCGAGCCTCTACCCCTCAGGGTTCATGTTAAACCCCCCAGGAACTCTTAAAATCACCTACATACTCTCAATCGCCGGCATATTCTCAGTGCTAGCTTACATGTCTTATACTGCAATTAAAGGGGCTCCAGTAAACCCCCTGGTGCCGGCTGCTGTCATAATAGCCCTCCTAATGCCCCCGGTAGTCTTAACATTAAGCTATAATGCTAGAGTCTCAGCTTACGACAGGCTTATAAAAGTGGTCTCAGACTCTACTGAGATGGCTTCTGTGACTGGGGAGAGTCTTATATCGGTTATGAGGAGGATAGCGCGGGGGGATAGGAGGGTTCAAAGGCTAATAAGGGAAGTTGAGAGGTCTATTGTAGACGACAACTATAGGGTTAGACTAGTATCCCAAGCTCCAAACATGTTATACTCTTCATACATAGAGAACCTGGTGTATAGTTTGAGGATAGGGGCTCCAATGCCAGTATTCTACGAGCTATCAGCTGTATACGAGAACCTAAATGAAACACTAAAGAGGCACATGTCAACAATGAGGGGGGTTGAGTTGACAATAGCCTTAATAATTGGGGCAATAACACTATTCGTAATAATAATGACTAGAATATTAAGAGGTGTAGCCGAGCAGATATCGCAAAGCGCCCCAGGAAGCGTCCCAGGAACTCTGCCGCCAATGTTGGGAGCGTTCAAGATAGTAATAACTCCCGAAATGATGTATGTGATAGCTATAGCTATGATAATAATAGCCATAGTAGTAGGCTCTATAGTGGAGAAGAGCAGGAGCGGGACAATAATGACCTCAGCCAGGACAATACTACTATACACGCTAATAGCAACATCAGGCTTCATCATAGCTCTACTACTAAAACTCTAGGTCCCAAACTTTAGCTCATATACGTCCCCACCAACTATCACGTCAAACTGCCTACGAACTACCAAATACCCGTTTTCATCGTAAACCTCTATTATACCGTTAGGAAATATGAAACCGTCCCTATTGTTAGGCTCCGCTAACATGTCCACTAGTTTAGACGGTGCCACCACAAGCCTAGCCACACCTTCCGAGTCTGCGGTAGCCGATGCTATAACATGTCCCGTAGAGTTCAGAAGCCTAACACTCCACCCGGCTGAAAGGTTTCTAACCTCAACTATCCAGGCAGGCCTCCCAACAGTAACAACAAGATTATCGAAATAGAATGTACCCACAACGCCCGTCGTACTAACCCAGTACCCTATGCCTGCTTCAGTGGGATAGAACTGGTAAGCTCCCGGGATGATTGCCTGATGCTCGAACGTCTGGTTCCAGTGAAAAGCCTTCCAAGCGCTGAAATTCATATAAGTGGAGATATGGCTAAGATACCAATACTCTAGAGTTAGGCTCCTCTTTGAACTGGTGCTACTCACTGTTACCTCACTTCCTCCCGCCGGTTTCACTGATATCACACTGCTCACTATATCTCCCGTTCTTCCACTTTGGAGTGAGAAACTATAGCCTATAGTGTAAAACCTTGAGGCGCCGGGGTCTAGGTAGAGGGCCGCCGCCCTGATGGTAACTCGCTCGCTATAAGATGACCTGAAGGCTAAGAAGGCTATGTAAATGGTTTCACCAGCTTCAGCAAAACTCTCTATATCAAGGTTTCTAATATAGGCAACACACCAGTAACCCCAGTCGGAAGGGCCCTGCTGCCCCGCCGCTATTGAGACTGCCTTACGTGTAGTGTCATAGCTCCAGGTGCATGTTCGAGCTTCTAGCCTGTTGGGGAAGGGGTTTGTGTCGAATGTGTCATAGTATTTCGCGGCTCTATCGGAGAGGATTAGAGTGATGGGGGGTATGGGCACTTCCGCACACTTAGGCGTTTCCCCAGGCTTCACTCTAGCCTCCTGAGTTATGAAGGCGTCCTGACCCTCAACTTTGAAGTACAGTGTTATGGCGTAAACCTTGCCTTTCAAATGTAGAGGGTTGCTAGATCTTATTTGGACCCACACTGTTCCCGGCTGGCCTTGTAGGAGCCTTACACGTTCGTGGAAGCCCTCGGTCCAGACTGTAATCTTGGCATCTCCAAAGGTTGTATAGCCTATCCCGTAACTGCTCACTATAACCTCTATAGGGCCCGCCTCAGTTCCTACCCATACTTTTGTAAGGTATAAGGCTACCCTATGATCGTTAGCCACGAATATCCCGGTAATGTTCCCATCTTGTGTTTTAGAGTAGCACTGTGCGTAGCCTACTGTTAGGGGCATGCTTAGGATAGCCTGTTGTAGGTTGTAGTGATATATTGCTAGGAAAACTACAGCTCCAACTAGGGCTGTGAGTATTATAGTTATGGTCATTAAGCCCAGTATAGGGTGTTCTATTCCCAAATAAGCTCACCTCCCTCTAACGTTATTGGATGAAAGGTTTTATATCCCGGCTTCAACCCTCCTCGCCCTCAACAGTAGATATGCTACTGGTATTAACATTAAGGCTACCCCAGCGAAGAATGAGAGGAGGCTTGTTAGGGGGTCTACGGCTCTCACAGTCTCCGTCACCATTACCGGAACTTCTCTAGTCTCTATTTGGACAGCTGTCACAGTTACAGGCACGTCTGCAACTTCGAGCGTCGCAGTTCTAGGAGCCTCCTCAACCTTACCGTACCATGTGAGATTCTGCACTCCGCTGGCTAGCATTATGCCTTCTAGGGTGTAAAACTCGAATTTCAAAGTGTAAGTGCCGGGGGCTGGCAGCGAGAAGACTCCGGGGATGTCGAGTTCCTGCACGCTCCTGTCAAAGTAGGCTTTTAGCCTCCCCTCCACGGGTTTGTTAGTGAAGGTGTCTCTAGCTTCTACGCTGAAAACACCTCCCCCCATATACTTGAACTCTACAGCAACATAAGTCTCAGCTAAAGGGACACTTTTAGCACCCTCAACCCTATAGTATGGTGGTGGTAACGTGCATGAGGCCGTTATGGGGATTTCAGCCCCTACAGGTTTAGCATGCACTATCACGGGGGTCCACAGGCTTGCAGGATACTCGACGCCCGACACTTTAAGTATGCACGTTCCAATAACGTCAGTTCTAGGCTTCCCCGTAAGCCCATCATACAGCTCCAGCCTCACTATCACGTCAGAGTATGGTTTAACCCTGTCTGGGGCTACAATTGATAGCCTAGAAGGCCTAGGGGAAACTTCTATAAACCCCGTTAACGTCACACTCTCGCCGTCAACATCAATGAGGGCTGTGACAGAGAAAACCCCCGCCGACAGTGGTGTCCACGTTACCTCAGGGCTTTCCCTGCTAACCTTAACAATCCTACCATCAGGGAGTCTAATTAATGCCTCCACGAACTCGCCTAGAACCCTTATCTTTACGGGCTCCCCCGCAATAACTGTTCTAGGCATTGAAAGCTCCACTTTTCTAGGGGGTTTGAAGCTGGTAACCTCAACTCCGAGGCCGTCAGTGTAAGCTAAGGTTTCCTGGGCGTAGTCAGCGTCTATAACGGTGGTCTTGAGGTTTAAATCCGTGATAACGTTTATGTTTGAACCGTCAAACCTAGATACTATTAGCCTGGTGTCCTTAACTATTAAAACCTCCCCCTTAACGCCAACCTTGACGATCTTGCCCCCGCCAACTGCCAGGCTAGCTCCAGACCTTGAAACAACGTAGACGCCCTCCTCGCCGTTAGCCAAGAACGCCCCCTCAGAGAATATTGGGGCTTCAAATAGCTTGGCTGTGAAAGGTGCGACTCTAAATACTCCCTCAGGGCTCCACTCGACCAGAGCAGACCCTACATCCGTTTTGAGGAGGGCGTATACGAGGCCCCCACTATGCCCTACCCCAATAACCTCCCCAGCCACCGGAGCTACCCTGTAGAGGGCTGAGCCGGGAACATCCACCATGATATAGCCTGAAGCAGAGTCCACATAGAGGGATGCAAGAGACCCCCCATAAATGAAGCCGTAGACAGCCCCGGAAGGCTTCAAGGACACCCTGTAAACACTATCCCCCCAGTAGATACGCCCCCCAACGCTCAAAATATTGTAGGGGTAGTTTGAAACCTTTATAGGCCCGTCTACAGCCAGAGAGTATCTAAGCATGCCCCGAGAGTACACCGAGCCAGTAACACCGTCAACCACGAGGATACACGTTAACCCCCCACTATCACAGTTAAACCTGTAAACGTCAAGACTCCTAGCAAACTCTGCCAAAGCCCCTCCCTTAATAACGCCTATATTAGTCACAACCTCCAGACTACCATCCCCGTTAAAGTCGAAAAGATAAACTTTAGAGTACCTAAGATCCTCGGAATACACTGGGGTACTTAAAGCTAGCACTATAAATGCTGCTAAGACGAGCCAATAAGGTTTATACACATGCCGTCGCCCTCCCTCCAATCCCAGTCTACACAGGAGGAATATAGGGGTTTAAATCTTTTAAACTTCTCACCAACCCTTAAAGGGAACCCTAAGAACTTATTACCTCCAGCACACTATCCTAGAACGGTCAGCAGGCGGGGGTCTAAAGGGCTCCCCACCTAGCTGGCTGCGTAGCGTAGAGAGTGGGGTAAGAGTGGGAGATACGGTTAAAGTTTCGGATCTCAGGGAGAACATGGACAATGTGAACGTGAGAGTGAGAGTCCTAGAAGCGGGGGAGTCCAAGGTAATAGAGACTAGGAGCGGGCCCAGAACAATAAGCGAAGCCCTAGTAGGGGACGAGAGCGGGAGAGTAAAGCTAACACTATGGGGAAAACTAGCTGGAACAATCAAAAAAGGAGACACTATAGAAATTAGAAACGCGTGGACAACAACATATAGAGGCCAAGTACAGCTAAACGTGGGAGCCAGAGGAAGCATAGCGAAAATAAGAAGCGAGGAAGTGGCAGCAGAAGAGGAAATACCAGAAGAAACTCCAAAAGTGAGGACACCCCAACCGCAAAGACCAAGAACAGGACCCCCAAGAGAAGGGAGCAGACCCCAAAGAAGTTTCAGGTCCAGAAGGTAACCCTGCAAAAACACACAAACAAACTCCAACCTTTTTATTTCCCAAACAACCCACATAAACCTCTAAGTCCTATTCTTCTAAGAGAGCCCCCTCACAAGGCTGTGGAAAACGGGTAACATTAAATAAAATCTTAGGAGGAAGCTCCCAGCATTAGCGGGCTCAGCACACTTAAGAAGCTGGTGGGAAAGCTCTTGCCCATAGATTCTCCCATTTTCTATGTGGGGGGAGTGTTGTTTGTTTCCCCGCGCACAGCAAACTTCTATGCTGCGTTTACACTGGCCGGGGCGGCTAGACTTCAGTATACACCTCTATCTGATACTCCCTGGCAGCTTCCAGGGCTTTTTCTTCGACGTAGGGTGTCACTATTATTAGCCTGTCAGGCTTTCTCCCCTCTACTTTCTCGTAGAACTTGGCTTTCTCGCTGAAAACAAAAACATCGCTCTCTCTTACGTGAGACTTAATCTCCATCAATATGGTTTTCCCGTCACTAATAGCCAAGTCTATCTCTATAGTTGCAGACCTCTAAAAAACTAAGCCCTCACTATCAAGCCTAACCCACCCCTCTCCACCTTCCAGCCGAACTCCCTCTCTATAAGAGCCCTTATACCCTCCCTAAAAGCCCCCTCACTCATCAAACCCCAACGAGCCCCTAAAGCATCCAAGCGCCTCCCCATATATGAAAACCCGGCACTCATGTCCTCCCTCAACTTCTTCAACTCCTCATCATGCCCTGTAAATCCCATAATCATGTCTTCCCTCAACTTCTTTATCTCCTCCCATAGTTTTACTAGTTCTTTCTCGTTGCTGTCTAATCTCCTCAGTATTTCTTCCATTCCTATTAGCCCTGCTATGGCGTAGCGGAATTCTTCATCCTTCTTTAGGAGCTCTAATATCTTGGTTTTTAGCTCGTCCAGCTCTAATTGCATGATAATCACTTCCCCTAATGTTTAGGGTGTTTGGGGGGTTAAAAGGTTTCACGTCTTTGGGTTGAGGTGTTTTCTACTTATTGTGAGTGTGATGGGTGTGAAGGCTAGGGCTACGAATAATGTTGAGGTTACTAGTGCACTCTTGTACTCTCCTGAGAGTGTTATGACTAGTGGTGGGCCTATTAGTGATCCAAAGTCGAACATTGCTGTGTATATGCTTGAGGCTGAGCCCCTCCTCCCTTCGGGGACTCCTAGGAGTGATATTACTTGGAGCGAGGGGAATAGTAGTCCGAGCCCTGCCCCTACTAGAGCCGCGTAAGCTAGACTCCTCAAGCTTAGGGGGTCTAGTGCTGTGGCGGCGAAACCTGCGAGGCTTAAAGCTAGACCGGTTAACGCCATTCTACCGGGGCTGAAGCCCCCTGTGAGGGATAGGGCTAGCCTGGACCCCAGGTTGAACAAGGCTAGGGATGTGAAGAAGTATGCGGTGTAATACTTTGGGAGGCCCTCAACCTCGTGGAGTGAGGGTAGGAAAATGTTTAGGGACTGGTAGCCTACAACGTACATAAACAAGGTTAGGGAAGCCAGGGCGAAGGGGAGCGTGGCTATCCCGCCGCCACCGCCGCCCCCCTCAAACCTAGGAGACCTGAAAGATAAGCCTAAGAAACCCGAAGCTAGAGCTATGAGAGCGGCCACGGCAAACATTAAGGCCCAAGAGTGGACGCTCAATATGAAGCCGGCAACAGCAGGCCCTACGGCGGCCCCGAGACCCCACATAGTGCTCCTCCACAAAATACGCTTTTGAGCCCCCTGAGGGTCTCCGACGCTCGCAGAGTATAGGGATGCGGGTATGAACATGGCGACCGAAACCCCCTGGATAAGCCTACTAGCAAGGATCATGGGGACGCTTGAAGTCACAGCTAGGACAGCCAATGCTAGGGCGTTGAGAACACCCCCCAGGAACATTAATGTGCTAGCGTAACCCATATCTATGAGCCTTCCAACTAGGAGCCTCAAGCCTATGGCCGTAACAGCGTAACTAGGCCCTAAAAGGGAGACTTCAAAACCCCCAGCCCCAAGGCTTACAGCATACCTGGAAAGATAGGGAACAACCCCTAGGAGGCTGAACACGTAGAGGAGGGTTGAAATGTTGAGAACCCAGTCGTTAGCCTTTAAACCCCCATGAGCCCCCCTCAAACCCCCTATCAATCCATGATACCTTAACAGGGTATTAGGGCTCTCGGAGCTTAAATAAGGGTTTGCGCGGTCACTCCGCCTCTATCAGTATAGTGTCGTCAACGAGTTTTATTGAGAAAGCCACGTTCTGGGCTGTAATTATGCCTATTGTGAAGGGGACAGTCATTATGTTCATAGATGTCTTCCTGCCGCTTCTAAGCTCGAGCTTCTTAGCTCGGAGCTTCTTAACCTTAGGTATTTTAACTATAATATCCCCTCCCTCTTCGTCCCCCTCAAATTTTATAGACACAACCTGCCCTTTAACAATAAACCCCTCCCTCAAACTAACCTCACTAATCCTACTCCCCAAAGTGTCAACTTCATACCTCTCTCCTGGAGCCACAACCTTAACCACGCCCTCCACATGAGGCTCAACCTGGCTATCTAGGGGGAAGTAAGCTTCAACCCTAATACGGTCATAGCTTATGTGGGCGTTAAGCCTATCAGCCCCTATAAGGAGGGCGTGGCCACTCTCGTAAACCCTTCCAGCCACTGTGACCCTGTTATTCTCGACTATGACCGTAATATACTGGCTTGTCCTCAGCATACTATACACCACACGCTCCAAAAATAAGATATTAATGAGAGCTAAAATATATAACTCAATAAAAATCAGGAGAAAGCAAGCTTTAAAATACGGGGACCCCACTATCCTCTCGGTGCCAGGTTTTGAGCACAGGAACATGCGAGCTCTGCGGGAGCCCCGCTAGTAGTGTTTGCAGCCTTTGTGGTAGGCTAGTTTGCCCCGACCACTATGGACGGGATGGGGTGTGCTCTGCATGCCTTTCAGCACTATGCTCTTTTTGCGGTGTCAGGCTTTCCATAGCTAAGTGTGTTTACTGTGGAAGGTTGGGGTGTGAGAGTTGCCTAGTTCAGGTTGATAATGTTAGGAGGGCTTGTAGGGATTGTTTGTTGAATGTTGAGGTCAAAGTTGAGGAGGCCCGTAGGGGGCTTGAGAGGCTTAGGTCTATTGTTGCAAGGCTTAGAGAAGCTAGTATAGCTTAAAAGCCTGTATTTAAAGCTGTTGTCCTAGGTGGGGTATTTGTCTGCTAGGGGGTTTGACTCTGCGCACTCTACCTTGGAGGCTTTGCTTAAGAAGGCTCCGAGGAAGGGGTTTAAGTCCGCCAGCATTATAAACATTATCGTCAGGGTTGACTGGATCATCAGGCAGGGTAAAACCCTATACTTGAGAGCCCAATGCCTTTCAAGAGCTAGAGGCTCGTGCACTGAGGGTAAAATGAAGATCTGCGACACAGGCTGCGCCAGCATAATGACTGCTGAAGCCCCCGACTATGTGAGCGTTTGGAAGGCCCGGAAGAGGCCTTTCTCCATAAGAATAACGCCTGAAGGGCTCAACATATCCCACGGGGGTTACAGTGTTTCAATACAAGGTACAACAATGAGAATAGTAATGATCACACCCCAGGGAAGCTCGACAGAGAAAACTATAAGGTTAGACGATGCTGACGACGTTTACGCCAACAGCGACTATGTCAGCATTGCCTTGAAAGGCGTGGAAGAAGAAATACAGGCGGCCTTAAGAAACCTAGCGCAATGCGCCAGGCTAGCAGCAATCCAGTGCCCATAAACAACGTTTCCACAAAGGGGAGGGAAAGTAAATCCGATTATATAGAAACTATTTAAAACAGTAGGTGCTACCCGGGTTATATGGGCTTTAATAACCTAAAACAACCGCTGAGACGAAGTAGTTCAAGGGCTGAGGAGACATTGGGCAGCGGGGCTTTCGAGAAGTCCCTGGATAGGATACTCGACTTTCAAGTTAAAAGGCTCCTCTCAGACTTGAGCTGGGTCGAGTATAAGCTAGCTCTCCTTGGCGGGAGCGAGGAGGACGAGGTTGAAAGGAGGCTCCTCTCGATCCTAAAGAAGAGTATAATAAGCGACTTAGAACTCCTCCTCTCCTACAAGTCAAGCAATCTTAAGAGGAATGTTGTGGAGGAGGGCGGCGCAACCTAGGAGCCTCAAACCCCTCACAGCTTCCAGCTCGCAACCTCCCAATGGAGGGCGCGGGGGCGGAAACATGACCCATATAAACGAGGACGTTCAATTATTAGGCTGTGCTCGTCTAGCACGTATTAGTTAGAGACACGCTTCCTTTAACTGTTCACGTGCCCGGTAGACTCTGGGGCTAAAGAATCCCATGGCAAGGGCCTAGGCGAAAGAGGGGAACATTTGTGCTAAGCCTACAACCCTTATAAATGATTATAATATTTAAATAATTTAGAATAGAACTTAATAATGGGGGAGAGAACTTGTCTAGTAAACAGAAGGTTTTAAGTAAGGAGGCTGTGGAGAGGCTCAGGAAACTTGTCATAGAGAAGTATAATGAGATGCAGAACATTATGGAGATAGGGGATGTGAGCGTGGCCACAGCCCTAGTGGATGATGACATAGAGAAGATAGTACTAGTAGTCCTCCAGGAGGCGAAACAACCCCTATCATGGAGAGACCTCAAAACAATATTCGGAGGCATAGTAGGAGAAGATAGACTCAGAAGAATACTGGGAAGCCTCAAAGCAAAAAACGAAGTAGCCGAACTAACACACACCAGGTACGCGCTACCGGAATACGTGCCCCTAAGCGAGATAAACAGGGTCAAAAACCCCGGTATAATAAAGAAGATATTGGAACAGAGGGAAACCCAGTAAATTAGCTGAAACGCGGCCAGCCCCATACAAACCCCAGCATTCACCTTAAAACCGAGTATAGAGCTTGAACCTTTATAAAGACTGTAAGCCAGCCTGAAATAAGCCTTAAAAACTTTGAACCCAAAACTAAACTATAATGGGAATGGCGGGGCGAGACAGCGGGGTAGGGCAGCCTGGCAGCCCGCGGGGCTCATAACCCCGAGGTCGGTGGTTCAAATCCACCCCCCGCTACCATACTTTACACGTGTTCCTCTTTTATCTTGAGGGGGGCTGTTAAGCTCGAGAGTCAACGTATAAAGGCTGCGCATCACGTAACACTTATATAAGTATTTCTGTAAATGTTTTCGCTTAAAATCAATGTTAATATCTCATGTTTTCGCAGGGTCTTTAACTTCTATTACTGTTTTTAAGGTTTAAAGCATCTTTATAGTTAAGATGGCGGTTTAGGTTAAGGCTTGTAGGCCTGGTGGGTGTGTTGAGTGTTGTCATAGTAGCTGATTGGGATGCTGACGGTGTCGTGTCTGCTGCAGAGCTCTTGTATGCTCAGGAGAAATTAGGGGTTTTCCCTGTTAGGGGTAAGGTTCACGTGGACCTAGTGCCTTCGGGGCCTAGGGGTTTTAAGGATAAAGTGTCGGGGAAGTGCTGGGAGTATGTTATTGTGATCGACATACCATTCACTGATGATGTGGATTCGGGGCTTAAGAGTATGGTTGATAGCGGCTGTAAATTTAAACTCTACTACTTCGACCATCACAAGAGCACCTCGGAGAACATAGAGCATATCGAGAGGACTTATGGGGGCATAGTGGTTTCCGGCTCAACGTCGACATCGCTTATAATAAAAAACTTCCTGGAGAAGCTCGGCATAAAGATAACTCCGAGGCTAAAGCTTTTCATAGAAGCTGTCACAGCAATAGAAGGCGGTAAGAGGACCTCGGCGAGCGAGGGGGTGGTGAAGCTCGTTATAGCGATATCAAAGCACCTCAACAGAACTAAAAGCCCCGACATCTGGTGCAAGTATGTCAGGTGGCTCGCTGACCCCATCCCCTTTGATGAGATCGAGCTACTCCTAGGCAAGGAGACGCCGGGGCTTGTAGATGAGAGTTTAAGGGTTTCAAAGGAGGCTGACGAGGAGCTTAGAGATATAGCTATGAGCTTCGCCATGTCAGCCAGGAAGATTGGCTATTTAAGATTCATAGATGCTAGGGGTAAATGGAGCGGGAGAGGGGCTTCAGCTTTAGCCTCAGCCGTACACAAGATTGTCGGCGAGCCTGTAGTCCTCTTAACTGATAGGAGCGATGGGATAACGCTCGTCATCATAAGATCGTCTAGGGGGGAGGCTGGGAGGCTCATAGACATGCTCTACGCTCTAGGCCTAGTAGAGGATAGGGGGGGTCACAGTAACATAGCTGTGGGCAAGCTTTCCAAGAACGTTTCATTGAAAGACCTAGAGCTCAACCTCTTGAGGCTCTCTCTCTACATGAGATAGCTTCCTGCCCGTTAACCGGCCTTCAAGTATCTCGAACATTATAGACCCTCCCCTCCTCCCGGCCAGCCTATCTCTAACCGCTGCTAAAAGCCTACCCTCAACTATTGGGTGCTTAGCCTCCACGCTCGCAACACTCCTCTCGGAAACCCCGACAGCCCTAGAAGCGTAGAGCCTAGACTTAGCCTTAGAATAGCCTAGAGACCTGCATATGAGGTAGAGGGCTAGGGCAACCCTAACCCTTAAAGTCCTAGACTTGAGAGTCGGAACCCCGTCAACAAGGGCTTTAACCTCCCTAACCACACTACTCCCCCTAATAAGGTTTAAAGCCCTCCTATTAGCGGGGCTCTCAAGCCTTGAACCTAGAACTGCGGGAGCCCGAGAGGCGAGCCTACCCCTAGCCTTTACAACCCCAAAACCGTGAAGGCTGGAAGCCCCATCATCAACAGCGTTCTCCTCAACAATAGAGCCGCAGGAGCTGCATACAGTAACGCCTAAAACACTATCCCAAACTATAGCTGTGGAGCCGCAAAACCTACATATCACTAGCATTACACCCTAGTGTTATAAGTGAGAGTAACAGTTAAAACAATGACCGTAACGGGCTCCCCCAGGCCCCCAGGCCACGCTGAAACTAACATATAACACTATAAAACTATTTTAGTGCTGCTCGCCTCATGCACCCCTCTCGAGAACGTTTTTATCTTATAGGTTTTCGGTGTTCCAGGTTTTTAGAGGAGCGTCTACACTGGGGGGGCTCCTTTTATTAGTGCTTTGAAAGCCCTGCCTACCCCGCCCTCAATTATTTCATAGTTGTAGTTTTCATTGATTAGCTTGAGGAGTTCCAGTATCGTGTATGCGTGTGTTGTGAGTTTAGCCCCGTATATGGTCGAGGTTCCCGGGGCTAGTGCTAGGTATACTGGTATCATGTCTGAGGCGTGCCTGTCTAGGGATGCTCCCGTCTCCACGTCTTCCACGAGCCTCCTAGCAGCCTCTTCACCCACTATTTCAGCCCTCTTACCCGGGGCTCCGAGACTGTCGGAGCCCAGCACTGTCCCCCTATATATTGCCCATATGGTTATCCCGCTTCCGGGGCCTAGGTGGGGGTCTTTGTGGGCCTCATAGTATTCGAGGTCAACGTTGGGCTCTACTTTGAGCCTTGACCTGAGTATTGAAGCCGCAGAGCTGGCTTGCCTCTCCGCTACATGTTTTGGGAGTCTCACAGCATGGCTTCTAACGTGGAGGGACACTAAGCCCCCTCTCTCAGTGAAGTCTCTAGGCTTGAAGGAGCCTGGGGCCTCGTCAACACTCACAGTTACTATCCCGCCGCCTTTAGGGTAGTGTCCCCTCACCTTAACTTTAACCTCGAAGTTGAAGCCCAGCATTAGCGTGAGCCTCCTCAACACCTCCCTAATATAGTCTATTGTGGGGGCCATGGGCACGTCAGTCCCCCCCCTCACCCTAACCGTTATGGGGCCCCTGGAAAAGGCTAGCACCGGGAGGAGCGCCTGCAAAACCAAAGGTATGCTGCCCGCAGTCCCAACGTCGAAGAAGTAGCTTCCCCCCTTAACCTCTCCAGGATAGAATTCTAGGGTTAAACTGCCGACCTCGGCACCTTTAACTCTAGCGTTGCATATTGATGATATGGCTTTAACTGCTGTTAAATGTTGGGGCCTGAGCCCCGGGTTTTCCCTCTTAACCCTAATATTATATATTCTCACAGGTTTCCCGGTAACCGCTGATAGCGAGATGGCAGTCCTAAGTATCTGGCCCCCGCCCTCCCCCATTGAACCGTCAATCTCCACTAGCCTCAAGGTTACCCCTCACTATCCTCTTAAGCCTGGACGTGAACCCCATAGCTTCAAGGTCCCCCCTTATAGACTCCGGCACGCACTCCCACCACACTTTCCCGTCTAAAGCTAGTTTCCTTATCAGGGTCCCATTACACACTTCAGGCTTATACATGGGGGGCTTTAAAGCTGCGAGGCCCGCATCCTCGAAGAGTAGGAGCACGAGCTCGTTACCGGAGACTACGCCGTCGAAAGGTGGCAGGAGCGCCCTAAGATGTTGGACCCATAGCTTGTGCATTTGAATGTCCACTACGGGCACTATGTAGATTCTATCGTAGTCGGCGTCTAGCTCCGCTCTGAGAGCCTTCCTTAGAAGCACTATCCTCTCCCCGGCGGTCAAGGGGTTTTTGAAAGTGAAAGACTCTTGAGCGGAGCCTATCGCCACTATAGCCTCCTCCGCATGTTTTAGAGCATACTTTATAGTGCTTATATGCCCGTAGTGTGGGGGCTGAAACCTCCCGGGGACTACTAGCCTACTATACGCTGCCAAAGGCTCATTCCCCCTAAACTGTTTTAAAAATAAACTATTAAACTTTAAAGTAACCTGTGAACTCTTTAGCAACTATGTCATCTAGGATTTTAGAGGCGCTATCCCTATCAACAGCCTTCACAGTATAGACGCCGGAAGCCAAACCCCTCCCCACAAGGTCTGAAGCCGCCCTCAGAGCACTCTCAAGCTCCAGGCTGTCAGCAATATCAACCTTGTTGACAACAACATACAAGGGCTTCCCCCCTATTAAACCCCAAACACCCCAAGCCACTCTAACCTGCCTCTCAAGGCTCATATAGGAGCCCCGCGTAGGGTCTAACATGAATATTACAGTGCCCCTAAGCTCGCTCAAGGCCGCTGCAGCCCTCCTCTCTATGGGGTTCATCTCCTCAACAGGCCTGTCCAGGAGCCCCGGGGTGTCTATAACCTGAACCCTAAACACCCCATAATCCCTATGACCCACTGTAACCTGTTTTGTCGTAAAGGGGTAGTTGGCCACCTCAGGCTTCGCTGTGGAGACGCTCCTAACGAATGTAGATTTTCCAGCATTAGGAGGCCCGGCAACTATGACTATGGGCTCTTCAGGGTTAATGGAGGGGAGCCCCTGGAGGAAAACAACCAGGTTCTTGAGAACCAGGAGACCCCTACGACACCTCTTAACTAGAGAAAGCATCCTCCCAACACCCTCCCTCACAAACCCCCTCTCCCCGCCCGCCGCCATGGCAATGTAACGATACCTCCCCCAGAGCTTGTCAACCATAAACCTAGCCTTCCTCACACATCTGACAGCCCCTTCAATCTCGCCCCTGTCAAACTCGACCTCAACAAGCCTCCAGTAGAAGCCGTGCAAACCTTCGAGTAGGGAAGCCAGCTTCTCGACATCCTCAGTCCTAGAAACTATAATATCCCTGACAGCCTGAAGTTTACCCTCAACCCCCCTAGCACGCCCATAGGAGCCCCTAACCTTCTCTAATATCTCATCGTAAGTGTATATGTTCAAACCCTTAACAAGCTCCAAACACCCAACCCCCAAATATAGAGGGGCTCCAGTGTAGTTCAAAACCTTTAGCCAACATATTTACGCGTAAACCGGGGAGTTTAACGACAACCCTAAGTCCTTTAAGCGTATAAATCCTCCACATAGATAGGGGGCGGCCTCCATTTAAGACCCTCCTGGCAGGTTAACGTTTGGTGAGCAAACTATTTTAATTGCTTGGCCCCCGGTAGCTTTTGGTGTGGAAGCTTTGGTAAGAGTGCCTTTAACCCCACTACTGTTTGTTGCTGTTTTAATGTTGGGGTCTCTAGTTCCAGTTGCTCAAAGCGGTCAAGCTTTGTTCGAGTGTTCTCTAAACATTGCAGCTGTAGCTTCTAGTGGTGGAGGCGTTGTGGGAGAGTTGACAGTGAGGGTTGTAAGCCCCGGGTCGGGCTTAATATTCGTTTCCACAAGCCCCGCCACTGATGTAGACGTTCAGGGGGCTGCTAGGATAGCTGTGTTGGCGGCCTCAATGCTTCTAGGCTTTAACCCGTTAGGCTACGACTACTACTTTATAGTTGACGCTCCATCGATAATCATTGGGGGCCCGAGCGCCGGGGCTGCCATGGCTCTAGGGGTCCTCCTAGCATTGGAGGGGTGGCGGTGTGAAAGGGATTTCATAGTTACGGGAATGATCAACCCCGACTTAACTATAGGGCCTGTCGGGGGCCTTAAGGAGAAGCTTGAAGCTACGGCCGGGGCTGGGGGGAAGACGTTCATAGTGCCCTACGGTCAGCTTAACTACACCTACTACACTAGGGTTGTTGTTAGTAAGGGGCCCTTCGTTTTCATAACAGTGAAGCCGGAAACGGTGAACCTCGAAGAGCTCGGCGGAAAATATGGGGTTAGGGTGCGCGAGGCCTTAAGCCTCAGGGATGTCTATAGTATAGTGACTGGTAGGGAGCTCGCCTGGGAAGGATCGGGTAGCAGTTTAAGGGAGAGTCCAGTGATCAAGTCTGTGTTTGAGGAAGTAGCAGCCCTCTCCAAGGCTTTAATTGAGGAGTCTAAGGGAAAGCAGGCTTCTAAGAGCCTAGTAGACAAAGCTCAGCTGATGCTAAGCAAGGCTCTAAACCTGGCTGAATCCCAGCTATACTATGCGGCAGCACTAGCAGCCCTGGAAGCTGCAATCGCAGCTCAGGCAAACCTGTGGGTTTACAAAGCTTACAATGGGGAGTTCGACGTTAACATTATCGTCAACGAGGTGAACGAGGAGCTGGCAGCCTTCAACTCTAAATATTCAAGCCTCAACAACACAGACCTAGCTATAGTTGAGTTTAAAGGCCTAGCTTATGTGCTCTCTTGGACTTCAGCCATGCTATTAAACTCTAGCATCACGCAGTCCAATAACGTAGACCTCACATCACTATCCAGAGCATACTGGGAGGCGAAGTTCGCCAACATAATCCTGGATAAAGTCGAGCCGGCCGGCGTCAAAGTAGACGTTGAGACGCTCGCCAAACTATCGCAGTTCTTAACGGCGACAGCTAGAAGCCTCTCAGCATACGCAGTACAGATATTCAGTGAGGCGGGCCTGGGATCGCCTCCAAGAGAGGCCCTGATGATGACGACTACAGCTATGGCAACCAAGGACCCCATAGCATCCCTCTACCTCTCAGCAGCCTCCATATCAATGATAACAGCCGGAATACATGAAGCCCTGGGGAAGAGGGAGGTGCTAGGCTACATAGCAGAGGAGGCTCTAAAGACAGCATCACGAGCCCCATCAATACTAGCCCCATCTCAAGCCCTCGCCTCCAAGAGCCTGGAAAGCTTCACCCTAGCCGCTGAAAGCCTAATAACAGCCTGGATATCAACACTCTTAGAGGCGGGAAAACGGGAATATACAAAGACAGAGCCGGAGAAAGTCGTGATAGCGAAACCGGAAACCTCCACAGTAGGAGTATCGGAGAGGGGGGCGTTCCAAAACTTCATAAACATAGCTTTAGAAAGCCTGGGCAAAACCCTGACAGCATTATCTCTCATAGCAATATTAGTAGCTCTCATATTCACAGCCACAACAATAATCCAAAGAAAAATCGCAGCCAAAACATAGCGCCCCCCACTAACAGACCTTAACAATACCACATTACCGAGGCCCTAACACTATCCCTTCAACCCTTAAGGCTTGCGGGGGCTTTCGCCCCCCACATTTCATGATCCTCTCGGCTGTTGTGGAGAGCGTGTAAATCACGGTTGCTCGAGCTTTACCTGAATAAGTCTTAAGGCTCTACTAGGCTCCATATATAACGGTGGCTCCCTTGAATAGGGGTGTTCGGGTGAAACTTGGGGAGAAGGCTGTGATACCGGGCCCGATCCTAGAGGATTTCCTGTCTATACACCCAGCTATAGACGTGGAGGAGGGGCATATAGTGTGCCACCACTCAAGCTTATCCCTCCTGGTTGCAGAGTCCCCGGAGGGTCCAGTGCCTTTGATAGTTCTAAGTGAATGCCTCTACGCTACTGCGGGCGAGGAGTATGTGAGGAGGTTGGCGGGCGCCGCTTCCTCAGAGAGTAGTGAAGCTATAGTGAGAGCTGGAAGCACTATAATAGTGGGGTCTACGGAGATCTATAACCCTGAAGTCATTGAACTACTGAGTATTGGGGAGGACGTTGACCTAAAACTGTATGATATTAACGTGGAGGGCCTGGGGAAAGCTATAGTAGTTACCTTGAAAGGGGGAAAGTATGGGGAGGGCATCGCTTTAATAGCTGTTAACTGTAGGGTTAGGAGGGAAAAGAGGGAGACTCTACATTATTGAAGCTTGGAAAGGCGCACCTTCAACTCCACGTTCTTGAGCATAGTTACGTGCCTTGTAGTTTTCGGGGGGAAGGGTTTCCCGTTTAAAGCGGCTTCAACAACTTCAGCTTTACTTATCTTAGGGGGAAGTATTATGAGGGAGTTGGGGGCTTTCCTAGGCTTCTCCGCCCTAAACTTCACCACTATGTTGGAGGCGAGCTCTAGAGCTTCCAGGGCCCTATAAGCTTCTCCCTTCATCTCCTCGCGGATCTCGACTATGGGGGGGTCATAGTTTAATATTGATATTGAGGGCCCGAAGATGCTCTTGAACCCCTGTAGGACCTCTTCCCTATCCCCACCCCGTATTTCATAAACTCTAACCCACCTGTCTACGATTATGCTATTGTCGCCTTCATAGTCAACTAGTATGGCTGGGGCTTTTTCGACCCCAAGCACTCTCAAGGCTTCAAGCCTGTGATGCCCATCTATTACAGTGAATGTTTTACCGTCAACTATTAGGGGCCTCCTTAAAACCCCGCTTTTAACGAGAGAGTCTAAGATAGCGGCGACCCTGCCGGGGATCACCTTCTCATGTGGCCTCAGCTCTCTAACGCCTACTAGGGCTATCTCCAGTTTAATCTTGCCGGGTATCATAGCTTTTAAGGGCCCCCGCGGAGGCTTACTCGAGGCAGGTATGATAAGTCTATGCTTTCAGGCTCGTAGTCTCTCAGCCTACCTTCAAGATACTCAAGGTAGCCTTGGAGGTCTAGGAGGCCGTGGCCGCTCAAGTTGAACAATATAACACTAGCCTCGCCGCTCTCCCTAGCCTCTAAAGCCACATCTATAGCAGCCTTAACAGCGTGCGCGCTCTCAGGAGCGGGGACTATCCCTTCAACTTTAGAGAATAAAGCTCCGGCGGCGAACACCTCAGTCTGACTGTATGCTCTAGCTTCCACGAGACCCTCATTAACTAAGAGGGAAAGTGAAGGGGCGTCACCATGGTATCTGAGCCCCCCAGCATGTATAGGTGGAACCCTGTACTTGTGGCCTACAGTGTGCATTTTAAGTAGGGGCGTTAAGCCCGCTGTATCCCCGTAGTCGTAAGTGTATGCCCCGCGTGTCAGGGAGGGGCATGCTCTAGGCTCCACAGCTATAAACTTCATGCTGCTCTTTTTGCCTGAGAGTTTAAACCTCATAAACGGGTAGGCTAAGCCCGCATAGTTCGACCCTCCCCCCACGCAGCCTATGACATAGTCTGGGAGCTCCTCCCCGAACTCTTCAAGCTGCCTGGCAGCCTCCAATCCTATAATTGTCTGGTGTAAAAGAACGTGGTTGAGGACGCTGCCAAGGCTATACCTAGCTTTGTCATGGGATAAGACGTCCTCAATAGCCTCAGATATCGCTATCCCAAGGCTTCCAGGATGCTCTGGATCTCTCTCTAAAACAGCCCTCCCAGCATTAGTAAGCTTAGAGGGGCTAGGTATGACTTCAGCCCCATAAAGCTCCATTAAAACCCTCCTATAAGGCTTCTGCTCATAGCTCGACCTAACCATGAAAACCCTGACTTTCAAATTGAACAGCGCGCCGGCAAGAGAAAGAGCTGAACCCCACTGTCCAGCCCCCGTCTCCGTGGAGAGTCTCTCAACGCCTTCAACCATGTTATAGTACGCCTGGGCTACGGCAGTGTTAACCTTGTGGCTCCCAGTGGGTAGGACGCCCTCAAACTTATAGTATATCCTAGCTGGCGTCCCCAGAAACTCTTCAAGCCTCCTAGCCCTAAATAGGGGTGTAGGCCTCCCCAACCCTATTAGAACATCTCTAACCTCCTCAGGGATCCTAATGAACCTCTCGCTACTAAACTCCTGGCCCACGAGGGCTTTAGCGAATATTCTTTCAAACAGCTCCCTAGGAGGAACCCTACCATCAGGGAGTAGGGGCGGGGGCAGAGGCTTAGGGAGGTCGGGCACAATGTTATACCATGACTGGGGAACTAAATCCTCGGCTTGAGAAGCCCTCCTACGAGGGCCTAGAATCCTAGCCATTGGCTCAACCGGATCACCATGCACCAGTAACATTCCAGTATATAAAAGCTTTACTATATATTCTTATTTAAGAATAGCAGAAATTATAAGCTGGAATACCTAGATCCATGGGGGCTCTCGGTGAGCTGTTGGATCCTGTTCGTCGACCTTGATGGGACCCTCTGGGATAACCTGGATATATCGATGCTTGACCCCCCCTTCAGGGGGGTTTCTGAGGGTGTGATAGCTGATAGTAGGGGTGTTAAGGTTAGGCTTTACGTCGATATGGTCAGGCTGATAGAGGAGGCTAGAAGGTGTGGGGCTTTTGTTTCGGCTTTAAGCTGGAATGTGAGGGAGAAGGCTTTAGAGGCTCTTAGAGCTTTCAATGTTATAAACTTGTTCGACTACCTAGCTATAGAGCCTCACCCAGATAAGGGTCTCATGGCTCTAGGGGCTCTAGAGGAGGCTTCAAGGAGGGGGTGCTCGGAGCCCTGCACTATAGTATACATAGATGATAGGGATATACACTTGGAGAGCGTGAGGAGGAGGATCGGGGATTCCTTCAAGTTTCTTAGAGCGTGGAGGGACTTCAGGGGGTTAGAGGATGCGCTGGAGATCCTTAGAAACATACTGGCAGACGCCTGCCCTAATGTTAGGTTGAACTGTAGCCTCTAATCTTGGGGGGCGGGGATACTATAGTATTGTGTCTTTTGGCGTGTAGAGCTACTTGACATGGAACACTTTAACCTTGGGGAGCTCCCTGCTTAAAGCTTTAACTACACTTTCAGAGTCGTCGTAGACAGCTTCAACCCTATATTTCCCCATAAGCCTCCTAAGCGTTTCAACCTTGTAAACGCGCTCCTCCCTGTAGTCCCCGGGCCTCCTTAACACCACCTCTGACACCACTCTATCTAAGCCCATATCCCTCAACTGGGCCCAAGTGTCCGCCTCCATAGCCTTACCCCTCCCAGAAACTACTACAACCTTATACCCCCTCCTAGCATAGTCTAAGGCGAGGGACACGTATTCAGGGCGGGGCTTATCGAGGTAAAGGTATTTAGAGCTGAGGAAACACCTCCAGAAAAACATCCTCCTATAGCCCCTAACACCCTCAAGGCTCTTAAGCCCCGCCTCCTCCAGGCAAGCCCTAAACCTAGCACTACTATCAACGAGGACACCATCAATATCGAAAACAACAGCAGGCTCCAGCAAGAGACCCCGGGGAAACGGGGAAACTTTAAAGCTTATAACACCTCCAGGGAAAAGGAAGAAACGGGAGAAGGGCCCGTAGTCTAGCGGTTAGGACGCCGCCCTTACACGGCGGAGGTCCGGGGTTCGAATCCCCGCGGGCCCACCACCCAACATTATCCCATAAGCTCTAGCCTGGGCGAAACACTCTCCAAAGCTTTAATGATAGGAGTTTGCGGGCTCTGTGGATAGTCGGTCTTCACTAGTTCAGCGTCGCTCCACCCTCTTCACAGCCTATATGTATTCTTGTTCTTTGAGGGTTTAATAATTTAGCTGCCTGTCGTGGGAGGAAACCTTTTGGAAACCCGGTTATGACTCCTGTTTGTTATTTAGCTTTCTTTTTCTCCGAGCCCTCCCCCGCCTCTTTCTTCCTCTTTGCTCCACATCTTCCCGGCATAACTGTTCACCTTTGCCTTTATGTTTTAGTTTAGGCTTATAAGGTGTGAAGGCTGTAGGTACATAGTATTAACGGCGTGGACTGTGTCTGCTAGGGCTCTGGTTTACCTAGTTTTATGCCAGGCTTTATGGCCCACTAATAATATTATTGGCAGGTGGCTCGCCCCCTATATGGACCCTTTCACTATAACATTTTTCAGGTGGGCGCTCGCAGCTCCACTCTATATTATCGTTTTCGGGCCCGGGGTTCTGGCTAGGGCCCGCCAGTATATCGAGTGGAAGGGCGCCCTTCTAGGTCTCACAGGGTTCACTTTTTTCAACTTCACCCTCTACTATTCCTTGTCGCACGCCCCCGCTTCCATAGTGGGCTTAGCTCTAGGGTTCACGCCTATAATCATCATAGCCCTGGCTTTCATCACTAGAGAGTCTAGACCTGGAGTGTGGCAGGTGCTGGGAGGCGCCCTATCTACTTTAGGCGTTTTGATCCTATCCTCCTGGAGGGGTTTAAACACTGAAGGCTCATACTACATTATAGGAATAATGGGGGGCCTCCTAGCAGGGCTCCTCTGGGCTATATACACTGTCCTCCAAAACAGGTTCTACCCCAACTCGGACAGGGCCGCCTTAACGTACGCGTCCATACTACTATCAATACCCCCAACAACAATCCTGTCAGCCCCCTTCCTCCTCAACTTCAACCCGCACATAGTCGACTATAAGATAGCCCTAGCACTAGTCTGGATAGCCCTAATGCCTGGAGCAGTAGCTTTCTACATGTGGAACAAAGCCATAGCCATCGTAGGATCCTCCAGAGCAGCCCCCTACATCAACCTCCAACCAGTATTCACGGCAGCGCTAGGCTACACGATCCTAGGAGAGGAGCTGACATGGGGGGACATCATAGGGGGAGCACTAATAATAGCCGGGTCAATAATAGCCCTCACGTTCCCACCACAAATAGCCGGGATCAAGAGAAAAACTACGGGATCCCCCCCATCTAACGGCTAAAGCTACTAGCCCACCACGACTCTAAGAGGAGTTTCAACAGCCAGCCGTAACGACCTACTATCATGGCTTTTATTCGGCCTTGCTCTCGTATGCGAAGAATCTACCATCACATCTACCTTTACATGCAGTTGCGAGGGTATGAGAAGCCGAACTTTAGGCTGGCGTGTCCTCCTAGTGGGCCCGGGGGGATTCGAACCCCCGACCGCCCGGTTATGAGCCGGGCGCTCTACCTGGCTGAGCTACGGGCCCTCCCATATGTCTTTTAATTGCCTGGGAGTTTAATAGTTTTTCTTAGACCTTCCAGCTCTGTAGGTACTCTTTCTGTGTTGGTGTTAGCTCATCTATCTCTATACCCATTGTCTCTAGTTTTAGCCTCGCCACAGTATCATCTACATCTTGTGGGACGTCGTAGACTTTAGGGTGGAGTTTGCCTTTATTCGCTGCTATGTGTAGTACTGATAGGGCTTGGTTTGAGAAGCTCATATCCATTACTTCGCTCGGGTGCCCTTCAGCGGCCACTAGGTTTACCAGCCTCCCCTCAGCCAGGAGGTATAGCCTCCTGCCGTCTGGCAGCGTGTATTCCTCGACGTAGGGTCTCACAGTCTTCTTAGAAACTGCTATCCTATTTAAATCCTCAACGCTCACCTCCACGTTGAAGTGGCCGGCGTTAGCTAGTATAGCCCCGTCTTTCATTAGCACCATGTGCTCCCCCCTTATGACATCCCTGTTTCCAGTGGCTGTCACGAAAATATCGCCTATCCTAGCTGCTTTAGCCATCGATGTCACCTCGAAACCGTCCATAACAGCTTCGAGGGCTTTAACAGGGTCTACCTCAGTAACTATAACCCTAGCCCCCATACCCCTCAGCCTCATAGCAACACCCTTCCCAACCCAGCCGTAGCCCGCTACTACAGCAGTTTTACCGGCCACCAAAACGTTGGTGGCCCTCAATATGCCGTCCACAGTACTCTGCCCCGTCCCATACCTGTTGTCGAACATGTACTTTGTCCTAGCATTGTTAACGGCGATAACCGGGTAGAGGAGCTCCCCCGCCTTCTCCATAGCTTTAAGCCTTATAACCCCCGTGGTCGTCTCCTCAGTCCCGCCCCACACCCCCACAGCCTTATCCCGGAGCTCCTCGTGGAGCGTCACGTGGAGGTCGCCGCCATCATCCATAACTATGTCCGGCCCCTCGGAGCCGACCCTCCTAATAGCCCAGAAATACTCTTCCGAGCTCATACCCTTCCACGCGTAAACATTTACACCCTCGCTAGCCAACGCCGCAGCCACATCATCCTGCGTTGAGAGGGGGTTGCAGGGTGCCAGGTGTACCTCAGCGCCCCAAGCTTTAAGAGTCCTCACTAGGACCGCCGTCTCCTTAGTCACGTGAAGGCTGGCCGATATCTTGACGCCCTTCAAAGGCTCGCCCCGCCTATAAAGCTCTCTGAGCTTTACGAGGACTGGCATGTGCTTCTCAGCCCACGCTATCTGGGCTGCGCCGCCAGACGCTAGGCCTATATCTCTAACTTTATACCCCAAACCAGACACCACACAACGGTTTAATGTAGGCAACCTTAATAATTAAAACCATTTAAAAACACTTTAAACCACGGTGTATAGGGTTTGGGGAGGCGTAAAAGGAAGAGAGTCAAAGTTAAGAGGGCGGTTCCAAAGCAGCTAATGAGATACTACCAGTGCCCGCTCTGCGGATCCATGACTTTGACTGTTGACTTTGAGAAGGGGGATTCGGCTGACGTTAAAATAGCTGTGGTGACATGTGGGAGTTGCGGGTTTAACTGTAGGATCCCCGTTAGCAGGGTTGTTGAGAGGATAGATGTATATAATAGGATCACAGACTTAGTCTATGAAGGTAGACTAGAGGAGGAGTGTGGGGGGGAAACTGGAGAGGGGGCTGAACCGGGTGGCGTGGAAGGGGAGACTATGGAGTATGATGTTGGAGAAGAGGAAACAAGGTAGGCTACACTTCACGCTAATAGACCCTGATAAGGCGAGCCCGCGGGATGTTGAGAGGGTGGCGAGGATAGCTAGAGATGCGGGGTCAGATTTCATACTAGTAGGTGGAAGCCTGGGGGTCTCACCTGAGAACACTGACAGTGTAATAGAGGCTGTCAAAAAATATGGGATGCCCGTGGTGATATTCCCTGGAGCCCTCAACAACGTTTCTAGAAAAGCTGACGCGGCCCTGTTCCTCAACATTATAAATAGTGACGACCCATACTACCATGGGATAGCCCAGGTTCAGGGAGCCCTCATAGTTCTCAGCCACAACCTAGAGCCTATACCAACATGCTATGTGATAGTAGGCTATGGGGGGACTGCCGGGTTCATGGTGAGAGCGAGGCCCATACCTTACGAGAAGCCGGAACTCGTGGCCGCACACTCGCTGGCCTGCGGCATGATGGGGTCTAAGATAATATACCTCGAGGCGGGGAGCGGGGCTCCAAAACCCGTGCCCCCCGACGCTATAGCAATGTCTAAAAAACTTCTAGAGATGGCTGGCATAGAAGCCCTTGTCATAGTTGGTGGGGGCGTTAAGAGCCCGGAAGCCGCCAGGGCTATAGCTGAGGCTGGAGCAGACGGGCTCGTGACGGGGACTATAGTGGAGGAGAACCCGGAGATCCTTGCTGACATAGTTAGAGCTTTTAAGGGCTACTGAAGCCTACCCTAAACCTGATAAGGTCCGGGGTACAGTTAAACCTTAAGATCGAGGAGGGCATACATAAACATGAAGTTTTGCCCAAAATGTGGTGGCATAATGAAAGGCCCCATAAAGAGCGGAGAGGGGCTAAAGTACAAGTGCGCTAGATGCGGCTACGAGGAGGCTGTCATTGATATAGCGAGCCAGCGAGCTCTAACTTTCAAGAGCGAGGTTAAGAGGAACCCTAAAGATAAACTCCTAGTACTAGGCAGTAGACAGGTATCCTCAACAGCCCAAATAGTTAAAGGGGTAGTCTGCCCAAAATGCAGCCATGAGGAAGCGTTCTTCTGGATGATGCAGACGAGAGCTGCAGACGAGCCGCCCACACGCTTCTACAAGTGCACCAAATGCGGCCACACGTGGAGAGAATACGCTTAAAACATTCTCAAGACCATTAAATCCCCCTCTACCTATGAGTTTAAACATAATCTTGTAACAACTAACATCTAACTCTTAAAGCCCCCAAAGGGTAGAGCGCGTGGAGAGGCTAGGATGCAAGCTTCCAACACTAGGTTACGCCCCCTCGGAGTATTGAAGAATGTGAGCTACCCCATTATTAGAACTTAGTGGGATAATGTCATGTTAAACCTATTAGGATAACCTGTCACTTATATTTGGGGGGACCGTTGAGCATACTTCTGTTACTATCGCTCATCATGGCTTTGGCTGTGGTCGCAGGGTACTTGGCGGAGAGAGCTAGGATGCTCCCCCTAGTAGGTTTCCTGGTTGCAGCACTATTCTTCAAGGCTATATCTGAGCTCGTCGAGCTAGAGGGTGTTCTAGGGGTTAACCCTGGAGTTTTAGCGGATCTAGGCTCCGCCCTGCTAACTCTCGGAGGCGTCCTCATAGCTTTCGAGGCTGGTAGGGAGGTTGGCCTGTTAGGGTTTAACCCTAGGAGTGTCTACATTGTCGCCCTCGAGGCCACAATAATAGTAGTGTTTACTATAGCTGTAGCCAGGCTGGCAGGGTTCGGGTATTTGGAGAGCATGGTTATAGCTGTAGCTATACTCTCCTCCAGCACAATGGCAGCGTATAAGCTCACAGAGAAGCTGGGGATGGCGGAAGCTAGGAGCCTAGCCCTAGCCATAACCACTGTAGAGGACATCGCCCTCCTGACCGGGCTAAGTATTGTGGGGGGAGGACATAGAAACCCCATAGTCGTCCTAACTTTAACTGTGGCCTTCGCAGTGGTCGGGGGTGCGGTGTTCAGGTTTACATTCTACAGGATTAGGGCTTTGGGGGGCCAAGAGCCTACTGTGGCTATAGTCTTAACACTTTTGTATGCGAGCGTAGCCGGTGTTTTCGCATCACCCTATCTAGGGGCTTTCGCTGCAGGCTACTTCTTCGGGAGGGCCACGGGAAACGGGGGTTTCCTCAGGCCTCTGACCGACATGTTCATGTTGATCTACATGGTGGCCGTGGGCCTCCTCTTGCCGACGCCGAGCTCTATGAGGCTAACAGTGTTAGCTGTAATAGCTCTAGTTGCTGTGATAGCTATAATTGTTAGGGGGCTGGCTGTTTTCCTGGCATCCCTTATAGTTCTTAGGAGCGGCTACTACGCTACAGCCCTCAGCGTGCACCTGTTGAGTGTAAGCGAGCTAGCGCCCCTTGTAGCTATAACAGCGTTTATGGGCGGTGTTGTGGGGGAGGACTTAGTGCTCCCCCTAGTACTTCTACCCCTAGTATCTATAACAGCCTCGAACATAGCCTCTCTGAGGTGGGAGCGTATAGCTGGGGTCGTTGACAGGTATATTCTAGCCGACATTATACCCCCGGTTCCGGAGAGCATTTACAGGATAGGTGTAAACGTTGTAGTAACATCCTCTAAGGTTAGTGTCATCCTGCTAGCGGTGGCTGTGGTAGCCTCTGTTTTAAGCTATATAGGCTTAGGGTACATAGGGCTGTTAACCTTGATACCGGCAATCATCATAATACTGAGACTGTACAGGGAGCTTATTAGAGACGTGGAGCCTCTCGGGAAAATACCTGCAGCCCTCATAAGGCTCCTCACACTCCTAGGGTCGGGGTCTCTAGCCTTCTATGTTATCGTGGAGCTCTCGAGATACTATCCGGGCTTTGAAGCTCTAAGCTATGTAGCGTTCACCGGCTTAGCGATACTCGTAGCCCTAATAGCACTAGACACTGTATTAAGGCTTAGGAGAACCCTGAGAGAAGCTATTATTAAGAGGAGGCCCCCAGTGTGACACTTAAACATTTAATTAAACCCGGAACCCCATAGTTGAAAGTGGATGTGGAGCGAGATTGTCGAGCGTAAGAGGCCGTTTGAGGTTTAAAGTCTTAAGCATAGCCCTAGCCCTGATATTGGGGGGCGGGGTAGTTAAAACGAGCGGCTACATAGCCTTCGGCTCCAAGGCTGTCCTAGTAGATGCTCTAACAAGCGTGGCCGCAGCCCTGGGAGGCTTCATAGTATTAGTCACGATGAGGATCTCTCTAAGCCCTCCAGACATAGACCACCCCTACGGGCATGAGAGGATAGCCTATGGGGGGGCCTTGGGGGTCCTCATAGCATACTCTATCGCTGCTGGGGCCGCAATAGTCTCCATTGGCCCCCCGGAGCCTTACACTATAGACTCGAGGGCTTCAATTACAGCCTTAATCGGGACGGCTCTATACGTTGCAGCCATAATCCTAGCTAGGATTGATCCTGTGGGCGGGTCTGTATTGGCTGTATTCACATGGTCGGAGGTCTTTGAGGGCCTAGTATCGGCGGCCGCAGCGTACGCCGGGGCATCACTATCATACATCATAGACTATGTTGGGGGGCTAGCCATACTAGCCTACCTCCTAGCATCCCTATACAGGGAGTCTAAAGGGCTCACATTAAAAATATCCGATATAACAGAGAAAGACGTAACTATAAAGGTGAGGAAACTCCTGGAAAGCAGGAAGTTTAAAGTAAAAAGCCTGAGAGTAAGGACGATAATACCCGGCAGATATGCGGGGGACGCGATTATAATAGCCCCCCGCGGGACAAGCCTAGAGGCAGCTAACATCCTAGTAGACGAGATAACGGAAGCGCTACTAAAAGAGAACATAGATCTGGTAGTTCACATAGACTTAGAAACCGCTGAACAGCCCGCTTAAGAGCCCGGGCGCGGTGAAAGCTTATATTGGGCATGAGGGTTGAATTGTCATCTTATAATTTAAATTTTTAAAGCTAGGATCTTCCTGAAAGTGTGGTGTATAGTTTTGGCTGAGGCTGTGGTTTTAATTAATGTGGATATCGGGAGAGAGGAGGACGTATTTAATAAACTCCTCGAGCTCAATGAGGTTAAAGAGGTTTACATAGTGTATGGAGTGCACGACATTGTGGCTGTGATAGAGTCTCCTGACATGGACTCTATGAGGGTTTTGATAACGCAGAAGATTAGGAAGATCGAGGGCGTTAAAAGCACTACTACAAGCATAGTTATTAAAAGACAGGTTAAGAGGTAGGATATGAGGCTAGTGTCTCTAGCCTTAGACAGTGTTGACAGCCTATACTGGGGCTGTACAACGCATTTTTCAACCCTCTTACTCAACATGCTCAAGGATAGGGTGGAGCTCGCTGATTTCCCCCTACTAGTCAGGCTCAACCCTGGAGTGCCCTGGAAGACTAGGGGTAACGGTGCTGTAGTCTTACGGCTCCTCTACGATGGAGACGTTAAGAGTCTCCTAGAAGCTGTGAGGGGTTACGCCCTAGAATACTCTAACAAGGAGGATTTCGGGATAGCAGTAGTTGAGGGGGCGCCCTGGGAGGTTGAAAGGCTGAGAATACTCTACAGTAAAGCTTTAACGGACGTTGTAACCGTGGACGTAGCCAGGAAGGCTGTTGAGAAAAGCGGGGGCTTGTGGGCTGGGGGCATGGGCGTTATTGGGGCCTCAGCAGCCCTGGCAGCCTTAGCCCCATGGGATGACTATACTTTCGAGTTGATAGCCTATAGGAAACCTGAAAACTGGGGGGTTGAAAGGTGCATGAACTATAAACTCCTAGTAGAGGCTGAAGCCCGCATGCCCCCCTGCACTTTCAACAACATAGACTACCATGGGAGGACTGCGGCAGCAGCGCCCGGAGGCTGGGACCCCGTACTAGCAGGGTTCCGGGGCGACTGTATAGCCCCCCTAGCAGGCTACGCTATAGGCTTATGCGAGGAGGTGGACTTGTGGGCCCTCTTCAGGAGCAACCAGCACACGGACGCCCACGCGAAACCGTTAACCGGGGAGTTAAAACCATACCAGACAGGCCTAGTAGACGTGACAGTCAAGAACTCCAAGGTAATAGCAGGAGGCCACGTTATAGTTAGGGGGCTAGCGCTAGGCGGAGATGTCGACATAGTGTTCTACAGGGAGACGGGCCCCCTAAACTCCGCCGCTAGAATGCTCTCAGAGGGGGACGAGATAACAGTACTAGGCACAGTGAAGCCTTACAAACCGAGGGGAGTCACAGTAATAGCAGCGGAGAAAATGAGAGTAAACAAAGTGGAAACTAAAACAGTAAAAATAAACCCGAGATGCCCAAAATGCGGAACAAGAATGGAAAGCCCAGGTAGAAAAGGAGGCCTAAGATGCCCAAAATGCGGCTACAAAAAAGAAACAACCAAGATAAACGTGAGGATCGAAAGATCCCTAACCACAGGAGAATACACCCCCCCGCCAGGAAGACTAAAACACCTAACATCCCCAAAAGGTAGAAAACAACAACCCCCACTAAAACTCCCACTAAAACTCAAAATAGACCAGGTGCTAAGCACAGACCCTAAAAGAATCCCCCACACGAGCGAAGCCCACAGCTCGTGGAACCCCTAAGTTTCCTGTGGAGCCCACCGAAGTTCTCAACTATTAATTTAAATAGCCTTGAAGGTCTAGGTTAGGACTAGCCCCCGGGACCCCTCTGTTTCGTGTGGAGTTATGTGTAAGCACTATAACATATTTTGTTATGGTTTGTATAATTATAGTTGTCTTGGTTTCACGTATAAGAAGCGTTGATCCAGTGGAAGTTGAGGGGTGACGGGGTTTTTAATTACATTATATGTGTTTTCATGGGGACTGTATTGTTTGGGTTGTTTTAATGGGACCCCTCTGTTTCCTCTGGAGCCCACCTTGTTTAAAAGTTTTAGTCATAAAAGCGTTTATGGGGTCTAGAGTGTCCTGCGACCCGTCTAGGGAGGCGTCTTTAGGTGTTTTGGATCTGCTTTCGAGCCTTGGGTCTTTCAAGTTTGTAGGTCTGGGCACGGGGTCTACTCTTGTGTTTTTCTTGGATGCTGCTAGGGGTTTAGGGGTTTCTTGGAGTGTTGTTGTTTCAAGTTTAGACACTGCTTTTAGGGCTTCCTCTCTCGGTTTTAGGGTTTTAGATTCCAGGTGTTTCGACGGCCTGGAAGTTTACGTTGATGGTGCTGACGAGGTTGATGGTGCTGGGAGGATGATTAAGGGTGGGGGTGGGGCTCTCCTTGGGGAGAAGATATTAGCTTACTCGAGCCCCCTTAATATATTCGCCATATCTGAGGATAAGATTGTGGAGGCCCTCGGCTCTAAGAGGCCTGTCCCGGTCGAAATTGTTAAGGACTATGCTCTCCTAGTGGCGCGGGCTGTTGAAAGGCTGGGGTTTAAAGTGGAGTTTAGAGAGTCCCGGGGTAAGAGGGGGCCTGTTTTAAGCGACTGGGGCGGGGTCATAGTTGACGTTCACACGGGACCCATGAGGGACCCCGAGTCCGTCGACAGGAGCCTTAGAGAGATCCCTGGAGTCGTGGAGACGGGGATATTTCATGGACTGGCAGACTACATAGTGGTGGGCTTTAGAGAATGCGGCTATAAGGTGTTAAAGTTTGAGAGAAAGGCCGGGCGACATAGAAGTTGACATAGCAGAGAACGTCGCCAGACAAGATAAGAAGCGGATACTACCAATAGCTCTATCATTAAGGTTCATAAAACTAAGCGATAAACACAAACTATGGATATATATAGGCCACAAGGGGGACTATGTGGTAATCGAAAGACTATACTGTAGCTGCAGCAGCTTCATAAGATCACTAACAAGAAAACCAGGATGCCCACACCTAGCAGCCCTAGAAGAAGCCAAAAGACTCGGAAAATATAGGAAACTAGAAGCAAACCCGAGAGACATAGAACAAATACTATGGGAATCCCTCAACACGAAACTATCTACAACGCTAAGAAAACTACTCAAAACAACCCCCACAGCCAGCCAAGAAGATAAACATAGAAAACAATAAATGATAAGAGGTCGCCAGAACCTGGTATCACAGGTATTCATGGTATTGGGCCCGGCTCCCCTCCAAGATCCCATCATCTAGGTTCTAGGGCTCCTTGTGGGCTCCATAGACTGGCATTACTGGGGCCGCCCGCCCCCAATGACCAATCATGGAGGCTGGCTCGCCACGAGTAAATTAGGGGGCCTAAAAGTTTAACTCTAAGATCTCAAACTATATTCCCAAGTATCTCTAAGCAGCCATATCAACCAAAAACCCTAGAGGTTTTTCTAGAAAACAGTAGCCCAGCTTATAATCACCCCGAGACTCTCTCCCTTTCCAATAGGGGGCTTTCAGGAGGAGTAATACCTATGCGTCCTTTAACAACCGCTAAAGTAGAGTAGAACAAGAGCAAGCTTTGCGCTAGGCGAAATAGTTCTATGGCTCCGGCTCTCTTGGAGGACAAAACGCGACTAAGGATTTTATTGCGAGAATACCAAAAACTTTGATTAAAAAGGGGTGGGTTGAAGCCCTCGAAGGCTTAGATAGATCATAGTAACAGCGAGATGTGGGGTTTACCCTCTTCTTATGAGGCTTCCTGAGATGAAGATTACTGCGCCGATAGCTATGAAGACTACTCCCGAGGCTAGGAATAGCAGGTTGCGTGAGGGTCGCGATTCTTCTTGAAAAGTTTGCGGTGTGTACTCGTACCTTAACGTGTTAGTTTCGCCTATGAATCTAATGTTTTTAGCTTCTTGGGGTAATGTTACTGTGACCGTCATAATCCACCTGATATCGCTTGTGACGGCTTTAACGAAAGTGAAAACCAGCACGTTCCCCGTTTGAGCTGATAAGGTTACCTTCTCCTTTTCACTAGCAACTTTTAACTCCCAATAATCTTTCTTATTTACCGCGGCGCCTAGGGCGGTGTACGTTACTATAACCCTATTGTTTGCTTCATCCACACTTATACTCACGTTAGTCAGCTCCAAATCCATCCTGTGAGATTTCAGCTCTCTAGTCAGCATTCCTAGTGGGTTGTAATAGGCTTTAAACTTGGTGAAAGCAGCTAGAGACATGCTAATTTCCTCTTTAACTTGAGCGTTTCCATTGGGAAGGATAGTCATACTACTCTTATCATTAATCTCCAAGACTACGGGAGGCTGCACTTGAGCTGCAACCTTAACGGGAACTATTAGAGCAAAAGCGATCAAAGCCGCGGCCACTATAAGGGGCAAAAGGCTCCTCATGTCTCCTCACCCTAGCCTGAAAGTTGAAACAACGCCTTCGAAAGCCCTAACAGCATTATTATCGTTACTAGCGCACATATACATTACAGCGAAACCGTAGTTTCCATAATTGAAATATCTAGCCACAATCCAATCAACACTGCCCCCACCCCAGTCCAAACTGTAGAATACGAACGTTGCGGGCACCCCTCCAGAAACCGTTGTCCCCTTCTCCTCCAAAACCCTTAGACTGCCATATTGCCTCAGCCAATCCTCAACCGCCTGCCTGACCTGGTCTACCGAGTACCCTTGTATCCACACTACAACCAGGTCTCCATGTTCTTTAGAAGATATCCACACTTCGCCAAATGACGGGTCCGCGCCTGAAGCGTCTATTTCCCAACTACTTGGATATGATATGGACCATTTTGGCTCGGGGTTTACATATGTCTGCATCCCAGGAGTTGGGGTTGGTGTTGGTGAAGGTTGTGGCGGGGGCGGGGTTGGTGTCGGGGTTGGTGGAGGCTGTTGTGGCGTTGTTATACCCCATTTTTGAAGAGTGTCCGGTGGTAGTTTTTCAAGTTCGGGTGGCGTTAGTCCCAGTGCTTGAAACTTCTTTATATCTATGAAGATGTGTGGACCCGATAACGCTTCCCTAAGTACTTCTAGTCCTTTTCTCACTGCTACTTCAAATGGAGGTCTATCGTTTAATAGGGTTGTTTCTATAGGTATTAGTTGCCCGCTTTTCGGAAGCTCTATTACTACGAAAGCGTGTCCTGGCATTAGTACTATGTACGCGTTTAAACCTTGGGACATAGCTATGGATGCGAAGAAAATCGTTGAGTCAAGGCATGTTGCCGCCTTATCTCTTAAAACATCTCTTGGATACTTAACATATTGGGATATTTTCCCTGTCCAGAAAGCTTCCGGCTCAGTCTTATATTGTATATTGTTGTATACCGATAGTTCCCACATTCCTTTTATGCTTTTGATAGCCTCCTCGTCTGAGATCGCTGCTCCCGCCCCTCCCGCTAGCTTATTCCCTAAATCTGCATATTGCACAACCACCTCATCCGTCGGCGTTACCCATACTGCGATTAGGGGGTAATTGTTGAAAACGTCGTAGAAAGTGCCCATGTTTTCTTCGGGGGGAAGGCTTGTGAACAGGAAGTCGTTTTTCCCAAGAATATTTATAGGTCTTTTCTCGAGGATTTCGCGGGGCTCCCCTCTAGGGTCTGTATAGGTTATTTTAATGTTAACCCTTGAGGGGGTTGGCGTTGTTAATTTAGCCACTTCAGAGGAAATTATTGGGTAATATAAATCTACGACAGTGCTGCCAGGCAGAAGAACCGGGTATCTCCCTCCTTCACTCTCGGGAGAGTACACATCAATACTATATGATATCTTCAAATTATATGCTGGAGCCGTGCCTACGTTTGTTATAACGACCTTGGCAACCCACATTCCAAGATCGGGTCTACCATACACTTTATAGGCAGCAGACACTACGTCCGTTATAGTATACACTTTATACTCAATTTTCGGCTCCCCAGACACCTGTTGAGGCCCCGATAGCGGCACGAAATAAAGCGCCACTAGCAATATGCCTATTACTATGAAGCCTGTAGAGGCGATTAAGCTCGGTTTTACCAACGTATTCACACTCAAGCCCGAGTGGTATTGAAGGAGTATTTAAATCTTACGTATAGTTTCTCTAATCATCAATATAGACTTTCTAATCGTTTCTAGAATTGGTGGGTCATATGAAAAGTCGTCGATAGAAAACGGCCGAGCACCGCCTGATTAGGTGATGACAACCTCAAAAATCACGGCAACGATCCCTTCCTCTCAGGGTCATTAGAGGGCTTTAGGGAAACAGTTACTCCCCAATCCCAGGCTCTATTCCCTTCTCTCTTCAGTAGCTTCTATAGCATAATGGGCTCAGGAAAACGTTTAGATGAAGGTGTTTACTCGGAGAATATTAGGAGCCTAGCCAAGAGAACGGATGCTGTAGGGAAGTTTAGAGTAGTTAGACTGTTTTTCTAGAGTAAAATCTTTGGGGTCTTCTGGTTAACATGTTAGTATAATACGGTGCCTGAAAGCTATGAGGATTTAGAGTTAAACTTTAAGGCCCCCTAATTTACTCGTGGCGAGCCAGCCTCCATGATTGGTCATTGGGGGCGGGCGGCCCCAGTAATGCCCGCCTATGGAGCCCCCAATGGGCTGAGGGGGCCGTGTTAATATCATGGGAATAAACCTATGTTATTGGGCTCCGGCGACCACTACTGTCCTTTAGGGGAGTAGTAGGTGGGCTAGGACTACTATGAACGAGAAGATTGTGGCTATAGCTAGCACGGTGAAGGGGCTGAGTTTTATTCTACCCTCAAGCTCCTCATAGAATGATACTAGGCCTGCGGCGCTCATAGGCCCCGCTTGCCTTCTCCTCCTAGCAGCCATTCTTTAACCCCATGTCTTTCTGGGTTTTGAAGGTTTTTAGCTTTTACTTAAGCACCCGGCGCGTTTTAGGTCTTCCGCGTATTTTTCTTTGAAATGTTCGAGCGCGTCCACACCCATCAGGTTGGCTATGCTTAGCGTCCACGCTATTATGTCTGCTACTTCCTCTCCAACTCTTCTCTTGTCACCGTTTAGGAGGGCCTCAGCCAGCTCTCCTACCTCCTCTACCAGCCATGTGAATGTGGCGTGCACCCCTCTCTCCTCGTCCCTATCATAGTAGGCTAGCTTCATAGCTTCCTGGAGGCATTTAAGGCTCATAGCCGGCCCCCACTTAATTCTCCGGGGAGGATTTAGGGGTTTTATTGCTCAGAGTATCATGTTGCGGGCTTTCCAGGCCTTAATTGTTTAACCTCTCAGATATGCACTCGTCATCGTAACACAAGTCTGCGACCAGGTCTACTAAAGCCCCATCCCCCCTCTTTAAGACCCCCACTCTAGCTTCTCTCAAGTGCTTTAAAGGTAGTTTGTGTAACTGTATTTCCTCATTCTTCTTATAGATCCCGTAGACTCTAATCTGGTAGACTGGCAGCCCCGTGTCGAGGTCTCTGTATCCTTTGAAGCTTCTGAGCACTAGCTCGGCCATTCCCGCCTCGTTTATACACCATAGTATTCTAGCCAGGAGCTTTATGTAGGAGTCCCGTGAATCTCCATAGAACACTTTCCCTTTTCTCCTCTCCACCGGCCACCCGTCTATGTAGAAGCCTCCTTTTTCAGGGTCGCACCCGAGGGTTAATACTCCTCTCCCCCCTACATACCTCTCTATAGTGTCTTTAAGTATACTCTCCAGCCTCTCCAGGGAGCTTGGGGGCTCTACAGCTATGATTTTATATCCTCCAGGCTCCATGGCTGCAAGGCTTAACCCCCCAGTTTTATTTTCTATAACTATTAGGGGGTCGGAATCCTCAGACTCTAGAACTAGAACGTTCCTAGCCTCAGATAGGAGTTTCTTCAACTTGCCCTTATCATCTCTATACTGTTTTCGCAATCTCGCATCTCCACAGTATAAGGTGCCCAGGGGAATTTAAACTTTAATTAATTAGGGTTTAGTATTGGTTAAAGCCAGCAGTGTTTAAAGTTTGTGGAGCTCCTCTAACAGCCTCCTCAGAAAAACCACTATAACATCCAGGCTTCCAGGGCTCCTAGGGGGCTGCGGTAGGTTGCAGTCGCAAGCTCCATGATAGTATCTTAACTCGTAGATATAGCCTTCCCCTTCAAGCCTGGAGCACAGCTCTCTACAGTCACCGGCTATTATTATAGTGTCGAAACCCTCCCCTCTCAATATGGCTGAGGCGCAAAGCTTCTCAGAGCACTCTGTTACCAGTATTCTAGCTTCAGCTTTCAACTGTTAAACCCTTAGCCTTCAACGCTTCAACATAGAGCTTCCTGAATTTACTGTTAACCCTGAGGATCCTGTCAAGAGCTTTAGTTAGAACGTTTACAGGGTCTGCTTCGGGGTCTTTGAGGTTGATGAAAACCACTATCTTATCCTCCAGGTGGTGGGGCTTCTCATAGTAGGCGAACTCAACTTCATCCATAGATAGTAGGGTTTTAGCGAGAAGGTTACCCATAGTGTGGTCTTCCCCGAATATGGTCAACTCGTATCTTCCACCGCCCAGGCTTTGGAGTTTAACCTTACTCGACACTGACAGCGCCCCCAAAGCTGGGGTTAAAGGTCGCGTTTATAAGCTTCACGATCTCCGCTAGCCGGGAGCCTCCTTCAACGCTTCTAAGAAATCCGTCAGAGACTTCCTCCAGAAATGGGATACTCTTATACTCCCGGCGGCGGAGGCTTCGAGGACACCCTCTTTTAAGCCCCTCTCCACAACCAGGCTGGGCTCCAAGCCTAGCATGGCTGAGGCTACTACCACCATCTTGAAAGCTGTATTTGAAAGTTTAACGCTCCCAGCTTTAACTAGAGAGTCTCCAATCCTCCTAGCAGCATCAACCACTACATCTTTTGGGGCGCTCGTCTCTATGGACTTCTTAGTTTTCCTAGCCGCCCTATAACCCTTAAGCCTCAAATACTCTCCTAGAAGCTCCACCGGGACCCCCACGCCAGCCAGGCGTTCCACCGCCTCGTAGGTGTATTTCTTAAGGCTCCCCCCAGGCTGCTCAGAGTACTCTTCTAGTAGTGAAGTTATATTTCCTAGGGTCTCGTAAACAGTTCGTGGGGGGCCAGCCACTTCTACCCTGATTGTGTCTCCTTTCAAGCATATTGACGTTGAGGGCGTCCTAAGGGCTTCTGTGAGTTTTTCAAGGAACTCTGTGGGGTTACTCCTAGCCTTTGGCGGGATTTTTATAATTCTAACAACCCTCTTGAAAGCCAAAACCCCTCAACCTCCAGATTTATAGATGGGGAACTTATTTATAACAAACGTTCAGCAATATTAGTTCATCTCTCGTGGAAACCGGGCGGCTTGGAGGTTTCTACCATCTTTTTATGGCTATAAGCCTCTTCACACTGACTTGGAGGACTTTAGACGATGCTAGTATTGATATCTTTCTGGTCTCTACTCTCCCGCAGCTAGGGCATTTTAGGGTTTTCTGGGTTATGGGCTCCATGGGCTTGAGGCAGTGGGAGCATAGAGTGTAGACGACCCCATACTGGGGTTGTTTAGTCGAGAGCTGGTATGGGTTTGAAGAGTTGAGGGTCCTAGCTACTATTACGTCGCCGAGCCTGAAGTACTCGTAGATGTCTTTTACGAACTCTGTGGAGACCTGGCCTATGGGTATGAACCCTGATAGTATGCCGTAAAACTCTCCCACCCACGAGACTGTGGGGCTGAGGGAGAGCATGCCGTACAACTCTACAGAGACAGAGTCGTGTCTCAAACCTGTGACGACGCCGAGAACGCTGGAGCCAGCCTTAGGGAGCTTTACGTCTTTCAGGGGCTTTATGTGGACTGTTTTATGGTTGAGGTCGAAGACAGCTAAGCCCGCGACGCTAGACCTCAGCACGCCATCGTTGTCTGTGAAAACCCCGGTCCCCGGGGTATACTCTTCTACGACCCCTAAGACGTCCCCAGGCTGGACTCTCACTTCAAGCTTTCCGGAAGCAGACAATGTTAACCTCAACCCTCCTAATCCTACTCTCGTGGTGCTCCATGGACGCCGGTATTGGGAATAAACGTCTCCACAAAACCTCCACCCTATACCCCTCTTTCAAAGCAAGCCCCCTATGGTGGTCGAGGCTGCTAGCCTTTAAAATAGCGTACATCCTTAAGGGTTTAAGCTTTAAACCATAGAGTATGACTTCAGTATCAGCCCCCCTCCTCCACACCCCAAAAGGCGGGTTAGATAAAACTAGATAGTCATAGCCGGGGGCTAGGGGGCCCTCGTCCCGCAACACTATGGATGTGACGAACTGAAGCCTCCCCATCAAGCCTAGAGTCTCCGCCGCCCCCGCACAAAACCTGGCCAGCCTATGGTCAGCCTCCACAGCCACCGCTTTAGGAGCCCCCAGCATGAGGGCTGCAAGGGCCAGCCTACAGGTTCCCGCCCCTAGATCCACCACTATAGCATCATCTAGAAGCCCCGAGAGTTTAGCGTGCTGGGCTATGCTCAGGGCGAGCTCCGAGGGGGTAGTGTATTGTTCGAGTTCTTTGAGGGGCTCAGGTATCGGGGGGGCAGCCTTTTCCAGGATTGATGCTAGACTCTGGATCTTCATTGTAACAACTACCATGGAAACCTGTAGGGCTCTAACTCCCGCCTCAAAGCCATTATGGTCTCACCGGGCGTCAGAACAGGTTTATGGTATTCCCAGAAGTCGTCTGTGGGTATCCTGGGGCAGTTGGTTACTGTGAAGGCTTGGATCCACTCGTTATCCACCGCTATAAGGTTTTGGAGTGTTAGGTTCTCCGAGGCTATTAACACGTAGTTTTTCCCTCCAGCCTCCATCTCCCTCCTAAGTTTTTCCACTAGCCAAGGCCTGTACTGTCCTGTTTTAACCCCAACTATTATAGCCCACTTGTCGGCGTTCATAGCTTCGCTGATTTTGAATAGCCTAACCCTATACACTCTCTCCCCCAGCCCCGTCACGTCCACTACTCTACCCTCATATGGGTCTATTTTAACTACAGGCTTGAAAGTGGATAGGTAGAGACCTAGGGGGTGGAAGACCCCCCCTCCAAAATATATGAAGCCCTCAACATTAACACGCCTAGCCACCCTATAGTCGCAGCCTAAAACTTGACCATCTAGAAAGTAGGGGGGGAGGCCTTTGGGGATCACAGGCTCCAAGCCCTCCTCTCTAAGGGCTTCCACGAGGGCCTTAACTCTATGAGTATGCTGGGCTGTCGTAACAACCCCAACCCTCCGAGCCCCATAGCCCTTCAAAACTTCAATAGAACTTTGAACGCTACCTTCAGGTATATCGAGCTTGCTTAAAGCCGGGACATAGACAATGTTAACGGGAGCCTCCAAGCCGGGGTCGGCGAGCTCCACAGGGTAGGGGCTATGCCCCACATGTATTATTAGCTGGGGTTTTACGCTAAAAGCCAGCTGCCCATACTGTATATCGCACGCCCCGTAAACAGGGTCGGCATGCAAGTATACCTCAACGGATCTAGGGGTCACGCGCCTAAGACAATTAACTATGTCAACACCATACTTTTTAAGGCCGTCAGGCAGTTGAACCACTACCCTCGCAGCTCCAGACTTAACTATGGCCTCCCTCACAGCCTCCAGGTCAATCTCATAGGGAATATCACTACACGACACTATATCCTACCCCACCTTAAACTTTGAGATGTCTAAGCCTAATGAAACTGTTTACGGCGCTCGAACACCACAGCATCTACGGCCTCCACTTTACCCGAACGCTATCATCTAACTAACACCACGACTCTCTACGAGTGTGAACTCTAATGTAAGGTTTGACTTAAACCCTTAAAGGCAATGTTCAGGGTTTCGGGCTTAGGGGGTTCACGTGGCGGGGAAGCCTCTTACAGAGGAATTTTCTATCGGGCTTCAACTATTATAAGGTTAGAGCGTTAACGGTATACTGGTGGAGGTTTAATGTTTACTTTTCGGTTTAAGGACGCTTCAATATGGCGTAATATGATAGCGAGTGTGGAGAAGATTATTGATGAGGGCGTGTTCGTCGCTACTGATGAGGGCTTGAGTTTGAGAGCCCTAGATACTAGCCATGTCGTGATGGTCGACCTCTATTATCCCGCTGAGGCTTTCACGGAATACTCTGTAAAGCCTGGGGGGGTTGAGATAGGGGTTTCCATGGGGGCTCTAGCTAAGATCCTCAGGAGGGCTAGGAAGGAGGACGAGCTTTCCCTGAGCTTGGAGGGTGGCAATATAGTGGTTGAGTATCATGGGAGGGGGGTTAGGAGGTTTGAGATCCCCCATATAAGCCTTGTCTACGAGAAGCTTCCAGAGCCTAGGATATCGTTTACCGTTAAAGCTAAAATGCTGGCAAGCACGTTTAAAGATTCTATTAACACCCTTAAACCCATAGCTGACAGTGTAACCTTCAAGGCTTTGGAGGATAAGAGGCTACTACTGCTAGGGAGGGGTGACGTGGCTAGCGCTGAGGTTGAGCTTTCACTAGAGAAGCAGACGCTGCTGGAAATGGATGTTGAGAGCCCCGACGAGTCCACGTGCTCCCTAGAGTACCTGGCTGACATGGTGAGCGCCGCCGGGGCAGCTGATGTGGTGGCTATCCAGTATTCTCAAGACGCGCCTGTAAGGGTGGACATGGAGTATCCTGGAGGTGGGAGGCTGACCTTCTACGTGTCGCCGAGGATAGAGTAGAGGGCGGCTTTAAGGTTGAGAATTAAATGGTAGGAGTTGACGTGAAAGTTTTGAAGATCGTGAGGTGGGAGGGGCGGAAGAGCCTTAAGAGGCTCTACCAAACATATTACTCTCAGAAGCCTCGGATCAAGCCTCCAACAATGATTGATAGGAGGGAGTTCGCCTTCCAACCTTTCGAGTTTGAGAGTTATGTGAGGCACATAGCTTTCAGGGGGTTCCAGGAGCTTAAAGATTATTTAGCCTCTAACGCTCCCAGGCACGCATACTACTCTGTAGCTCTCTACGAGATCCCGGAAGCTAAGTCCATGGAGGAGAAAGTGTGGCTCGGATCCGAGCTCCTCATAGACATAGATGTAGACCGCCTCAAAGGCTGTAGCCCGCTTAAGATAGGGGACGAGGACATAGTTGATGACGACTGCCTCCTAGAAGGCTATAAGGCTGCTCTAAGAGTTAAAAAGATGCTGGAGAGGGACTTGGACTCCTCATCCACGATCTACTTCAGCGGCAACAGGGGGTTCCACGTTATAGGCTCCTGCGACTACTGCCTTAAACTAGGGAGGGATGAGAGGGGGGAGGTCGCCTCCTACATATCAGGGTTAGGGCTGGACGTAGGCTACATAATGCCCCTACTAGAGGCGGGTAAAAGAAGGTCCAAGGCTTTCAAGGCTGCTGCCCCTTCAAGGGATGACCCGGGGTGGAGGGGCTGGCTGGGGGCTGAGCTTGAGGGCAGGGGGGTCGCGCCGGGGGGTCCTCTAGACTTTGAACTCTTGAATTCTCTCGTTGAGGAGGTTCAGGTGCCTATAGATGTTCAGGTGACGCGGGACCCTTCAAGGCTGGCTAGGATCGTTGGGAGCATTAATGGGAAAGCTTCCCTCCTCGTTGTAGACGTTAGTGGCGGGGAGTTTAGGCCCGGCCCGAGCCTTTCACCCTTCTCAGGGTATCTTGAAGTTAAAGCTCTGGCGGGCCTCGAGGCTAGAATACTCGGCTATGGTTTATCTTTTAAACCTGGGGAGACGTTAACTCTTGAGGCTCCAGTAGCGTTGCTCCTCGCTACTAAGAATATTGTTGAGCCTGTCTCGGGTGAAGTTAAGGTTGTCTGAGAGGGTGCCTCTAGGGGGGCCGTTTAAGGCTGCCATGGGGATGCACGAGCCTCAGACGCTCGAGCCTCTAAGGGAGGCTCGCAGGCAGCTGTCAACATACTGTGCTAGCCCGAGCGAGGTGTGCGGTAAATACCTTGAAGTAATAGTGGAGGTTTCATCGAGGATGGCCGCTGTCAGGTTGGAGGATATAGCTGCTAGGGGGGCCTATGAGGGTATAGATAAGCCTGTAATAGTTGCCTACAAGAAGCTCCTCGAAATATACTCCAAGTACCTGGCGGGGCTATTCATAGTTTGGGGGGACCAGCTCCTGGTAGAGCTCTCTGGGAGCGTTGAGGTTAAAGGTAAAATGCTGAACAAGGGAGACCTAGTAAACTTGAGCCTTGAGGAAGCCCTAGGACTTATATTGTCGGGGCTCGCCAAGCCCATAGAAAGTATAGCTCTAAGAAAAGAGGCCCCCACAGTCAGGCCATGACCCTCTCTACTTTCCCCAAAATCTCAGCCTTCCCCCCCGTTGGCCTGACAAGCTGGTAGCCGCAAGACTGGCATCTGACGGGGAAAGTGGCGTGGCTGAAAACTACCTGGGTGTTGCCGCAGTTTGAGCATATAACTAGGAGGAACCTGCTCCTAGGCTGCGGTATTAATATCTTCCTCCTCCTATACTCGAATGCGGGGACGCTCAAACCACTTCACCTTGCCGCCTCCACTAGCTCGACTTTCTTAAGCCTCACGTTCAACATGTGCCTCTTATAGCCGCACTGGCTGCAGGTTATTCTAAGGGTGATCTTCTTGTTAACCTTAGCGAGCCTCTTCTGCTCAGGCTTCCTCTTACTACCATAACCCTCCTGCTTCCTCAAATACCTCCTCTGACCCTCAGCCATAGTCCTCCTCTGGCCCGCCTTGTATATTGAAACCGAGTGCTCCGTGTGCGTATCACACCTCGGGCAGTATGTTCTAATCTTCTTAGGGAATTTCACTAGCAACCCCCACAGTGCTTAACCCTAAATTGGCCCTTAAATTTTTAAAGGCCTTCTAAAGCCTCCACCCTAAATACCTGTGTAGCTGTTTTCTTAAAAGTTTAAAAGAGCTGTTTCAAGCATACGTTTGAAGGTGAAAGGATTGAAACTCGGGAATGCCAGCCTGAACATTAATACTCAGATCATACCGTTAATAGTACTCATAGCCATACTTGGGTCCACGACTCTAACAGCTCTAGCCGAGCAAGAAACTACCGGGACTCTAGCCAAAGCTGTAGGGGCAGCGTTAGCTGTAGGCTTTGCAGGTCTAGGAGCGGGCTTCGCGGTGGGCATGGCGGGATCTGCAGCTGCGAGCGGTATTGTGGAGAGGAGGGAGGCCGCGGGATTATTCTTGCTAATAGTTGTTCTCGGGGAAGGAATAGCTATATATGGGCTGCTCATAGCCCTCCTCATCATTCTAATACTCTAACACTATAGGTAGCTTAAAATTTTTAAACGTAAACCTTTCTCTTATCAAATTGGCCCCGCTTTGAGAGCCCGCCTTAAAGAGTCCGGGGAGCCTTCGGATCTTATGTGGGCGGGTGTCAGGGGCGGGGTACATTTATATTTCTAGTCCTTTAGGCTTCCTCTGCTCTTCCGCCCTCACTTTAACGATCCCGTAGAAGACTGCGCAGCTTATGCAGTAGCATTTCCTCATGGGATACCTCATTATTATAGCGCCTTTCTTTTCCAGCTCCTCTGCTAGGGCCGGGTCTACAGGGCTGTATGTCCTTGTTACACATATTATCTTGTCTGCTGGCGTTAGCCTGCCACAGTTATCGCATGGCACCGCCCCGCTTTTGCCTTTATCTCCTTTCCTTCTGCCTCTACTCTCCCTCTTCTTAGGCATTAAGGATCAGCTCCCTCTAGGCTTTATATTGTTTAGGGTTAATATGTTTTGGCGTATCTCACTATTGTTATCGCGGGGGCCCCGCATAAGGGGCACCTCCTTCCGGGAGCGTCTTCTGGGGGCCAGGGGGTCCCTATTGTTTTAACTTCCAGCCTCTCCTCAACAGTTCTAGCACACTCTTCCCTCCCACACCACGGCATTTCTAGGAGCCCCCTCTTCTCTGAAGCCCATTTTTCAGCCTCATCCATGGTGTCCGCCCTTGTTATCATTGACCTCATGAAGTTCAAGGCTCTCTCTTTCAGGTTCTCCTCTATGTCCTTGAACATGGTTCTCAACTCTTCTAAAAGCCTCTCTCTCGGAATCTTAAGTTTCTCTAGAGTGTCTCTCCTAGCTATTGTTAGCGTTCCAGCCCCCACCTCCTCTAGCCCCACATCGATCCTAACAGGTACCCCCCTAGCCTCCCAATGGTAGTATTTAGCCCCGGGCCTAACGTCCTCCCTCTCGTCGACCACAACCCTTATCCCAGACGATCTCAGCGTGTCCGCCACGCTCCTCGACTCCGCTAAAACCCTAGCTTTATCCTCTTCGCTCCCCCCGGGTATCGGTATTATTACAACCTGTATGGGAGCTATGCTGGGCGGGAGCGCGAGCCCCCTATCGTCCCCGTGTATTGCTATTAAAGCTGCTACGACCCTATCGCTAACGCCGTAGCTAGTCTGCCATGGATATTCTAGGGTTCCATCAGCCAACTGTATCTTGAAGTCTAAGGCTTTAGTGAAATTCTGGCCTAGATTGTGGGCTGTCCCTATTTGTAGTAGTCTCCCGTCGGGCATAATGGTGTCGAAGGCTATAGTGTAGAGGGCTCCGGCAAACTTGTCCCACTCGGGCCTCCTAGATATTATGTAGGGTATGCCCAGCCTTTCAAAGAGCTCCCTGTATATTTCTATAGCCTCTAGAACCTGCCTCTCGCTATCCTCGAAACTATCGTGAACAGTGTGAGCTTCCTTGAAGGTTGTAACTTCCCTAAGCCTTATCATGGGCCTTGTGGCCTTAGTCTCATACCTGAAGACGCTGACTATCTGGTAATACTTTTTGGGAAGCTGCTTGTAACTTTTAATCCAGAGGCTCTCATAGTACGTTATGTTAGTCTCGCTAGTGGGCCTCAAAGCAAGCTTAACGTCCAAAGGCTCTAAGCCCCCATGAGTAACCCAGTATACTTCACCCTCAAACCCCTTAATATGCTCAGCCTCCCTCCTAAGTAGATCCTCAGGTATCAACAGGGGGAACAGGACCTCCTCATGACCCCTAGAATCGTGAAGCTCCCTAACAACGTCTAAAACCCTCCTCCTAATCTGGAAACCATAAGGCCTCCAAACCCCCATACCCTTAATAGGGTACCTGCCATAATCGTAAACCTCAGCCTCCTCAATCACCCAGTCAAACCACCTGGAGAAGTCACCGCGCCACCTATCCCTGGGGACACTACCCACACTAAACACCACGAGAGCTATCCCAGCTAGGACTTTAAAATTTTAAAGAACGTGACGGTTAAACGCTTACGACACGAAGAACTTGGGAAGCCTAACGCCCCTCTGCCCCTGATACTCCCCCCTGTAAGGCTTAGCTGAGGGTGTTCCGAGCTTCACTAAGACCAGGTGGAGGAACCTGTCGCCAGAGTATAGCTTAACTGGGAAGCTTGAACCTATAACCTCTATGGTCAGCTGGCCTTCGAAGCCGGCGTCCACAGCGGTTGAAGGCACATATATCCCAGTTCTAGCCCACGTACTCCTGAGGTTAACAAGGCCCGCTATGTAGTCTGGTAGTTTAACATATTCTAGGGTGTGGAGTAGCAGGTGCTCCTTAGGCCTTACAATTATCTCCTCAGACTCCCCGCACTCGTAGAAGTCTTGAGGGTCCCCGGGGCTCTTAGGGTCTAATATTTTATCCACAGGCTTAAACCTGCAGTAGCCCCTCCCAAGCCTCAAGTCCAGGCCGTTCTCCCTCACTATTTCAACGTCGAAAGGCTCTATTAGAATGTCCCCAGCCTTAATTAAAGTTAAAATGTCTCTATCGCTTAATATCAAAGAGCGTCCCCAACAATTTTGAGGACTCCGAGGCTTTAAACCCTCAGCCCCTCGAAGCTGCTAAAACCAAATCTTGTGTAATGTTTAAATAACTGTAGGGCGTTAAGCCTAAATATCCTCTTATTCTAGGGTTTGACTCTAGCGTAAGCTATTAGCTGGAGGTGCTCGTGGAATGCTAGATCTGGAGAACACCTATCTTGATAAAAGCGAGGATTTAAAAGCTCGGCATTTCTCAGTTAACCCATGCTATTATGATCTCCGAGCTGGATGGATTGCCTAGAGCGGCTATTATAGCTATGTAGGTTTGCCTTAGAGATGTTATGTTGGAGCTTTGGGTTTTGATTAGCGTGATTGGGGCTTTAATAGTGTTCCCCTCTATTGTTAACGGTATTATTATTATGGGGGTTTTAGGTTTCACTTCTAGGGGGGCTTCCGGGATAACTTGAGCGTACCCTCTATACGTTTGGTTGGCTTGTATGAGCTCCATTTTTCCGGGCCACGCTAGCACTATTACCATCCTTTGATCTCCTATGCGTGCCTCGACGAACGCCGGGGCCCTCCAGGGGCTGAAGGTTGGGCTTGTGAAGCTTGACCCCCTGTAAACTGCTCTACGCCAGTTGTTGGGGTCCTCTGAATATGAGGCTTGTACACCGTTTAATAGCGGGGGGTCTATGGGCGAGTACGATTCTATGGCTATCTGAGCGTTCTGGCAGGCTATTCTGGTCCAGTTTTCGCCTGTTAAGACTCTAGTGTATGTGTTACCGCCAACGGCTATTTTAACGTGGGCCCTTGGGGTCTGCGGGAGTTTTTGCCTGTAAGCTTTTATTATTGCTTCGCTGAAAGAGTCTATCCCTGTAATGTTGCCTTTTAGGAGCCTACCCTCTAAATACTCCACCGGTCCCAGGTATAGCTTTAAGGGTTTACCCGTATATTCTATGGCGTAGTCTATTCTGAGGGTGAACGAGATACTTATGCTAGCCCCATCTAGGGGTCTAAAATATGTCCAGACTAGGGGCACTATTAGTCTTGATTCTGTGAAGTTAGCCTCACCCCAGCCGGTCCACCTAAGCCTGAACGTTGCCGGGGTCTCTATCATCTCTAGATATCTCTCAACCATATACTTGAAGCTTCCTGCAGGCACGTAGGTTATAGGAATTAGGCCCATATACTGTATGATCCCCGAGATGCTCGGGCTTATAGCATCGCTAGTTCTATATACAGTGTTAACTGTTACCCTAAGGTTCCCAGAGTAGGCCACGTTAGGGGGGCCTTGAAGCATCAAGTATACTGTGAGGGGTAGATTTAAAACTCTATAGGTTATATAGGTGTCACTCTGAGGGTCAAGTATTGTAAGCTCGCTCCAACCGGGCGTTGACAGGCAGCCTACGACCACGTTTACAGCCCCCGCCGGGGTTGAGATAGTCCCAACAGAGGCCTCGGACCCTTTATAGTTAACGCTACAGTACCCTTCATTGTTTAGGGTTATAGTCGTTGATATGTATGTAGTGGAGCCCACCCTGTGTATTAGAGTGTCGTTAGAGCCCCCAGCAACTACGACAACTGGGAGGCCTAGAGACGGGTCTACTAGACGGTTGCTTACAGGGTCTAACTCTAGGTTACAAGTGTAGTAGCCCCTCCAGCCCTTAGGGGTGTAGCCTATCTTAGGGTCCACCCTCGGATCATAGGCTACGACGAGCCCGCTCGAAAGCACCATGTAAACTCTCACGGGCTCGCAGGAGTACGTGTCAATAAGCTTGAATACTGTCATGTTAGAGCCTGCTAAGCCTCCGGGCGCAAGCTTAAGGGTTCCATTAGCATACTCTACTATGAAAGAGCTTACCTCAACGGGCCTGGGAGAGTAGACTTCAGAGTATAAGGCCCCGCCGGAGACACTCAAACTCATAACAGGAGGCTGGGAGGCTTCACTTAAAACCCTTGAAGCCCTCTCGACAGCATAGTTGGAGGCCTCGTTAACCTTATGGTAAACTGTTAAAGCCGCGGACATGAGCCCAACAACAACCAAGCCTAGGACGAGCGCGGCGAGCAAGCCACTAACTCCTCTACTCAAACACTATACACCCATAAGGAAGACCGGGGATAAACATGAGGGCGGGAGGGCGAAGCGTAAAATAATGGAGTAAAGTGAAGCTGTCCTAGACAGTCCTGTTAGTGCCGGGGGCCTTCACGGGCTATAGTGCCATTTAAACGCTACTAGCTCCTCCCAAATGTGGTGGTGGGGTTGGCTGCTTTAACATCATATCTTAGGGGTCTAGTTGAGGATGTTGTTGAGCTTTCAAAGCTTGATAGTAGGGTTAGGGGGTTTCTAGAGGGCTTAAGATGGGGAAGGGCTTTCGTGATAGCTATGGGTAAAGGCTCTGTTCAAATGGCTTCGGGCCTTGAAGGTATTGTCGAGTTTGAGGGGGGCGTTATCGTTAAGCCTAGGGGGTCTCCCGGGTCTGTGGGCGGTCTTGAGGTTATCGAGTCTAGTCACCCGACGCCCGACGAGTCCAGTCTTAGGGCTGGAGATTCTGTTCTCGAGTGGGCTAGGGCTTCGAGGGGTGGGAGGCTTATAGTCCTCGTTTCCGGGGGTGCTTCGGCCCTTGTTGAGAAGCCTTTAGAGCCTCTAACCCTAGACGATGTTAAGGTTACGACGAGCCTTCTATTAGGCTGCGGGGCCACCATACATGAGATTAACACTGTGAGGAAGCATATTTCAGCTGTTAAGGGCGGCAGGCTCGCCGCTGAGGCTTACCCGGGCGAGGTTTTAGGGCTTTATGCGAGCGACGTTCCAGGCGATAACCTCGACGTTATAGGCTCGGGGCCCACAGTGGCGGACTCGACAACTTTCAGGGAGGCGCTCTGGGTTATTGATAGGTATGGGCTGAGGGAGGTTATGCCCCAGAGGGTTCTCAAACTCCTCGAGGATGGAGCCCGGGGTTTAGCCCCTGAGACCCCCAAGCCTAGCTCACCCCAGCTCTCTAAAACTAGGAATGAGCTTGTAGCCGCGAACATAGACGTTCTAAGGGGTTTAAAGTCTAAGCTTGAAACTGGAGGATTCAACACTGTAATACTCACATCTAGGCTTGAGGGGGAGGCCAGAGAGGTTGGGAAAGCCCTAGCATCGATAACCCTAGAGGCTGCCAATAGGGGGGTCCCGGTGGGGAAGCCCGGAGCTATACTAGCTGGTGGTGAGACATCGGTAAAAGTTAAGGGGAAAGGTAGGGGGGGAAGGAATATGGAGCTGGCTTTCTCATGGGCTTTAACAATGTGGAAGTGGGGCTCTACAGATGCTGCTATGCTCTCAATGGACACTGACGGCATAGACGGGTTCACGGACGCTGCAGGCGCAATAGTAACACCCCAAGTTATAGGGGAGCTTCTAGACATGAAAATAGACCCCTATAAAGTCCTAGACGATAACGACACGTATACTGCCCTGGAGAAAGTAGGGGCTTTAATAAAGACGGGGCCTACGGGGACGAACCTTAACAGCATTCAAGTAATACTGGTAGCTTAAACGATAGGTTATAGTGTTGGCCATAGTGATTTCAAAATTCTCCTCACGGGGTTATCCTTTCAGTATCTCTCGGGAGCAGCCTTGCCTCCCTAATGTTCTGGAGTCCTAGCATTTGCATTGTTATCCTCTCCAACCCCATTCCCGCCCCTCCGTGTGGCGGCGCCCCGTACTTGAAGAACTCGAGGTAGTACTGGAAATCCTCGTATCTTAAGCCTTTATCTGCTAGGTTCTTTTTCAGATTCTCATATCTATGCTCTCTCTGGCCTCCAGTAACTACTTCGAGCCCCCTCATTAGCAGGTCGAAGCCGTATGTCCAGTTGGGTTCATCCTCTTTCCTCATCGTGTAGAATGGTCTTACTTTCCACGGGTATTCTGTTACGAAAACAAGGTCTGACCCGTACTTCTCCCTAACATAGCTCCCTAGGAGTCTTTCCCCCTCGCTGTCTAGGTCTTCGCCTGGAGGTATGCTCTTCCCGTATTCTTCTTCGAGTATCTCGTAGACTTTCCTTATAGGTATTCTAGGCGCTCCCCCCTCGGGTATCCTTATGGGTTCAACGTTGAAATCCTCCATTATCCTCTTTATCCCCTCTTCTTTCACGCTATCCTCAGCCAGTTTCTTGAAGAAACCCTCAACATAGTTCATGACATCGTGGAACGAGTTTATGAAGCCTATCTCAATATCTAGAGAGTGGTATTCGTTAAGGTGTCTTATAGTGTGGTGGGGCTCAGCCCTGAACACGGGGCCTATCTCGAAAACCCTCTCAAAGCCAGCTATCACAGCGAACTGCTTGTAAAACTGGGGGCTCTGAGCTAGGTAAGCTGTCCTGTCAAAATACAACACTGGGAACACGTCAGCCCCACTCTCCGTGCCTGAAGCCACTATTTTAGGCGTGAATATCTCGACAAACCCCTGACCTGAATAATACTCCCTAAACTTCCTCGCCACCCAGGATTTCACCATGAAAACAGCGGAAACCTTGGGGTTTCTAACGTCGATCCACCTATACCTTAGCCTCGTAGAAAGCCCCGCACTCAGGGAACTGTGAACCTCCAAGGGGAGGGGCTCGACAGGATAGGAGAGGACGTTCAACTCTAAAGCTAAAACTTCAAAACCCTCCCTAGTAGGGGCTCTCCTAAGAACCCCATCGACACACACTACACACTCCTCCTTAAGACTGTCAGCAAGCCCCATAACATCCCCGGGAACCTCCCCCCTCTTAAAGACTGTTTGGAGAAAGCCAGTCCTATCCCTGACTATTACGAACTTAACGCCCCCCAAATCCCTTATCCTATGGACCCACCCGCAAACTTTAACCCTAGAACCCTCAAGCTCCCCAGCCTTCAACAATATATCCCTAATAAACATGTCCTTAATCACAAGCCAGCCCTAGGGTGACTTTAACATACACCCCTTAAAAAGTTAATCCTCAACACGATACATCGAGAGGCTGGAAAGCTGACACACAGTCGTCAAAGCCGCTACACACTAAACCCCTCATAACTGAGACCTCTAACGTAAACAGAGCCCGCACCTGTAAGCTATGCTGAAACTTCCAAGTCTAGGATCACTTAAGCTTGACACTGTATGGAAACAGTTCAACCCTCCCCGATCTCCCACTAGTCTTCGGTATAAGTGGAAACCTCCCCTACACGATCCCTGGTTTTCTCAGCGAAACACCTAGCAGCACACTCTAAATACTCATCTAGGCTCTTTGATTTACAGAAACACACAGCGTCACACTTGCTCTCGAAGAAGTAGTCCTCCGGTAGAATCCCTCTACACTCCTCGGGGAGCTCCTGGTCCACTAGAATCCTCTTATACACTCTGTTCTTCAACGCTTTAATACCACACCCACCTTTAAGCATCTCAGGTGAAGGACTTCGACTCTTCAAGCGAATGGAGCCCTACCGGTAAGCATATTATGGGGCTATAAAATGTTTAGTGTGGGATTAATGGTCGCTGGAACCCAATATCACGGGTATTCATGGTTTTGGGCTCCGGCTTCCCCTCAATCCATTGGGGGCTCCATAGGCGGGCACCACAGGGGCCGCCTTGTGGTTTTACAGCCGGTTTTCTCCCGCCCCTGATGGAAAGCCGTCATAGAGGCGGGCTCGCATAGCGTGGAAGCCTTAGAGTTTAACTCTAAGGTTCTTATAGTTCTTGGGCACTACGATATTCTCGAGTATCTCTAAGTAACCATGTTAATAAAAATCAGAGGTTTTACTTTAGAAAACAGTCTGTTAAGTTTAATAGTAGTTTAGGTTGGATTCAGGTTTTGTTCTGGAAGTTTTATCTTAGTATTCCCTTCTTTTCTAGGAGTTTCTCGAGGTTTCTCTTTATGGCTTCTATGAACTCTTCTGTAGTGACTATGGCGTTTACTGGTGGCTCCGCTACTCTGGCTATGTCCTGGGTCATTATTCTATCTTCTTCTATGGTGTGTTTGACTGCTTCTTCGAGGGTTTCTGCGAAGGCTGCCAGCTGTTCGTTCCCATCTCTCCTCCCCCTCTCTCTCAGCCCCCTGGTCCACGCGAATATTGTTCCTGTGGGGTTTGTTGAGGTCTTCTCCCCTTTAAGCCACTTGTAGTAGTGTCTTCTCACGGTGCCGTGTGCTGCTTCTGAGAGGTAGTAGCCGTAGGGTGAGAAGAGCTCTGAGGTCATTAGGGCTATGCTCCCGGAGAATGCTGCAGATACGAGGTCCGATATCACGTCGCCGTCGAAGTTCTTTGTCGCCCACACGAAGCCCCCCTCACTCCTTATAGCCCTCGCGTACGCATCGTCTATAAGGTAGTACTCGTATTTTAAGCCTCTCCTCTCAAACTCCTCCTTAAACTCTGTCTCGTAAACCTCCTGAAATATCTCCTTAAACCTTGCATCGTAGACTTTAGATATAGTGTCTTTGGTGGCAAACCATAGGTCTAAATTGTTTACTAGAGCATATTTGAATGATGCCCTCGCAAAACTCCTTATAGAACTGTCTAGGTTATGGTATGCTTGGAGCACCCCCGGGCCTTCGAGCTTGGGGAGTTTAACTCTAACCTCCCTACCCGAGAGGCTCCTATAGACAACCTCGGCCTCCCCAGGCTCCTCAAACTTAATGCCCACCCCAGCATATATGTCGCCGTAGGCGTGCCTAGCCACAACTATAGGCTTCCTCCAGAACCTGACAGCCGGTATAACGTTCCTCAACATTATTGGAGCCCTGAAAAGGGTGCCGTCGAGGATCTCCCTAATAGTGGCGTTAGGGCTCCTATAAGCCTTCTTAAGATTATACTCCTTAACCCTCTCAGCATCAGGCGTTATAGTAGCACATTTAACCCCAACACCCACAGCCTTAATAGCCTCCGCAGCTTCAAGAGTGGTCCTATCGTCAGTCTCATCTCTAACCTTAACGTGAAGATCGTAATATTTAACTTTCAAGTCAACATAAGGCTCTATAAGCCTCTCCTTAACCCAACCCCACATAATCCTAGCCATCTCATCCCCATCAATCTCCACAACAGGCTTATCCATAGGAATCCTACGCATCTCCCAACACCAGGATTATAGGTGAAACCTCTAAGCCTATATATCTAAACTGTAAAATACCTAACCATATAGAGAAAAACGTTTGCCCATATCCTACACTTAAACTAGCGCGAACACGACAGCCCTAAGTATCGGCCAGATAATGGACCATGATAATAATCTTAACATTACCCCCCTAAATATTTCCGAAGTCCCGCTAGCGCCCCTGTTTCAGATAGCCACAACACTGCGGATCTTAACAACGTGAAGCTAGATAAGCTAGTGCTGAGTGAACTCCGCGTTTAGCCTAGATATTAGGGTATTTAGGTTTCCGTCTCTTTTTTCTTGGTGTGGTGGTGTGTTTGTGCAGCTAGCTTCCTTTAATAAAGTTCTAGCTTTGCCTATTGCTACCATCATCCTAGCTTCGACTCTGGCAGCTTCCATAGTTTACTGGGTTGAAGGAGGCTCTGAGATAGTATACTCTAGTTTGGGGCATACTGTCATCTATAAGCCTAGTCTTTTAAATGCTATAACGGGTTCTAACGAGACTAGGATTAGGGTTGAAGTTAGGGATGCTTTGGGGAGGCCTCTAACTTTCGCAGCATCACTTTCAGGGCCTACATTTGAAAACGTGACCAGCTTAGGCGTCATTTCAGGTAAGGGTAGCGCAGCTAAAGGTATAGGAAAGTACGTTTCACAGGTTAGAAAGCTCCTGAGAGACGTAAACTCAGACCCTAAAGCTTCAGGTGTAGGACTCCTACTATTAATAACAACAGTGATAGAAGAGGGGGGAGAGTATTATGCTGCCGTAGACGCTGTATCAGCCCCGATAATACCCGATAAAGCCGTGGGGAAAGAGATAAAAGTTATAGTCACATTCAAACCCATAGTAAAATATAAAATAGAAACCAGAGGAAAGGTTAACAATCAAGTTCAAAGCCCGCCTCCAAAAATAGAGAAGGGATGCTTTGAACTTGAATGTTACTATTATGAGCTAGCAGAGATCTTATATGTTACCCCAACCAGGAAGGTTGATGGCATGACTGTCAACACGGAATACATACCGGTAGCCATAACAAAATTAGACCAAGACATAGGAAGTAAGACCAGTTTTATACGTCACAGTTTTGAGCTCAGGTTCATTGAGGGATGGCTTGTTGAGATAATTCTTGGCATGAGCATCGGGTTCAAAACAGGGCCCACAAGTATCACAATATCAACTCCAGGCGCCAGCTATATCATAAAGTCGCCGGAGAACAAGACAATCTATAAAGTTGGGTGCACTATTTACTCCACTCGAATAACGACAGATGATAGCGCGTGCGCGACATTAGGACGAGCTTATCCCGCTAACAAGTCTACTGGAGACGTCATATTTTCAACCGGGTTCCTAGGGAGAATATGGGTTGCAAGCTATAAGCTTATAGCTGACAACGGCTTAAATAAGTATGTTATTAGAGATAATGATACTGCTACGTGGCTTGTTCCAGCATTTAACGATAGAGGCGAGATCATAGCTTCATGGGAGTTAGATGATTATCCCAATGATGGGATAGGGGTAACGGAGAATACGTTGAAATCCTTCAATTATAACAACACATATCACGGCTCATCCTATGGAGAGTACGAGCTTAAGATGGAAAAGGTTTACGATTATTCGTGGGGGTTATCATCACCGCTAGGAGGAATCGGAATCCCTGTAGGGGCTTTGGTAGCTGCGCGCCTAGGACTTTCACTAACTAACCCTCTATTTCTTATATTATCACTTTTAACTATAATTATTTCAGCTAAGATCGAATCAAAGGAGCTCTATAAGTATCACGGCACCTTCTACATAAAGCTGGGGTCCATCTTTGATCTTATCCATGCGCACTTTGCTATAGTCGAAAGGCCGTATAGGGTTGACGGTGAGGATAGGATAGTTCCAGCATTCATATTCATACCATCATTGAGGAGGCTGGTTTAGCCTCTCCTTATTCTTTTAATTTTTCTCTTAAATTATGGTTATTGGCGCTCAATATTTTAGCTATCTTAGCTAAGCCGTGTTTCTAGAGTTTTGCGTCACTGTGAGATTCCGCCTCTATTTCTAGTGTGAGCCATTCTTAGGCTGACTTATTAGCTTATCATGGGGGTTGAGGGCTCTTAAAAAATTTTAATAGCTGGGGAGAGGTTATGTTCTTCGCTTGGCGTACATTCTATATTATAGTTTACGCTTAAAAGACTTGCTATCATCATTTTAGAGGGAAGGGTTTCATTGGGTGTTTTTGGGTTGAGCGATGTTTATGAGAAGATTAGTGAGCTAGCTAGGAGGAGGGGTTTCTTCTGGCCTTCCTACGAGATTTATGGGGGTGTTGCGGGCTTCTACGATTACGGGCCTTATGGTGTGCTTTTGAAGAATAGGATTGTGGAGAAGTGGCGTGATTTCTTCGTTAGGAGGCATCAGGATTATGTTGTTGAGATAGAGACTCCCATTGTAGCCCCTAGTATAGTGTTTGAGGCTAGCGGTCATGTGGAGCATTTCACAGACCCTATAGTTTCATGTTTAAAGTGTGGGAGGAGGTTTAGGGCTGACCACCTAGTTGAGGAAGCTCTTGGCGTTAGCGTTGAGGGTTTAAGCTTGGAGGATTTGGGTAAGATTATTAGAGATAACAATGTTAGATGCCCGTTCGACGGGGGCGAGCTCGGCGATGTTAAGGTTTTCAACCTACTCTTTAAGACTCAGATAGGCCCCTATGAGGGGGACGTAGGCTACCTCAGGCCTGAGCTCGCTCAGGGCATGTTCGTGGCCTTTAAGAGAGTCCTCGAATCTATGAGGTCAAGGCTCCCAATAGGCATAGCTCAAATAGGCCGGGTCGGCAGGAACGAGATCAGCCCCAGGCAGGCTATGGTTAGGCTTAGAGAGTTCACTATAATGGAGATGGAGTATTTCATAGACGCCGAGGACCCCCAGGGCAACTGCCCCTTCTTCGACGAGATGGCTGGCAAACGTTTGAGGATTCAAAGTTACACTATGAGAGTTAAAGGTGGAGAGCCCCAATGGTTCACCCTCGAGGAGGCTGTGGAGTCTAAAATAATAGTGGATAAATGCCTCGGCTACTGGATGGCTATAGGCCAAGAGTTCATGGAGAGTATCGGGGTCCCGGCGGAGCACATGTTCTTCATGGAGAAAGGGCCTCATGAGAGAGCCCACTACTCAAGCCAGACTTTCGACCAGGTTGTTAAAGTGTCTAGATGGGGGCTTATCGAGGTAGCAGGCCACAGTTATAGGGGGAGCTACGATATGATGAGGCACGCGGCTTACAGCAAGGCTGACCTGACGGTGTTCAAACCCTACAAGGAACCCATACTCGTTAAGAAGAAGAGGGTTATAGTGGATAAGAGCGTTATAGGCAGGCTTTTCAGAGACAAGGCTGGGGAAGTCTTAGAGGCTCTACAAGCCGCGAGACCCGAGGATATTGAGGGTTACTTGACCGGCGGGGGCCACACTATTAAAGTTGGGGGTTTCGAGGTTCCCAGGGATGCAGTCAAAATTATAGAGGTTGAGGAGAAAGAGTGGGGCAGGAAGATTCTACCCAATGTAGTGGAGCCCTCGTTTGGAGTAGACAGGGTCGTCTATGTCGCTTTTGAGTATGCGTATAGGGAAAGGGAGGGCAGGGTTGTTCTTGCTTTCCCGAGGGATATAGCTCCCGTTCAAGCGGCCGTGTTCCCGCTCGTGGAGAACGATGAGAGCCTCATAGCTGAAGCCAGGAGCCTCTATAAGACCCTTGTACGGGAGGGTTTCCAGGTTATATACGATGACACGGGGAGCATAGGGAGGAGGTATGCGAGGGCTGACGAGATAGGGGTCCCGGCGGCTTTCACCGTAGACTATCAGACCCTCGAGGACAAAACTGTAACTATGAGGGATAGGGATACGTGGAGGCAGGTGAGGCTCCCGGCCGATAACGTGGTTGAGGCTCTTAGAAAGTTCCTCAAAGGGGAGCCTTTAGATTCTCTGGGCACTCCTTTCAAGTAGGTTTATAAAAGCCCCAAACAGCCGGTATCCTAAAAGGTGTCAGGGGCTTGGAGATCTCGAGAGATAGTGAGAGACTCTCGAGGATACTAAGCCTAATACCCTCAGCTAGCAGCCTTAAAGAGCAGAAAACAGTTTTGAGAGAGAAGAGAATAAGGCTCAGATACGACCCCGGGGTTATGGAGGGCTTCGCCAGGATAAGGGGGGATTTAGCGGGTAGCTTAGGCATAACCGGTAAACTGGAAATAGTGGCGGCCGGGAAAGCTAAGATCATAGCAAACGCCTTAATCAGCGATGATGTGGAGCCCGATAGGGTCCACGTGAACCCTGAAGAAGCATCAAGGAGGGGGATAGCTGATAACAGCATAGTGACAGTTAGAGCTTACAGAGAAGGACTCCCCTAAAGCCCCTAGGAGGTAAGCCGAGTTTGGGAAACCTTGAAGCATCAAGAGACGGGCTGGCTCAAGCCCTACACGAGCACCTAGACCTCCTCGAAGAAGCTGCGAGAAGCATAGCTATCCTGAGAGCTTCAGGTAATATAGATCAAGAACCCTTGAAAACAGCTCTCGAAAGACTTAAAGCTAACAGAAATAAGATCTCGGAACAAGTCAAAGCCATCGGGGAGATGGACGTGACAGGCAGAGAGGAAGACGTCATAGAAGACATCATAGCCCTCCTAGGATACTATGTGGAGATAGCTTACATCAACGAGAGGAGGCTACTCCTCGAGGTTAAAGACACTCTAGACACTAGAGAAGACCTAGAGTCCCTTGAAAAACTCAAAGGCTCCGCCGAGCTCGTCCTAAGATCCCTAGGCTGGCCTCACTAGAAACCTTAACACCTAAAACCACTAATAGACACTATTGGGCGCGGCACTAATTTCATAACACTAGCATCCCTTCCTTTTCATTAAGGGCTTGTTATTTTAGTATAATATAGTGCCTGAGAGCTATGAGGATTTAGAGTTAAACTTAAGGCCCCCTAATTTACTCGTGGCGAGCCAGCCTCCATGATTGGCATTTAGAGGCGGGGGCTGGGCGGCCCCGGTAATGCCAGCCTATGGAGCTCTCAATAGGCTAAGGGGGGAACCAGGCCCAACATCACATGGTGTTGGGTTCCGGCGACCACATCTAGGCTTAAATTACTCTGGGTTTCCCCATTAGGAGTTAGCTTTTTAAATCCTAGGGTTTTCCGTTTTTAATGGTGCCCGAGCGTGTATGGTCAATATTCAAGGCTAGTGGCCTATATACTTGTTAACGTTGAGGTGGGGGCTGAGGGGGATGTGAGGGATGAGATTGTTAGGAGGTTTAATAAGGCTGTCACCGAGGCTAGGATAGTTTATGGAGAGTTTGACATAGTTGTTAGGGTTGAGGTTGACACTATGAAGGCTTTAGAGAGCGTGATTTCAGGGATAAGGTCTATAGATGGTGTTAGGAGGACTACGACTTTAATAGCTGTCTAGCTTCCCTAGGTATCGAGTATCTCAGTATAGCTATTACGTCCCCGAGACTCTTGACCCTGTCTCCGACAGGGCTTTCTTCGGGAACTATGATTATCTTCGCCTTCACCCTCTCAGCGTTCTCCATTATAGAGTTTACGCTGAGCCTCAACTCCTCGTCATAGGCTGATAATAGGCTATCTAAGATCACCAAGTCTCTTAAAGCCCCGAGGGCTGCCGCTGCCTCAACATCGCTGACCCCGTAGGCGATCTTGTCAGGATCTTTAACCACCAGGCTCATAAACTCTGAGAGGACAGCTTCAGCCTCCATTATAGAGAATTCTCTCAGGGCTTCTATGACAGAGTGCCTCCTCAAAGCCTCCTCTAAGCCTGGGGGGCCTCCGGTGGAGGCGCTGTCTACTATAATCTTCAGTCTACTCTCTAGGGCTTTCACTTTCTCGGCCACATAGTCTTTCAGGAACCCCGGGCCCACTATAACAGCTACTGTAGCGTTAGCTTTCGAAGCCTCACCTACAATGATCTCTGCAACTTTCAATACATAGTTTTCTAGGGCTTCATCCCTCCTGGGATCCTCCTTAGCTGGGAGTCTTGAGGGGGATTCGAGGATCACTTTAAACCCGTAGGGTGATAGTACTCCAAGGGCGAACTCCTCATAGTCTACTGCAGCTATTATAACCCTACCTTTAGGCCCGCTCTTCTCCATGACCTCTAGGGCTTTAACGCCCCACCCCTCCTCCCTCTCCAAGACTATGGTCATACCCGGGGTTAGGGTTAGCGCGTGGTGCCTACCTTTAACCCCGTATTCTTCGGGCCCCTCAACTATTACACCCGACACTCTAAGCTTTCCTGTGAAGGGCTGAAACTCTAGCCTCTCGACTTTCAGCTTAACTATTATAACCCTCCTCTCCTTCTCCCCTCCAGGAACTCCAGCCACGTCCCTCGCTGTCTTAGCCTCTATAAAGTCTTCTGGTTTCAAGGTCGTCTTGAGAGTCCATAAGTCCTCCTCACTTTCTATGAGTACTTTAATAACCCTATGTTTCGAGCTGACCTCTAGTATTTTCACAGATCTACCCTCTAACTATGTAGATCCTTGGGGCTATATGCTCACCCCCCTCAGGGGGTTCCCTGTAGGTTCTAATCTTAGTTTTATGAAGCCCTTCCAGGCTATCCACAGCTCCTTCCAGCTCCTCTGGGATCATAACAGTTATCCCTTCTAGGGGCTCTCCGAGTTTTAAGCCACGCTTCTTCTTATAGGCCCATATAGCCTTGTTAACCTCAACTATCTTCCTCGCCATCTCAGCGTACCTTGCCCTCTCATCTAAACCCATTGAAGGCTCCGGGAACCTCTGCTTGTGGGCGCTGGACCCGTAGAGAGTCCTATATATATCGTCTGTTATGAAAGGCATTATTGGCGATAGGGCTACAAGGGATCCTTTGAATATCCTGTGGAGAGCCGCCCAGGCAGCCTTCTGATACTCAACCTTAAACTCTCCACCCCTATTGTAAGCTCTATCTTTAACGAGCTCTACGTAGTGGGAGGCGAAGTAGTCCCATAGAAACTCGTAGAGCAGGAGCCCTGGCTCGTAAACATCTAGCTCCGCATAGGCTCTATCGACTTTCTCAATATACTCCTCGTAGAGGGCTAGGAAGGCCTTATCTGTAAACGTCAGCTCATAATCTCCCTCTTCAGGCTCGGGGAAAGCTGAGAGGAGCCTGGCTATGTTCCAGAGCTTCGTCACTAGAAGTTTCCCGGTTTTTATTTTGCCAACGTCGAACCTATAGTCGTAGCCTAGCTTGGAGGCTATTGCAGCCCAGAACCTGAAAGCGTCGGCCCCATACTCCTCCACTATAGGCTCCGGGTCTATTATGTTCCCAAGGGACTTATGCATAGGCCTCCCAGTAGGGTCTAAGCCCATACCGGTTATCCTAACCCACTTGAAGGCGCTCTTCCCGGTGAGCATATACACTCTCAGTAAAGTATAGTAAAGCCAAGTCCTTATAATATCCTGCCCCTGAGGCCTCAACACCCTCTCTGAGGCCGCCTCGTAGAACTTCCTGTCAACAGCCCACCTAGTGACGTAGAGCATCGATATGCTAGAGTCAAACCACGTGTCGAAGACCCTTAAATCCCCAATTATCTCATTCTTAGGGGCTCCACAGTTTGGACATTTATCCCAAGGGTTCTCCTCCCAGGGTCTATAGTATGCGCCGGGCTCGGGGAGTAGCTTGGCCCCGCACCTTTTACAAGTCCATAGGGGGATCTCCGTAGCATAATACCTATCCCTCGATATGGGCCAGTCCATGGTTAGACTGTCGACCCAGTCTAAAAGCTTTCTCCTATGCATTTCAGGCTTAAAGTCTGTGGAGTAAGCTATCTCCTTAATCTTATCCCTGTATGGTAGCTGTGTTAAGAAGAGCTCCCTCCTATGTATTATCTGTAGGGGTGTCTTACACCTCCAACATCTGGGAACCTTGTGAGCGATCTTTTCAACCCTCTCTAGGAGCCCCGCTTCCCCAAGTATCTCACCCATCTTAGCGCGAGCCTCCTCAACTTTTAGCCCGGCTAGGGGGCCGGCCCCCTCGTTCATAACACCATCTTCCCCAACGACTACTCTAGGTTTCAGGCCGAGCTCCTGGAATAGTTTCACGTCATGCTCGTCTCCATAGCTGCATATCATCATGAGCCCTGTCCCGAAGCTCGGGTCCACGCTGGGGTGTTCCACGACCAGCATTTCATGGCCATAGATGGGGGCTATTACAGTTTTACCTTTCAACCCCTTATACCTATCATCTTCAGGGTGGTAGGCTAGTGCCGCACACCCTGCTATGAGCTCCGGCCTTGTAGTCGCTACAGTTAAATACCCATCTTCTCCTTTAACCTTATATTTCACATAGTATAGTAGGCTCTCCTCATCCTCATACTCTACTTCAGCCTCAGCCAGTGTCGTCCCACACCTAGGGCACCACCTTACAGGCCTTTCAGCCTCATATATCAGCCCCCTTTTGTATAAATCTATGAACGTCGCCTGGGTGAGGCTCCTATACTCGGGGCTGTCAGTCCCGTTGGGCCAGTAGTCGAAACTGCAGCCTAACCTCCTCCAAATGGACACTATTTCAGCTTCAGCCCTGTCCAGGAACTCCCTACATAGTTTCAGGAATGCCCTCCTACCCTCAATAGTTTTAGCCATCTCCTTAGCGTTAACCTTATATGTTTTCTCTACTTGGACCTCTACGGGGAGCCCGTTCCTATCCGCATAGAAAGGCGCTATAACATTGTAGCCTTTAAGCCTGAAGTATCTGGCGATCATGTCTATCTGGACGTAATGAGAAGCCCCCCCAACATGCCACCTGCCGCTAGCGTAGGGTGGGGGAGTGTCGATAACTACTATGTTATTGTAAACGTCGAAACGCGTCTTATAAAGTCTCTCCTCATCCCACATTCTGAGAAGCTCTCCCTCTCTAACTCTATGATCCCATCTTATCTCCTTGATCCTAGGTCTAAGCCTAGAAGAGCTCAAACACGGCACCTATAAACAGCTAACACCTAAACCTTAAAAAATTAAGAGCCCTATGCAGGCCATACCATATAATGGTAAGGGAACTATTGATATCTACAATTATTGGCTGTATATGGTGGCGTAGGATGCCACAGAGCGTTTAAAGTTGACCTCTACAAGGCTTCGCTCTCCGCGGGCAACACTAGAGGTTCCACAGGTAGGGCTAGCCCCGCTAATGAGAGCATCGTCAGGCTTTCCCTAGAGTAAAATCTTTGGGGTCTCCTGATTAATATGATTACCTAGAGATACTCGAGAACATAATTTGAGATCTTAGAGTTAAACTTTTAAGGCCCCCTAATTTGCTCCCTTTGAGCCAGCTTCCATGATTGTCCATCGGAGGCAGGCGCAAGGCGGCCCCAGTAATACCAGCCTATGGAGCCCTCAATAGGCTGAGGGGGAAGCCGTGCTAATATCATGGGAATAAGTCTATGGCATTGAGTTCTGGCGACCACTCTGCCGGGAGGAAACACCAAATAACACTATAGGCGGCTTAAATCTTAGTGTAGAAGGCTATGCTGTAAAGCCTCTAGCTACCCTTGAGAGATTTGGGGCATAAAAGTGTTAACTCTAGTGTCATGGAGGTCGTGATGTGGAGGGTCTTGGAGCCCATATGGGTTTAATAAGTTTGAAGCTCAGAATAGTCTATGGGAGGCCGCAGCCGGCGGCTCACGGGCCTCTGAGGCCTGAGGACACACCACCCTCACCGCGGCAGCCGGGCCCCGCAAGGGGCGCGGGTGATACCCGCGGCAACAGCACAGAAACGACACGGCCCCCGGCGGTGTCGGTGAAGCCTTGGGGCTCCCCTGGTGACAGGGGTGCAGTAACGGGTGGAGGAAGCTGGGGGATGCGTTGAAACGGCTGACCCCGGTTGAGCAAGGCCCGGGGGCTGTGAGGGCCGCGCTAGCCCCTGGGGGGTGCCGCTGAGTCTAATGCCGCCGGGTACTGAAGGTGGGTTATGGCTGTGGCCTCCCTTCTTTTAGCTTATATAGTTTGGTTTAACTCTCTCTTATAGGTGTAGTGTTTTGGTTGAGAGGGTTCCGCCAGAGGTTGAGGCTAAGTATACTAAGTATGTTAAACTCCGCGACACTCTAGCTGCGGTGACTCAGGAGAGGATTACCCTTGAGGGGGCCCTCAGCGAGATAGACGATGTTATGGAGAAGCTCGACAGACTCTCCTCGGACGTCGAGCTGTACAAGGTTGTAGGCTATGTCATGGTTAGGTCTACGAGGGATGATATAGTCAATGAGCTTAAAAGCAGGAGGGAAGACCTCGAGCTTAGGCTCAAGGCTATTAAAAGCCAGGAAGAGTATTTGAAGAGGGAGGTTGACAGGCTGGCCGGGGAGCTTAGAGCCCTACTAGGTGGGACCGGTGCAGGAGTCGGAGGATAAGCTTGGAGAGGCTTTAATAGAAGCTGAGAAAGCCTGCAGGAAAATCCTGGAGGAAGCCATAGGCTCTAAAGCCAGGGTCATGAGCATAGTCTTAAAGCTCGAACCCAGAGGAGACCAGAAGATCCTAACAGTAGACGTGGAAGTCACGGGAGGAAACCCCAAAGACCTAGGAGAATACCTGGAAAAAGCTTTAGAGGAAGCCTTCAGAGTATTCGAGGAGAAAAGCGGGTTAAAACAAGTAGAAGGGGGTGCCGGAATTCTACGAGGCAGAACTAAAACTGTGTCTAGGGGAATACTCTAAACACTTATATGAAAGCCTCCAGGCAGAAGCGAGGCAGCAAGCGCCTAAAAAAGCACAGGTAGAAGTGAGCCTCGAAGACTCGTGTGTGATAATAACAGTAAAAGCTGCGACACTCTCGGGCTTAAAAGCTGTTATAAACTCGCACCTGTACATAGTCCACGCGATGTACTCAACATTAAAAACATAGGGCATCGAGACTTTACATAGTGTAAAGTCCGCCGCTAAACTATTAAGATTAGCCTTCAACTCTTTAACATCGTGTTTGAGCACGCACTTATCACTAATCTTTCTTATAGTCTTCCAGGCTTTTCGGTTTCTTTTCTTTAGGCTCGTAGGGGGTTTTTATTATTGCTTTTATCTTCTCCGCCTTCTTTTCTCCCAGTATTTTCTTTAGTTCTGACGTGCTTGCCGTGAATAGCGCCTCTAGGCTTTTGAACTTTTCTAGGAGCCTTTCCGCTAGTATGGGTCCTACTCCGGGGAGCGACCCTGCTATGTATAGCTGCCATTCTCTTATGGTGCTCAGTTTAGGCTTCTTATGTATTACTATCTTGAACGCTCCATGCCCCTCCACTATCCTCCTTGCTAGAGCCTCTATTATGAGGGCTGAGTCCCTAGGGCTCGGGCTTGACACTATTTTAACATCATAGTCTATCGTTAGGGTTGCGAGGGCTGAGTACACTTGTTTAGCTCTATTCTGCGCCCTCCTGAGCTCGTTAATCTCACCTTCAACTAGGATTATCACATTGCTATAAGCCTCGGAAAGCCTTGAAACTTGATCGAAGAGCCTGCCGTCAAAAAGCGAGTTTAAAAAGTCCTGGGCTGTTTTCCTCTCTATAACAGTATCCCCGGGGAGCACGTAGTCCCCGGCTTGGAGCTGGCCCCTAATAACTATGACTCCCAGGGATTCGAGCATCCCAGGTATGCCGCTCTGCTCCTCCCTCACATCAACGTAAACCCTTACTTTCTCCCCCACTACTGGAACCCCCTTGGCATATTCTCCCAATTTTACCTTGCAGGCTTCTAACTATATTATCTGTTAGGCTTTCAACATCCCCTTCGACCTTAATATGTGCCATGGCAGCGGCCTCGTGACCTCCCCCCTCTCCACCGTATTTCGATGCTATGTACGCTGTTATTGTCGAGGCTTTAACCCCAGCCTCTAGAGCCCTCCTGGAGACCCTCACTGAAACCCTGGCTGCCTCCTCCCTATACGCTATCACAGCAGCTATGTCGGAGCCCAGGCTTACGAGCATGTTAGCTATGTCCGACTCGAAAGACCCGATATGCGTAACTGCTAGTATCAGGTCTCTGCAAGCCTTCTCAACCCTGAGCCTGGAGAGCGCCTTGAAGAGAGCTACCCTCCTAGATACATCCTCAAACTCCCCCTTCTTTGGGGTTACAGCCTCGACGGCTATTCCATAGTCGCAGCCCCACTCTAAAAGCTTAGCCATAATGTTAAACGTCCTCAAGCTAGCATGGGAGAACCTTCTAGAGTCGAATATGATGCCTGAAGCTGCGAGAGTAGAGTCTGAGCTAGAAAGTTTGAAGCCCAGGCTCTCAACCAGCGAAACCATAAGTTCCGAGGTTGAGGAAGCGCTCTGGTCTATGAGGCGCAGATCGGCGAGACCCTCTAGAACGCCGGGCTCGTGATGATCGACTAGAACCTTTAGGGGGGCTGAGAGGCACGCATCCCGGTATTCTCCGAGCTGCACTGGGTTAGAAGCGTCTACAATTATGCAAGCCTTGAACCCTCGCAGTTCACCGCAAGCCTCAAAATCTATTTTCAGAGAATCTAGGAGGCTCCTGGAAACCTTAGAGACCCCCTCAGGAAACCCTATGCAACCCCTAGAGCCTAGAAACTCCAGGATTCTATAAGCTAGGATGGCCGAGGCTACAGCGTCAGGGTCGGCGTTAGCATGGGTAACAATGAGGGCACTGCTAGCCCCGGAAACAACGTTCTTGAAGGCCTCGCTAAACCCTTGAATACTGGTGTACACAACTAAGCACCTTACAAGCCGCCACCATAAACAATGAGCCTTATAGAGCGTTTTTATAAGCCTCTAAGACTCTAAACTCACCCATAGGGTTGTGGGGGCGCCGGCAGTTGGCTGAAAGCCCTAGGGGGGAAGTCTCGGAGCCCGGGCAGCCTGAGAGGCTGCGGGAGGACTACGACTCTCAGCTCCTCTCGTTATTCTTAGCTTCTGCCATAATAGTTTTCATAGTGAGCCTCACGCTATCAGTATACTCGTTTTCGCGCCTCATAGAGGAGGGGGGTAATATTTTAACAGCTAGTATGGCCATAGTAGGGCTCATAGTAGCTTATCTTATACTCGCACTATTCGCTATACCTATAAGGTGGATACCCCTGGCGGCAGCCTTAGGGGCTCACCTAGGTTTCGTCACTATATACTACTCGAACCCCCTAATACTCCCACTGATAATAGTGGAGAGGCTCGGTGACAAAGCCTCAATAAACATAGACATAGTACAACTAGCAGTAGCGTATGAGATAGTAACCTTATACCTCTCCAGGCCACCGCAAAACTCCAAGAGCAAACAGCAAACCCCCCAAGCACAACCTCAAACCCCTGAAACACCACAGTAACCAGCCAAGATCCCCACAGAGCCCTTATCCAAGCACAACTACCACATGACACGCCCCCTAAGCCAATCATGTAAACCCCCCATGAGGCTGCGCTATCAAAATTATTGAGACACGCTATTTCAAACGTGAAACTCAAATAAGCCTAGTAAGGGTTTTAAGCCTCAACCCCGATATTAAATATTAAAGGGCCGCGGTAGTATAGCCAGGCCCAGTATGCGGGCCTCTCGAGCCCGTGACCCGGGTTCAAATCCCGGCCGCGGCACCACACAAGCGCGGGTACGAGTAGAATCCCCAGCTCGATCATAGAGGGCCGGCAGCTCTCCTCTAAAATTATTAATACAATAGCATGCCAGCTCTAAGGTTTGCGGCGGGCTGAGAAGATTTAAGACTTCAACGATGAAATTATATGCTCCAGGAACTTTCGCTGGGCATTGTCGATGCACTCGTTGACGCACTTCTCCCTATCAAAGCCCCCTCTAGTGGAGCACATTTCGTAGAGGCACATTTTCCTAAGCTTGGAATCATCCACATAGTATACGTTGATATACCCTGTTTTCTTCTTAGCTATCAACGTGAACGCGTTCAGAGAACTTAAGACTCTATCCACGACCTCAATGCTCACCAGTCTCTCGTCTACGATTAAAGCTCTAAGCTCCGAGGATAGGGAGTCCCTTATTCTAGCTATTATACGCTCCTCACTATCTTCTCTCAACAATGCCCCTCAAGCTTAGATGTAAGGGTTTTAGCTTATAAAGTTGTGGTGATTAATTTTAAAAGCCGCGGATGGCGAGGAAGACGGATGTTTTAGATATCATTCTATCAGTGGTTTAGAGGCTATCTAAATGAATGCTTGTGCCCTAGACATGCGCCGGCTTCACGGTAGCTGTTAAGCCCTTTCACAGGGTTTCTCCCGTTTTCGCCCCCCACTGCTCCATCATTATTGTGGCTGGCTCGGGTTCATGCCTTCGACATTATAGAATCCTTAAAACTTCTAGTTTAGCTTACAATCCTCTAGGTGCGTCTGTGATAGAAGCTCTTAGGGGGCCTTTGAAGCTTTTCGAGTCTACAGCTAAATGTCCCGTTTGCGGCGGGGAGTCTTTGGAGGTTTCGGTTTACATGTATTTTATTCCATACTTCGGTAACATTGTTATGTATATTTATTCATGTGGAAACTGCGGCTTCAAGAGCTCTAATGTAGGGGTTCTAGAGGAGGGGAAGCCTAAGAGGGTAATAGTTAGAGTTAGAGGGGAGAAGGAGCTTAGATACATTGTTGTTAAGCCTGCTAAAGCCTCAATAAGGATACCTGAAGTGTCGCTAGAGTACACGCCAGGCCCCTACAGTACAGGATACATAACAACTATAGAGGGAATACTCCACGAGTTCCAGGAGGCTGCCAGCATAGCCTGCCAGCATGCTGAAACACCGGAGTGCCCCAAGATACTAGACTGGCTGAAGAGGGCGATAGAGGGGTCTGTAGAGTTCACACTGGAAATGTGCGACTACGAGGGTACAGGTAAAATAGCAGGGGAGGAAGTTGTAGAAACAGATGTAAACGAGTGTGGAAGGGCTGAAAGCTAGGACCCCATAATAAAAAGCTGTCTCTCCTCTAACCGGGGCTGAAATCATTTGCTATCTGTCTTTACCTTGAACTCACTCTATTTTAACCTTGAATTCCTTATCTTCAGCTTGCTTCTTTTTCTTAACTTTAACTTCTAAGACTCCGTTTCTATAGTTTGCCTTTGCAGTTTCGGGGGCGACTTCTGCGGGGAGGTCTACTATTTTATGGTATTTCCTTTCCTCCGAGCGAGCTTTTATGGTGACTGCGCGCTCCGATACTTTAACGTCAATGTTCTCCTTTGAGACCCCCGGTACGTCTGCTATTATCCAGATTTCATCGTCTCTCTCTATGACATCAACTAGGGGCTCTATCTCCTCTTTTATTAGCGGCCTGCCTCTCCTACCTCTGCTTATATTTCCGAACTCTTCGACTCGGGGGACTCCATTAGGCCCTATCGTTATTCTTATCCCGTAGAAGTATGGTCCCCTGATCTCTTCTCGCCTTTCTTCTATCATTCTTTTGAACTCCTTTTCTATATCCTCGTCCACGCTTTCCAGCCTTTCTTCTAAGTCTCTGAGTAGCTCGTCGAATATGTCGAATATACTCCACCTTCTCTTTCTAAACTCCGGCATGTCGATCTACCGTGTTAGTAATGGTTTTCCCGAGGGTTTTAAGTTTTGGCTGTTTTCTAGAGTGGAATCTTTGGGGTCTTCTGGTTAACATGTTAGTATAATACTGTGCCTGAGAGCTATGAGGATTTAGAGTTAAACTTAAGGCCCCCTAATTTACTCGTGGCGAGCCAGCCTCCATGATTGGCATTTAGAGGCGGGGGCTGGGCGGCCGCAGTAATGCCAGCCTATGAAGCCCCCAACGGGCCGAAGGAGGAAGCCGGGCCCAATATCATAAATACCCGTGATATCGAGTTCCGGCGACCACGCGGTCTATACCTAGGCTTAAATACTAGAGTATATGTATATCAGTTGTGGGGGTGGCTGTTTTGAGGAGTCTTGTTTATGATGTTGTTATAGTCGGGCTGGGGCCTGCAGGCGCTTCTCTCGCCTATCTCCTTAAGAATTCCGGTTTGCGCGTAGCCGGTGTCGACTGGGTGGGCCCTGAGGGGGTTTGGGGTAAGCCTTGCGGTGATGCTATAGGTGCTGGCCATTTTGATAGGAACGGGCTCCCACACCCTAGCGGGGAAGCATTAATGCAGATCGTTAACGGCGCCCTAGTGTACAGCCCCTCCGAGGAGGGTGTTTTAAAGCTTGTAGGGGAGGGCGCCGGCTACATGATTGACAGGAATAAGTATGGGCTCAGCCTCCTGAGGGGAGCTCAGAGGGGGGGTGTCGACATATACTTTAGGTCTAGGGCTTCCCACCCCATAGTTGAAGATGCTAAAGTTACTGGTGTCAGGGTTCACAGCGAGGATCTCGGAGACCTAGAGTTTAAGGCTAAAATAGTTGTCGACGCTACGGGGAGCGGCGGCGCCCTCAGGAGGAAGCTCCCCAAGGAATGGCTTATAGTTGAGGATCCCCCTGAAACAGACTTCGTGGTAGCGTACAGGAAGGTTGTCGAGGTTAACTATGAGATCGAGAACCCGGACTATATAAGACTTTACTTCAACGAGAAAATAGCCCCAGGAGGCTACTGGTGGTTCTTCCCTAAAGGTAAGAATATAGCTAATATAGGCCTTGGAGTCCAGATGGGCAGGGGTTACCCTCACCCTGCTAAAGTGTATAGGGAGGTTTTAGCTAAGAGGCCTGACGTTGGGGCGGAGGTTAGAGTTATAAGTGAGGCTGGAGCTAAGATACCTACTAGGAGACCTTCAAACACCATGGTCTGGAACGGGTTCATAACTATAGGGGATAGCGCTTACACTGTAGACCCCATACATGGCGGTGGCATGGGCTACGCAATGACAGCTGCCAAGCACGCTTCGGAAGCCATAGTCAAGGCGTTCGAGAACGGCGACTTCACTCTGAGAGGGCTCTGGAGCCTCAACATAGGCTATATGAGGACTATGGGGGCCAAGCAAGCGGCCCTAGACATGTTAAGACAATTCCTCCAGACACTGTCAAACGAGGAGATAGAGTGGGCTATAAAGAAGGGGCTCGCCGGCGCCGAGGAGGTCGCGTCTGTGTTCGGAGAGGGAGAGTTGAGTATGACCCCGGGATTCCTGGAGAAGCTTAATATCGTCGTGAGGCTCATAGGGAAACCCTCACTCTTAATGAAGCTTGTGAGTGTCAGCGATTACATGAGGAGGGTTAAGAGCCTCTACAAGAGCTACCCCGAGGATCCCGAGGGGTTACCAACGTGGATCGCTAAGATTGACAGTCTATACAGAGAGTATAAGGGGGCTCTAAACATCCCCTTTTAACCTTAAAATAGAACCTGGAAGCTGACGAGTAGCTATGTAGACTGTTGAGCCCTCACGATCCACGAGGCCGTAGACCGAAAACACTCCCCCCTCATAAAGTACGGCTGCAACATTATACTCGAAAGACACAACGTGAACCCCCTCCAAACTCGAAGCGCACGGGGGGTATAATAGGGAGCTCTCCTGGCCTCCCTCAATACTCACCGTCACCCTAGCCTCCATCACAGGCCCCCTAACCTTGAAGTACTCTTTTAGAGGCTTGCAAAGCTCACCCTCTAGAGGCACCCCAACCCACGTCACATGGACCCCCCTAATATCAGCTCTCCTCCAGGACACGTCTAGCTCGGGGCTGACCTTAAGGCCGCCGAGTTTACTCGATATTAGAGGCTTAACCCTCAAACTTAAGAAGGCCCCGTATAATAGTTCCGCAGTCTCGAAACCGTAAGCTACTAGGTCCACATCTGATATTTTAGGGTTCTCGAAGGATAACGCTATCGACCCTGTGAGGCCCAGGTTTTCAAGTTTAACTTTAAAACTCCTCAACGTGCTTAAGACTTTCAAAACCTCATAGCTTAGGGGGCTTAAAGGCCCCCTCAACACCCTCTCAAGAGCTTCTCGAGGCGTCACAACTGAGACTGTATCGATCTCTCTCACATAAGGCATTGGGGAATTATAGAGGCCATCAAGAGTCTCGGCGAACCCTAAGGCTTTAAGAGTCTCCCCAATCCCCCTAGGCCCATAGTCTTGGAGCACCCTGCAGAGGCTTAGACCGCTCTTAACCCATGGACTCTCACCTCTACAGGGAACGTATTTAGGTATTACTGGGATTAAACCCTCAGGCTTGGGAACCCCCACGGCTTGGCCTATGAGCCCCTCTCTAGTAATAACCATAGAGCCGTGTTCGGGGCTTATCGCTGGTTTAAATGTCAACCCCCTCAATCCACCCTGTTATGTCCGGGCTAGCTATTATGGCTCCCGTCTCGGTGTTTAAAGTTATCCTTAATAGGGCTTTGTAAACTCCCCGGGGGAGCTCCATGTACCTGGTATGCCATGTTTCGATAGTCGCCCCCCCGAAACCCTCGATTTCACCCTCATACCTGGCGGGCGTTAAATGAGCCTCGCTAGTGTCAAGTATCTTAACAGTAACTTTATAGTAGCCCAGGGGTATAAGGACCCCTCTACACTGCTCCCTTTCGAGGGTTCTCAGGATTCTTAACGTGTAGGGGGCCCCCTTGAAGCAGGAGTCTAGGAGTTTTAGTGTTGAGAGTTTCGAGTAAAGCCTCCAGCTCATCATATCTTTAACTTTGCCATATCTCTCTTCAACGTTGCAGGCTCTTATCGCGCCCTCCTCTCTAAGGTCTCTTAGCGTAGTGTAAATATCGTTGTGGTCCCCGTAAACCAGGAGGTCCACATCGCTATCCCACCTCTCTCCAGCTACAGCCCACGACCCTGTGAGGCCCACCCACTCCGGGTCCAAATAGTCTAGGAGCTCTAAAACGTTCCCGCTAATGTCTCCTCTCCTAACTTTGAACGAGTCCCCAGGATCTAAAGCCATCGTTACAAGCCTCTCAGAGACCCTCGGAGCCTCCCTACCTATACATGGGATAAACTCTAGAAGCCAGCTTGGAGCCTCCGCTAGGTCGTAGGCTTTAACCCTCCTCGAGCCCCTCATGTAGGGTGTCGCTATGAGAGCCCCCTCAGGATGCGTGTATCCTCTTACCGTCCAGGTTTCCTCTAGGTAGCCCAGGGAAACCCTCACTATCCACCCTTCAATAGCGTTTTCCAGCATTTTCTAGAGCTCTATGTTAGCATGCCTAGACCTCAAATCCTCCTCGTTGGCTCCAAGCCGCAACATCAAAGCATATATGACCCCATCCAGGAACACTGCGGTAGCATCTTCGAAGAGAGTTCCTAGGGGGGCCAGAGGCTCGTGTATCCCCAATATCTGTCTTGCGAAGAAGTCGTCCATACGGCTCGACTTAGCCCTCCCAGGCACCCAGACTACTAGGTCTGCGAGGGCTCCTAGGGGGCTGTCAGGGTAGGTTGTTATAGCAACTACTACCGCCCCCACCTTCTTAGCGGCCTCCGCAGCCGTTACTATGAGCTGGGTCCTCCCCGAGCCCGATATCGCTATTGCTAGATCACCCTTAGATATGCTGGGTACTATAGTATCTCCTAGGACGTAGGAGTTAAAGCCTAGGTGTAGCAGTCTCATGGCGAAAGCTCTCCCTACAAGGCCGCTCCTCCCAGCACCCATAACTAGGACTTTGCGTTTCTCGATGTAAGCCTTGTGGAGGAGGTCTATGAGGGACTCTATCTGGGAGACGTCTAGGGTTTCCGTAGATTTCAATATGAAATACGAGATCTCACGCATAGCCCTGATAACAGGGTGCCCGGTCTCCTCGTATCCACTCAATCTAGTCCCTGTTAGAGGTGGGCTGTCTGAGCCTTATAAGGCGTTGGACGCTTACCGCCGTGATTTAAAGGTAGTAGTATTAATATTAACATTATAAGGCTTAGCTTTTAAAGTCTATCATGGTGTCCGAGTATTGTGCAGATAGTAGTGTTTAACACCCTCGGCAGGAGGCGGGAGGTTTTCGAGCCCTTCAAACCCCATATGGTAAACATGTACACGTGCGGCCCCACCCCCTACGACTACACTCATATAGGTCACGCTAGGACTTTCGCTTCTTTCGACGCGATTAAGAGATATTTGAATCTTAAAGGTTATAGCGTCTTCCACGTTCAGAACATTACCGACATAGATGATAAGATCATAGACAGGGCTAGAGAGTCTGGCAGGAGCTGGGAGAGCGTCGTGGAAGAGTATACTAGGGATTACATGAAAGCTCTTGAAGCCCTCAATATAAGGGTAGACTTGCACCCTAGAGTTACATCACACATTAAAGACATAATAGAGTTCATACAGGGTTTAATAGATAAAGGCTACGCCTACGTTGCTGAGAGTGGGAGCATATACTTCGAAGTCGACAGGTTCCCAGATTATGGGAGGCTCAGCGGCTCCACCTCTAGGGAAGCGTGGAGGCAGGAGGAAGAGTTTATAAGAGAGAAGAAGAGCCCCTACGACTTCGCCCTATGGAAAGCCGCCAAGCCGGGGGAGCCCAGCTGGGAGAGCCCATGGGGGAGGGGGAGGCCTGGCTGGCACATAGAGTGCAGCGTTATGAGCACCAAGTATCTAGGCCAGGCTATAGACATACATGGGGGAGGGGTGGACCTGATATTCCCCCACCACGAGAATGAGAGAGCTCAGAGCGAGGCATTACTAGGGAGGAGACCCTGGGTTAAATACTGGCTCCACACTTCCTATCTCACTATTAAAGGGGAGAAGATGAGTAAGAGCTTGGGGAACATAATACCAGTTAAGGAAGCCTTAGCTAGGTGGAGCCCTGGGGCTTTAAGGCTCTGGCTCCTCAGCTCCCACTATAGGAGCAGCCTCGACTACAACGAGGATAGTATGGCTCAGGTTGACAGGCTTCACTCTAGGCTCAGAGATGTAGCGTCAAGGGTGGTTAGGAGGCTTGAGAAGACGGAGCCAACCCACTGGCTTGATAGGAGGGAGCTGGATGCCTTGGAGGCGCTTCGGGAGGTTCGCCTGTCTTGGCATTCCGATATGAGCGACGACTTCAACTTCGGCTCTGCTATGAGGTGGTTGTGGGAGCTTACAAACATATATTATAGGGAGTTGGAGGCGAGCGAGAGCCAGGCTCTCCTCTTATACACTTATAGGGTTTTAAGCGAGTTTAACAAAGTATACGCTGTCCTAGATGACATAATTGAGGCTCCCAGGGCTTTAGGCCTTGAGGATAAACTGTTGGAGCTCATAGTTCAGGTTAGGGGGGAGCTTAGGGCTAGGAGAATGTACGACCTCTCAGACCACATAAGGGATAGACTGTCTAAACTAGGCATAAAACTCTTAGACTACAAGGATAGGACTGAGTGGGTTAAAGAGGGGTAGAGGATGAGCCTGGACCTAGAGAAGATAGACCTTATCAGGTACTCGAGGCAGATCCCCGTGCTGGGAGCTTCAGGGCAGCTCAAACTCTTAGAGTCTAAAGTAGCGGTCGTAGGCCTGGGGGGTCTCGGAAGCTTAATATCGATGTACCTCGCGGCTATGGGGGTGGGGAAGCTCATAATAATAGACCACGACATTGTAGGGGTGGAGAACCTTAACAGGCAAATACTGTACTCCACCAGCGACGTGGGGAAACCCAAGGCTGAAGTAGCGGGGCTCAAACTCTCAGACCTCAACCCTCTAGTAGAAGTCGAGGCTAGGAACATTAAAGTAACCAGAGACACTGTTGAGGAAGCTTTAAAAGGGGCCGACATAGTTGTCGACGGGCTCGACGACTGGAGGACGAGACTAGTCATAGACGAGCATATATGGGAACACGGCATCCCATATGTTCACGCGGCCGCAGACACTTACTATGGGCAGGTCACAGTCATAGTCCCGGGTAAAACTACGTGCCTAGCGTGTATAACGCCCAAACCCATACCTGAACCCGGCTGTAGAGCTATAGTAGCCCCCACGGTGGGCATCGTAGCTTCAATAGAAGTTATGGAGACGTTGAAGCTGATAACGGGGGTGGGACAGCCTTCTATAAACAAGCTAATAGTAGTTAACGCCCTGAAACCCTCTATTGAAGAAGTGAGCATAAGGCCTGACATAGACTGTAACGCTTGCAGGAGAGCCCTCCTAGGCTAAGAGTGGGGGCAGCCTAGTTCTCTCCACTATTCTGCTAGAGACCCTTCTAAAGCCTCGGGTCTCTCGCCCCTAGCATTGTAAACCCCTAAGGGCTCCCCTATAGTTACATTTAAAAGTATAGCCTCTATTATAACCTTCACGATCTTCTTAACCCTAAAATCTCTGGGCTCTAAAGGTTCCCACTCTATCACTCTATCTCCAACAACTATTAAAGGCTTCATAGGATAGTGGGGCGAGACGAGGTCCACGTTAACCACATCCACGAAAACATCGACGCCGTAGAGACCCCTCACAGTCTCGGTAGCTTCAAGGGCAGCCTCAACCTCGCTATTATCACTTAGAAAGCTCGTATAGACAGTTACAACGAGCACGCCCCCAGCCCTTACACTTGGTAAGCTACCGGAGGGTATTAGTAGAGTTTAGCCTCTAAGAGACTCGAGTAATATTAGCCGTGATATTTGAAAAGTTGAGGCTCAACAGAAGCCCTTGTAAGGCCCGTGCACCTCTAAGGGCTGCCTGGGGGGGTTCCAGCTACTAGGTTATGTTGTTTCTAGCACTTCTATATCTTCTGGCGAGAGCCTCCAGCCCATAGCGCCGGCTATCTCTCTCACATGCTCGCCCTTCTCAGCTTTAGGTATAGCTATAACCCTAGGTCTTGATATTAGATAGTTTAAAGCTACCTGTGCCGGCGTCTTCCCCCTCTTTCTAGCTATCTCATTGACGGTTTTATGAGCTAGCACTTCCCCCCTCTCCAACGGTGTATAAGCTTGTATTGTTATGCCTCTAAGCATAGCATATTGTAGGAGCTCCTCCTCCACACTCTTATCTAGGATACTGTATTTTACCTGGTTCACTACTATATCGTACCTCCTGAGAGCTTGCCTCGCAGTCTCAAGCTCCTCAACAGTAAAGTTGCTAACCCCAATATATCTTGTTAAGCCCTCGAATACTAGGGCCTCCAGGTTCCTAGCTTGATCCTCTATAGCGGCTAGCGTGTCAGGCCAATGTATTAGTGTGAGGTCTACGCTGCTAACCCCAAGCCTTTCAAGAGAGAGTTTCATGGCTTTAAGGGATGAATCCCTACTCCTAAACCTGTGCGGCAGCAACTTAGTCGTTATGAAGATCCTATCCCTACCCACTATTCTAGCAAGCTCCCCCACGAACCTCTCAGCCTTCCCATCATCATACATCTCGGCAGTGTCAACATTATCTATGCCCAGGCTGAAAGCCTCAATATAAGCCCGTAGGGCCCCCCTATAGTCTCTGATAGCCCATGTTCCGAGCCCCACCGCTGAAACCGTTTCACCAGTATTACCTATAGGCTTCCTATCGCTCACGTCAACCTCAAACCTAGGCATAGAAACCGCCGTAGGTACTGTTAGAGGCTCCAGTTTTAAGTTTAAACCGTTGAAAGTTCACTGTGATAGTGTTGGCTCGAGCGGCGGGAATTCTCTAAGCTATTATTTAACGTCTTCAGGGTTTCGAGGATATTTTGTGTCTGCTGTTTTTGACGGTTGTGGTGGCAGCTCTTTTAGAGACCTCAACTTATTTATTGTCTCGTGCTCTTCTCCTTTTCTCGGTGTGGAGGGTTTGGGTTTCCAGGATGTTAGGGGGGTTCTTGGTAGTGTAATAGGCCTTATTAACGAGGATAATGTTTGGAGGTTTAGGAATTCCATTAACCTTATAGCTGCCGAGAACGTTATGAGCCCCCTGGCTTTGAAGGCTTATTTAAGCGATTTCATGTTCAGGTATGCTGAGGGTAAGCCTTTCAAGAGGTATTATCAAGGTACTAGGTTTATTGACGAGCTTGAAGTTATGGCTGAGAAAATTATAGGGTCCATGCTTAACACTACAATGGTTGATTTAAGGCCTATAAGCGGGACTGTAGCTAACGCCTCAGTCTTCAGAGTTCTAGCGGAGCCTGGAGATAAAGCTGTCATAGCCCCCGTCCAGGCTGGGGCTCACGTTAGCCACACTAAATTCGGGACCCTCGGAGCCCTCGGGATTAAGCAGGTGGACCTACCGTATAATGAGGAGGAGATGAACGTTGACGTTGACGGCGCCATTAAAATCATAGAAGCCGAGAAGCCCAAATTCGCAGTACTAGGAGGGAGCGTATACCTGTTCCCGCACCCTGTCAAGGAAATTTCGGAAGCAGTGCACAGCGTTAACGGGAAGCTCGTTTATGACGCGGCCCACGTCCTAGGCCTGATAATGGGCGGCGTCTGGAGGAACCCTCTAGACCATGGGGCCGACGTTATGACGACGTCAACACATAAAACATTCCCAGGCCCTCAAGGAGGCCTCGTAGCCTTCAGAGACGAGGGGATATATAAGGCTGTAGGCAAGACAATATTCCCCTGGTTCGTCAGCAACCACCACTTACACAGAATACCCGCCACTCTAGTAACAGCCCTAGAGATGAAAGCCTTCGGAGAAGACTACGCCAAGCAAATAGTAGCCAACGCGAAAACCCTAGCAGAAGAGCTGGCATCACTAGGATTCAACGTCCTAGGAGAGAAACTAGGATACACTAGAAGCCACCAAATACTAATAAACGTGAGGAACCTAGGAGGAGGAGCCTGGGCAGCGCAGAGACTAGAAGAAGCAAACATAATAGTAAATAAAAACCTCCTACCAATAGACCCCCCAGAAGCAGTCAAAGACCCCAGCGGCATAAGACTCGGAGTTCAAGAAGTCACAAGAATAGGGATGAACCGTCCGGAAATGAAATACATAGCAGAACTAATGCACAGGATCCTAATAAAGAAAGAAGACACGAAGAAAATAGCAATAGAAGTAACGGAGTTCAGGAAAAACTATAACAAGATACACTACTGCTTTGACGAAAAAGAAACACAAAAATTAACCACACTCCTAGACTTACTAACATAGTATGTAAACGCGCTGATAACGCATACCGGGTTATAATCGTTTAAACAATCTAGGACGCTTCACAATCCCCAGACAGTTAGCTTCATGATACCTATTTACATCATGGAAACGTGTGTGAGGAGACCGCTGAACCTTAATAGGACGTGTTTATCATGTAATAGTAGGTTGGATGGGCATGCCTTAGTAGAAGTCACTGGAATCCAGTACCATGGGTATTCATGGTATTGAGCCCGGCTTCCCCCTCAGTCCATTAGCGGCTTCATAGGCTGGCATTACTGGGCCGCCCTGCGCTCGCCTCCGGGGGCCAGTCATAGAGGCGGTCTCACATAGCGTGGAAGCCTTAAAATAACCCTAAACTTCCATAGTCCACATTATTATGCTTTTAAATACCCCTAAATAACCATGTTAACCAAAACTCCCAGAGATCTTACTCTAGAAAACAATCCGTACGCCGCCCTTTATTGTTGACGGTGAATGTCACGTTGAGGTCTGAAGGCCGGTGGGGCGGGTAGTGTTAACTATTCAGCTAAGCGTTTAAGATCTAGTTTCAATGTAAGTTTTATTAGGTCCGGCATCACCTGTTATTGGGTGAAGTGCCTCGATATGGCCTTAAAAGGCAGGAATATAGCCATAATAGTTGCCGCTATAATAATTTTGTTATATTAATTGGAGCTTACTATGCTACTAGAGGCCCGGCCCCCGTTACGACCCCTACAACGCCCGCTGTAGTGAGGGCTGAGCAGATTGTAATTGGCGTGACTGATAAGGTTACAGATTTGGACCCGTCTAATGCCTACGATTTCTTCACATGGGAGGTTTTGAACAACGTTATGGAGGGTTTAGTTAAATATAAGCCTGGGGTTCTTGAAATAGTGCCCGGGCTTGCTGAGAGGTGGGAGGTCAGCGCTGACGGCAAGGTTTGGACTTTCTACCTAAAGCCTAACCTAAAATTCTCTGATGAAACCCCCCTGAAAGCCTCTGACGTTGTTAGGAGTATTGAGAGGGTTATGAAGATAGAGGGGGATCCTTCATGGCTTGTCACGGAGTTCGTTGATAAGGTTGAGGCTAAGGACGACAGGACTGTAGTGTTCTATCTTAAGGCTCCCGTAGGCTTCTTCCTCCACCTCATGGCGACACCGCCATACTTCCCGGTTCACCCTAAGTATAAGCCTGACGCTGTAGACTCCACCCTAGATGCCCGTTCGCCACTGAAGAGTGTAAGCTTAGAGAGCCTAAACTAGAAACAATAAAGGGTAGAAAAGTGGCTTGCCACTATCCGCTATAATGGCAAGTTAAGGATCTCGAGGTCACTTATCGAGGACTTCATCACGCCTCAGGGCAGGCTACATCGATCATTCCTCGTGTTAGTATTGTTTTAGGGGGTGGTTTTATGTTTTTGTTTTACAGTGCTCTTCGTACTCTTTGGTTAGGTCCACTTCTTCTATTTCCCCCTCTGGTTCTATTTCTCTCAGTGTTCTCCCCGGTATTGTGTATAGTGTTGTGCCTGGTTTGGTCCAGCATTTTTCCTCTAGTCCCGCTTTCATGCATGTCATGTTTGCGAATGTTTCAATGTCCCAGCAGTATTCTACTGGGACTTCTGGGAGGAGTATCCCGGAGAATAGTCTTCTATAGTATGGTCTCTCCACGTATAGGGCGTCTCTCCCTATTACTATTTCTTTTAGGCTTTTGATCTGTTTTTTGCGCCCTAGGAGTGTTAGAGTTACCACTGTTTCTCCCAGCTCTCTCGGCCTTAGAGGGGGGAATCTCGGGTCGTTGAATGCTGACGATATTGCAGACTCTATTACCGCGATCCCTAGGGGGAATATGGGTTCTATGAAGCCTATGCACCCTCTGAGCTCCCTGCCTCTAACCCCTTCTTTCTCCGTTATTTTCTCGAGGGTTACGAATACTGACGCGTACTTGTCGAGTTCCGGGTGTTTTTCTTTGAGCTCTCTGGGTATTTCGTAGAGTCTCCTACTGCCTGTCATGAAGTGTTTTATGGCCTCCCTGGCTACCTTAACTAGGGCTCTAGCCAGCTCTAAGCTTACAGAGTTTATATCAAGGACGGCTTCAGCCTCAGGGCTCTCGGTAGGCTGTCGAGCCATGTTTGGAGCCTCCCATATAATAGTGTGTTTTAAGGCTATTATAGTATTTTAGCTGAGGCTAGCTATTACAGCCAGGCTCAAAGCTAGCACCCCCATAGCCTGGAGGGCTATGTTAACCTCGGGGTTATCGTAGGGTATGCGGCCCAAGTTAACCTTACGGCCCAGAATATAGACGCCGTCCGGGGTTAAAGCATCTAGAACCAGGTGGCTCAGGGCGGACAACTCCAAAGCAGCTAAAAGTATTAGAGATTCGCGGGCCTCAAACCTTAAAGCCCCAACCACCAAAGCCGACATCACAACCGCTAGGGCTGTAACGCCTTCGAGACTATGGAGCAGCCTAGTCCTCCTAGTATACCTCCCCCTATGCTCGTGAGAAAAAGCATCCACAACATTCTGCAACAGCAAGCCCGTCAGCGAGGCTGAAGCAGTACACGAGAAACTACAGCCTGCCAGCGAAGCTGCTAGAGCAGCCACGCCCAGGCCAACAAAGTTGTGTGTTAGGAGTTTCAACCTCACACCAGCCCATATGGTACACTCGGCGAGCCCAGCCCCTCTTAACCTTAACGTTCAACCGTTCCCAGGGCTGGCAAGATAGTGTTAGGCTGGGTACAAGGCTTGTTTAAGCTTCTCCTAGGCGGGCCCCACAGCTTTGTGGTGGTTAAAGTTAGCACTATACCCTGTAATAATGGAAGGCTCGAGTTTGTGAGCCTCGGAGAGTTGACCCCCCACGCTCTAGCCGCTATTGTGGCTGGAGCTTCTAGAGGCTATGAGGGTGTCGATGTCTCAGCCCCCGGCATGGCTCTCAAGCATTATGTTGAGGGTTACCTGAGAGGGTATAATCTCGAGGCCTCCCCACCCTCGCCCCCCAACCCTTCAGGGTTTCGGGTGCTCAGAGTATTCTTGATCCCCGAGGTTTCCCTGAGAAGCTCTATTTCCGGGGAGGATGCGAGTCGTCTTAGGGAGGAGGTTTTTGAAGCTTTAAGTAAAATGGCGTGCGGCGGAGATACTTTAGTAGTCTCGGGGCTCTCCCTGGAGGGTCCTGGAGCCTATATGAGGCTTGAGCTCCCCAGACATAACTTAGGCAGAGGGTTCATTGAGGTTTTAAACAGGGAGTTTATCGAGGCTTTCAAGGCTATGTGGCCTGGCCTGGAGCCTTCGGAAGTTCAGAAGGCTGCCTTCAAACTACTTTCAACAATGGCTGTCGAGGGGGGCACTCTAGTCGTCTTAGCCCCTACGGGCTCAGGGAAGTCTGCGATATTTCAGGTTGCGAGTAGGGTTTTAGCTTCTAACGGGCTGGGCTGCTATACCCTCATAGTTTCCCCCCTGAGGGCCCTAATGAGGGACCAGGTTTACAGGGCTTCAATTAGGGGGCTTAAAGCTTTCCACATAGACTCAAGCGTCCCCCCAAGCATGAGGAGGCTCATACTTGAAGCTGTGGGGGAGTGTCTGGTGGACATGCTCTATGTGGCTCCCGAGAGGTTCTTCAGCTCCGAGTTTAGAGGGTTCCTAGAGGAGAAGCCCCCGGCGCTCATAGTCCTAGACGAGGCTCACGCTATTGCTGAGTGGGGTTTAAGTTTCAGGCCATCATACCTTTACATGGCCGGGGTCTTAACCAGCTACAGGGCTGGGAGGGGTTTCAAGCCCCCAGTAATAGCTTTATCCGCCACTCTAACCAGGACAGACTTGGAAAGTGTTCTAAAAGCCCTAGGCCATAGAGGGGACTCTATCGAGCTTGAAGAAGGCTTCGGGGGCAACGTTGAACTTAAACCTTCCAAGCCCGTCGTCCTCAGGTCTGAAGTTTTAAGGCACAACATAGCTTTCAGGGTCATCCCCGCCCCTGCCGGCTATGAGAGGCTTAAACTCCTCTTAGAGACTGTTAAGAAGCTCGTAGAATGGTCTAGAAGCCTTGGAGCCCCCTGGGTGGGCTTAGTTTATACCGGTTTCGTTGAAAGCAACTCTGTAGAGTGGGCTAGGGTTGACGAGATTGTTAAAGCCCTCAAAAACTCTCTTGACACCCCAGTATACGCCTATCACGGTAAGATGAGCCCCGCCAGGAGGCAGAGAGTTGAGGAACTCCTCTCGGGGGGGTCTCTGAGGGAGGCTGTAATGGTTACGACTAAAGCCTTCGGCATGGGCGTGGACGTTCGAAATATAAGGTGGACTATCCACTATTACATAAGCGACTCTATAGAGGAGCTCTACCAGGAAGTTGGGAGGGCCGGCAGGGACGGCGGGGGCGCCCTAGCATTCATACTCTACAACCCTAGAGATATTGATGTTAAACTAGAGCTGGCTAGGAGGAGCAGGCTTAAGCCTAGCTTCGTGCTGAGAGTCCTCAATACTATAGCAGCCCTCAAGGGGGGCTTACCGCAAGAACGGGGGTCGGTAATAATCCCCCTGGAAGTGTTCAAGTATAAGGGTTCAGCTGTAAGAGCCCTCAACAGCCTGAGGGAGGAGGGTCTAATAGACTTCCACATAATCCAGAGAGGCTCCCTAAGACTAGAAGAGGAGCCCCGAGGAGAGCATTACATGTGGCTCGGAGGCTCCAACTACGTAAACATAGTTGAGGGGGGAGAAGGCAACATTGATTTTGGAGCCTGCAGTGAGACCCCTCTATTCAACGCCATAACATTGAGGAGAGGGGGGAAGCCCCTACTAGAGACGGGGAAATGCCCTGGGGGGTGGAAGCTTGTAAACCACAGCCCCATGGCTATAATAGAGGTTAACAGTAGATACTTTAGAATAGGAGAATTCCTCCCCCCAAACCTCTACGTAAACACTCTGAGAGCTTGGAAGATTGAAGTGGAGAAACTGAGGATAATGGGGGAAACCCTAGAAGAGGCTATGGCTAAAGGAGACCCCCAAGCTCTAGACTCCTATCTTAAAGCGAGGATAAAAGAATATTTTGAGGAAAAGAATGGAAGAGAACCTAAAAGACACCTTCCCAGGGTCCTAGGTGAAAAACTAGAATGTGAGGCGATGAAATGCCATGAAATAGCGGTCAAAACCCTGGAAGCACTCAACGCTAACTTCGGGGAAGAAGCAGTAGTAATAGTCACGGTCAGGGCACGAGACGTAGAGGAGCTTGTTGAAGCATACAGGAAGCTCGCAGGGGAAACACCAAAAAACAAAGTAGTAAGCGCAGCTCAACTAATAAACACTATAGCTAGAGGGGGCTGGGAGAAGCTAATGGATAAGGGCATTATAATAGCGTTCCTAGACAGGCACTCAACAATGACCAAGAGAATAGGGGAAGCATTAAAAGGCTACCCATACCATATAACTATAATTAAAAACTGAGGGGGCTAAAACGCGGCCGCAGCCTAGAGCCATCATTTTATAAGGGCGTGAAGCCTACTCACCTTGATTCCAGGCTGTTCAAGCAGCGGTTAACGGGATGCCAACAGTATTTAAACGTTATCCAATTAGATGTTTTAAGAGGCTTTCTTGAAGGTGTTTGGGGTGTCGGGTTTTAAGGTTGCTGGGGGCGTTTACGGCTACTATCTTGTTCTTGTTGTTGCTGTTGTTAACGTTTCTATGGCCTCGATCCTTGTTAGGATGGCTTTAGGTGAGGGTGTTCACGGGTTTGCCGCCGCTACTTGGAGGTGTGTATTTTCCTCTCTCCTGACTTGGGCTCTTTTCTTTGGTCTTCATGGTTTTAAGCCTAGTTTCTCTTTCAAGTTTAGAGATGTTGTTTTAATGGCTTCCTCCGGGGTTGCTTTAGGGCTTCACTTTGCTCTATGGATGCATAGTTTAGCTCATATTAATGTGGCTGCTAGCGTCACCATAGTTGACAGTTACCCAGCTATCCTAGCTATTGCCGGCAGGCTCCTCCTAGAATCATATAGTGCCCCCCAATATCTCGGGGCCCTCACAGCTATGATAGGGGTTGCCGGGCTCTCAACAGCATCCTATACGGGGCAGCTGGCGCCCTCGGGCGGAGACCCTGTTTACGGGAGCCTCCTAGCTTTTGGGGGTGCTGTAGCCGTGGCAGTATACTTTACCATAGGGAAAGCTATGAGGAGGAAATACTCAACAGTAGAGTATACAGCCATAGTATACTCGGCGGCAGCCCTAACCACTATAGTCTTAAGCATGGCGTGGGGGGTGAAGCTGTCCGGATACGAGGTTAAAGCGTGGGCCCTACTAGTCCTCCTAGCATTAATCCCCATGTTAGGCGGCCACACACTAGTAAACTATGTTCTCGGAAAACTCAGCCTCCTAGCCTCCACAGTCCCAATACTTGGGGAGCCTGTGGGAGCCTCTATACTAGCCTTCCTAATACTTGGGGAGCCTATAACACTACCTATAGCCGCCTTCATGGCTATAACCCTATCTGGCATAGCCCTGACACTCCTATGGGAGCGCCCCACCACTATCAAGGCTTAGCCATATTCCCATTAGCGGGGCATCCTCAACCCCCCATTATTTCAGGAGTAGAGTGTCCCCGTCGAGGCCATCACTCGAACACCCACATGTGGGTATCTCCAATATTCACACTCACTATACTGTCTGAGGCTAGCGTATAGCTATGGCTATGAGCCAGCCGCGCATATCGACCGTTAAAATTTTCCAGAGCCCACGACTTTCCAGTTCCAGGTTTTTAGAGAAAAGTTTAAATTAAAGTGGCTCAACCGTTCTATTAGGTGTTTTTTGTGGCTTCCACTAATGTTGTAGTTTTCATACCGGCTGGCGGTGAGGGTAGGAGGTTTAGGCCTTTAACATATTACATTCCTAAGCCTATGATCCCTCTTGGTAAGAGTGAGAGGCCTGTGCTAGAGTTTATAATCTCATGGGTCTCCAGGTGGGGTCTCAGGGATTTCATCGTGTCTGTGGGCTATAAGTGGAGGCAGGTTGTCAACTATTTCGGCGACGGCTCTAGGTTCAACGTTAACATGAAGTATGTGGTTGACAGGCCTCCATACTCTAACACGGGCGGGGGTCTTGTTAGGGCTTTGAACTTGGGGCTCATGAATAGTTATGATGATGTTCTAGTGTGGTATGGTGATATAGTTGCGCCCCTAAACGTTGAAAGCCTCTTAAACCATCATGTTAGCGGCTCTGACGCTACTTTAGTCCTAGCTTCCACATATAAGGTTCCAGTGGGGGTTGCTGAGGTCGAAGACGGGAATGTTGTTAGGCTTGAGGAGAAGCCTACTCTAAACATTAGGGTTACGGTGGGCATACTAGTCTTCAAGGTTTCAAGTCTGGAGAAGGCGGTTGGAGGGCTTGGTTTAGGCTATGATTTCGACATTATGGGCAACCTTATACCAGCTATGATCAGGGAGGGTATGCGGGTTAAAGCTTACATATACGATGGCCCCTGGCACGATATTGGGAGTATTGAGAGGTATGAGAAGGTTGATCATGAGGTTTTAGAGAAGCTCCTTAATATAGAGGATACTAATCCTGGCTACGTGTTCCTCTAATATTAGACTATAGTCGAATTGAAATAGATACAGCACTATTTAACTTCCAGCACAAGTATGCTAATACGGGATCCAAGTTTGAGAGAAGTTTACATAGTAGAGGGTGTTAGAACACCAGTAGGGAAATTTGGGAGGAGTCTCAAAGACTATACAGCAGTAGACCTTGCAAGCTTCACCATGAGGAAACTCATTGAAAGATCCAATGTTAACCCTGAAAACATCGACTTCATAGTTATGGGTCAGGTTATAAGAGCAGGGACCGGGATGAACACAGCTAGGCAAGCGGCCTTAAAGGCTGGGATCCCCAAGCATGTTGACGCCATGAACGTTGACATGGTCTGCGCCAGCAGCATGGCAGCCATAGCTACTGGAGCAGCGTACATAGCTAGCGGCTCCTACGATGTTGTGGTTGCCGGCGGCATGGAGTCAATGAGCAACGCCCCCTTCATACTCCCCAGTAGGCATAGGTGGGGTGTTAGGCATTTAATACTGGAGAAGGGTAAGGGGGAGGTTTTAGATGCTATGGTTCACGATGGTCTCCTAGATCCTATCCTAGGCTATGGCATGGGCGAGGAGGCTGACATGACAGCGAGGAAGTATGGGGCTCCAAGGGAGGAGCTTGACTGGATAGCTTTTGAAAGCCATAGGAGAGCTTTAGAAGCGTGGAAGCGGGGGCATATGGCTAGGTACGTTGAACCGTTCAAGGTTGACGGCAAGACTATACTAGGGTTTGATGAAGGTGTGAGGGCTGATATTAAACTTGAAGATCTAAAAGTGCTTCAGCCCGTGTTCACCAGGGAGGGCCCTCACACTACGGCGACTTCGAGCCAGTTGAGTGACGGGGCTGCAGTAGTTCTCCTAGCTTCTAGGGAGGCTGTGAGGTCGTTGGGTTTAGAACCTAAAGCTAGGATAGTAGGCCACTCTTACGTGGCTCTCGACACTTGGGAGTTCCCCCTAGCCCCAGTATATGCTATTAAGAAGCTTCTCGAGAAAGTTGGCTGGAGTGTTGATAAGGTCGACTATTGGGAGAACAATGAGGCCTTCGCTGTAAACAGCTTCCTCATTAACAGGCTCCTCGAAATCCCCTATGACAGGCTTAACGTCCACGGGGGAGCTATAGCCATAGGCCACCCTATCGGGGCAAGCGGGGCTAGGATAACAATCGAGCTCGTAAACATACTAGAAACCCGCGGCGGCCTGAGAGGGGTAGCCTCAATATGTCACGGGCTCGGGGGCGCTGCAGCGCTAGCCCTAGAGCTAGTCTGACAATAGCGTCCCCCAAGCCACCCTAAGAAAGCTATAATATGCTCGCTGTGCAGGCTGTAGGGGCCTATTGAGATTGTAGAGCTCGCAAGCCTCCTAACAGAGCTCTCAGCCCAGCCTGGCATATCCACGTGAGACCCCAGGAAAAACGCTGTCCTGCCGCAAACGAGCTGGGGTTCTCTCATGACGTTAAACCCTTTCTCGCTCAACAACACGACTTTAAACCCTTTCTTAACCAGCATGTTTAAAAACTCTTCAAAATCAACCTCTAAGATCCTCAAAAAACCTGAAGAACCCCCCCTCAAAACCCTAGAGAACTCTACGACGAGGCTCCTCTCATCAAGCCCGCCACAACACCCGGGAAGCCCCGCCAAAGCCCTGTAACCTGGAGACCCCAAAAGAAACCCGACAACGCAAGCCCCGGGATCAGTCAGGGAGGTGACATTAAAACACCTGGCTATAACATCAACCCTACCACTGCCGCCAGCATAACCCCTAGCGGGGAATAAACCATCACTCCTAGCAGTAGCGCTAACGACAACATAAACCCTCTCACAGCTCTCTAAGAAACCCCCAACACTTAAACCGAAACACCAGGTAAACCAAGGGTAGAAGCAACATTTAAAACCCCAAAGAACTAGAGAAGAGAGAGAGGAGCGGCCGTCGTCTAGCCTGGACTAGGACGCCGGCCTTCCAAGCCGGCGATCCCGGGTTCAAATCCCGGCGGCCGCACCACTAAGAGCTCTTCGAGGAGTAGGGTAAGGCTTAATTAGCCTTTGTCCACCATCTAATGGTGGTGGGTTGCTTGGATCTTCGGGAGATTCTTGTTTTGATGGTTTTGTATGCTGGCGTGGACTCTGTTAACATTTGCGCTCTATCTACTACAGTTGTCCTCTCGCTTTACGCTGCCTCCCTCGGGTTTCAGGGGTTAGGCAAGGCTGCTCTGCCTTTCTCGTTTATAGCTGGGGTTTACGTTGGCTATGTTCTGGTTGGTTTGGCTGTGAGCTGGGTTTTAAGCTATGTGCGGGTTCTCTTGCTCCTTGTGGTTCTCTTGGCTGTGCTCCTTCTAGTGCTAGATTTGAGGGAGGCTTTGAGGGAGGAGTCTAGGGCTTGTAGGGTTGGTGAGTGCGTACCTTCATGGCTTCAGAGGGTTAAGGGTTTGAAGCTCCTTTTCGGCGCTTTCATTTACGGCGTCCTGGTTTCATGGAGTTTTATGATGTGCTCTGCCGCACCCTATATTCTATTCCTTGGCATATTATCCGCTCACGTTAAAGCTTTATTCGTCAAGGTGATAATGGTTTTAGCCTACTGTATTATAATAATAGCCCCCCTGGTTTTAGCCTCCCTAATACCCATGGTTATCGCGGGGAGGCTGATGGCGAGCCTCAGGACCGTGCTCCTAGCTAGGGCGGCGGTCATGGTTCTAATAATAGCTCTTGGGGCTTACTATCTAGCCATACTATAGGATGCCGCTAAACCACTATTATACCTAGGAAAGGTTTCATGACGTTTAAACCCTTATATTTAAGTGTTGGCTAGGATTAGCTTTAAACTGGGGAATAGCACAGTGAGGGTCAAGCCTGCTACTTATAAATGGGCTCCCCTCGCTCTAGGCCTCATACTCGTGGTTGCACTCCTAGCCATAACTATGTTGAGGGGAGAGTGGAGCCCCTCAGAGCCCACGGTTAAATGCTCCCTCAAGAGCTTAAGCGGCTCAGGAGAGGTTAACGTAGAGTATCTCGGGCGTTCAGGCTTCAAAACCCTCAAAGTCAACCTATCCGAGTGGGGTGAAATCGCCCGGGAGCTCGAGAGGCTAGGGTATAAGGGGGAATGTGTCATAGCCCTAGGGCTCACCACATGCCCCTATTGTAAGAGCCTCGAGAGATTCCTGGCTCAAAACTATGGCGGCATAACCATGTGGCTCTACGTTGATAAAAGCATAGAGCTCAGAGATGCCGCATCAAAGATCGTAATGCTGGAGTTGAAGTGGGGAGTCCCAGCAGACGAGGCTCTAGCCGTACCTAACGTTATAGTAATCGACAAGAACGGCACACCCAAATATGTAATAATAGGCGCATACCTTGACAAGAAACTCTGGGACTCGCTATTATACAGTTAAATATACCCCCCGCCGGGAGATAAGATTTCCCCGGTGTGCTCGCACCAGCTCGGGCATAACGCACTCCAGGCGGGGAGGGGCGGGGTTTGCGCTGGTGACTTCATTTGAATATTTAAACCCATATAAGTACACGTTTTCAGGTGTTTCGTGTGGTTGAATATTTAATCGATAAGAGGCCTGCCTATAGTGTTTTAAAGGTTAAACTTAACCCCGGTGAATCTTTAACACTCGAGTCTGGAGCTTACCTTCTACATAAGGGTGAGGTCGACGTATCCACAGGTGCTGGGGGGATTTTGAGTGGCATAGCTAGGTCTATACTTGGAGGTGAAAGCGTGTTTATGAACACTTTCAGGGCTAGAAGCCCTTCCGAGATATGGGCTGCTCCTGGAGTTCCCGGAGACATAGTTGCTGTTGATATGAGAGGTGAGACTTTATATGTCCAGGGCTCGAGCTATCTAGGACACATTGGAGACATGAGTGTAAGTGTAGGGTATAGGGGGCTTAAAGGCCTCCTGGCCGAGCGCCAACTTTTCTGGCTCAAAATCTCGGGTCGGGGAACGTTGTTCATAAACTCTTTTGGAGCCATAGAGGAGATAACGCTAGGTATTGGAGAGAGGATGACATTGGATAACGGCCACTTCGTAGCCATGGACGCCAGCTTAAAATGGAATGCTAGGAAGCTTGGAGGTATAAAAACGTTTATAGCTGGGGGGGAAGGTATAGTCTTCGATATTGAGGGGCCTGGGAGACTCTGGGTTCAGAGCAGGGTACTTCCGTGGTTTGCGAGCCTCCTATTAAGTTATGGCCGCGGCCGTTGAGACCCCCCCGCTGGGAGATTCTCCGTGTTTATGGCGTTTTTCTTTTCTAATTGTCTTAGCGTATTCTATAGCCTCTTTTATTAACGGGTTTCCAGCTTTAGGCGGTGTTATCGGAGTCCCCAGTATGAGTAGTGTTATTATCGTGCTTGAGGCTATTATTACAGTTATTACCTTGTATGCTTCAATATTGTGGTGTCTCATTATTTCGAGGAGGCTCGCCAGCACTACTATGGATGCTCTGATAGTGCCCGCTAAGGGTATCCCGCTAGTGTTATAGTGGCTTATGTCATAGATTACCCTCCCCGCCTCCCCTAGCCCCACGTACTCCACTATGGCTAATGCTGCTTGCCTTGTAGGTTTTAGGTCAACATAACCATTCAACAGGAAGTTTGCGAAAATACTCGAGTCTCCTAGGAGCACAGCCCTGGAGGCTCCGTTGGTCACATATAAAGCTATGGGCCTCCCGTCTTCAAGCCTGCACACAACCTCAACCTCCATTCCCGGGGCTCCTCTAGGCTTTAAGGTTGACACTTTGCTAGTCTCCAGGTTAAAGCCTAGGCACTCAGCGCCCACCACGTACTCCCAGCCTTTAATACCGGTTCTCACAACGTACTTCTCGTCGAACTCGACCCCTAAAGCCCTGTAAAGCCCTTCTAAGACTTTAGTTTCATCCGCAGCCACTAGAATAAGCCTCCCCCTCTCCCAGAGGCTCATTACTAGTTCAAGCTCCCCCCTTCCAAGCTCCTTATCAGGGCCCACTATTAATAGGCCCACCATTTTCTGGGAGCCCCCAAGATCCCTAATGTCGCCTAGCTCCACATTGTAGCCTGAGGATTTCAAGAGCCTGTAAAACTCCTGGGAGCCTAAAGGTCCCGGGTTTAGGGGGCTCGTGGACCGGGGGCTCTGTACGGCCATATGATAGTCTGCCTGGACAGCAATAATGATAACCAGTATTATAATAGACACGTAGAAAGCTTTCAAACCTTCAAGCCCCCCTCTTAAGAGCCTCTTTAACGTTGGAGGCCGCGGACCACATGGAATCCACTGTTTCATGAGAGGGGCCTTCCGCCGAGAACATTCCCTTATTATACATGTTAGCTATAATCCAGGAGTTCTCCACGAGCTTTGAGAGCGCCCTGGATACTTCTGTAGCTGTAGCGCCCTTACTCAAGGCTAGCCCTGCCTCCCTCACCGATTTTAGTATGGATTCATATGCTTCCCTCAGCTCGAGCTTCAACCCGCTATACTTGTAGCCGCCTAGAGGCTCCCAGGGCTCCTCGAAACCCTGCAGCCCCCTAATTCTAACTATTTCGAGATCCCTCCCCCTAAAAAGCAACAGTAGTATTAGGGCTGAAGCCGCTAAGAGCAGAAGTATTAGGACCACGTGAAGATCCAGCCCTGAACCTTGGATTCCAGGTGAGACCGTCAAATAGTCAATAGTTTTGTTTCCCCCTACCTGTGGGGACGCTTCAAGCGGTTTAGTGAGGATCTTCTCTAAAGGCTCTGGAATAACGTGCTGCGGCGTCTCCACTACCGTTACAGTACACCCCATGTTTTAAAGTATCTGTAGGGTCTAAATTTTTAAACGTTGAAAGACTTTTCTAGAGTAAAATCTCTGGTATCTTTTGGTTAACATGATTATTTTAGTATAATACGGTGCTTGAAAGCTATGAGAGTTTAGAGTTAAACTTTAAGGCCCCCCACTATACGAGCTCTCCTCCATGATTGACGGTTAGAGGCGGGGCGGCCCCAGTAATGCCAGCCTATGAAGCCCCCAACGGGCCGAAGGAGGAAGCCGGGCCCAATACCATGAATATCCATGATATTGAGTTCTGGCAACCACGTTTTCATCCATCCTCGGTTATTTAACCCCGGGTCCCGGAGTGCTCCCACGGGGGTTTAACGTTGGCCTCAGCGGTTACAGTATATGAGGCTATAGTGAGGGAGGTTTCTAAGGTTATAGTCGGTAAGTCTGAGGAGATTAAGCTCATACTTGCAACTATTATAGCGGGGGGGCACGTTCTTCTTGAGGGTGTCCCGGGAGTTGCTAAGACCACTCTAGCTAAGGCTATAGCTTCAGCTTCCGGTCTAGAGTTTCGCAGAATCCAGTTTACTCCAGACCTGCTACCTAGCGATGTTATAGGGTCGTTCGTCTATGTTGACGGGCGGTTCGAGTTTAGGAGGGGCCCGGTGTTCAGCGAGGTGCTTCTTGTAGATGAGATTAACAGGGCTAGCCCTAAAGTTCAATCGGCGCTTTTAGAGGCTATGCAGGAGAGGCAGGTTACTGTTTGGGGCCAAACATTCAAGCTTCCTGAAGCTTTCACCGTTATAGCTACCATGAACCCTGTAGAGTATGAAGGCGTTTATCCCCTTAGCGAGGCTCAGGTCGACAGGTTCATGGCTAAGGTTTCCATAGGCTACCCTTCAAGGGGGGAGCTAGTGGAGATAATAGACAGGTTTAAGGTTGTCGAGGAGTGGCCTGTGAGGCCTGTGGCCGGGAGAGACGAGATACTGGAGGCTAGAAGGGACATATGGAAGGTTCACGTTGACGAGAACATAAAGTATTACGTGGCCGACATAGTGAGGACCACGCACAAGAGCCCTCACGCCAGGCTGGGAGCCTCCCCCAGGGCCGCCATAGCCATGGTCCAAGTGTCTAGAGCCTTAGCCATCATAGAGGGCAGGAGCTATATTATACCGGAAGATGTTAAGAGAGTAGCCCCCTCTATTCTCGCCCATAGGATAGTGTTGAAGCCCGAGTCCAAGCTTGCAGGCGTAACTGTAGACGATGTTGTTAGGTGGGCTCTCAACGAAGTGCAGCCTCCTTGAGGGTGGCTCCATGGTTCAACCTACTTATAAGGGGTTTCTCGCCCTCTTCATTGCCGTGAGCCTCATAGCCTCCGGGGCCTTCGACATACTATATCCTTTCTCCACTGCTACAGGCATAGCCCTCACTATAATGCTGGCGTTCCTCTATTTCAACGTTTCAAGGTTGGCCGCCTCCCTGGGTAAAGTTAAAGCCTCTAGGATTGTGGAGCCTGAGACCGTGGTTGAGGGGTTAGAGGCCCGGGTCAACATAGTGTTGAGCAATGAGAGCCCCGAGGACTTAAAGCTCACCGTTGTAGACACGCCTCCCCCAAGAACGTTTACCGGTGGCATTAAAAGGTTCCTAGCCGAGGTTAAGGGCGGGGGTTCCGTTAAGATAACCTATGGGGTTAGAGGTGCCCCGGGGAGGCATGAGTGGAGCGTGCTCCTGTTAGAGCTGAGCGACCCTCTAGGTTTTTTCGTTGAACCCCGGGGGCTTGAGGTTATGGCCGCGCTTAGAGTGGTCCCTAGCTACTTTAAGATCGAGGATATAGTAGCGGATAAGATCGTGGGAATATCGGAGGCTTACTCGAGACTTAACCCGGGGGAGAGCCTGGAGTTCTACGAGATCAGAGAGTACGTGTGGGGCGACGACCCCAGGAAAATAGCGTGGCTAGCGTCAGCCAGGGAGGGGAAGCTCATGGTTAGAGATTTCAGGAAGGAGCTTAGGTACGCCCCCTGCCTTATTCTAGACCTCTCCAGGGGGTCCTGGTACGGGCCCGTGGGAGAGTCCCCTGGAGACTGGATAGTCAGGGTTTCAACAGCCATATCAGCCCTAGTCGCCAGGTCTGGGGGCACCCTCTCATACATAATCTATGACGGTGCCACCGCTAGGAAAGCTTTAAACGTGAGAGGATGGGAGGGGCATGAGAGCCTCTCCTCTAGGCTTGCAGGCTTCGACCCCCTAAAGTCTCATTTTCACGTTTACGTCCCCAACCTTTTGAGGGAAGCCTCTGAGAGCTGCGGGTTTAGGCCGGTTATACTGCTAGCGGGCCCTGAAACGTTGATGAACACGGGCTCCAGCCTAGTGCTAGAGGTGGCCCCCGAGCTTCGAGGGAGGCTTATAATCCTAGCTTTCGCCCCCTCAAGCCTCAAAGCTGTAAGCGGCGATATGCTTCAAGCCTTAAACTCCAGGATTTTAGAGCTCTCCAGAGACATGGAGGTGTCGGGGGTTAGAGTCTTAAGGATTTCAAATGCGGGAGACGCAGCCGTGGGGCTGATGGAGGTTGCTAGGGTCACGGCATTTTAACGATATAAGGATCAGGGTTTTACCCATAGTTTTAACGCCCCTCCTAGCGCTACCCTATTTGGGCTTCGAGGACGCTACTATAGTAACAGTCTTATCAGGGGCTTCCCTGATTTTCCTAGCGGCTCTACGTCTATGGCTTTCTCTAGCATTAACCTTCATAGTTAGCCTTTATCTCGGCGTTATCGGCGGGCCTACATACATAGCTTACACGTGTATCTTCTTAGTAGTTCTGGGGCTCATAATTATTAACAATAGGGTTGTCGACGCGGACGACATTGTTAAAACACTCCTAGCCCTAGGGTACTCCCTGCTGGTGGCTGTTTACTGGTGGGTTATAGTGGCTGGGGCTGGAGCCTCAGACCTCCCCCCCGAGGTTTCAATGTTCCTCTCGAAGCCTGCGGGCTCTACTTTAGCCGGTCTGATCCTAGTCTACCTGGCTCTTAGCCCCATGCTAGCTTATGGGGGTTCTCTTAGAGTTGCTCCCCCTAGAATTCCCGGGAGGCTTTCTAAGCCGGGCGCTTCCCTATGGTTTTTCACGGGCTTTATCATTGTTTCAGCCGCCTACGTTAACCCCGGGCTACTCGCCATAATAATGTTAGCTGTAGTTATATGGCTCTTTCTCTCGTTAAACGTGAAGAAGGCTAACAGGCTCCTCCTCTTCACTATTACCCTAGCGGTTGTTCTGCTGTTAACAGGGTCGTGGGGGGAGTTTAATGAGACCCTAAAAACCTTAGAGTTAAGATTGACTGGGGGTGGGTGATGTGAGCTCTAGGGTCCCATTAATTCTAATAGCTTTCGGCATGATCCTCTTCGTAGTCAGCATAGTTTTAATGGTTATAGGTGAGGCCCTCGCCAGCCTCCTCTCGGCGGCCCTCGGGTTTACAAGCTTAACGGTGGGAGCCGACCTATATAGAAGCTTTAGAAAAACATAGAGAGCCCCGCCTTACGCTGGCGGGCGTCTACCTTCCCTTAAACTTTGGCCTCCTCTTCTCTAGGAACGCAGTCACACCTTCTATCACGTCTTCCGTTGTGAACAGTAGGCTGAACAGGCTTGACTCTAGTGTCAGCCCGCTGACTAGGCTCGCCTCATAGCCCATATCTATAGCGTATTTAGCCATCATCAGGGCTAGAGGGGGCTTCTCGGAGAGTTTCATAGCCAAGCTTCTAGCTTCCTCATCTAGGGTCCCCGCTTTCACAACCCTGTTTACTATCCCCATCTTGTAGGCTTCAGTTGCGGGTATGAAGTCCCCAGTCATTATTATCTCTTTGGCCTTAGCGGGGCCTACTAGCCTTACAAGCCTCTGAGTGCCCCCTGCTCCTGGTATGAATCCTAGGTTTATTTCAGGCTGCCCTATTATAGCGTCTTCGCTCGCTATCCTTATGTCTGCGCTTAAAGCTATCTCCGACCCTCCTCCTAGGGCGTAGCCGTGTATTGCCGCTATGACGGGCTTCGCTAGATACTGCATCTTAAGGGTTAACTGTTGGAACTTCCTGGAGAACCTTGCTATGTCTATTGGAGTTGCCCCCGTGAACGCAGTTACGTCGGCCCCCGCTGAGAAAGCTCTTCCACTACCCTTTATAATTACAACTCTAACTTCAGGGTCTGCTTCCAGGTCTTCTAGGGCGCTGTCAAGCTCCTCTATCATCTTGGGGTTTATAGCGTTAAGCCTCTCGGGCCTGTTAAGCACTATCCACGCTATAGGCTTCTCCTTCCTCACTATTATAGTCTCCCTCACAATTTCCTCCACAGCAACATACTTGTAGAAGCCTTCGCCAGACTTCCTGCCAAGCTTCCCCTCAGCAACCATGCTCCTGAGCAGGGGGTCAGGCTCCGCTATGGCGAGACCGTATTCTGTCTTAAGCTTCTCTAGCGTGGAAACGAGTTTGTCGAGGCCGAACTCGTCTGCTAACTCGAATATACCCTTAGGCCACCCGAGGCCGAGCTTAACAGCAAGGTCTATATCCTCCCTAGAAGCGATACCAGCTCTAAGGAGGTATGCAGCCTCGTTTAGCGGGACGGCTAGAAGCATCACAGGATCTACCTTGCCGGCGAGCTCCCTCTTGTGAGAGGGTTTCGCAAACTTGCCAGCCTCAGGATACTTGTAAAAGCCCTCGCCGCTCTTAACCCCGTACTTACCAGATTTAAACTTCTCTTCGAACAGAGTGCAGGGGGCTACCTGGAAGCCCCTCTCAGTCATAGCAGTGGTTACTAGGTAGAAGACGTCTATGCCGCTGTAGTCTGCTAGCTCGAAAATCCCCATAGGAAGTCCTAGAGTGTAGAATACCGTAGAATCTATTTCCTCGACTGTAGCCACTCCCTTATCTACTAGGAAACAAGCCACGTTCATGAGCCTGCCGAGCAGCCTGTTAACTATGAAGCCCGGCACATCCTTATTAACAACTATAGGGGTCTTACCCATCTTCCGCGCAAGCTCCACGGCTAGTTTAACGGTCTCATCGCTAGTAGCCTCCCCTCTAATCACCTCGACGAGAGGCATTAAGACAGGCGGGTTGAAAAAGTGCATGCCCACAACTCTCTCAGGCTTCCCCGTAGCTCCAGCTATCTCAGTTATAGGTAGGCTGCTAGTGTTAGTGGCGAGTACAGCGTTCTCCGCAGCATGCCGGCTTGCGAAGGCGAAGAGGGACTGTTTAAGGTCGAGCTTCTCGGGCACAGCTTCAATCATGACCTGGCTCTCTGAAAGGGCTCTAGCTAGATCCTCTGAGAAAGCTCCTTCAACTGTAACGTTGACTACAGGGGTTATCCTGGACATCACAGATTCTATGGACTCTCTAAGGAGCCCCCTCTCGGAAAGTTTCCCCAAGCTCCACCTAATCCTATCCAGCGCGTTTCTCAAAATATCCATGTTAATATCGGCTAGGTAAACTCTGTACCCGGCCATTGCAGCGAGCTCCGCAATGCCATGGCCCATAGTGCCTGCGCCAACTACGGTTATGGTTTTTATATCTTCAAGCTTCATCATCTAGGACACCATGTAAAACTGTTGTATAATAAAATATATAAATTTTTCTATTTCATTACGAAAGCGAGTAAATTCTTTAAATTCATGCTTGACGGAGTTTTAGCTATGTTAAGAGCTAGGAGGGGTTCAATGCTAGACCTTAGAACATAATGGAATACCGTGGGATCCCAAAGGTTGAGCTTTAAGTTTAGCTCCTTTAATGCGGTAAACCCTGTTTAGGGTTTCATTAACGTATTAAAACTTTTCTAGCGGAAAAAACCCTAGGTGAATGGAATGAGCGAGTATCTAGAGCAGTTGAGGGACTTGATAAAAGAGGAGGTAGCTAAGTATGGGTTAAGGGTAGCTAGCGCTGGCAGAGACTCGATCAACATTGTGAGAGAAAAGGATGTTGTTATGTACATTAAAGACTTTAAAGACTACGTAGAGCTCTCCTATAAAGGCAAAAAATACACTTATGATAAGTGGTATACCAAACCCCAACATTTAGCTGCAACAATAGCCAATACTTTGAGAGCCCAGGAGAAACCTGTAAACCCCCAGGAGCCCACATGACGGTATAACGACTTTATTATTTCCCTTGTTCTCCATTCTTAGGTTAAAAGTTTTTACCCTTAAAACGGCTATAGCATTTTAAGGAGAAGAGGTAGGGCTATGTCTGGAACTAAACCCCTCATTATAGTAGTTGACCTTGATGACGACATCTCAGACGTACTGGGAGTTAGCATTGTTAGGGGGGAGGAAGAGGTTTTAAGGGCAGCGTTAAAATACTCTGAGGAGAGACCTGAAGACGCCGATTTAAACGCAATATTCTCGGGTTTAAGCCTCTACAGGAAACTTAAAGCTAGAGGCTTAGACCCTGATATTGTAATAGTGGGTGGCTATAGGTATGATATTGTTGAAGCCCAGGTTAAAATAAAGGAGAGGGTTAAGGAGCTCGTAGGAAACTATAATCCTGAGCCCGAGCTTTACATAGTTGGTGATGGGCTAGATGAGGTCATGGTTGCGGAGATCTTGAGCGATATAGCTCCCATAGCAGCGGTTAAGAGGATTGTGGTTGAGCAGCACGCCTCTATAGAAGCTAGTTACGCTCTCCTGTTAAAATATTTTAGGAAAGTCTTGTCGGAGCCGAGGTTCTCAAAGTACACTTTAGGGGTTCCAGGCTTAATCCTAGCCATTATAGCCCTCCTATCTCTATTCAACCTACTATTAGAAGCCTTGAAGATAGCGATCCTCATACTCGGCCTAGTACTGCTAGTTAGAGGGTTTGGACTAGAAGGTGTAATGGTCTCGGCACTGAAATCAATGGTAGGCGATTTGAGGGAGATGCCCTATATGAAGTTAGCCTCCCTAGCGATCTTCCTCATATTCGTGGCTGGCGGCGGCTTCATAACCTACTACTCATACTCTAGCTGGGGCATGCGAGAGGCTGTTATAAGCTTTCTAGGCCTCGGGATCCCCATAGCGCTCCTAGGGGCGTCACTTTACGTGTTGGTAGATAGAGTTTTAAGGGAGCTTGTCAGGGGCGACATCAGGGTTTTAAGCTCAATAGCCATTATGGTTGTAATGGTTTTCGTGGCCTCAGCTTTCCACAGCCTTGGAGTCAGCCTTGATAAAAGCCTTGAGGAGGGGGTTGCGAGCTTGGCTGAGGGGCTCCTCCAATCTCTACTCTATAGTAAGTTCATACCGAACATTGTGGTGGGCGCCGCTCTAGCAGGCCTTTTAGAGCTCCTCCTTAGAGTGTTAAAGGCTTAGGCTTTACCTGCCGAAGTTCCTCTTCTGCTTATAAAACCAGTCTATAGCCTCGGCGAGTTCTTGCCTGCTGAAGTCTGGCCACAGGGTGTCTGTGAAGTAGAGCTCTGCATACTCTATTAGGAGGGGGAAGAAGCCGCTTATTCTTCTCATCCCCCCAGTTCTTATAACTAAGTCTATTTGAGGTATGTTAAGGGAGGGGAGCTTATCCCCTTTATAAGCTTTTATTTCCCATTCCAGGCTATAGCAGAGGCCTATATTGATCAGCTTCTCCCCCCCATCTATGGTTTCCTCTCTAAGGCGCTCTATCTCCACCCTTAAATGCTCCGGCATCATGCTCAAATCTCCTGTTACCACGACCCTCGCATTGTGCCTTTTGAGGAGAGGCTCGCCCCTAACCTCCTTTAGAGCTCTACCCAAGATACTGTATAGGATCCTCTTCTCCGCCTCCCCCCTATACATACAGTTCTCCCGGCTCATAGCATATATGGACACGTTTTTAACATCGAAATCTAGAAGCCACTCTAGAACCCTCTTAAGCTTCAAATAGCCAGCGTCGTAAGCGTCGCGCAGGCTTAAACCTCTAAGCCTAGCCCACCTCCTATTACCGTCGGGAATTATACCAACATGGTACAGCAAACCCAGCTATCCCTCCCAGCAAATCTTCCGGCCTAAATATCTTTGGATCCCCCTAATAAAAGTTAAAGTGAACCTAAACTATAGAACACTTGTCCTTTCTATTAACCATTTTAAGAGTAAAACCCCCAATTAAAAACTAAAACTGTATAAGAGAACACGACCCTCAACAAATACTCATATCCCAGGCATTAGAGGGTTCTTCAAAGTAGTCGCCGGTACCCAATACCATAGGCATACCACCATGATATTGGGCCCAGCCCCTCAGCCCACTCACAGATCACGGGTTCGCCGAGGCCCCAGCTGTAGCCACCACTGGGGCTGCCCTGTGTCCACCTTTGATGGTCAATCATGGGGGTGGGCTTGTTAAGGGTGGGTATTGTGGGGGGTCTTAAAATGACTTTAAGTTCTCATTGTTCTCAAGCACTATTATGTTCTTGTTTAAATACATGTTAACCAAGAACCCTAGAGATTTTACTCTAGAAAA